>JAEZKZ010000062.1 GCA_023415305.1 Bacillota bacterium
AAACATAAACATGTATGAGGTTATAAATCTAAATGCCGGAACTCAATATACTTTAAGGGTACAGGCAGGTGACGAGGCGGGCAATATCAGTATTGACGGCCCATCGGTTACATTGACCACCTTGCCGGAGAACGGACAAGGAGATACAACAGCGCCGACCTGGCCGCAGGCAAGTACGGTGACTGGTTCAGCCATAGGAATAAATGCTGTTACCATAACTTGGACGTCGGCAGAGGACGATACAGGCGTAACAGTTTATGAAATCTACTGTGGAACCGATAAAATCGGAGCAGCGGCTGGAAACGTAAGGAGCTATGAGGTCATGAATCTCAATGCCGGAACTGAATATACCTTCACGGTACAGGCAGGTGACGAGGCGGGCAATATCAGTATTGACGGCCCATCGGTTACATTGACCACCTTGCAGGATGACGGACAGGGAGACGCACAGGCTCCATACTGGCCTGAAGGAAGCAGTATTACTGTGTCCGACATTACCGAAACCGGAATGACACTAACCTGGCCGGCAGCCCTGGATAATACGGCTGTAACAGGATATGTCATATATAATGGAGATGTGCAGCTTGCAGTGCTGACAGGAAATGTAACCAGTTATAGGGTGTCAGGCTTAAAGGCTGCAACCCAATATACATTTACAATAAAGGCCAAGGATCCGAGCTTGAATTGGAGTGAACCGGGGCTTTCAGTAACAGAAGCAACCAGACAGGAAGAACAGCAGGACACGGCAGCACCGGTATGGCCCGAAGGAAGTGCGCTTTCATCATCGGGAGTATCCCAGACAGGTCTTTGGTTGAACTGGACGGCTGCGCAGGATAATACCCAAGTAACAAGCTATAGAATATACAGGGATTCAAACCTCATTGCAACTGTCCCGGGAAATACAAGCAACTATTATGTCAGCGGATTGTATTCCGGAACCTCCTATATGTTCTCAGTGC
The DNA here is from genome assembly GCA_023415305.1 of Bacillota bacterium. Lineage (GTDB taxonomy): Bacteria > Bacillota > Clostridia > Acetivibrionales > DSM-1351 > Ruminiclostridium. Next base: position 960 of record JAEZKZ010000062.1, read on the forward strand.
AGGCGGGAGATGCTGCAGGCAACTGGAGCAGCAACGGTCCGTCTGTATACGTAACTACTAATCCGGCAAGCAGCGGAAATAGCGGTGGCAGCGGAAGTAGCAATGGTAGCGGATCTGGAAGCAGCAACACAGTGACACCTGTCGAAACAACAGTTCCCGGCAAGGTAAAAGTATCCGCACCTGTGGTGGATGCAGCAAAGGGAATTTCAAAGGTTACAGTTGATGCAAATGTACTTGCAAAAGCATTAACCCAGGCTAAGGTTGCTACGGTGGAAATTCCAAAGACAGCAGGAGTGAATGCATACGTTGCAAGCTTACCGTCATCTGCTCTAGTGTCAGGTGACGCAGCAAAGGCAATTCAGATTGTAACCGAAGGAGCAGCAGTAACGATGCCTGTAAATATGTTCTCTGCGACTGATTTGGCAGGGTCTGACAGGATTGAACTTTCCATTGAAAAGGTCGACACAGCCGAGTTGGATTCTGCAAAGAAGGCTTTAGTCGGAAACAAACCGATGTTTGATATAAAACTTATTGTAAATGGAAAGGAAAAGGCATGGAGTAATACAGGAGCAACTTTGACCATCAGAATACCATATGCTCCAACTCCCGCTGAACTTGCAAACACTGAGTATCTGACAGTATGGTATTTGGCTCAGGATGGAAAAGCAGTGAAGATGAAGGATGCAAAATATGTACCTTCTGAAAAAGCCATGGTATTTACCACTACTCACCTTAGCAAGTATGCAGTTGTTTATACTAAGAAAGACTTCCTGGACATGCAGAAGCATTCCTGGGCGGTAGAGGCAGTTAAAGCCCTTACGGAAAACGGAATAATTGAAGGCACGTCAGGTACGGAGTTCAGTCCTGCTGAAAAGATTACTAGAGCAGAATATGTGGCATGGCTTGTAAGAACTCTGGGACTGACCGCTGATTTTAAGAACGACTTCAGTGATGTGAAGGAGACGGATACGTATTACAGAGAAATAGGTATAGCAAAAGAACTTGGCATAACGGTCGGCTTTGACGGTAAATTCAGTCCTGAAAGGGAGATATCGAGACAGGAACTGGTTACAATGACTATAAAAGCATTGAAGATAGCGAATAAAGCATTGGAAAAAGGTACTGCAGAGGATATCAAAAGGTATACCGATGCTGGGCAAATCGCAAAATATGCAACAGAGAACATGGCTACAATGGTTAGGATGGGCTTCATCACAGGTAACAGCAAAACAACTCTTAATCCGTTGGGAGTCACTACCAGAGCCGAAGCGGCAGCAATACTCTACAAGATTTACTCAAAGGAATGGTAGTTTTATAAAGTGGCCGCTGCAAAACCCAAACGGGTTTTGCAGCGGTTTCTTTGCTTTAAGTTTCTTGAGTAACGTGTAAATTAAACATAATGCATTTATAATTAACATAATCTGTTTATATAATATTGCCAATATTTCATTAAATTATGATATTATATAAGAATGGAATACATATTAATTTAACAAAAATATCACCATATTGCAGGAAAATACCATATGAAAAAAAATAAACTAATTAGTATTACAATAGCTGTTTTTAAAAACATGTCTATAAAAAGCAAAATATTTGTTTTTTATGCAGGCATTCTTTTAGTGTCCCTATCAATGTTTGCCATATTAACAATTAAGATTTCCAATCAGGCAATAGTTGAAAAGGTAACAAAAAATGCTGAAAGAGAACTTTCTCTCATTGATAAGAGTCTTCTTAATTTAACCAACAATTCTGAAAACTACGCAAGAATACTTTCAATGGATAACAGAATGCAAAACCAATTGGAGCGCATAGAAAACAATGAATTGGATTCGGTTGATAATATCGAGGTTGAGAAGACGCTATCTACCGTGATAAGCAATGTTGTACAGCCTACTACCAACATTGCAGCCGCAAGTATCATATCGTCTCAAAATACTTTTTTTGACGTAGGCTTTATTGATAATTCAAGTGTAAGTACATATTTCAATAAGGACTTAGTAAACACCATAACCAAAAATAAGGTTCCCACATGGACCGGATTATTCAAAGTCAAATACAAGTATGGTGGAGATGAGGATGTATTTGCCATAGCCAAGACCATAATAGGAATGGATACCGGACATGTTTTGGGAACAGCTGTACTTTATTTAAAGGAAAAGGATGTAGCAGCAATATACCTTAATAACATTGTAAATGAGAATGATAAGTTTTTTATAGTGGATAGTCAAAAAAATATTCTATCTACACAGGACAAAAGCGAATTGTACACGAAATTTGATGAGAAACTTTACTTGGGCAAATACAGACTTGAGGATATATCCGATATTAAGAGCCTAATAAGAAATATAGGCGACAAAAAGGTTTTAATAACCGTTCAGAATTTCAATAAGCTTGATTGGAAGGTTGTCAGTGTAATACCTCTGGATGAAATAACCTATGAAAACAAAAGAATGACCCAGCTTATTCTTGTTTTTGGCGTAACCTGTTTGATATGCGCATTTGTTGCTTCTTATCTTTTATCCTATACTATATCAAAACCAATACTAAAGCTTGTGAGTATAATGAAAGAAATTAAGTCGGGAAATTTGAAACGGAGAGCCGACCTCAACATAAAAGGTGAGATAGGGATGTTGGGAGACGGGTTTAACAGCCTCATGGATAGAATCAATGGGCTGGTTGAACAAATATATACCGAGCAGAAATTAAAACGGGAAAACGAATTTAAACTTCTCCAGTCGCAAATCAAACCTCATTTTTTATATAACACTATTGAAACAATTATTTCGTTTATAAAATTGGATTTAAAAGATAACGCAATGAATACTGCCAAGTATCTGGCGGGTTTTTACAGGATTTCCCTGAGTAAGGGCAATGACATTATAACCATAAGAGATGAGATGAATCTGATAGACAATTATCTGTCAATACAAAAGATGAGATATGTTGAGTATCTGGATTACCAGTTGGAATTTGAAGAAGAAATATTAAAGTATCAGATACCCAAACTAACTTTGCAGCCACTTGTAGAGAATTCGATTTATCATGGACTAAAGCAAAAGGAAGGCAAGGGCATGCTGATAATAAAAGGTGAATTTGAGAATGGTGAAATAAAAATAGAAGTATTTGATGATGGAACAGGTATGAGTGAGGAGAAGATTTACAGGGTTCTTAACAGGCCGGCGAATGATCAGAAAAGTAATGACTTTGGTATACACAGCGTTGATTCACGGCTAAAGCTGTTGTACGGGGAGGAATATGGATTGAGAATTGAGAGCAGGTTGGAGGAATATACCAGAGTTATATTGAAATTGCCGGCTGTCGAGGCATAGGGGTGAAATAATGTTGAAAATAATGATAATCGATGATGAATTCTATTTCAGAGAAGCACTTAAGGTATCAATACCATGGAAAGAACTGGGCTTTGAAATCTGTGGAGAAGCTAAAAACGGTAAGGACGCTTTGGAAAAGGTGGCAGTTATAAATCCTGACATAATGCTTGTTGACATTAATATGCCAATAATAGATGGTCTTGAATTTATACAGAGAGTTAAAGAACAAGGAATAGAGAGTAAATTCATAATTCTGTCCGGACACAGTGAGTTCAATTATGCAAGACAAGCAGTCCAGCTCGGGGTAAATAATTACATACTAAAGCCGATTAATGAGGAAGAACTTAAAAGTACATTGCTTGAATTAAAAGAGATTATTAGCAGGGAGACAAGCATCAAATTTGAGTTTGAAGGTTTGAAGCAACAGGTCAGGGACAGTCTTCCCCTTCTCAAGGATAAGTTTCTGAATGAGTTGATACAGGGTTCACTGATACCCAAAGAAAATGAAACATTAAAAAAGATGGAATACCTGAAAATAAATATAAGTTCGGATTTCTATCTGGTAATTACCATTGAACTGGACTGCGATGAAAGGACCAGTTGGGACAATGAAGAAAAACAGCTGTGGAAATACGCAGTATCCAATATTTCAAGTGAAATTCTGGGTGAAAAATTTACTTTTGATGTTTGCTATGATATTGATGACAGGATATGCATAATCGTTGGTATGGATGAGGCGCAAAATAAGGATGAAATCCTTGCTCTGCTGGAAAGCAGGCTGGAGCTGGTCAGATCTGCAGTATGCAAGCATCTGGATTTCACCATAACTATGGGCATCGGCAGTGAAAAAACAAAATTGTTCGACATTCCTATATCATACAGGGAATCCATAATAGCATTAAAGCACAAGCTTACCCTTGGTAAAAACAGAATTATACTATACAGTCTGGTAGCTGAGTCTGGTATAAAGGGAACCGTATTTTCAGGGGAATACAGGAGCCGGCTGTTAATGAGTATTAGGACAGCAGATGAAGAAGAAGTGAATAAACTGATTAGCCAGGTATTCATGAGGGTGCGCGGTGAGAATATACATCACCAAATACTTTTTGTTGTTTGCATTGAAATGGTTGCGGCATGCATGGAGGCTATTGTTGAATTGGGTCTGCGTCTTGAAGATGTCATGGCTGTTAATAGTTTTAATATTATAGAAGAAATTCAGTCAAAAAAATCAATTGATGAGATGGAAAGTTGGATTAAGGATATTTTTATGCAGACGCTGGAAACTATTAAAAGAAATAAAATTTCTAAGGCTTCCAGACTTATAGAAGAGGTGAAGAACTATATAAGCCGCAATTATCAAAGCAGTGAGCTAAGTATAGATGAAATAGCCAGAAACCTGTTTGTTAATTATGCACATCTTTGCTTTATTTTTAAACGGGATGCAGGAGTTACAATAAATGAATACCTGACAGAATTCAGAATCAGGAAAGCAAAGGAGCTTTTTGATTCAGGAAATACCTTGATCCTTGATGTTGCAAGCAAGGTAGGTTATGCAGATGCCAGTTACTTTGGAAAATGTTTTAAAAAGTATTACGGCTTGGCACCCAGTAAATTTATAGATAACATCAGGAAAACGTAAACAGCCATAATGATTTATTAATCTGCAAAATTCCGTGAATTATACTCGAAGGGAGTTACCACATGGTTAAGACGTGGAAGAAATATACACTAATATTCATAGTTGCTATAGCTGTCGCCTGTAGCAACTCTCCGGGTATATACAAAAATCCTGAGATATCTGAAACTATTAAACCCACTCAGAAAGTAAAAATTCTATTTCTCTCCATAAGTGACAGCGAGGTCAGGGACAAAATCAGAGAAAACTATATAAAAGCCAATTTGGAGAGAGAATTACCAGATTTGGAAGTGGAGTATGATCTAGGCGGAGGGGGGCAGGATTATGCTACCAAGCTGAAGGTGTACAATTCCTCAGGAAACATGCCCGATGTTTGGTTTTCGGAGCAAAACCTGTCGGCCGTTGTTATTACCGCAGGTAATGCACTTGATCTGACGCCGTATATATATAAATGGGATTTTGATAAAAAGTTCAGCGAACAGGATTCTTTAGTTCCGGACAAAAACGGCAGGATATATAGTGTTCAATCCGGCAACGATAAATTCACCACCCCAAGGCTATGGTATCATAAAGATATATTCAAAAGCTACGGCATACAGGTTCCAGATACCTTTGATGATCTGCTGGAGGTATGTGAACGCTTTAATGAAAAGGGAATAGTTCCAATTTCAATTACGGGCAAAGATGGCTGGACACTTAATCTTCATCTCCTTCAGACAATGATTATGGCTGAAGACCCACAGGTTGTACTTGATATGCTTGATGGGAATACTGATTTTGCCAATCCGGTAATAAAGAGGGCTCTGGAGCGTATAATCAAGTTGGTTCATGCGGGGGCATTTCCCGGAAATGTTGAAAGTATTGGTTATGAGCCGGCTATCAACATGTATACCTCGGGAAATGCCGCAATGCTGGCTGCATTTTCATGGGAACTGCCAAGATTGGAGAAATTATCTCCCGACACTGATTTTATGCTGTGGCCGTCGGTAAGAGGGGGAACTGGCAACAATGCGGCCGTCCAATACTGGGGTGCTCCGCTAAGCGGTTATATGGTTTGGTCAAAAACAAAAAATCCGGAAGCAGCCGCACGTTTTGCAATGTACTGTGCTACCCAGGATGCTTTATATTATAATATTGAAAGTAAAGCACCAACAGCGCTTAATACCGGAGTAAAAGTAGAGAATACCTCTGCTCTGGCGAAAAAGGATTTGGAACAGCTTGACAGGGCGGCAATAAAGGTTCCTTCCGTCTGGTCGGCAGCCTTTAATACCAAAACCTGTGCAGAGATTTCTGTTCTAAACAGCAAGCTTCTGACAGGAAGATATTCTCCAGACGAATATATCAGGGCAATAAACCCTTTATGGCTTGAAAATGCAAAGGAAATCAACGAGAGGAATAGTAATATACCCTAGAATTAGTATCAGTTTTTTGTTATAAATCTTAACTGGTTAAATAAAGATTTTTGTTTTTACATATCTAATCCGGTACCAATGCAGCAGGTCTATATCCTTATTTACCTGTAATGTAAACGGTGCTTTTTTTTACAATTTTATCCCATTCAAGGAACTAGATAAATTAGTGCACAAAATATATTACCCGATATTTTTACCTGCCCACTAAGAAAATTACCTTCAACAGTGTATGCTTCAGTAATATAATGAACCTGTAACAGTTACAGAACCTTTCGGAAGGCATATTTACTTAGTTTGATTATCAAATAAGGAGGATGGAAAATGAGTAAGTTAACAAAGCTTGCATCAGGTGTTATGGCTATTGCAATGGTATTTTCTTTAACCGCTTGCGGAGGTGGCAGCGAAAAGATTTCGGATTCAACCAATTCAGCTGCGACATCTACTGCAGAAGCTACTGCACAAACCTCACAAACAGCAGAACAGAACAATGAAAAGGTAAAAATCAAATTCTTGTCTTTAAGTGCTGACGATAACAGAAACAATATTCGTGATAAATATATTAAAGTGAACGTTGAGAAGGAAATGCCCAATGTTGAAGTAGAGTACGATTTAGGCGGAGGCGGTCAGGACTACGCCAACAAGTTGAAGGCCTACAACGCGTCCGGTGATATGCCTGACGTATGGTTTTCCGAGCAAAACCTTTCATCCGTCGTTGTACAGGCAGGCAATGCGCTGGATTTAGCTCCTTTCGTGCAAAAATCCGGTTTTGACAAGAAATTTAAAATGCAGGAAGTTGTTACTCCTGACAGCAATGGAAAGCTTTATTGCGTGCAGCCCGGTGCTGATCAATACTTTACCCCTAGATTATGGTATCACAAGGATGTGTTCGCAAAACATAACATCCAGATTCCAACCACATTTGATGAGCTTGTAAAAGCATGTGAAACTCTTAAAGGCAAGGGTATTGTTCCAATGTCCATAGTTGGAAAAGACGGATGGACTCCTAATTTGCACATGCTTCAGACAATGATTATGGCTGAAGATCCTCAGGTTGCCTTAGACTTGACAAATAATAAGACTGATTTCAGTAATCCTGTAGTAAAGAATGCCTTGGAAAGAATACAGAAGCTGGTTCAGGCTGGAGCCTTTGCACCAGGTGTTACAAATATCGATTATGGTCCTGCTGTTGAAATGTATACTTCAGGCAAAGCAGCAATGCTTGCTATGTTTACATGGGAAACAGGCAATATTGAAAAAGCTGCTCCAGATACAGATTTCATTGTATGGCCGTCAGCAAAAGAAGGAAATGATGCTAATGCATCTATTCAGTTCTGGGGAGCACCGCTCAGTGGTTATCTTGTATCAGCAAATACAAAAAATCCCGAGGTTGCCGCTAATTTTGCAATGTTCTGTGCAACTCAGGATGCACTGTACTACAACATCGAACAAAAGTCACCAACAGCACTTGATACCGGCGTAAAGGTGGAAGGCATATCTCCGTTGCTGCAGAAGAGCTTGGATCAGTTTGACGCTGCAAAGTTAAAGATTCCTTCTATGTGGGCAGCTACATTCAATACCAAAATGTCTGCTGAAATTTCTATGCTGAACAGCAAGCTTCTTACAGGAAAGTATTCAGCTGATGATTATATTAAGGCAATTAATCCTGTCTGGGCTGACAATTTCAAATAACATATACTACTGGCTAAACGCAAAATAATTAATAAATCAATCCCTGTATGGGTACTCTCATACAGGGATTGATTAACAGGTGATAAATATGAACAAATTTTATGGCAACAAACTCGCAATATTCATATTCGCTTTTCCTGCACTGCTGCTATTTACTGCTTTTGTAATTTATCCGCTTATTCCTGAACTGATAATAAGCTTTCAAAAAAACGATGGCTTTAAAAGCCTGGGATATGTTGGATTTGAAAATTATATGAACGTTTTGAAGGATGCAACCTTCTGGAAATCCAACCTTAATACTTTTATTATGGTAATCATATCTACATGTATCGGATTGCCCATATCTTTGCTCCTTGCCTTGATTATGGATAGGCAGGGTGAAAAGGTAAGGAGGTTCTTTAAGGCCAGCAGTGTATTTCCGGCAATACTCTCGGTAACAGTTATAGCACAGATGTGGATCGCCATATATGAACCCCAGTGGGGCTTGATTAACAGTATATTAAGGGGAATTGGACTAGAAGGCCTTGCTTTGGAGTGGTTGTCTGATGAACGGACGGTAATTTTTGCTATAACGGCGGCTTTCCTGTGGCAATATATCGGTTTGAATGCATTACTATTTTATACAGGTATAAAGGCCATTCCAAATACATATTATGAAGCTGCAGTTATTGACGGTGCGGGATTCTTAAAAACAAGCGTAAAAATTACAATTCCACTTTTGCAGGATGTAAGTAAATATGTGCTTGTTCTCTCAGTGCTGGGCTGTATGTCCCAATTTGCCCACGTAAGGATAATGACTGCCGGAGGACCTGGTGACGTATCAAGAACTGTTATTTATCAGCTGTTCTTTAAAGCATTCTCAGCTTCGGATTTTGGTCAGGGTTGTGCAATAGCAATAATATTTGTACTGGAATGTCTGGTATTAACAATACTTATTAATAAATTTGTTGCTAAAGAGAAAATCGAATTTTAACAGGGGGTGAGTGTTACGAAAAAAAATAAACTAATTAAAATATTGATAAATGCGACTATGATAATTATTGGGTTAACGTTTCTTTTTCCCTTGTACTGGATGATTAATTTGTCGTTTAAGTCAAAAAGTGAAGTATATGACAATCCTTTTGGACTCCCTGAGCAATGGGTATTTAACAATTACAGCGGTGCCCTTGAAAAATTTAATTTTTTAAGGTACCTATCCAACAGTGTGATATATTCTATAAGCACTATTGCTATAACAATTTTTTTAGGAAGCATGCTTGCGTATTGTCTGAGCAGAATGAACTGGAAGTTTAAAGGCTTTGCCATGAGTTACATTGCGATGGGTCTGGTTATACCTGCCCAGGTAGTAATTATACCGTTACTTGTTATGACAAGGAGTATGGGATTGAAAGGTACACACCTTGGTCTGATACTTCCTTATTCAGCCTTTGCTCTTTCCTCATGTGTCCTTATGCTGTATGCCTTCTTCAGAGGTTTACCGAAAGAGCTGGAAGAGGCAGCCTGTATTGATGGATGTAACATCTATCAAACTTACTTCAGAATAATCCTCCCGGTTATCAAACCGGCAATAGCTACTCAATGTGTTCTAATATTTATGAATATATACAACGAATTTTTTCTGGCCTTTATTTTGGCGGCAGATGATAAAATACGGCCTTTGACGGTTGGTTTGCTTAACTTCTTTTTAAGCATAGGTGTGTCCCATTGGGGTCAAATCGGTGCAGCCATGATTATTACAAGTTTACCAATGATAATCGTATACCTGTTTGGTAATGAGCAGATAGAGAATGCTCTTACAGCAGGCGCAATTTTGAAATAATTTGCGAGAACTTCGCAGTTTTAGATAATAGTAGTTCTAGACAAGAATAGTTTTATATAGTAAACAAAAGGTCTATTCACGAGCAGAATTTATTGCTTTAGGAATAGACCTTGTTTGTTATTCTTTCAGCAAAACCTGTTTGTTGAAGTGACCGTGTTCATCTGCATACCACTGTCCGCCTCCTGTATCGGCTTTAATATTCTGACCCTTTAGCTTTCGATACTGCTTCGGACTCATATTATAGTGTTTTTCAAAGGTATAACCAAAATGCTGACGGCTGTTGAAGCCTAAATGAAATGCCATATCAGTAATATTCATGCTGCTGTTGTTGAGTAAAAAAGCAGCATGCTCCATGCGTAGCTTATTTACATAGGCAATAATGCCGCAATGAAACTGCTTTGAAAACAGGGTTTGAAGATAAGTATGGTTTATTCCTGTGTAATCAGCAATCGCATCAACATTCAAATCCTCATAGAGGTGTTCGTTGATATACTTCTGAGCCTTTCTTAAGTGAAGGCTACCCTGATAATGCCCATCCTGTCCTATTGCTCGGGTAAATTCCGCCAGCATTCTGAAAAACAGAATCCGGAGCAGGAATTGATCGCTGGATTCTTTCTTTTCAAGTTCTGAAATGAGATCCTTAAGGGCATAACCAACCTTACCGCTATCATTAAGCACGAGAAATTCCTCTTTCCTGGCAAAAAACCGACCATAAGCATCACTGTTTTCCAGCATCTCATTTAAATCTATTCCCGACTTTAATGGACTGCAGAAAAATTCCAGATTCAAAATTGAGCAGGGAGGTGTTGATTTGATATATAAACAGTGAGATACATTCTGGTCAAGGAATATAAACTGGTTTTCCTTCAGTGTGACCATTTCTTCTTTAACAGTAACAATACAACTTCCGGATACTACATACATTATTTCACAGCGGTTATGACTGTGTGGAGGCATTTGAAATTCTGCCAGTTTCAAGGCATAAAACGCTTCGGGTCTGGCATAGCGGTTATTGATATTATATATACTCATTCTTGTCACCCGTCGTTTTTATTGCTTAGCATAGTAAAAATTTTAATGTATTTATACTTATTATTGCATAAAAACCTAATTAAATAATAATTCATATATATAATTAATACAACAATTTATTGCATTTTAATAGTTAAGTATTTATTTTTTACACATTAAGATTACTGATAAAGTATACTTATTTCAGACATGTAAAGACTTATTTAAGTTAATTTTCATCTTGGACTGTAGTGTTCAAGTACAACAAATTATAACGGGAGTGAGATTATGAGTTTTAAAGTTGCTTTTATAGGAGCGGGAAGTCTTGTGTTTACAAGAACACTGTTTACAGACATTATGTCGGTTCCCGAATTCAGGAATATTGAAATAGCATTTACCGACATTAACGGAGACAATCTTCAAAAGGTGGCGGAATTATGCCAGAGAGACCTTGAGGCAAATGGCATTACCACTAAAATACAGGCTACCACCGACAGGCGGGAGGCTTTCAAGGATGCAAAATATATTGTGAATTGTGTTCGAATAGGAGGCCTGGAGGCTTTTGAAACAGATATAGACATACCGCTTAAATACGGGGTTGACCAATGTGTGGGAGATACTCTCTGCACAGGGGGGATTATGTATGGACAGCGTGTTATTGCCGCTATGCTGGATTTTTGTAAAGATATTAGGGAGGTATCGGCTCCAGGGGCTATTCTGCTGAATTATTCAAATCCTAATGCCATGGCGACCTGGGCCTGCAATAAGTACGGAGGAGTCCGCACCATAGGGCTTTGCCACGGTGAAATTCATGGTGAGGAGCAGATAGCTCAGGTGCTCGGCATACCACGAAGCGAACTTGATATCATCTGTGCCGGGATAAACCATCAAACCTGGTATATTTCGGTAAAACACAAGGGAAAAGAGCTGCTGGACAAAATACTTCCCGGCTTTGAAGCACACGCAAAGTTCAGCGAGGAAGAAAAGGTCAGAATTGATATGCTCAAACGCTTTGGCTACTATTCCACAGAGTCAAACGGACATCTCTCGGAATACGTGGCTTGGTACCGCAAGAGACCCCAGGAAATAATCAAATGGATTAACCTTGATAGCTGGATTAACGGTGAAACAGGGGGATACTTGAGACTGACAAGGGAAGAACGCAACTGGTTTGATACAGATTACCCCAAGATACTTGCCGAGTCCCCCAAGAAGTATGACGGCTCATCCAGAGGCAAAGAGCACTGTTCTTACATAATAGAATCCTTGGAGACAGGAAGAAGGTACAGAGGGCACTTTAATGTAATGAATGAAGGCTGTATTAGTAATCTTCCGGATGAGTCGGTGGTTGAAGTCCCATGCTATGTGGACGGCAACGGAATATCTGTTCCAAAGGTGGGAGATTTGCCTCTTGGCTGCGCTGCTGTTTGTTCGCAATCTATATGGGTACAGCGACTTGCAGTGGAGGCGGCAGTATCGGGGGACGTAAATCTGCTGAAACAGGCGGCTTTGATGGACCCCCTTACCGGAGCTGTATGCAATCCTCCTGAAATATGGCAGATGATTGATGAAATGCTCATAGCTCAGGAGAAGTGGCTTCCTCAGTATGTTGAAGGTATTAAAGCCGCCAAGGAGAACTTTGCCAAAGGAAACCTTATCCCAACAAATGAAGGCTACCGTGGTGCAGTTAGACAAAGGGTCAAGTCTCCCGAAGAGGTTGCGGCTGAACGGGAATCAAGAAGCATTACTGCTGATTAAAGTAAATTACTATCGGCTATTCTCCTTCCACGGGTTTAATTCTGTCCCTGGAAGGTGGATGGCCGTAATGTTTTTTATATAGCCGGCAAAAATAATTACTATTGCAAAACCCCACAAGATCGGGAATCTGGGTAATTGGAATATCGGTGCCGGCAAGAATTTTTCTGGCTCTTTCCAGACGGAACAGGGTAAGGTATTCAACGAAGGTTTTTCCGGTGTAGGCCTTGAAAAGCCTGCTAAAATGCTGAATGCTCAAGTGGCAATATATGCTCATGTCGTTAACGGTAATCCGCTTACTGTAATTAAGACGCAAATAGTCCAGTGAGTACTTAATCAGGTGTGTTGAATCCGACTGCTTACTGCTTCTAAAAAATACAGGTGTCAGACTTTCGTAGAGTACCGAAAAAAATACTATCATATGGCTTTTAATCCTGGCCCTGTAACCCATTCTTTTCTGAGCATTTTCCTTTTGAAGTTCATGTACCAGTGAAAAGCACTTAATAAAAGCTGCGTCCTTTTCAAAAAGGTGCACAGGCGGGTACAGTCCTATTGACATAAAGGGAATCAATACCTCTGAAACATGAGGATCTGCACTAAGCCCTTCAAATAAACTTTCTCCGGCAAGAACAGCGCAATAGCTGCAGGAACCCTGCGGGAAAATGCTGTGAAGGCTTCCTGGAGGGATAATTATCAGTTGATTTTCAGAGACCTGAAAGTTTGAGCCGTTGATATATACCATACAGCTGCCTTTTTGCGAGATTACAACTTCAAAATGGTTATGCCAATGGGGAAGGGTATTGGAGTTTTTCATATAAAAGCAATTAAAGGGAAATGTGATATCTTCAAAATTAGTATGTTCAAAATTGCCTGCATTAGTTAATTCCATTGAGATCTCCTGAACCTGAAATAAATGTTCAAATAAGACAGATAAATAGTAGAATTAGTTGTATTTTTATTATTTTTTTATAATTAAAATGATAATATCATACAAATTCAATAACGTCAAACAAGGAGGAAAGCATATGTTGGAAGTAATCAAACCCAAAAAGGCAAAGGTCACCGGAGTTCAAAGAAGTGAAGGTTCTCTTATTCTAAATACTGAAAATGGTATGCTGAAAATTGAGCCGGTAAATGCCAATATAATCAGGATAGTGTATACACTGGCCGAAAAATTCTCTGCTGTAAGGGGTCTAGGATTAGAACCGAGGAATATATTTGAAGGTTGGGAGTTCAAGGAGGATGAACAAACAATACTGGTTGAAACATCAGAGCTGCGGCTCTTGATTCGGAAATCCGACAGCCGTATGACTTACTTCGATGGAAAAGGCAGACGCCTGACCGGTGAACCTGAGAAGAACGGCAAGGAGCTGATTCCTTTTGATTCCTTTAAAACTATATTGGATGATACAGCAGTTGTAGAAAAGATAGAGACTCCCGACGGTGTAAAGGAAGTAGTACTTGATTCTAAGAAGAAATATGACCGTCAGCTTTACCATACAAGGCTTCATTTTGAATGGGAGAAAGAGGAAGCCCTGTACGGCATGGGACAGAATGAAGAGGGGTATCTGAATCTGAGGGGAACCCGCCAGTATATACATCAGGCCAACATGAAAATAGCCATGCCGTTTTTCATGTCTACCAATGGTTACGGAATACTGCTTGATACATACGCTCCGGTTATATTCAGTGATAATGCCTTTGGTTCATATCTGTACAGTGAAGCCTCGGAAGAGCTGGATTACTATTTTATTGGTGGAGAGAGCTTTGATAAAATTATTGGAGGCTACCGTCAATTGACGGGCCGGGCTTCCATGCTTCCACTATGGGCATTTGGGTTTATGCAGTCCCAGGAGAGATATGAAACCCAACAGGAGATAATTGACACGGTTAAGCGTTACCGTGAGCTTGGGGTTCCGCTGGACAGTATTGTCCTTGACTGGCAGTCCTGGGAGGAAGGCATGTGGGGACAGAAAACCTTTGATACAAGCCGTTTTCCCGATGCCCATAGTATGACCGACCAACTTCACGCGCTGGATGCCCACCTCATGATATCAATATGGCCAATTATGGCGGAGCATTGTGAAAATTACAAGGAAATGAAGGCCAATAACGGTTTGTTCCAGCGTTCTGAGATATATAATGCTTTCAGCTCAGAAGCAAGAAAATTGTACTGGAAGCAAGCCGAGGAAGGTTTGTTTTCTAAGGGAGTGGATGCCTGGTGGTGTGACTCCAGTGAACCGTTTACTCCTGAATGGAACAATCCTGTCAAACCTGAGCCGGATCAGAATATGGCAGCTTTTCACAACACCTGCAGAACATATATGGATGAGGTATATACAAATGCGTACCCATTTATGCATGCCAGGACAATATATGAGGGGCAGAGGAACACCGACGGACAGAAAAGGGTTGTGAATCTGACAAGAAGCGGCTATACAGGTATCCAAAAGTATGGAACTATCCTGTGGTCAGGTGATACCTGTGCCAAATGGTCAACTTTTAAAAAGCAGATTGTCGCCGGGCTGAATTATTGTGCATCAGGTTTGCCGTATTGGACCATGGATATAGGAGCATTCTTTGTTAAACAGGGACATATGTGGTTCTGGGACGGAGATTATGAAGGCGGCTGCGGCGACTTGGGCTATAGAGAGCTTTATACAAGATGGTACCAGCTGGGTGCTTTCCTGCCGGTGTTCAGGGCTCATGGTACCGACTGCCGGAGGGAGATATGGAATTATGGTGAAAAGGGCGAAATTTTTTACGATGCCATGGAGAAGATAACACACTTAAGGTATCAGCTAATGCCATATATTTATTCACTTGCAGGTATGGTTTCCCAAAAACACGGCACGATTTTCAGAGTGCTTGCTTTTGATTTTATACAGGATGAAAAGGTTTATGATATTAACGACCAGTTTATGTTTGGTCCCAGCCTGATGATATGTCCGGTCACTGAGCCCATGTACTATGAAGCAAACAGTGAGCCTATTGAAGGAGCTGTAAAGACAAGGAAAGTATACCTGCCTGCAGGCAGCGACTGGTATGATTTCTGGAGTGAAAAGAGGTTTAAGGGAGGGCAGACCATTGAAGCCCAGGCCCCCATTGACAGGATTCCCATATATGTCAAAGCAGGTTCAATTCTGCCTATGTCTGAGGAGATACAGCATACCGGACAAATGAGGGATGATTGGTTTAAACTGGTTGTATACCCGGGGGACGACGGTAGCTTCACACTTTATCAGGATGAACGGAATGGATATGGTTATGAAGAAGGTAAATTTACCACAACGGAATTAACCTGGTCGGACAGTGAAGGCAAGCTCACAGTCCACCCACGAGAAGGGGAATATCCGGGTATGCCTGAGAAAGTTACTTTTATACAAAGGATTGTAGAGTAATACTTTACCGGCTATACAGGTTGGCGATTACAACTCAAGTAAGCACATTGCTATTGAAATATATTGCTTGAGGGTTGTAAAGTTAGTATCTGTATAGCCGATTAAGTTTTGTCGACAAAAGTAATAAATTATACAATAGAGGTAAGTTATTGACTTTTAAAAATCAATTTGATAATATAAATATAGAGTTAAACGTTTTGCGATAGAAGGTGATTTTATTTCTGTAACAATAAAGGATGTTGCCAGTAAGTCAGGACTTTCAATTGCAACAATATCCAAATATATAAATGGCGGTAATGTCCTTGAGGAAAACCGGAAAATTATAGACAAAGTAATCAAGGAACTTGGTTTTGAAGTAAATGAAATAGCCAGGGGGCTGAAGACCAGCAAGACAATGACAATCGGTTTATTGATCCCCAGTCTTGAAAATATATTTTTTACGAGCATTGTATCAAATATTGAAAGCGTTTTGATTAAAAGCGGCTACAGTACTATAATTTGTGACTATAAAGAAGATAAGGATCTGGAAAAACAAAAGCTTGATTTTTTATTGAAAAAGATGGTGGACGGCATTATAACAATGCCCATGGGAAATGATTCAGATGCAATTAATTCTGTTATCAAAAGAAATATTCCTGTAGTTCTGATTGACAGAGCCTTAAGGGATATAGAATGTGATACCGTACTGGTTGACAATCTCAACGCAGCCTATAATGCCGTTGAACAGTTAATAATTCTGGGGCACAAGAGAATTGGCATTATTTGTGGTCCTGACGACATATATACTGCCCAGGAGCGACTAAAGGGGTACGAAAGAGTACACGAGGATTACAACATGTCAATTGACAGTAATCTGGTCAAAAAAGGGGATTATCAGGTTGAAAGCGGGTACAGGCTGCTGGGTGAACTGATGAAAATGGAGGAGCCACCGACTGCCGTTCTGGTTACAAATTATGAAATGACTCTGGGAGCGTTGATGGCAGTAAATGAAGGTAACATAAAGATTCCCGATGATATTTCTTTTATTGGTTTCGATAATCTTCAACTTTCAAAAGTCGTAAAACCTCCATTATCCATAGTAATTCAGCCGGTTCAACAAATTGGTGAAGTTGCTGCAAATACCATTTTGAAAAGACTTAAAGGGGACACCTCAAACTTCCCGTCTATGATCCGTCTGAAAACCGAACTAATGATGAAGGAATCAGTGAAAAAATTGGATACTAACTACTAAAAATTTAGCGAGAAGCAGGGAGTGTTTCTCGAATATTTTTTGGACAAGAGCGAAACGTTTAGCCATAAGAATGCAACAGTGAAAATAACGTAACGCTGTACTCGGTCTGCAAGGTAAACAGGATTCTA
Organism: Bacillota bacterium; assembly: GCA_023415305.1. GTDB lineage: Bacteria > Bacillota > Clostridia > Acetivibrionales > DSM-1351 > Ruminiclostridium. The sequence goes on from JAEZKZ010000062.1 coordinate 18,374, forward strand.
TTAGATTTAGAAATGGAGACAGGTATGGAAAAATTATTATTAGGCATTGATATTGGTACATCGGCTTGCAAAGTGGCAATTTTTGATATGCAGGGGATGGTAATAGCCCAGTCAACCAAGGAGTACAAGGTGTATTATCCCGCTCCGGGGCATGTGGAGCAAAATCCAAACGAATGGTGGGATAGTATATGTGCAGCCACAAATGAAGCAATATTCAAGGCGAAAATTGATGTAAAGCAGATAAAGGGAATAGGAATTGACGGACAGAGCTGGTCTGCCATACCTGTCGATAAAAGCGGCAGGGTGTTACATAATACGCCGATCTGGATGGATACAAGAGCATCGGATATATGCAGGGATACTGTTGAAAGAGTAGGTTTTGACAAAATTTTTAAACTGAGCGGCAATTCCTTTGAGCCCTCTTATTCCACTCCAAAATTTATTTGGTTTAGAAATAATATGCCAGAAATATATAATTCCACTTATAAATTTTTACAAAGCAACAGCTTTATTGCCTTCAAACTTACCGGGCAAATGACACAGGATCTATCACAGGGCTATGGTATACATTCCTTTAATATGAATGAGGGCAAGTGGGATGACGGCTTCTGTGAGGAACTGGGTTTTGACAGGGAGAAGCTTCCGGAGCTGTTTCAGTGTCATGAAGTCATTGGTGAGGTTACCGCCGAGGCGGCAGCCTTAACAGGACTGGCGGCAGGAACACCGGTAGTGGCGGGAGGCTTGGATGCTTCCTGCGGAACCCTTGGTGCAGGAGTGGTAAAGGTTGGACAAACTCAGGAGCAGGGAGGGCAGGCAGGCGGGATGAGCATATGTCTGGAAGCCGCTGTCGCCCATCCGAAACTTATTTTAGGTTATCACGTTGTACCGGAACGGTGGCTTTTACAGGGAGGTACCGTTGGCGGAGGTGGGGCTATAAAGTGGTTCAGGGAGGAACTTGGAGCTTTTGAAGATTCAGTGGCAAAAGCAACAGGAACAAGTGCATTTAATGTTATGGATATCGAGGCTGAAAAAATATCTGCCGGCTCAGATGGACTTATTTTTTTACCCTATATGGCGGGAGAGCGATCACCTCTATGGGATAAGAACGCAAAAGGAGTATTTTTCGGACTGGGCTACAACAAAACAAGGGCTCACATGATTAGAGCCGTGATGGAAGGTTGCGCCTTTGCTCTTCAGCACAATATGAGAACAGCTGAGGAAGCAGATGTTACTGTAGACGAATTGGTAGCCATGGGCGGAGCCGCCAACAGCCGTCTTTGGACCCAAATAAAGGCTGATGTTACAGGCAAGGTCATCAAGGTTCCAACTTCAGATACGGCAACCACACTTGGTGCAGCAATACTTGCTGGTGTTGGGACAGGTCTTTACAAGAGCTTTGACCTGGCAGTCCGGGATACTATCGTTATCACACGGACCCATGAGCCAGATATGAAAGCTCATGAAACCTATAAGAGGAACTATGAAATATACATTGAGCTGTATGAGAAATTAAAAGATACAATGCAAAAAATATAAAATTTTAAGGTCTGGAGGGGTTATATGAAAGCGGGAGTATTGCATGCAAGGGATGATTTAAGATATGAAGAGATTCCGACGCCTGTACCTGGAAAGGGTGAAGTTCTTGTTAAGGTTAAGGCTACAGGTATATGCGGTTCGGATATTCCAAGAGTGTTGGGTGACGGTGCACATTTCTTCCCAATAGTTCTTGGACATGAATTTTCAGGTGAAGTTGCCGTAATCGGTGAAGGAGTAACTTCTGTGGAGGTAGGAGACAGAGTGGCCGGGGTACCTTTGGTTCCCTGTATGAAATGTGAGGACTGCCAGAAGGGCAATTATTCTTTGTGTAAACATTACAGCTTTATCGGTTCCAGGGAAAACGGAAGTTTTGCAGAGTATGTAAAAATGCCTGAAAGTAATGTTGTGAAATTTGATGACAGTGTTACCTTTGAGCAGGGAGCATTTTTTGAACCTGCAACGGTGGCCTTGCACGGATTGCTGTGTGCCGACTACCATGGCGGAGAAGATGTTGCCATACTTGGGGGAGGCACAGTGGGTATGTTTACGGCTCAATGGGCCAGGATATTCGGTGCAAAAAGGGTTTTTGTATTTGATATAGACAATGACAGATTGGCACTGGCTCAAAAGCTTGGCGCTGATGTGACAATTAATACTCTGGATAAGGATTTTAAAGAACAGGTTGATAAGCTGACCAACAAAAAAGGCTTCGGTTTTGTCTATGAAACTGCCGGAGTTGATATAACCATGAAGCTTGCTTTTGAACTGGCAGGAAATAAATCCGGAGTTTGCTTCATCGGAACTCCCACAAGGGATCTGGTATTCACTCCACGGCTGTTTGAAAATATGAATCGTAAGGAGTTCAAACTCACCGGCTCATGGATGTCATACAGCGCTCCCTTTCCGGGCAGGGAGTGGGATTTGACCGCTCACTATTTTTCAACGGGAGCCTTGAAGTTTGATGAAAGCTTTATATTCAAAAAAGTTCCGCTGAGTAGCATCAAGGACGGTTTTGATATGTTCAAGATACCGGGAACCGTTAAGGGAAAAGTACTTATAGTGAACGAATAGGAGGGAGAAAATGACAATGAAAGGTTTGCATCCTTTAAAGAATTTGGTTTTAAAACAGAAGCAGGGAATTCCGGCAGGAATATACTCGGCCTGCAGTGCAAATGAATATGTAATTGAGGCTGCAATGGAAAGAGCATTGACAACCGGGGGCTATGTACTGATTGAAGCAACGGCAAACCAGGTAAACCAGTTTGGCGGCTATACGGGTATGAAGCCGGAGGATTTCAGAGAATTTGTGTTCAATATAGCCCAAAAAGTACAGTTTCCTACAGAAAAGCTTTTACTTGGAGGAGATCATCTGGGGCCTCTTACGTGGAAAAATGAAAAGTCTGACACAGCTATGGAAAAATCCTGTGAGTTACTAAGACAGTACGTTTTAGCAGGATTTACAAAAATACATATAGATACCAGCATGCACCTTGCTGATGACAATATTAATGAAAAGCTTGATACAGGTGTTATAGCCAAGAGGGGAGCAGTGCTATGCAAGGTAGCCGAGGAAGCATATGCCGAGCTTTTAAAAACTGATGAAAATGCTTTGCAGCCGGTATATGTTGTGGGCAGTGAAGTGCCCATTCCCGGGGGAAGCCAGGAAGAGGAAGAGGGTATTCAGGTTACAAGGGTAAGTGATTTTGAAGCCACCGTTGAAACCTTCCGACAGGCATTCTATGAGCTGGGGCTGCAAAAAGCCTGGGCAAATGTTATTGCTGTTGTAGTACAGCCTGGAGTTGAATTCGGTGATGAAACAATACATGAATATGACCGAAAAGCTGCAAAAGAGCTTTGCCAGGCTTTAAAAAAGTATCCTAATTTGGTTTTTGAAGGACACTCTACAGATTATCAGACTCCCACAGCTCTTAAGGAAATGGTTGAGGACGGAATAGCTATTCTGAAGGTGGGGCCGGCTTTGACTTTTGCATTAAGGGAAGGCCTGTTTGCCCTGAGTATGATAGAAGAAGAACTCTTTAAATATGATCCTGATATTCACCTGTCAAATCTTATTAATGTATTTGATGAAGCAATGCTTCAGAATCCAGAGAACTGGAGAAAGCACTATCATGGCAGCGGAGCGAAAATAAGGTTTGCCAGAAAATACAGCTTTTCGGACAGGTGCAGATACTATCTGCCTGACTCAAATGTTCAAAATGCAGTAAAGAGATTAATTATTAATTTGAAAACTGTAGCCATTCCCTTTTCCCTGCTGAGTGAATACATGCCTATTCAGTACAGGAAGGTGAGGAGCGGAGAACTGGCAAATGACCCGGAGAGTCTTTTAAAGGACCGCGTAGTCAATTGCATTGATGACTATTTATATGCCACCGAGGTAAAATAAACTTAAAAGTGGCTATTATACTGTAAAAAGCCGGCTGTAACATACCGGATTAATATAACTAAAAACTATATAAAGGAGACAAGTAATATGAGCAACGATATAATCAATCCAGCTTTGGTTCCACAGAGAGTGCTGCGCGGAGGAGATAAGATGCCTGGTATAGGAATGGGAACCTTTGGTTCGGACAGGTTTTCAGCCGAAGATATAGCGGCAGCGGTTAAAGGTGCGGCAGAAGTGGGATTTAGATTGTTTGACTGTGCAGCAGTTTATGGAAATGAGCATTTAATTGGAGAAGTTTTTGAAGACATAATGAAATCAGGAATTAAGAGAGAGGAACTCTTTATTACCTCAAAGGTATGGAATGATATGCACGGTAAAGGCGATGTAATGCTGTCCTGTGCAAAAACCTTGAAGGATTTGCGCCTTGATTACATAGATTTATACTTTGTACACTGGCCCTTCAGAAATTTCCATCCCAAGGGAGCTGCACCCGACTATCACAATAAGGATGCAAGACCTTTCTCAATTGAACAGTACATGGAAACCTGGTACCAGATGGAGAGACTCCAGAAGGCCGGCTATGTAAAGCATATCGGAGCCTCAAATATGACTATTCCGAAATTAAAGGAATTGTTCAAGTATGCTACCATCATGCCTTCTGCCATAGAGATGGAGCTCCATCCATGCTTCCAACAGCCTGAATTATTCCAATTTGTACTTGACCATGGTATTCAGCCTATTGGTTTTTGTCCTATCGGTTCACCAACAAGACCCGACCGTGACAAGACAGCTGATGACTATGTAGATATACAGGAACCGGTCATTGTTGAAATAGCAAAGGCTCACAATGTCCATCCGGCAGTTATATGTATTAAATGGGCTGTTCAGAGAGGTCAGACTCCCATACCGTTCTCAATCTACAGAAACGAATATGCAAGCAACCTCAGATGTGCGGTTGAGGATCCACTGACAGAAGAGGAAATGAAGAAAATCGAGGGTGTGGATAAGAACTGCCGTTTGATAAAAGGTCAGGTTTTCCTATGGGAGGGAGCTAAAGACTGGACCGATCTGTGGGACATTAACGGTGAAATAACTAAATAAGAAACAAAACAAATTAAACAAATGAGCTATATAAACAAATAAAATAAAATTCTATTCGCTTGGCAGCAGGGAGGATATATGTTAAAGGGAATTCCTTCGATTTTAACCCCGGAACTTCTGAAGATTCTAATGGAGATGGGGCATAGTGATGAAATAGTAATTGCCGATGGAAATTTTCCTTCGGGTACATTCGGAAAGAAAGTAATAAGACTGGATGGGCACGGTGTTCCTGAGGTATTGGATGCAATACTTAAGTTTTTCCCCCTTGACCCATACGTAGAAAAGCCTGTGGCTCTTATGGAAGTAGTTCCGGGAGACACTGTAGAGACTCCTATCTGGGAGGTTTACAGAGATATTATCAATAAGCACGAACCCAGGAATAACAAGATAGAGAACATAGAAAGATTTGCCTTCTATGAAAGAACCAAGAGCGCATATGCAGTTATAGCAACAAGCGAGGCTGCCCTCTACGCCAATATTATTTTAAAAAAGGGTGTTGTAGTGGAGTAATAATTAACTATTACAGTATTTAATAAAAGAAGGAAAAATATATGCCTGAATTTACAGATGAGCTGCAAATTCAGGCATATGCTTTCTGAACTTATGGGGGGTTTTGTGAATATATCCGGTCTTATCAAAACAATATACTTTGACAGCAGTACCCTCAGTGAAGCTGAAATGAGGTCTTCTCGTAAAATTTCCGTTTTTGAGGGCTGTACAGCGAGAAGCATTCTTACCCTAACAAGTGGAGCGTTTTTGGTTGGTTATGCAAAATATCTGGGGGCTAATGATGAAATAGCCGGAATTATTGCAGCCATACCTGTTTTGGCAGGAATAATATCGGCTTTTTCTCCGGTTGTATTTGAAAAAATGCGGAACAGAAAGTTGATTACCTGCCTATTCTGCTTTATTGGAAGGTTTTTACTGGGCCTTATGGTTTTTATACCGATGATAAGGGTTGAGCAGTCAATGAAAATCTCTTTATTAGTGATTACATTTCTGGTCTCAAACCTTTTTCTGGCCTTTACAATACCTGCATCACAAACATGGCTTTTGTCCATTACTCCAGAGAACATCAGAGGCTCCTACTTCGGCAGGAGAGAGGCTATTGTATTGGGAGTGGTAACCAGTATAACCCTGCTTATGGGACAGGTTCTGGACAAATTTCAGAAAATCGGACAGGCTTTTTCAGGCTTTTTAGTGATATATATTTTTGTAATGGCTGCAGCAATAGTGAATTTTGTTTTATTTTCAAGCATGAAGGAGCCGCCTTATCCCAAAGCCGACAGGGATCTGAAGGTTAAGGAAATTATCCTTTTGCCGTTACGAAACAGGAGGTATAGGGGAATTGTCTTTGTTATGCTTATCTGGAATGTCGGGTTCCAGCTGGCAGCTCCATTTACTTCTGTGTATATGGTCTCAAAGCTGAACATTGGGTATGGTTACATAACGCTTATGCTTGTTCTGGCATCAGTTGCCAGTATAGTTTCGGTGAGGTATTGGGGTAGGCTGGCTGATAAAAAGTCATGGTTATACCTTCTAAAAATGATGATGCTTATTCAGGTCTTATGTTATTTTATATGGTTTATGATAGATGTTGATACTGCACTTCTGTTACTTCCAATTGCTCATGTTTTAGGCGGAGCAGCTATTTCAGGAATAAATATTTCAATCAATAATATACAGTATAGTTTTGCGCCGGCTGAGAACAAGTCGGTTTATATGGGGTTTTCTTCAGCTGTCAACGGACTATTCGGATTTGCCGGGACTCTGGCAGGCTCTTATTTTATAAGGCTCACTCCCTCTTTCGGTACTTCTGTTCACGGCTTTTCCATTGGAAGCCTGCAGCTGATATTTATAGTTTCAGCGATGGTGTTGACAGCGGGTATCGCTGGAATGAACAGAATTATTGAGCGTAAGCATAATTGTTAGAAAAAAAGGTTACCGTAACGCTGTCTAGCGTCCGGCAACCTTTTTTAGTAGAAGAATTTATTCCAGAGTAAATGATGCCAGATGTGCACTTCCACTACCTGTAAAAGTAAAATACAAAGCCTGTATTCCATCAGGAATGGCTATATCGGCAGAATATTCCTTCCATACATTGGTGAAACCCACCGATATCTTTCCCAAGGCAGGACCATCCCAGCTGGTTTTCACTTCAAAGTCACCTTGGCTGTATCCGCGAACCTTGATTTTTACCTTTGTAATGCCCTTGCAGTCAAAGTATTTAAAGCCGGCTGTGGCTGAAGCTTTCATATTGGCAATATATCCGGTCTCTTCGTCCCCGTCTCTTCCGTCCTGTGTTATCTTTGGAAACTGATTATTCATCCAGGAGGCTGTCCAATCGGTATACAAAGACTCTTCGGAACAGAACAGGTTGCAGGCCAAGTAGGCAGGATATTCTCCACGTCCTTTCAGAGGTCCGCCGTTGCATCCACAGGAGGTCATTTCCACCTGAGGAATGGTACCATCCTCTAAAAACTTAATCTCCTCGATGCAGCCCTGTCTGCTGAAATTTGTTCCATTGGTGTGCCTGTGATAGAAAATGTACCATTTATCTTTAATTTCAACTATGCTGCCATGGTTGTTTGCACCGTAGAACATTGGCTTTTCGGCAGGCTTGTAAGTATCAATATGAAGATCGCTGTTGCTCACAATTACTCCCTTGTACTCAAAACCCTTTGTAGGATGCTTGCTTGTAGCATAACAAAGCTCATGAAATACCACTGAGGAATAAATAAAGTAGTAGGTATCTCCCCTCTTTCTGATGGAAGGAGCTTCAAAAAACTCATGTCCTTCATATCCACTGCCCTTGCTGTAAGGCTCACTTTGGGCTATGAATACCGGTTCCTCAACAATTGTCAGCATATCAGGCCCCAATACAGTTGCCATGGGTCCCTTTCTTGATTTGTCGCCTACAGGACAAAATCCAGTATAGAGGTAAGTTCTATCCCCCTCAGTAAGTACTCCTGGGTCAAACTGAGGCTGATCATCAGCTCTTTCACCCAGACGTGTCCCATCTGAATAATGTACATAGCCATAAAATTCATATTTGCCTGCAGGGGTATCGCATACGGCAACAGACACGATTGAAACCTTGTCCAGCACATAGTATAAATAATACCTTCCGTCGGGGCCTACAGTGACATCAGGCGCATAAAGGCACATACTGCCGTCAGGATTGAGGGGATCATCGGTCTTTTTGTAGATTACCCCTTCATAGGTCCAGTTACCGAGATCATCAACCGGTGCCGACCAGCAGACATAATCATTCATACAATATACATATCCGTTAAAGCGATCATGTGATCCATAAACATAAACCCTGTTGTTAAAAACATAGGGTTCAGCATCCGGGATATATTCCCATGATGGAAGATATGGATTAAAACCTTGTTTTTTCATAAGCTACTTCACTCCTTGTCCTTAGACTCTGCTTATAAGAGTACATATTTGATGGTAGGATAACACTGAAAACTTAACTAGTCAATTGCACTAAAGAATTGTTTATGAAAATTTTTTATGAAAACTAAAATAGAATATCAAATATTAAATAAGTGGGGTTTATTAACGGCAAATAAGTGTTTCAGTTAAATTTGAGGCATTTTCTTAAAGCGGCCCGGAGAGATGCCCACGCAGCGGGTAAACTGTTTTGTAAAGGAATAGGCGTCACTATAGCCGGTAAGCTGAGCTGTTTCCTTAATAGAAACACCTGATAATAGCATAAGCTTGGCGTGTTTCATTTTCTGTTCGATTCTATATTGTAAAGGTGAGACTCCAACATACCTGCGAAACTGCTTGCGGAAGCTCTCATAGCTCATATGCAGGGCAGCAGCCACCCCTTCAAGGGGAACCTCTCTGTCAATGTCACCTGAGAGCAGGCGACAGGCTTGCTCAATTACCTCCCTTGCTGAACCGGCAGTGGAGGTTACCGAAGGACGGCTGACAATGGACAGCACTATTTCCTGAGCTTTAAGAGCTATAAAAGGAAGCTCGCTATCTTCTGCCGTCTTAAGTCTGTGTAAAAACAGGGAGAATTGCTGCAGCCTACTATCATCATAGTAGGACTGAATCACGGGAGTATCTGACGGCAGCAGGTTCAGACTGCATAAGTAATTGTAGGTGGAACGGCCGAAGCTGATAAAAAATTCAACCCAGCTGCCGTCGGGAGTTATCTCTGTGGAGTGGCAGACTCCTGGTATACGCTGTACAAAATCTCCCGCCCGGATAGGTATTGTTTTCATGTCAGGGGTATAATAGCGGCCACTCCCGGATAGTAACAGAAACCCGCTGTAATAATCGATCGTAAAATTGTACTGGGATTGTTCGGCTGTTGTTTTTGGCATAAAGCCGCAGGCCAGAATACCGTTGGTGGGGTCTGCTCCTATACAACGATAAACAACATCTTTTTGTGTTTCCATAACTCAATCCTTTCCGAGAGGCAAACTTCTGCCTGAGTTATACCAAAACGGATAAAATAATGACCATTAGAAATATTTCATCTGAATATAAAGTATCATATAATATACCCATATACAATTGTATTTTAAGAATGGCGAATGAATTACTTATACATACCAAATAAGATAAAAGGAGTAGATTATGAACAGAGAATGGGAAAATCAGTATATCACTCAAATAAACAGGTATCCGATGCATTCTCCCTACGGTGCTTATGAATCTGCTGAACAGGCCATGAGCTGTGATCGCCGGGCTTCAAAATATGTAAAAAGTCTGAGCGGGAAATGGAAATTCAAGCTTGCTGAAAATCCTCAGCTGGCGCCGAAAGGTTTCTACCAGTTAAATTATGATACTTCCGGCTGGGAGGATATACCTGTGCCATCAAACTGGGAGCTGCATGGATACGGCAAGCCGGTTTATACCAATATCAAGTATCCCTTTAAGAGGGAGGGAGTCGGGTCATATTATGAGATAGAGATAGCCGAGGGGCAGATGGAGCTAAACGCACCCTTGGTGCCGGAAAAAAATATGACAGGCTGCTATCGGACGATTTTTGAAGTACCTGACTATTTCGATGGTAAAGATGTATTTATTGAATTCGGAGGGGTAGAGTCCTGCTTTTATCTCTGGGTTAATGGAATAGAAGTTGGCTTTTCAAAGGACAGTAAGCTGGATGCATCCTTTGATATTACAGATACCGTTCAACCGGGGAAAAATGAGCTGGCGGTAAAGGTGCTTCAATATTGTGACGGTTCGTACCTAGAGGATCAGGATTATTGGCACTTGTCAGGTATCTACCGGGATGTAAGAATTTATGCAAAGTCCAAACAACGGCTCCTTGACTATAAGGTTGAAACCCTGTTTAAGGACAATAACTTTCAAGAAGCCGAACTGCGAGTAATTCTTCAACCAAACAACAGGGTCAGGGGTTATGGAGAATGCCGAGTGAGGGTGAGTCTATATAACGCTGAACAGGAAATGGTCACTGCTTTTCAAAGTCAGCCCTATGCCAAATGCGGCGTCTATCTTGAGCCTAAATTTACCGCCTTTTCATCTGTAATAGTGGAAAGCCCTCACTTATGGTCTGCAGAGGAACCCTATTTATATACTTTAGTTTTGGAAACCATGGACAAAAACGGATGTGTTACAGATATTGAAAGTACCAAAGTAGGCTTCAGAAAAGTGGAAATAGGCAGGGACGGCATACTCTACCTGAACGGCAGCAGACTGCTGGTTCGGGGTGTAAACCTGCACGAATTCTGTCCCGAAACAGGCAGGTATGTTTCTGAGGAATACATGAGACAGCAGCTTTTAACCATGAAACAGCTTAATTTCAATGCAGTTCGTACAAGCCACTATCCACATGAAAGTAAATGGTATGAACTCTGTGATGAACTAGGATTATACGTTGTGGATGAAGCCAATCTTGAAACCCACGAGTTTGGCGGGCAGTTAAGTTCCTCGGCGGAATGGACTGCCGCATATATGGAACGTGCTACCCGGATGGTACTCAGGGATAAAAATCATCCTTCAGTTATTACCTGGTCTCTGGGAAATGAATCGGGGGCTGGGGCAAATCAGGCAGCGATGTATGGCTGGATAAAAGAATATGACAAGACCAGGTATGTTCAGTATGAATCCTGCAACCCGGAAAGCAATATTACCGATATAATCTGCGCAATGTATCCGCCCAGAGACTGGGTAGAACAAAAGATGGCGGAGCATGAGGACCTGAGACCCTTTATAATGTGTGAGTATGCATATGCAAAAAGCAACAGCAACGGAAACTTTAAAATGTATTGGGATCTGGTGGAAAAGTATCCGCGCTTCCAGGGCGGGTTCATATGGGATTTCCAGGATAAGGCCCTGGTACAGCAGGAAAATGGGGTCTCAAGATATGTATATGGAGGGGCTTTTAATGAAGAGGTGGTTGATCCCATAGAGGACATGTGTCTGAATGGAGTGGTTCTGCCTGATCTGAGCTGGAAGCCTGCTGCATTTGAAATAAAGAATTGTCAGGCTCCGGTGACTATTTTTCATGATGGAAGCCCATACCCTCAAGCCGGTGCCTATAAAATAAAGAATAACTATATGTTCAAGGACCTGAGTCATTTGTGCCTTGGCTGGGAACTGCAGTGCGACGGGAAAATTGTGGATAGAGGAGTTATGAAGCAATATTTTACAGCTCCCGGACAGTCGGATTTTCTGGAATATGACTTGAAACCGGAGAATATTTCCGGTGAGGCTTTTCTGAATATCAAAGTTTCCTTAAATGAGGATGTGCCCTATGCAAAAAAGGGACATGTTATTTATGCTTATCAGATTCCCCTGCAGGAGTCGGTGATTAGAAGGCAGGAGGTTTGTATCAGCCATAAGAAACTGACAATGAGTGAAACTCCCCGGGAAATTTTAATACAGGGTGAAGACACAGAAGTATGTTTTGACAAGGAGAACTGTATATTTACAAAGGCGGTTTTTAACCGCAATGAGAGTTTTTGGGGCTGCGGGGATAATTTTTACCGGGCTGCCACAGGTATTGACGAAGGCTGCAGGAATTCCGGAGGCAATTATGCAACCGATTGGAGGGCCTGGGGGCTAAATGATCTGAAAATAAATTCCATAAAAATAGATACTGCTGTTTCTGACTCGCAAATATTTATTTTTGCAAATGTGGCATACAATGATGATAAATTGCTTGTTTCGTCACAGTACAGGATTGGCAGCAGAGGTATGGAGGTTGATAAAACCGTTATTAATAATTGTCCCGGTGAAACACTTCCAAGAATCGGATTCACATTAATGCTTCCTGAGGATAAAAAACAAATAACCTGGTATGGAAGAGGGCCCTGGGAGAATTACGCCGACAGAAAGGACGCAGCCCATATAGGCTGTTACAGCAGTACCGTCCCTGAACAGTATACACCCTATGTGAAGCCTGTGGAGTGCGGCGGAAAAGAAGATGTGAGATACGTCCTTGTACAGGACCAAGAAGGTTGCGGCCTACGTATCTCAGGAGCTGTACCATTCCATTTTGATATTCATGATTACTCTGTGGAGGTCTGCGATAAAGCCATGTATGAGCAGGAGTTGATAAAGGGTAAATATGTTTATCTCAATATTGACCATTTGCATGCCGGTCTGGGAGGAGACAACGGCTGGTCTAAAAATATTCATCCTGAGTATCGCATTGGAAAAGGTTGCTACCACTATAAATTTATAATAGAAGTGGTTTGAAATTATTACTGAGACAGGTATAAGAGCCTTGTGAGAAGGCGTTGGTCAACCGTATAAGCAGGCACCTAAAAAAATGCATTTGCATTTTTTTAGGTGCCTGCTTTGTGTTTTAGTCAACATTTTAAAGTATTATACAGCTGCCTGAGGCTGTAAAAATATTTGCACAAGGTATAAAGTTTTGAATATTTACATTACCGATGTTTGATGCTTAAATTAGGCTCAGATAGTCCATGAACATTTTCACTTTACAATTCATTAATAGCAGATTTTTACTGCTGGAATAGGAGCTAGTTTGATGCAAACAACGAGAGACGTGGATGCACCTGGAATTAAAAAGGTAAATATCAGGAAAAGCAACAGTTTATTAAAACATTTTAAAGGGACCTGGCAGTTATATGCTTTATTACTGCTACCAATAATTTTTTTAGTCATATTTAATTATTATCCCATGTACGGGGCTATAATAGCTTTTAAAAATTATAATATTCGAGCCGGAATATTAGGAAGTCCCTGGGCAGATAATTTCGGGCTGGCAAATTTTATAAGATTTTTCGGAAACTATAATTTTATTGAATGCCTGCGGAATACCATATGGATTTCTGTATATTCAATACTGGTAAGCTTTCCATGTGCAATAATTTTGGCCATAAGCCTTAATTATGTTCTGAATGTTAAATATAGAAAAGCAGTACAGCTCATATCATATTTTCCTTACTTCATATCAACAATAGTACTTGTCGGTATGGTAAATATACTCTTTAATATAAAGACTGGTGCCCTTGGCAGCTTAATTTACAGTATTACAGGAATGAATGTTCTGGCCAGTGCCTCGGCTTTTCCATCACTGTATGTATGGTCAGGAATATGGCAGACAGTGGGCTTTAACGCAATTATTTATATGGCGGCTTTGTCAGGTGTAGATATGCAGCTCCATGAAGCCGCAACAGTCGACGGAGCAACTATTATGCAGAGAATAAGACATATTGATCTGCCTGCAATAATTCCTACAGCCGTAATATTACTTATTCTAAATGTTGGAGGAATTCTGAACGTTGGCTATGAAAAGGTACTTGCAATGCAGAACCCAAATAACCTTAGTGCGTCTGAGATAATATCGACCTATGCCTATAAAATTGCACTGGTGTCATCAATACCGGACTTTGCTTATTCAACGGCAATAGGCTTGTTCCAATCCGGAGTAGGCCTTGTATTATTGCTGGTGGTAAATAAAATAAGCAAAAGGCTTACCACTGAGAGCTTATGGTAACAACTGCAGGTTGATTGGATTAAGACAAATTTATTTATAAAAGGTGGATTTGGAATGAAAACCAAATATTGTATGCAAGATAGAATATTTAATATAGTAAATCATGCTCTTCTGGCTATATTTTTGCTGGCTGTGATGTACCCGTTTATTTATCTGATAAGTTGCTCATTTAGCTCGGGAGACGCATTGATGACGGGGAAAGTTAAATTATTACCGGTTGAGCCAACATTACTGGGGTATAAAACGGTATTTGCCTATGGTCCCATATGGTCCGGATATGTGAACTCTCTTATTTACATGGTAACAGGAACCATAGTCAGCGTAGTGTTAACTATTATGGCATCCTACCCACTTTCAAGGGATGATTTAAAGGGAAAGAAATTTTTCATGGGAATTTTCTTATTCACAATGATGTTTAACGGCGGACTGGTACCGACATATTTGCTGGTCAAACAATTACATATGATTGACACCATTTGGGCTATTATTTTGCCCTCAGCCTTGAGCGCATATAATGTCATCGTTGCGAGAACTTATTACAGACAAAATATACCTTCAGAGTTACTGGAGGCTTCCAGATTGGATGGCTGTGATGATTTCAAGTTCCTACTTAAAATAGTAATTCCACTTTCAAAGCCCATAATAGCTGTAATCAGTCTTTGGGTGGCAGTAGCTTTGTGGAATTCATATTTCTCAGCATTAATATATTTGCGCTCGGAAGACAAATATCCGTTACAGCTTGTATTAAGAGGAATTCTTCTTATGGGAAGTACAGATTTGTCGCAATCTGGTGTTGATCCTGAAGTAAGGCTCAGGAATCAGTATCTTGGCGAAATGTTGAAATACGGTACTATAGTAGTTAGCAGCCTTCCATTAATGATACTCTATCCTTTCGTTCAGAAGCATTTTGTAAAAGGCGTTATGATAGGATCAGTAAAAGGGTAAAAAATAAATAATTAAAATATTTTCTTATGAGCTCAAAGAGAATGTTTTATTATTATAAAAACAATTTAGGAGGAAAAGTCATGAAGAAGTTTGTATCAAAAGCTGTTATTTGTGCCTCGACCATAGCTTTGTTATTGACAGGCTGTGGATCAGGAACCAATACTGAAAGCACTGCAAGTTCAACTGCTGTTAATTCAAGTGTTGAGGCTCAAAAGTCCGACATTACATTTCCATTAAAGGAGAAAGCCACTTTAACTGCATTCGTAATGACTCCTTATTCTGGTGAGAACGGTGATTACAAAAACAATTATGTTACAGATTATCTAGAGAAAGAACAAAACATAAAAATTGATTTTCAACATGTTGTTACTGGAGATGACGGAAAAACCAAGCTGAACCTACTTATGGCCAGCGGAGAAACATTACCGGACATATTCCTATCAACAAAATGGTCTAAAGCCGAAACTATGCTGTATGGAAAGCAGGGCCTGATTATTCCGTTGAATGATTACTTAAAAGATGCACCTAACTGGAATGAATTAAACAAGGTTAGTCCGTTAAGATTGGGAGATATAACAATGCCTGACGGAAATATCTATTGCTATGGAGACGATAATGAATGCTTCCATTGTATGTATCAGGCGAGAATGTGGATTTACAAGCCATGGGTAGACAAACTGGTGGGCGGAAAAATACCAACTACCACTGATGAACTGTATACCTTCCTGAAGGCTGTTAAAGAGAAAGATCCAAACGGCAACGGAAAGGCTGATGAGATTCCATTTACCGGCAATATTGCTGCGGGAGGTTGGGCAACTGATCCGACAACATTTATAACAAATGCATTTATTCAGAATAACAATATATTGTCAAATACAAACCCTGTTGTAGGTGCAGGCTTTGTTGTAAATAATGGTAAGGTTGAATTCCAATTCACAAAAGACGAGTACAAGGATGCATTAGTATACTTAAACAAGCTTTATAAAGAAGGTTTACTGGATTCACAGGCCTTTACCCAGAATGCAGACCAGCAGAAGGCTACTGTACAGGGTACTCCTCAATTGGCTGCCATGGCGCCGGGCGGTTGGTGGCCATGTAATACCGATGAACTTATAAAAGAGCAGCCAGGTTCATATCAAGACTGGGTTGTTTTAGAGCCTTTAAAAGGACCAAATGGAGTACAACTGGCTCCTTACTATCCAACAAATTATTTCCAGAGCAACTATGGTTTAGTATCTGCTGACTGTAAAAATCCTGAATTAGCTGTTAAATTCTTTGATCTCCTTGCATCAGAAGAAATGACTCTGATTACACAGAATGGACCTAAGGGTATAGCATGGGATTATGTAACAGAGGGAACTTCAATTGCAAGTGGACAGGCAAAATGGAAGAAGATACCTGCTAAAAAATTGAGAAGCAGTTCAATGCCTGACTATAGTGATGAAGGCTTGAATTTTGTTAAATATGTATGGGATCCAGATGCAGTTATGACCCACAATACTAATGACTTCAGACTTAGCCAGTACTGTGAAAATCCTGAGACCAGCGTTGAAGCATTACTTTATCAATGTGGTAAAGCATATTCAAAATACAAACCTGACGACAGCACAATGCTTCCAAATCTTGCTTACTCAGAAGAAGATGCTAAAAAAATTGCTGATTACACAGTATCAATAGGTAAATTTGTAAATCAGGCTACTGTTCAGTTTATTACAGGTGATCTTGATCTCAATACCTGGCAGACTTATGTAGACAAGATTAACAGCATGGATTTAGCTGGATATCTTGCTATTCAGCAGAATGCATATGATCTATATGCGAAAAGCTTAAATAAATAGTAACAATAAGTAGTTCCGATAAAGCCCTTACGGATTTTGTAAGGGCTTTATTTAAATAATATCAAACGTATTTCAAATTTAGTATAAGTATGATTAAATATAGATACATATAACAATCCAAGACAAATACAATAAATCAGGCAGGTAGCCGATGAAGACAAAAAGTATATTTATATTGCTTTGCTTTTTATCCCTTTTAACATTTTTCGGGTGCTCTGTAAAAAATGAACCGACAAAACTGTATTATTACTACTTCAATGCCTGCGGGGCATGTAATGAAAGCGAAAAATTTCACGAGATGGCAAGTTCTGCTTTAGAAGGTATAGATAATTCCAATTATACTCTTATTACCGTTAACACTTTCAAGGAAGCCATGCCGGAGAGTCTAAAGCTGTTTTTGGAAGCCAATAATTTGAAAGCGGAAGACATCAGCTATCCAATGCTTGTTTCCGGAAATAATTATATTATGGGCCTGGAAAATATAGAAAAAAATATGCGGGAGCTTTTACTGAGCAGCATCGATAAAGAGAGTTTTTATTCGGGAAAGGAAAGCAAGGAACACACAGGGAACTCTTTTGAGCAGGGAGTCGCTGATAAAGGTATACCGGATACGGTTGACAAAAATAGTTCATATTTTGTATATTTCTACACGTCAGCCTGCAAGGACTGTAATAATACTCAGGATTTCTTAAAAACAATTTCCACTGATTATGAACTGGAAATTTCAGGAAAGACTAAAAACTCCCGTTTGGTAATTGATCATAGAAACATTACACAGGAAAATAACCTTATACTGCTGCAACAGCTTTTTGAGTATTATGATGTACCGAAAGACAAACGTGAAGTTCCTGTAATGTTTTATTCAAAGGGCTATATCAGCGGATATGACCATATAAAAGAAAATCTTGAAGAAGAAATAATTTCGGGAGAGGCTTTAAATTTTGACTATGATTTGCTGGACAAGGGAATTAATGTGAAAAGTCTGACGTATCAGAATATTCCCGGGATATTCCTAACCGGGCTTATAAATGGTATCAACCCCTGTTCCATCTCTATGCTTTTTTTGCTTTTATCCCTCGTAATTTCTAAAAAGTCAAATATCATGAAATTTGGCTTCAGCTACATAGCCGGAAAAATGGCAGCATATTTTTCCTTTGGTATAGCTTCGTATAATATTATCACTGTTGTGGATTCAGCAGCATTCAGAAATGTGCAATATGGTATAAGCCTTTTAATGATTATACTGTCATTAATATTGGCACAGTTGAATTTCAGAGATGCCTATTGGGCTAAGAAAGAAAAATATAACAATGTAAAAATGCAGCTTCCCGGTTCGTTAAGAAAATATAATCACAGGATTATTGCCTTTTTCGCCGAAAAAGCCGATTCAAGATGGGCTGTTGTAATCATTTTCCTTTTAGGAGCTATAATCTCTCTCGGAGAATTTTTATGTACTGGTCAGATATATGTTGCCACAATTGTGTACCTGGTGCAAAATACTTCAGGGTTAACGGGAATTACTGTTTTTTCATTTGTTTTATATGTACTGGCTGCTTCAATACCGTTAATTATTCTGGTTATTCTTATTAACAGGACAAAACAACTATTACTGGTTTCTGAATATGTAAGAAAGCATTTACCTGTTATTAAAGTTATATTTGGAGTCACATTTCTTATATTCGGACTCATCTTTGTTACTTATATAATCTAATGTACCATATAGGGCTGAATGCTCAAAGCATGCGAATAATAATCAATTGAGAGGGTCAGTTATGTTTAAAAAGATGAAAAACACTAATCAAAAAACTCAAGTGGCTATTTTCAATAGTAATAATGAGTTACTGTTTGGTGGAGATTTGTATTCAATACCAATAAAAGAGTCTGTGATAATAAGCAAAAGCATAGAATTTTTTAATGACCACAATCCATGCTATATACATCGGGGAGCGGTAACTGTGAGACTGCTGAGCGAAATAGAGGCTTATATAAAAATGTATGGAGACAAATTTCTTATTTATGACAGGTATGCCGGAAGTGTTGTTGACTATATTGATATGGAAGGTATACACCATATGGTACTTTCATGATTGCATTCCTTTATGATGGAAAACTTAATGCACAACTTAATGAACAACTCAATGAACAACTTTATTCAAAGCCGTAACTTAAATGCAAAAGCTCAATGTACAATTCAATGGATAACTTAAAGGAGGAAGAAAAATGAATCAAAAACTGTGGTACAGAAAGCCGGCAAAGGATTGGAATGAAGCACTTCCAATAGGTAATGGACGTCTGGGCGGTATGATATACGGTAATATCAAAAATGAAAATATTCAATTAAATGAAGATAGTATATGGTATGGTGATCCAATAGACAGAAACAATCCCGATGCTTTGGCTAATCTGCCCGAAATACGTAAGCTGCTGTCAGAGGGTAAAATCAGTGAGGCTGAAAAACTGGCCGCACTGGCGCTTTCCGGTGTACCTGAAAGTCAGCGGCCGTACCAGACAATGGGGAATTTACACTTGCATTTTGATATTGATGAGAGTGATATAAAAGACTACAAAAGAGAGCTGGATATTGAGAGGGCCTGTGTTTCGGTCAATTTTGATTCGAAGGGAGTCAAATACACCAGAGAATACTTCGCAAGTGCAGCTGACCAGGTTATAATTGTTCGTTTATTTGCCGATGTACCAGGAAAGATAAGCTTTACGGCCAATATGAGACGAGGCCGGTTCCTTGATAATTCTTCCTCCATAGACGGTAAAACCATCGGGATGTATGCAAGCTGCGGTACCGACAAGGGTATCAGATTTTGCTCAATGGTCAGAGCGGTTTCCCAAGGTGGGAAGGTCAGTACCATCGGTGAAAACCTTATAGTTGAGGGGGCTGATACTGTAACCCTGATCATATCTGCCGCAACCAGTTTCTATCACAAGGAATATGAAGCACAGTGCCTGACATATCTGGCAGCAGCAGAAGAGAAAGGTTATTCAAGGCTGCTGTCCGGCCACATTGAGGACTATTCACAGCTGTACCGCAGAGTCAAGCTGGAAATACAAAGTATAGAAGAATGTGATGAAATTAATAGCCTGGATACCTCCGAGAGACTGGAAAGACTAAAAAGCGGAAAATCAGACCATGAACTAGTAGTCCTTTATTTCAGCTTTGGAAGATATCTGCTTATTTCCTGCAGCCGCCCGGGAACTCTACCGGCCAATCTGCAGGGTATCTGGAATCAGGATATGCTTCCAGCCTGGGACAGCAAATACACTATAAATATCAATGCCGAAATGAACTACTGGCCTGCTGAAATCTGTAATCTTTCCGAGTGTCACCTGCCGCTCTTTGATCACCTTGAGAGGATGAGAGTCCCGGGAAGAAGAACCGCCAGGGTTATGTATGGCTGCAACGGCTTTGTAGCACACCACAATACCGACATATGGGGGGACACTGCTCCACAGGACATCTACATTCCGGCAACCTACTGGCCAATGGGGGCGGCCTGGTTAAGCCTTCATTTATGGGAACACTATGAATTTGGTTTAGACAAGGAATTCTTGAAGGATGCTTATCCAGTTATGAAAGAGTCGGCAGAATTCTTTCTGGACTTCTTAATTGAAGACAGTAAAGGAAGACTCATAACTAGTCCTTCTGTATCGCCTGAGAATACATATATACTGGAGAACGGTGAAAAAGGCTGTTTATGTTCAGGCCCGTCCATGGACAGCCAGATACTGCATGCACTTTTCAGCGGATGTATTGAAGCTTCGGATATCCTTAATATTGACAGGACATTTGCCGAGAAACTGGAAAAGGTCAGGGACAGGCTCCCAAAGCCGCAAATAGGACGGTATGGACAGATACAGGAATGGTCCGAGGATTATGAGGAAGAAGAGCCAGGACACAGGCATATTTCACATTTGTTTGGCTTACACCCTGGAAAGCAGTTCAGCAAAAGAAAAACTCCAGAACTTGCAGCTGCCGCGAGAAAAACCCTTGAAAGACGGCTGGCTCATGGCGGAGGACATACTGGGTGGAGCAGAGCCTGGATAATAAATATGTGGGCAAGACTGAAGGATGGAGAAAAGGCCTATGAAAATGTTATGGGACTTTTGAAAAAATCTACATTGCCTAACTTGTTCGATAACCATCCTCCCTTCCAGATAGACGGAAATTTTGGAGGCACAGCAGGTATAGCAGAAATGCTGCTCCAGAGTCATGAAGGAGGAATTGAGTTGCTTCCTGCTCTTCCGGGTGATTGGAAGCAAGGAAAGGTAAAGGGTCTTGTGGCAAGAGGTGGTTTTGAGGTTGATATTGAATGGAGAGAAGGTAGGATTTGCTACGCAAATATCCTGTCCAGAAGTGGAACGGTCTGTAATATCATTAAGTCACAGGATTACTATATCGCATGTGGTGACAACCCAGTTGAAGTTTACGAACATGGTGATACTATTTCTTTTAATACCGTACCCGGTGCAATATATGAGATAAAAGGTAAGTAAATTTAGTTTAACTTTTTCAATTGCTTTGCATTACAGTAAATATTTCATTAAAATATGTAATATATAGTAATTACTTCATTTAAAATATATGTAGCTAATTATTATATATAGTAATTATTTTAAGGAGAAAAACTATGAAGGATATCAATGTAACAAGAATGCCCACAGAATTTAAAAAGGCAGTCCCGGTGGAGCAGCAGGGTACTGTTACTGAAATCAGCTATAGTGTAAACAACTACATTAATCAGGCCAGACAGCTTGTAACAAATCAAAGCATTAGCGGGTCTGAAGCAGGGAGAGAGACAGTTAAGGGTGATGCGATTGTAAAGAAATGTAATGTCTATTTACCGGCAGGCTATGATTCAAACGATAAAAATACAAAATATAATGTTTTGTACCTGCTTCACGGAGTAGGAGGGGACCGGAATGAATGGCTGGTCTCCAACGGAAAAACCGACGGAAACTTTAATATTTGCAATATATTTGACAATCTGATCGCGAATGGGGATTTAGCCCCGATGATTGCGGTTTTTCCTGACGGAAGGAGTGCAATGGATTGGACAGATAATTCCTTCAATTCAGAGGGAACCAATATGCTGGGATTTTACTATTTAGATTATGAATTGAGATATGATCTCATCCCCTTTATTGAGTCCAAATACAATACATATTCAGATTTAACTGATACAACCTCCGAAGGGATGGCATATAGCCGATTGCATAGAGCGATAGCAGGACTTTCTATGGGGGGAATGCAAACTTTAAATCTGACTCTCGGAGGTTACAGGTGTGATTCCTCAGTACATACCGGGAACAACAGCCGGTGGGGAAACGGGCTCGAGCCCACTGTTAAAACTCCGGGGATGCTGGACTTGTTTGCTTATGCAGGTGCCTTTTCAAATGCCCCTACCTCAAGCAGCGGTGATATCCTTGGTACGGGTATAGCCTCAAGCAGTTACAAATTGAATTTACTGTACATTACTTGTGGTGAGGCTGATGAAATTTCTTTCGAGTCTCCCTTTATAGGTGCCACTGACAGACTTGCGGAAGCTGCAGGTGACAAGCTCTGTGATTTTTATCGCGTAATTATAAAAGACGGCAGGCATGATTTCAAGGTTTGGAATAACGGTATCTTCAACTTCTTGCGTTTAGCCTTTGAGAAAAAGGAAAATTCTTTAAAAATTGAGAAGGTCAGTGAAGTGCTTGAATTGGATGACTAGCCGAATTATTTACAAGTATTGTGAAAAAAGGAGTTAATTCATATGCTTAGAATTGTAGAAGTTGAGAATGGTATGATTCAAGGGCTTCCGGCTGCAGACCCGCGCATAACCAGTTATAAGGGAATCCCTTTTGCAGCACCTCCGATAGGACATAACAGATGGAGAGCCCCTCAACCCGTTGAAAACTGGACAGGTGTACTTAAGGCCTTTGAGTTTGCACCAATTTCCATGCAGGCACCGACAGTTATAGATATTAACAATATATATACCCGTGAATGGGCAGTGGATCCGGACATCCCCATGAATGAGGACTGCCTGTATCTCAATGTCTGGACTCCTGCTGAAAGTCCCGACCAGAAACTTCCGGTTTTTGTCTGGTACTTTGGAGGGATGCTTCAGGTTGGGCATACCTCCGAGATGGAATTTGACGGCGAACGTATTGCCCGCAGGGGTATAGTTGTGGTAACAGTCAATTATCGTTTGAATTCTTTCGGATTCTTATGTCATCCTGAAATAACCGCAGAAGCAGCAAATGCTCCGGCCAACTTTGGCCATCTGGATCAGCAGGCTGGGACACAGTGGGTCAAACGCAATATTGCTGCATTTGGCGGCGATCCCGACAATATTACAATAGGCGGGCAGTCGGCAGGCGGTGGCAGCGTATTAAGTCAGCTGGCTTCTCCACAGAATGAAGGACTTTTTCAAAAAGCAATTATTCAAAGTGGTGTTATCACAGAGTCCTACCCTGGAAGTTTTGTACCTATCGTCAGGCGGACACTGGAGGAGGAAGAGCAGGAGGGAGTTAAATTCTTTGATTTTCTTGGGGTCAAATCTCTGGACCAAGCCCGAAAGCTTGATGCAGTATATATCAGAGATAAAACACTGGAATATAACCGAATTTGGGGTACTGTTGTAGATTATAAGTTCAGCGTGGATGGTCCGTACGATTTATTTCTTCAGAACAAACGCTGGATGGTACCGGTACTGTGGGGACATACAACCAATGAGTTTTTCTCTGAACTAAATGTGAACTCACTTGATGAATTAACGGAAATGGCAGTTTCAAAATTTGGTGATGCGGCAGGAGAGTTTTTGGAATTGTGCGGTGCCACATCAGGTAATATTGAAGAAGTAAAGAAGAACGCATCTGTGAACAGTATTGAGTATGCAATCCGAATAGCTTCGCATGGGAGCTTGTCTGCCGGGTCCAAGGTGCCTTTTTATTATTATGTCTTTGATGCTGAAATACCGGGATGGGATAATCCCGGTACATTCCACTCTGTGGATCTCTGGTTCTTTTTTGAAACCCTTGCAAAATGCTGGAGACCTTTTGTGGGAAAGCATTATGATCTCGCGCGGCAGATGTGCAATTACTGGGCAAACTTCATACGTTCAGGGAACCCCAATGGAAAAGATTCCACAGGAGAGGATATGCCAACTTGGGACGAATACACCCTGGAAGCCCCATTTGGTATGGTTTTCAAAGAAAAGGCCGAATTTGTCAGGGAACAACCGGGAAACCTGATGAGTTTTCTTGTTAAGGAATATTTCGAAGAATAGATTAAAGGTTAAGCAATAAATCATCCGTTATAGTAGATTACATAACTTTACAATAATTAAGGTTACAATTAAACCTTAATAATTAAATAACTAAGAAATGCAAAAGAAAATATTAGAAAAACAGTCAGGCTCTTATTGATATTACTGTTTTTTCTAATATTTTCTTTATGCGGAAGTGTGCTTACCCTCCTTGTATGCTTTTCCTGTAATTACCGTACTTGTTTTACATAATGTTAAAGTATATACTAACCTCATAAATATTATTAGGGGAGAAGGGTATTTTGAAGAGTTCTATTATATCAAAACTTAAGTTTAATAATACTTTCATTCGTCTTGTCATTACTTTTCTATTAATAATGATCCCAATTTATGGTTTGGCCTTTTATATATACAATTGGGGTCTATACACAGTTAAAGGTGAAATCTCCAAATCTTCTGTCGCCCAGGTCTCCTTTTATCTGCAAGGTTTGGAGAAAGAGATTGAACGTATGAAAATACTTCAATATGATTGCTTGAATGATGAAAATCTCAATAAGCTCGCAATCAGGTCAAAAATAATGAGTATATATGAAAAAACTGAAAGTATAAGACTGCTTCAACAAAGACTTGTTACAATAAAGAACAGCAGTGTTTATATTAAGAATGTTAGCGTTCATATACTACCGATAGAAAGGACCATATCGTCAAACAACGGACTGGATGATATAGATATTAATAAATTCGAAAATATTAGAGTTCCGGAGGGACTAGGAGGAGCACAGCTTGTAAGTCATAACGGAAGTCTGCACTTAAGTACTCTTCAAAAAAGGGACATACTTAGCAATAATCCTCTTTATTCCATAGAAATAGAGCTGGACAGTGAAGTCTTTAAGCATGCTTTGTCACAGTTTAACACATATGCCGGAAGCGGGTCGGTATTAATCAGTACTGATAATGACATAATAATAAATCAGAATATTATGGAGGATGCTGAGATCAAGGGTATAATAACCAAGTTGAACACTCAGGACAATAATGGTACTGGTTATGTCAATATCAATCAGAAAGGGTATTATGTTGTACATGCAAAGTCAGATTATCTAAATATGGTATTGTTAAAGTATATACCTCGCGAATACTTAATGAAACCCATTGATAATTTTAATATATGGGTATGGGTTTTTTCAGTTGCTGTAATAATTATTATTTTGATATATTCATATTCAACCTATAGGTTCATGCACAAGCCACTGATTCAGCTGGTTAAGTCTTTTCGTAAGCTGGAAAGCGGGGATTTGCAGGTGTCTATTACTCATGACTCAAAAAATGAGTTCGGGTATTTGTATCAACGTTTTAATGATATGGTAAAGAACCTGAATAATCTGATTGATCAGGTTTATAATCAGAAAATTCTAATGCAAAAGGCAGAACTTAAGCATTTGCAATCCCAAATAAATCCACACTTTTTATATAACAGCCTTTTTATGATTAATACCATGGCATCCATAGGAGATGAAAATCTTGTTCCATTTTCCAAATACCTTGGAGAATATTTCCGTTTTGTAACCCGGAACTCATCGGATTATATTGCGCTTATTGATGAAGTTAACCATGCTAAAGTGTATACAAACATACAAGCCATGAGGTTTTCAAAAAGGTTAAAGGTTGATTTTAGAGATTGTCCTGAGAAGTACCACAATATAAAAGTACCTCGCCTAATTATTCAGCCCATAATAGAAAATGCCTTTGAGCATGGTATTGAAAGGAAAAAAAACAGCGGTATTGTTTCAATATATTTTGAAGGAAATGAGAATGAACTTGACATAATAGTCGAGGATAATGGAAATGAAATGACGGACTCGGGATTGTTGGAGTTGACAGAGGCATTAAATAATTATGCCGAGGAACTGGAAACAACAGGGATTATTAATATTAACCGACGAATAAAGCTTGTATTTGGTGAGAGTAGCGGACTCTTCATTTCCAGAAGTGACTTGGGGGGCACTAAAGTTATACTTAAAATTATTATTCCTGGAGGTGATGAATGTGTACAGATTACTAATAGTTGATGATGAAGAAATAATTGTTAACAGTTTATTTGAAATATTCAGCAATATACAAAGCCTTAATCTGGATGTATACAAAGCCTACTCGGGGGAGGAAGCCATTGAGTGGCTGAACAGAACCAGAATAGACATTGTTCTGACCGACATAAGAATGCCTGAGATTGATGGCTTACAACTGTTGGAAGTAATTCATAAAAGCTGGCCACAATGCAAGGTTATATTCTTAACCGGATACAATGAATTCGAGTATGTGTATAAGGCAATTCAGCATAGTGGAGTCAGTTATATACTGAAAACAGAAGATCATGAGAAAGTTATTGGTGCTGTTGAAAATGCCATAAAGGAAATTCAAAAAGGCATTAAAATCGAGGACTTAATTCATAAAGCAAAAGAACAGATGAATATGGCTGTAGACCTCTTTCAGAAGGATTATTTTATTCAACTGCTTAGAGGGGATACTTCATTAAGTATTAACAAAGCTCAGTTTGAACAACTATCCATATCAATGCATGCTGAAAGTCAAGTTGTATTATTGCTGGGACATGTTGACAATATTCCTTCAGATGTTACTTATTGGAACAGGCTGCAGTATCTGTATTCCATAAGAATGATTATAAATCAGAACCTGAGTCCTTACATCAGAAGCGTTATTGTAATGGATGAAAACTATAGATTTATCATATTCATTCAGCCAAAGGAGTTGTTTATTCAAAATCAAACAGTTGATACCTATTACTATGAAAAAGCAGTTTCATTTATTAAGGGTACTTTAGAGGTGATTCAGACGGCCTGCCGAGAATCCTTAAACCTGTCAATCAGCTTCGCGTTAGGTTCTGATGCATGCAGCTGGTCAGAAGTATCTCAGAAATACTATTTCCTGAACCAACTTCTAAATTACAAGATTGGTACAGGAATTGAAATGATTCTTATAGACAATGAAATAAAAAATAACAATTTTCTATCAGGTAGTTTGAATAATGAGGTAGTACCGGAATTTGATACAGATAACGAACCTTTGGAGATGGTGCTTAGAAAAAGAAGTTTCGATTTTTTTGAGCAATACCTTGAGTCGGGACAGAGTGATAAATATTTTGAGGTTCTATCGGAATTAATAGAACCGTTGAAATCCATAAAGAGTAAAAATTCCAATTTGGCAATTGAAGCATATTATAAGGTGGCTCTCAGTTTGTTGACATATATTAATCGCTGGAAACTGACCGATAAAATTGCTTTTCATATAGCACAGAACAAGCTTATGAGAATTGAGAAGCATGACTCATGGCCTGAGGCTGTACAATACCTCTACGATATATCCAATATCATATTCAAGCTACAGAGTGACGAACAAAAAAAGAGGGCCGACAATACTATCGAGTATATACAAAAGTTTATTGAAGACCACCTGAGTGAGGATCTGTCTCTGGTCAGGCTGGCAGAGCAGGTTTATTTAAACCCCTCATATCTTTCAAGACTGTATAAACAGTTAGCCGGCACAAATTTGTCAGAGTTCATTGATAGTACCAGGATAAATAAAGCCAAAGAACTGCTGCTAAAAGATAATATCAAGATACATGAAGTTGCCAGAATGGTAGGGTATGAAACAGCGGCCTCATTTACCCGTTTCTTCAGAAAAATATGCGGCTGCTCGCCACAGGAATATCATGACACATATGGGTCGGTAAAACAGATGCTGAATAGGTAGTTGATTGAAAGACAGAGATATTTATTGCTTTGCATTTGGAGGTCGGTAATTAGTGAGCAGAAATAAAACATTAAAATATATTATAACGTTTATTGCTTTATCAATATCCATCGGACTTATTACAGCTTGTAGTGAAAATGATTATAAGAACTACCATACCGAAAAAACAATGATAAGCGATTCGTCACTTCAGGAGAGCAATAAAGGAACTATAGCTGATCCTTTTGGGAAATATACCCCTCCAGTTGACATAACTTTTATACGTGGAATAGATGAAGATTTTGCCCAGAATGTGTTACCAAAGACACCCGGTGAAACCATTCAGGATAACCGCTGGCTAACGGTTTACAGAGAGGAATTGGGGATAAATGTAAAGTATGCGTGGACAATCAGAGGCAATGAAGTATCTGAGCAATTCTCTCAGAAGATTAACGTTACTCTGGCCTCGGGGGATTTACCGGATGTCATGTTAGTCAATTCGACCCAGCTTAGGCAGCTGGTTGATTCCGGTCAGGTGGAGGATATGACTGAATACTTTGACAAGTATGCAGCACCCTTGACCAAGGAAATTTATAATCAGGAGAGTTCGGCAACTTTAGATTCTGCTACAATAAACGGTAGACTGATGGCCATACCAGAACCTTATTCATATGCAGAAGTTGCGCAGTATTTATGGATAAGGGACGACTGGTTGAAAAACCTGGGCTTGGAGGCACCAAAGTCCATGGAGGATCTTCTGGAAATATCCTGGGCTTTTACAAATCTGGATCCTGATCGGAATGGCAAGAATGACACCTACGGTCTGGCAATTTCAAAGGATATATACGGGGGTACTATGTCAATAGAGGGCTTTTTCGCCGGCTATCATTCATATCCCAATATGTGGATAGAAGATAATTCGGGGAAGTTGGTGTGGGGAAGTACATTACCTGAAACAAAAAAAGCGCTGAGTAAACTTGCTGGTATGTATAAGTCGGGTGAAATAGACAGAGAATTTAGTGTTAAGGACGGAAGCAAGGTAGCTGAGACTATTGCGAAAGGTCAGGTTGGAATAGAGTTTGGGGCACAGTGGAATCCAATGTATCCCTTAATAAAAAGTTTCAATAATGATAATGATGCCGATTGGACAGGATATCCCCTTGTTTCTGATGATAATAGCAAGGTTATGGTTCCTCTGAAATACAACCAGACAAGAATATTTGCTGTTAAGAAAGGTTATCCTCATCCCGAGGCACTGGTAAAGCTTATAAATATGCATCTTGAAAAAAACTGGGGTAAAACGGCAGATTTCAATAAATATTATATGCCTGCTGAGAACGACGGAGTAGGGGTTTGGAAGTTTTCACCTGTAGTTCCTACTCCTCCTTACAAGAACCTAAATGCATTTCTGGAAATTGAAGCTGCAAGAAAAAATAAAAACTTTTCAGATTTAAGAGGTGAAGCAAAAGCCATACAATCCAATCTTGATGCCTATAACAGTGGTGACAAGTCGAAATGGGGCTGGGAAAAGATTTACGGGATAGATGGTGTTATGGGCATTCTTAAAAGCTATAAGACTAATGGGCAACTTTTACCTGAAAAATTTGTTGGAGCTTCAACAAACACCATGGCAGAGAAAAAGGCTGTCATGGATATGCTGGAGAGAGAGGTATTCATAAAAATAATTATGGGTGAGTCGCCTATTTCGGATTTCGACAAGTTTGTAGATGACTGGTATAAAATTGGTGGAGAAGAAATAACAAAGGAAGTAAATAGTTGGTATGCTTCAATAAAATAAGATTTTCTGTTTATTACTGTAATTATATTGATTATTTGTATGTAGCTGGGATTTAACTCTATGCAGGGTTAAATCCTTTTTTACACATATAGGATTTATATATTTTTTGTATGCGTCGTATATGCTGATATATCAAAGGTTAGATGACTACACTAGAAAACTCCATGCATATAAATTTCTATATGCGGGGTTTGAAAAGGGGATTCCCCTTTCCGATGTAGGGGGGGTGCTCAGAAACACAAAGTGTTTCGTCGAAGGGGGGAGTAGTCCCCCCTAGCGAACAAGATAATTTGCGAGCTAAGACGGAGTAATCAGAACGGGCACTAAACAGCTAGGCGAAGGAAATTTCTTGTAAAAGGTAAACAAATGTTAAGGAAGTAAAAAAGTGTTCTATTTTTTTATGTATGAATACAAAACTTTGTAAATGAAAGATAACAAAGTAAAAACATGTTCATAGTATTAATAGTGTCCCCCTCCTATAATATAGATGAGGCCTCAAAGACTAAATAAAATATTTAGGAGGAAAACAAATGAAGTTTAGTTATTTGAAAAAAGCTGTTTCATTAGCATTAGCTCTTTCGATGTCAGCAGCAATATTTACAGCTTGCGGTAATGAAAACTCATCAGAAAATTCTGCACCATCAGGTCAGAGTACATCAACAGCAGATACTTCTTCTGCATCAAAAGATCCCCTCGGCAAATACGATCCTGCCATTGACATATCATTTGTTCGTGGAATAGATGATGACCTTGCAGCTAACATATTGCCAAAAACACCGGGTGAAACATTAGAAGATAACCGTTGGACAAAGGTATATAAAGAAGAGTTGGGTATCAATGTAAGTTATGCTTGGACAGTAAAAGGTAATGAAACTTCAGATGCATATACCCAAAAAATAAATGTAACATTAGCCTCGGGAGACCTACCCGATGTGGTTTTAGTTAATCCATCTCAGCTTAAACAGCTTGTAGATTCAGATATGGTTGAGGATATGACTCAATATTATAATGACTATGCCTCAGAACAGTTGAAAAAATATATGACTGAAGAAGGAACCGGAATTATTGATTCTGTTACCTTTGACGGTAAGATGATGGCAGTTCCTGAAACTGTTGCGTTTAATGAGCAAGCTCAGTACTTGTGGATCAGAAACGACTGGCTTAAAAAATTAAACCTGCAGGCACCAAAGACAATGGATGATGTGCTGAAAATTTCAGAAGCATTTACAACCCAGGACCCTGATGGTAATGGAAAGAACGATACTTATGGTCTTCCTATTACAAAAGATATATACAGCGGAGCTATGGGAACTGAAGGTTTCTTTGCAGGCTACCATGCATATCCTAACTTATGGGTTGAAGACAGCAACGGTAAACTTGCATGGGGTAGTACACTTCCTGAAACAAAAGTAGCTTTACAGAAGCTGGCTGAAATGTATAAGGCCGGACAGATAGAACAGGAATTTGGAGTTAAGGATGGGGGCAAAGTTGCTGAATCAATAGCAGCAGGTAAGTTTGGTATCAATTATGGTGCTCAATGGAACCCGATGTATCCATTGATCAGTAACTTCAATAATGATAAGAATGCCGACTGGACCGCATATCCCATTGTTTCAAATGACGACAAAAAGGCTATGGTTCCTCTCAAGTTCAACCAGACAAGAATATTTGCTGTAAAAAAAGGATATAAGAATCCTGAAGCACTTGTTAAGCTCATGAATATGCATATAGAAAAGAACTGGGGAGAGTCAGCTGACTTTAACAAGTACTATATGCCTGTTGAAAATGGTGCGGTAGGAGTTTGGAAGTTCTCACCTGTGTGCCCTGCTCCTTCCTTTAAAAATCTTGAGGCATTTATAGCAATAGACGAAGCAAGAAAAACTGGTGATTTTAGTAAACTGACCGGCGAACCAAAAGTTATTCAGGCAAATATCGACGCTTATGAAAAGGGCGACGATACAATGTGGGGCTGGGAGAGAATATATGGCAAAACAGGTGCTTTCAAAAGCATGGTTGAATACAAGAACAACGATCAGTTGTTAAAGGAAAAGTTCACCGGAGCACCAACTCAAACAATGTCAGAAAAGAAGACAACTCTTGATAAAATGGAAAAGGAAGTATTTGTAAAGATAATCATGGGTTCTGTATCAATTGATGAGTTTGATAAATTTGTCAGTGATTGGAACAAATTAGGTGGAGAAACCATGACAAAGGAAGTTAACGAATGGTATGATTCCGTTAAATCAAAGTAAGGTAGCTGGATAGAAAGTAAGGTTGATTAGATAGATGGAAGGAAAGGACCAAAGAATTGCTTAATCCTTTCCTTCTTGTCTACCTGAAAGATTTATCAGGTAAACATTGTAATAATATATTCTGATTAGGGGGCATTAGCTTGAAAAACATATCTCTAAAGAAACAACTACCCTTGCATCTGATGATTCTCCCGGGATTTATCATTCTATTAATATTTCATTATATCCCTATGGCTGGTATTGTAATTGCATTTCAAAAGTTTATTCCTGCAAAAGGTTTATTCGGGAATCAAAAATGGATAGGTCTTGACAATTTTAGATATGTCCTTGATCTGCCGAACTTTGGCAGTGTAGTATGGAATACCATTGCTATAGCTGTAATGAAAATAATCCTGGGGCTTGTTATCCCAATAATATTTGCAATTCTTATTAATGAAGTAACAAATAATGGATTAAAACGAAGCATTCAAACACTTATATACCTCCCCCACTTCTTGTCGTGGGTTGTACTTGGAGGAATTTTGATTGATATTCTGTCACCATCCGGCGGAATAGTAAATGGACTTATCAAATTGCTCGGGTTTGAGCCTATATTCTTTCTGGGCGATAATAAATGGTTCCAGGGAACCATGGTGTTTACTGAGACCTGGAAGGAATTTGGTTACGGTACAATAATATATCTGGCCGCAATTACCGGAATTGATCCAAGTCTGTATGAAGCAGCCCGTATTGATGGAGCCAACAGATGGAAACAGATTTTGAATATCACTTTGCCTGGTATGAGAATGGTTATTGTACTGCTCATGGTACTTAGTCTTGGAAATCTTTTGAATGCTGGTTTTGACCAGATATTCAATTTATATAGTCCTCCAGTATATGAAAGCGGAGATATATTAGACACCTTTGTGTATAGAATAGGTCTACTTGATGCGCAGTATGGAGTTGCAACTGCTGTCGGACTATTCAAATCCGTAGTTTCGTTTACGCTTATTTCAGTATCCTACTTCTGTGCTTATAAGTTCGCAGATTACAGGATTTTCTAAGGGGGGTATCCAATTGAAGCATAAAACTAAAAAACTCAGTGTATTTACAGTAGTTAACAACAGTTTCCTTATCCTTTCGGCACTGCTGTGTATTATACCACTTATTCATATTTTAGCCGTGTCCTTCAGCTCTAGTTCAGCTGCAGCAGCCGGTAAGGTTGTATTTTGGCCAGTAGAATTCTCGTTGAATTCGTATGCTTATGTTGCCAGAAGAGCTGCTTTCTGGCAATCAATGCTGGTATCCTTTGAGAGAATAGCACTTGGTGGAGTCGTTAATCTTGTTTTAACAATATTGTGTGCCTATCCCTTATCAAAGGAAAAATCTGAATTTAAATTCCGTACATTTTATGCATGGACATTTTTCGTAACTATGCTTTTCAGCGGAGGCTTGATTCCATGGTATATAGTAATCAAGGAGGCAGGCTTGCTAGATAGCCTGTGGGCTTTGGTTCTTCCAGGAGCTGTACCTGTTTTCAGTGTAATATTGCTTTTGAATTTCTTCAGGGAAATACCAAAGGAACTAAGCGAAGCAGCATTTATAGACGGAGCAGGGCACTGGACAACACTTTGGAGGATCTACGTACCTGTATCAACTCCAGCACTTGCAACTATTACGCTGTTTTCACTTGTAGGACATTGGAATAGCTGGTTTGACGGTCTTATTCTGATGAATAAAGCAGAGAATTATCCGCTCCAAAGTTATATACAGACTATTGTAGTTCAAAGATCCTACAGTATGCTGTCCAGACAGGAAATTTCCGAACTTGCTACAGTTTCCGACAGAACGTTGAGGTCCTCTCAGATTTTCCTGGGTACTCTTCCGATAATACTTGTCTACCCGTTCCTTCAGAAATATTTCGTCAAGGGTATTGTTCTTGGCGGTGTAAAGGGTTAATCTTGCAATATATTCTGCAGAACAGACGGGTAAGTGAACTTTAAATTAAGTTATCGTTGAGGGGGTGTTTGATATAGTAAAAATGATTTTGAATGCTGATATAAAAAAGGGAAAAATAAATAGAAACATATACGGTCATTTTTCTGAACATCTTGGAAGATGCATTTACGAGGGAATATGGGTGGGGGAAAATTCCTCCATCCCAAATATAAAAGGCTTCCGTACTGATGTGGTAGAAGCCCTTAAAAAACTAAACATTCCTGTCCTTAGATGGCCGGGAGGGTGTTTTGCTGATGAGTATCACTGGACAGACGGAATCGGCCCAAAGGAAAGCAGACCTTGCATGGTTAATACCCATTGGGGAGGTGTGATTGAAAACAACCATTTTGGTACCCATGAGTTTCTTGAATTCTGTGAATTAATTGGTGCTGAGCCATATATATGCGGTAATGTGGGAAGCGGTACGGTTCATGAAATGCAGCAATGGGTAGAGTATATCACCTTTGACGGAAAATCGCCTATGACTGAATTGCGAAAGGCCAACGGTAAGCCAGCCCCCTGGCGGTTAAAATATTTCGGAGTAGGCAATGAAAACTGGGGCTGCGGCGGAAACATGCGTGCCGAGTATTATGCCGACCAATACCGCAGATACGCAACATACGTAAGAAACTTCGGAGAGAATAAGATTTACAAGATAGCCGGCGGTCCTTCGGTTGACGATTACCACTGGACCGAGGTTTTAATGCGAGAAGCAGGGAAGCAAATGGACGGCCTGAGTCTCCATTATTACACAAGAGTTTCGAAGGATTGGTCTATACAAGGCTCCGCTACCGAGTTTGAGGAAAACGAATGGTTTTCAGTAATGCAGAACGCCCTTTATATGGATGAACTTGTAACAAAGCATTCAAACATTATGGACAAATATGATCCTGAGAAAAAGGTGGGATTGATAGTTGATGAGTGGGGTACCTGGTTCGGTGTCGAGCCCGGAACAAATCCCGGGTTCCTCTATCAACAAAACACCCTCAGAGATGCGTTGGTGGCTGGAATCCACTTCAACCTGTTCAACAACCATTGCGACAGAGTACAAATGGCTAATATAGCACAGATAATTAATGTGCTGCAATCTGTCATTCTTACAGAAGGGGAGAAAATACTTCTGACTCCGACATATCATGTATTTGACATGTACAAGGTACATCACGATGCAGATCTCTTGTCAATGGATTTTGAAAGCCCGGGATACGTTTTCAATGGAGAGAATATACCTCAGCTCAGCGTATCCTCCTCAATGGACAATGAAGGAAAAATTCATGTTTCAATTTGTAATCTAAATCCCTCCGAGGCTGTAGATATTGATATAGATATTAGAGGTTCAGAGGTACAAGGCTGTAGTGGTAAAATTGTATCCTCTGACAGGATGAATGCAAAAAATACTTTTGAAGCTTTAGAAAATGTAAAAATTGAGACTTTTAATAATATTCGCCTGTTAAAGAATCATATTACCGGAGAGATACCCTCAAAATCGGTGGTTACCATAGAAGTTATATAAGTGTATAATAAATTTACCGGAATGTCCTGCCTATATCTGTATAGCCAGGACATTTTAGCAGTTATAAAAGGAAGGCGGGATATATTTAATGATAGTTAAAAACCCTATAATATGGGCAGACTTTCCTGACCCTGATATTATTCGCGTTGATAATACCTATTATATGGTGTGTACAACCATGTTTGTCATGCCTGGGGGGCCAATACTTAAATCTGAGGATCTTTATCATTGGGAGTTGGTCTCCTATGTATTTGAGACTATTGAGGAGAACGATATTTATCAGCTTAAGTGTGGAAAAAATGCTTATGGCAAGGGACAGTGGGCCACAAGTCTGAAATACCACAAGGGAATTTTCTACGCATGTTTTATGTGTCATGACATGAAAAAGACCTATATATATTATACTGATAATATTGAAAAAAGCGGCTGGAGCAGATATGTGCTTGAGGGCAGCTATCATGATATGTCCTTCTTGTTTGACAAAGATAAGGCATATCTGATATATGGCAACGGTGATATAAGGATCGTTGAATTAAGGGATGATTTGTCGGGGATAAAGGAGAACGGAGTTGATAAGCTGCTCTTCAGTACACCCTCCATAAATGTATGTCTGCGCTGTGAGGGCTGCAGAGCTTACAAAATAAATGAGTATTACTATTTGCTGTTTATTGAGTGGCCAGCTGACGGCTGTGGCAGAAGGCGGGTCGTATGCTATCGCTCACGGGAACTGCTGGGGGAATATGAAAGAGAAATACTCCTTGATGATGACATGGGCTACCAAAATCAGGGTGTTGCACAAGGAGCGCTGGTGGATACTCCTGAAGGTGATTGGTATTCAATTTTGTTTCAGGATCATGGTGCTGTGGGGAGAATACCATATCTGCTTCCTGTTTCCTGGGAGAATGGGTGGCCTGTTATCGGTATTGACGGAAAGGTACCAGAGAGTTTTGAAGTACCATTTAATAAGTACCATACAAAGCCATTGATAATGAGTGACAGCTTTAATCACTCTGAAAACAAATTGAATTTATGCTGGGAGTGGAATCACAACCCCGAAGAAGGCTGCTGGTCTTTTACTGAACGTCCGGGTTATTTGAGATTGCATTCCGCCTCACTGGCGAAAGACATTTTAACTGCCAGAAATACATTAACTCAACGTACCAGCGGTCCTCGCTGTGCTTTTACGGTAGAGCTGGATACCGAAGGGATGAATTCCGGTGATTATGCAGGTATTGTAGCTTTGCAGGGTAATTACGGAATGATAGGAGTCAAGGCTGATGAAAATTGCTTAAAAAGAGTTGTAGTTTCTAAAAAAGACAGTGAAGGCAAACAGAAAGAGGAAATGTATCTACTTTTTACAGGTACGCATATATTTCTAAAGATAGAATTTAATTTTGAGAATAGCATAGATATTGCTTCGCTCTATTTTTCCACCGATGGTCACCAGTGGAAAAGGTTTGGCACTGATTTGAAGATGACTTATACTCTAGATCTTTTCATAGGATATCGGATAGGGCTATTTTACTATTCACAAAAGCAGTCGGGTGGGGTTGCTGATTTCAGGAACTTCAGATATGTCTCGCAAGATATATCGCAGCTTAACGAGTAGAAAATAGAGGATAATAGTAAAATATTGACAAATATGCAAAGTAAATGTAATATTATACATAAATGGCAACCGTTTACTACTTTTTTAAGGAAATTGATTAAGTGAGGTGGCATATTATGTTATTAAATGTTCAACCGATGCATATTGATGGGTTAAACTGCAGAGAGGATATTTTTTTTACAGTAGCAGCCCATTATAAAAGAGAATATCAGCTGGCGTTTTCCGAAGCTTTTAATTTCAAATATACTCCAGCAGAGCCGGGACAGTCTGAATGTATGGGTGGCCGTATCAGCACCGGTAATGAAAACCTGCAGGATTTACTTGAGATGTATTGCGGATTTAAGATATTAACCTTAAAAGCAGATACTGTGGATGAGATTTATAAAACAATTAGAGAGCAACTTCAACTTGGGTATCCTACTGCAATCTCAATCAACACATACTGGTGTCCCTGGAGTCGGAGTTATCAGAAGGTTAATTTCGGACACACGTGCCTTGCTATAGATATTGACTCCGAAAATAAAATTACCTGTTTGGATCCAATAGCCGGACAGGTTCATTTTTATCTGCCATATGAGGATTTTAAAAACGGCTTTGCATATTATTCTACCTTCAGGTTTGGGATGTCACGGCAAAATTATGACTATAGAGAAGTTCTGGGTACTTCAGTAGAAAAGGTATTCAAATATGAAATTTTCAACGATATGGAAAGATTCATCGAGGAATTTGAATCACAATTTAACTTCGACGAGGAATTTAAAAATGGCAGCGCTGATATTTGGGGTGCATTATTATTCAGGAATCTCACATATATATCAGGTTCAAGATTCCTTTACTCGCAATTTATAAATTACATAAACAAGGTTTTACAGAACTCAAAGCTGGAACAGGTTGAAAAGGAGTTTCAATGTGTACATAATAAGTGGAAGGTAGTAATAAGCTGGCTTCTGAAGGGATATTATACAGGAAATTCAGAGGGAATTCATAAAAGAGCGCTTAAATCCTTTAAGGATATCCTTAATATGGAAAAAAACATACTGTTGAATCTTCAGGAGGCAGTACAAAATGATACCATATCAGTGCAAAAAAGTGCGGAGATATTAAATGTTGAAAACATAAGTGAAGATTGTGAATATACATTTATTGATTTAAGCAATTACTTTAACAGCAATGCTTTTCATAGCACTGAATCAGGAGATTGTTCTGCCGACTTTACCGGAACAGGGCACTATTTCTTATCTCATAATGCCCCAAGCGGACAAATTATTTCATTGGAAAAACTTAAATTCAGATTTCCTGAAATTATAGATAACCGTTGTAACAATATATCCTGTGACAATCAGGTTATAACTGTTCCCAGCGGGGAATATAAAGGTATTTTATTAATGGGCTCCAGTGAATGGGGCAACTTCATTGAGCAAATAGGTGTAAACTATATTGATGGGAGCAGTGACAGCATTCAGGTTAATTTCAGCGACTGGGCTACTGAGAGCCCCTTGTACGATGAGATATTCATATGGGGAGGAAAGAGTCATAATAAATATGAGGGCAGGACATATAGTAATGACTATAATTTATTTGCCATACAACGTTTAATACCTGCAAAAAAGGATTTGGAGAGCATAACCTTACCTGATTGTCCAAATATGCACATTTTTGCCGCCACCCTTTACAAGTAACCTGAGGTTACCCGGATATTACTTTTAACTGTAAGCAACACAGTAAATAAAAGCAGTAATAAACTTGAATATATCTTCTGAAAATAGAACACTGGTTTCGGCCAGTGTTCTATTTTTCAGCCCATAATAATACAGCTGCACATTCACGAATGCTTTAAAAGACAGGTAAAATATACATATAATTCTCAATGATAATTATGTATTGTTTGGAAATGATATATTTAAACACCAGTGTCTAGAATCAGGAGGACAGCGTGAAAAATAAATTCGGTAAGTCATCGTGCTTTTCACGCAGCGAAAAGCCACTACGTGTCTTTTCATTACTATTTGTTTACGCGCTATGCGCGTAGATGGGAGATCAATATGGCTAAAAAGAGAGGAATTTCAAGCCTGTTTTCAATTTTGACCTATAAAAAACCAAAAAACATAGAACCTTTCTATATACCTGAGACAGAAGAAGAGACAAAAAAAGCTGAAAAAGTCAGAGGAGTGGAACACAAGGTCAGAGGGATAAAAAAGCCTGTACCTGTATCAGAGATAAAAAAGGAAAAGGACAGGGAAAAGGATGTCCATAAAAATGAGAAATCCGAAAAGTACAAAATTAAAGGCACTGAAGACAAAAATAAATCAGACCGAAAAATATCAAAGAATATAGATGATAATGTGGAACTTATCAAGGCCGCTTTTAATGCTGATAAAAATAAGGACATTATTATTCGTGAGTTTAAAATAGGAAACAAGCTTAAGGCTTTTATTGCATTCATAGACGGAATGGCGGACCGAACCACCATAAACGAATTCATAATAAGGCCATTGCTTGTAAAAAGAGATTTCTCAGAAATAGAATGTAATATGGATAAGATACTTCTTGAGGTAATTGAAACAAACCAGTCTACAAAGGTTGCCGATAGTGATGAAATGATATATGAAATATTAGTAGGTAATACCTGTCTATATGTTGAAGGCTGTGATTACTGTATATCCAGCGAGACCAAGGGCTTTGAAAAACGTTCGGTTAATACACCCCAAACCGAGGGAGTAGTGAGAGGAGCTCAGGAGGGGTTTACTGAAAACCTTCGTACAAATGTGACACTAATTAGACGAATAATAAAAAATGAAAATCTTACTACTGAATTTTTAAAGATAGGTGCCAGAAATAATAATCAGTGTGCTGTGATGTACATTAATGGCTTAATAAACCCGGCTATAGTAGAGGAAGTAAAGAGAAGAATAGATAGTCTGGACACTGATTATATTGCCGGAAGCGGGATATTGGAGCAGTTTATTGAAGAAAATCCCTGGTCTATTATTCCGACAATAATGTCTACCGAAAGACCAGACAGAGCCGCATCTCACCTGATAGAAGGCAAGGCTGTTATTATAGCCGATGGTACACCCTTTGCCCTTGTAGTACCTATAACCGTAGCAACAATGTTCCATACACCCGAGGATACTACCTTACGGTGGCAGTATGGAACTCTTCTAAGATTTATTAGAATTTTTGCCGTATTTATAGCGACTTTTATACCCGGACTTTATGTAGCACTAACAAATTTCCACAGGGAGATGATTCCTACAGATCTTCTGATTGCTATTGCTAAAGCCCGTGAAAATGTTCCCTTCCCAACTATTGTCGAGGTTTTACTTATGGAAGCTTCATTTGAGCTTATACGAGAAGCGGGCATCAGAATCCCTGGAATCATTGGAAATACCATAGGTATAATCGGGGCGCTTATCCTTGGACAGGCTGCAGTTCAGGCAAACCTTGTAAGTCCTGTCCTTATTATAATTGTTGCTATCACAGGGCTTGGAAACTTTGCAATTCCTGATTTCAGTATGGCCTTTGCAGCTAGAATTACTCGTATAATTTATATAATACTGGGAGCTCTTTTGGGTTTTTACGGTATTTCTCTGGGTATAGTTGCTATTGCAGTTATGTTAGCATGCACAAAATCCTTCGGTATCCCCATGTTAGCCTTATTTGCCCCGAAATTGTCAAATAGTAATGATGTTATTTTAAGAATGCCTGTCTGGATGCAGCGATACAGACCCGAAAACACAAATCCTCTGGATATTACAAGGCAGCCTTATATTTCCCGAAAGTGGACTCAGGAACCACCGGTTTCAGATGGATTAAATGGAATTAACGAAGATGACGGGAGCAAACAGGATAAGGTAAAAAATACTGGCAAGGAGGATGATGACAATGACAGCAAGGAATAGTCAAGGAACCTTCGGTACCTATGAAGCAGTGTGCCTTACCACTATTCTCATGATAACAAAAATTTTCTATGTTTCTATTGCAATAATTATAGATTCTGAAGGTACTTCCGGATGGTATGGAACGATAATCTCCTGCCTTACAAGCTTGATATTATTTTCGATAGTATTCCTGCTGATGAAAAGGTTCCCCAATATGGATATGTCACAGATATTTGAGGCTGTAATAGGTAGGTTCGCAGGTAAGGTTCTGATTTTATTGTTTGCGGCATATTTCATATTTTATGCTTCTTCAAGCCTGAGAGAATTCATCGAAATGATTAAGGCTTATAACCTGCCTTACACTCCTCCAAGTATTCTTATTTTCGGATTTATCTCAGTATGTG
Source organism: Bacillota bacterium (assembly GCA_023415305.1). GTDB lineage: Bacteria > Bacillota > Clostridia > Acetivibrionales > DSM-1351 > Ruminiclostridium. Next base: position 59,606 of record JAEZKZ010000062.1, read on the forward strand.
CAATTGTTGCATATTTCGGGCTGGAGGGTATCGCGCGTATATCTGGGATTTTTTTCATTCCCGTCATTACAGCAGTAGTTTTGATTTTTCTTCTGGCCAGCCCAAGGTATGACTTTAACTTTATAAAACCCTATTGGGGCTATGGATTAAAAGAAACAATAGTAACAGGGCTACTCAGAAGCTCAGATTACGATGAAGTTATTATTCTTGCTTTCATAATAAATTCCATACATGGTCTTAAAACCTTTAAGAAAGTAGGTTATACAAGTATTATTATATCCGGGATAACCTTCAGTTTAACTATATTATTTATTATTTTATCGTTTACTTACTCAGGAGGAAGAGAAAATCTATCGAGCTTATTTGAATTATCGAGAGCAATCTACTTTAACAGGTTTGTACAAAGACTGGAATCTATCTTTCTTTTTGCCTGGGTTATTTCTTCACTTGTTAGTGTATCTATAGCCTTTTATATATCAATAAGCTTATATACCAAAGCCTTTAAAATTCCGTATCACAGGCCGCTGATATTTCCATTCAGCTTTTTACTGTTTATGATAGCTCTTATTCCAAAAAATATGTCTGAGGTGTTTCAGGTGAATATACATTTTATTCGTGAATACAGCTGCTTTTTTATATACACGATACCTATACTGATACTTTTAATAGCTGCAATTTTCAGAAAAAGAGGTGAATTGCCAGATGGTAAAAAGAGTTAGCCTGCTTTTGATATTATGTATCTTAATATGCGGTACTTTTACAGCCTGCTTTGATGCACAAGAGGTGGATGACGAGGTATATGCCCTTGCACTGGGGCTAGATAAGGGAATGACTAATAAAATAAGACTTACTATCCAATATCCGACCTATAAATCAGGAGGAGGGGGCGGAGGTGCAGATCAGGAAAAAAATAAGGGCGGAATGGGAAATTCCAATGAAACAGCAGGAGCAAATATTCATACAATAGAAGCACCATCAATATTGGAGGCTATCGATATGTATGGAATGGCAATATCAAGAAGAGTGTCCTTGATGCACATGAAAAATTTGATAATATCAGAAGATATAGCAAGGGAAGGCATTGAAGATCATTTAGCACCTATGTCCAGGTTCAGGGAAACAAGAAGAATCGTTGATATAGCGGTAGTAAAAGGAACTGCACAAAAATACATTCAGGAGAATGAGGCAAATATCGGGGAAAGTTTATCTAAATCAATGGAGATAATGGCTGTCCAATCCAATAATACCAGCTATTTTCCAAGGGTGACCTTTCATGACTTTTATATCGGACTATTATCTAACTATAATCAGAGTTTCACGGCATATACCGGGATCAACGAGTTTAAGGAATTGCCGGAAGAACAAGAAAACATAAAATCACCGCTGGTAATCAACAATGGGTTTATACCCGGCAAACTCCCGAGATCCGGGGTAGCCAAGAGAGAATTTGTAGGTACTGCGGTTTTTTCAGCTGATAGAATGGTGGGGTATTTGAATAGTGAGGAGACGAGATATTTTCTTATGATATTAGGTAAATTTAAAAAAGGTATCATTAGTATTCCCGACGAGAAGTTACCCGACAAGGTTATTCCTCTTGATCTTCGACTCTCCCGTAAACCTGTAATAAAAGGACATTTCAAAAAGGGGAAACCTGTTATTGACTTAAAGCTTGAATTGGAAGCAGATATAGGATCAATACAGAGTAGAATTAACTATGAGGATAAAAACAATATCGAAAAATTAAACAAAGATGTTGAACTGTTTATTCGGGAGAGGTTGATAAATGTTGTAACCAAGGTAAAGAATGAGTATAAATCCGATGTATTTGGTTTTGGAGAAAAAGTTGCGGGATACTTCCCCACAATACAGGAATGGGAAAGATATGACTGGCTTAAGCATTTCCCTGAGGCGAGGGTTAACATAGAGGTAAATGTCAACATCAGAAGGACAGGCACTATGATTAAGTCCTCTAAAATAAGAGGTAAGAACTTACTGAATACTACCTGAAATAAGGTTTAATTAAAGCAGTAAACGAGAGGACAGGGTGATTATATTGATCTATATTCTTGCAATTTTCATGCTATTGGCTGGATTCTATAGCTTCACCTATGGTATAAGCCTATGGAGAGATGATAATAAAAGACTTGGAAGCATTGGTACGATTCTTATTTCGGTATTAGGAACATTAATACCTATAGTAACTATGTTTATCCAGCGCTGAATAAACATGAAGTATTTTTCTATACCCCGATTTTCTTATAGGTTGAGGGTGAACAGCCTTTAACAGCCTTGAAGGATCTGTTAAAGGTGACAATACTGTTGAAGCCAACTGTATAGGCTATATCGGCCACTGACATAACTGAGTTTGTTAGATAGTGCTCAGCTTGTTTTATCCTGTATTCGTTCAGATAGAGACTGAAATTTTTTTCGGTAATATCCTTAAAAATTCTAGAGAAATAAAACTCGCTGAAGCCCACAGCCTTTGCTACGTCAGCCAGAGAAATATCATTCATGTAATTTGTCTCAATATACTTAAAGGCTTCAGACAGCTTGTCCAGCCCATGAATTTTCTTAACAGTATCTGCACCCCTTTGTGGCTTTAATCTTTCCATAACATAATTCGATATAATAGCAAGAATATCATAAATTCTTGCAGACAAAAAAAGCTGATAGCCAAAAGCCTTGTTTTGATAGCTCTCGACAATGCTCATTATATGGTTTTTTAAATCAGAGTAAAAGAGTGTCTCCCTGTGAGATATTCTGAAAGTATGGGATATAAGGGGCTTTATTATGGCGTTACTTCCAAGAGCATTAAAAACTGAGGAATCGAATTGAATAAAAATTCTTCTACCATTGTTGTTTTGGTTGATAAACCCGTGAGTATCACCATGTGCGATAAAGATAATATCACCCTCTTCCAATGAAAATTCATTGTTATTAACCGTCATATTAAGGGTGTTTTTTTCAACATAAAGCAGTTCAATGGCGGCATGCCAGTGAACAGGATATGTGAAATCGTTCTGAGTATTATCTTCTAATCTGAAAGGAAACTCCTTGGTAAATATATCCTTTTCGTGTAAACCTTCAACAAACATAATACAGCTCCGTTACAATCAAGTAATCTTATATACATTTTATGTGATTTATATAAAATATACAATGAGAATAGATGGCTAACCATAAAAAGCTGCGGAAGTCTTATTATCTGACCTCAGCAGCTTCTTAGTCATATTGAACTACACTAATTCAAAGTTACCCTTCAATACCTGAGTACCAGTAAGCTTTATACTTCTGGCATCGGGCTGACTACCACCAACATATACCTCAAAAACTCCAGGTTCCAGTACCAGTTCACCATCATCAGTAACAACCATCATATCTTCTGAAGTGAGAGTAAAACTAATCTGCTTTTGCTCCCCGGGCTTCAAAATAACTTTTTGTACACCTCTGAGTTGCCATTTGGGAGCGACTGTGCAGGTTTCAACGTCCTTCAGATAAACCTGTACAACCTCCTTGGACTCATAGCCGCCAATGTTCTTAACCTTCACGGTACAGGTAATGCTATCCCCCGCTTTGATTTGAGCTGAAGATAAAGTAAGATCACTGAACTCAAATCTGGTATACCCGAGGCCAAAGCCAAAGGGATAGAGAGCTTCATTCTGCATGTACTTGTAGGTTCTGTTCATCATGGAGTAATCACGGAAATCGGGAAGCTCCTCTGTAGTTCTGTAGAAAGTGACAGGGAGCTTACCACAGGGGCTGAAATCTCCAAACAGCATCTGAGCAATTGCTCTTCCTCCCTGAGCGCCGGGATACCAGGCCTGGACAATTGCAGACACATTTTCATCGGCCCAGGTAACGGCCAAGGCGCTACCTGATAACAATACAAGTATTACAGGCTTGCCGGCTGCTGTTACGGCTTCAAGAAGCTGCTGCTGCAGACCGGGAAGATTAAGGTCGAACTTGTCGCCTGCTCCGTATTCATTACCTGCATCACCCTCTTCACCTTCAATAGAGGCATCCAACCCAAGACAGAGGACAACAACATCAGACTTCTCGGCAGCAGCTACTGCTTCAGCGATTCTGTCGTTTGGTTGTGCCAGACCTTCCACCTTGTCCTTATACAGGTGACAGCCCTGAGAGTAATTTATTCTGACAGAGTCGGGAAGTATTTCTCTAATGCCGTCCAATACTGTGATGTACTGTGAGGGGGTTCCGAAATAATTGCCCATGAGAGCTTCTCTGCTGTCGGCATTAGGACCAATTACTGCTATGGATTTAAGGGCATCCTTTTTAAGAGGCAGCAGATCTGCATTTTTCAATAGTACAAGTGACTCTTTTGAAGCTTTCAGCGCCAGTTCCCTGTGTTCTTTACAATCAACTATATCGTAGGGGGTGTCCGCAAAAGGTACATTTTCATCCTTATCAAACATACCCAGTTTCATTCGGGTCATCATCAGTCGAGAAACCGATTCATTTATCTTTTCTTCTGTAACAAGCCCTTCGTTATATGCAATCATAAGATTAAGATACATATTTCCGCAGTTTGTGTCACAGCCGTTATTAACGGCAAGTGCAACTGATTCCGGGGCTGTTTTGGTTACCATGTGATATTCATGGAAGTCTTTTATTGCCCAGCAGTCTGAGGTTACATGCCCTTTAAAACCCCAATCGTCTCTCAGAATGTCTTTGAGCAGAGTCTTACTTCCGCAGCAGGGCTCGCCGTTGGTCCTGTTATAGGCACCCATTACAGCTTCAACCTTTGCATCCTGTACCAGCTTTTTAAAGGCAGGAAGATAGGTTTCATACATATCCTTCTTTGAGGCTACTGCGTTGAAGCTGTGGCGTTCACCTTCGGGGCCGCTATGTACGGCAAAGTGCTTGGCGCAGGCCGCAGTTTTCAAGTATTTTTCATCACTGCCCTGAAGACCTTCTACAAATTTAATACCCAGTCTGGTGGTGAGATACGGGTCTTCGCCGTAGGTTTCATGGCCGCGGCCCCAGCGTGGATCTCTGAAAATGTTTATGTTGGGGGACCAGAAAGTTAATCCTTTATAAATATCGTGGTCGTCTCTTCTCTGAAATTCGTGGTACTTCGCTCTGCCTTCCGTTGAAATAACGTCGGCTATATCAAAGATAAGCTCTTCGTCAAAGGTGGCAGCCATACCTATAGCCTGAGGAAATACAGTTGCTATACCAGCTCTGGCAACACCGTGGAGTGCTTCATTCCACCAATTGTAGGACGGTATGCCCAAATGCGGTATGGCAGGAGAGTTGTACAGCATCTGAGATGCTTTTTCTTCAAGAGTCATTCTTGAAACTAAATCCTTGACACGCTCTTCAAAGCATAAGCTTTCGTCAAGGTAAGCAGGTTTTTCGTTTGTCATAGTAACCTCCAACTTTGAGCATTTTACTGTTAATTTAAATCTAACAGTAAAGCAGCTGCTAAATTATTGTATTAACTTTGTTTCAAATATAATTTAAGAATACATCGAACTTCTAACTTCCAAAATCCTAACTTCCAAAATCCTAACTTCCAACCTCTTACTTCTAACCTCTAAGTAAATACTATACTTTAGCGGAAATCAAATATCATTTCATTTGTTGTCTTATATTATTCATATTCTGCGGAACAGCCTGAAGTTTATTTTTAACCATGCATATCATTTCTAAAAATTTGTCCTCGCGCTGGCAAAGTGTTGCTACGGTTATTCATAACTAAAAAACAAAAGACAGCCATATCCTTGGCGGAATTGGCTGTCTTTTGCTGCGCTGGTCGGACGCATTTATAATCACACACATGCAAAAGGCAATTTGCTTTCTGTGACTGAACATATTTTATACCTGCTCGACTTTTAATTCAAGAGCCTATTTTAGTTTCCAGGCCAGGTCATTCCATCTTAATTCATTTCGTAAATTATGAATGGTTGTGTCCTTGTTAATAAGCACGTATTCTATTCCTACCATATCAGCCCAATCGATAAGCTGTTCTGCTGTTACTACAGTAGAGAATACAGTATGGTGAGCTCCGCCGGCATATATCCAGGCTTCGGCACCAACTTCAAGAGAAGGTTCAGGTTTCCAAAGAACTCTTGCGACCGGAAGTTTTGGCATGTCAATTGTTGGCTGAACAGCTTCCACCTCTGCAATAATAAGTCTCATACGTCCGCCCACATCTATAAGTGATGCGCAAACTGCATGACCTGGCGCGCCGTCAAATACTATTCTTGCCGGGTCGGATTTTCCTCCGATTCCCAGAGGATGTACCTCAAGGCGTGGTTTTGTGGCTGAAATAGTAGGGCAAACCTCCAACATGTGTGCACCAAGAATCATTTCTTCACCAGGTACCATATGGTAAGTGTAATCTTCCATAAAAGAAGTTCCCTTATTTTCAGCCATAACCTTCATAACATTTGTTAATGCAGAAGTTTTCCAATCTCCTTCACCGCTGAATCCGTAACCTCTGGACATCAAGTCCTGAGCAGCCAGACCCGGCAACTGTTTCAGTCCATGCAAATCTTCAAAGGTGGTTGTAAAGGCACCAGCACCTACCTTATCTAAAATAGCCTGAATACCAAGCTGTATTTTCGCCTGTTCCCTGATAGCTTCGAATTTTTCTCCTGACTGGGCTTCAGCAGTAATATCATACTTTTCTTTATATTCTGCAACCAAAGCATCTACTTCCGCTTCGGTAACCTTATTTACTTCTGCTGCAAGATCTCCTACGGCATATGTGTTTACAGACCAGCCAAGCTTGATCTGAGCTTCAACCTTATCGCCTTCGGTAACAGCAACTTCACGCATGTTATCTCCAAATCTCACTACCTTCAGCTGACGTCCGTAAATGTAAGCCGCAGCTGTTCTCTGCCAGGCTCCTATTCTTTCGCGAACTCCTGAATCCTCCCAATAGCCTGCGACAACTTTACGGGGCATACGCAATCTAGCTCCTATAAATCCGTGCTCACGGTCACCATGGGCCGATTGATTCAGGTTCATAAAGTCCATGTCGATTTCATTCCATGGAAGTTGACGGTTAAACTGTGTATGAAGGTGGAGATATGGCTTATTCAGCTGTGATAAACCCGCTATCCACATTTTTGAAGGAGAGAAGGTATGCATCCAGGTAATAATACCGGCGCAGCTTCTGTCTGCATTTGCTTCAACCAAAACATTTGTTATTTCATCCGGGGTTGTAACGATGGGTTTAAAAACGATTGTATATGGTATGGATGAGTCCTGGTTTAATTTTTCAACCATTATTTTCGAATGTTCAGCAACTTGCTTCAAGGTTTCAGGTCCATACAAATGCTGACTACCTGTTATAAACCAAAATTCATACTTCTTTAAATTAAACATTTTAAAAGTCCTCCTTAACAGTTTTACTTGTATGCACAAGTGTTTGCTTTAATTGTATAGCTTTTGCATTTAAAAATCAATATTATTTTTACCTAAACTACAGTTCTTGCTGTTGTTGAAAAATTCTTATTGAAAATGGATACTTGTTACTATATAATTTTTGTATTGATTGTATGCACAAGTTATACTAGAGAGGGTAATTAAATGCTGCAAAATGATGTCGGTCAAACAAAATATGCCAAATTAAAGGAATATATAAAAGAAGAAATAATAATGGGCCGAATAAAACCCGGAGATCAGATTCCTTCTGAAAACACCTTGTCTGAGAAGCTCTCATTAAGCAGGCATACTGTCAGAAAAGCAATATCTATGCTTGTCAATGAAGGCTATTTATATACCGAACACGGAAGAGGCACCTTTTGTAAGGATAGAAGTATCAGCAGGGCAAATTCAAGAAATATAGGGGTGATGACCACTTATATTTCAGAGTACATTTTCCCCAGAGTTATACAGGGAATAGATTCAGTACTGTCGGAAAAAGGCTACAGTATAATGCTTAAGAATACCGATAACGACGTTGAAAAGGAAGCTCTCTATCTCCAGGAAATACTTAACAAGGATCTGGAGGGCCTAATTATTGAACCAACAAAAAGCTCTGTTTTTTCCAATAACGTTAAGTATTACAAGGCATTGGATGAGCATAATATACCATATATCTTTATTCATGGGGTTTATCAGCAACTGGAAAACAAGCCCCAGATAATTCTTAATGACTCAGATGGAATGTATATGGCTGTTAAGTACCTCATTGATATGGGACATAAGGATATTGTGGGTATTTTTAAAGCTGATGATATCCAGGGGATTGAAAGGCATAAGGGCTACGCAAAGGCTTTGGCAGAAAACTTTCTGCAGTATAACCCTGACAATGTAGTATGGTTTCATACCGAAGATAGAAAGATTAAGCCCTATTCATCTATTGAGGCTATGTTGAATAACGGGAAGAAGATTGATGCAATTGCCTGTTATAATGATCAGGTTGCTTTCGGAATTTATGAAAAACTTGTGGGCATGGGACTTTCGGTGCCTGAGGATATTTCAATTACCGGCTTTGACGATTCCTATTATTCTACAAGTTGTCCTGTCAAACTTACCTCTGTCAGCCACCCTAAAGAATTGTTGGGAGAGATGGTTGCACAGACTTTAATGGAAATGATAGAGAAGCCTGAATTTGCAAAGAGTTCCATAAGAAAAGTCATTGAGCCTGAGTTGATTATCAGGGATTCAGTATTGGAAAGAGTGAAAAAATTATAGATGAAGAGTGAATAGTACCTGAAGGGTTTCTGCGCCATAAGCTCATATATAATAGACTGTCAGAGTCGGTCAGCCATAACTGTTCATAATTAACTAGTCAATGAAATGTTTAAGAAAAGGGGTTATACTAGGCAGTTTTAACCCCTTAAAAATGAATTTAACATGTATGCATGAGCGTACAAATGCTATTGGAGAATTAGAAATAAAAAAATTTTATACATGTATGTTATAATAATATATACTTTTTTAGCGAGGTAAATTCTATGTTATTAAAATCACTAAAGGAAGAAGTTCTGCAGGCTAATCTAGATCTGCCAAAATACGGCCTTGTTACTTTTACATGGGGAAATGTAAGCGGAGTTGACAGGGAAAAAGGTCTTATGGTAATAAAGCCAAGCGGAGTACCTTATGAAAAGCTTAAAATTGAAGATCTTGTTGTAATGGACCTGGAAGGCAACCAGGTGGAGGGAAGTCTCCGGCCTTCATCGGACACTCCTACTCATATAGTTCTCTATAATGCTTTCAAAGATATTGGAGGAGTTGTTCACACACACTCCCCGTGGGCAACCAGCTGGGCTCAGGCAGGACGTCCGATAAGGCCTATGGGAACTACGCATGCTGATTATTTCTATGGAGAAATCCCCTGCACCAGAAGGCTCACACAGGAAGAAATAGAAGGCGAATATGAAAGAAATACAGGGCTTGTAATAGTTGATACCTTTAAGGACCTGAATCCCGTATATATTCCCGGTGTACTTGTAGAAGACCACGCTCCCTTCAGCTGGGGTAAAAATGCACATGAAGCGGTGCATAATGCGGTGGTTATGGAGGAAGTGGCAAAAATGGCTTTAAATACTCATGTTCTTACTGGCGGTGCTAACAATGATGTCAATCAATACCTTCTGGATAAGCACTTTATGAGAAAACACGGAGCAAATGCGTACTACGGGCAAAAGTAGTTTATAAAATAATATATAATGTCTTCTACCATAAAAAAAGTGGCAAAGCCACTTTTTTTTTATGGTAGAAGTTACAAATTCCATGCTTTTTCTAATCTTTATGGTTAAAAAATCTGAATTGATACAAAATACATATAGTAGTCATAGTGAAGAAAATAATTCAAAGTATTTTAATATTGCAGCTTTACAACAGAGGAATACATGATGAATGGAGGTTGTACATTTGGAGGATAATGAGCTTTCGCAGCTACTGGATTGTATTAATATATTTCGTCATTTGTACGACCATATCAGGTTTGTTGACCCGGTCAATTCAAGCATAATTAATTTAAACTCTGAAAATAAGCTTGATGAGAAAGTAGAAGAATTAAAATGCTATAATTTCTGGGGAGTCAATAAAACATGTAAAAATTGTATTTCAATGCTCGCATTTGTAGAAAATAAATTGTTTTTAAGAATTGAAACCAGATCTGATAGAATCTATCTAACAATGGCTGTCCCTTTAGCATTAGAAAATAGAAAGATAATAATTGAGTTAATAAAGGATGCAACTGACAGTATCTTTTTTGAAAACAGCATAAGTTGCAATTTCCTGGAAGTTCTAAAAAAAATTGAAAAAATTAACAACCTGGCACTGAAGGATGCCTTAACCGGGGTATATAATAGAAGGTATATCAATGAAAAACTGCCCATTGACCTGATGACAACTGCGGCATCTAATATTAGTCTATCGGTTATCATGGTTGATATTGATCATTATAAACTGGTTAATGATACCTATGGCCATCTTGTTGGAGATACAGTCCTGAAGATTCTGGCTGAAACAATACAGTCCTGCATTAAAAGGGAAACTGACTGGGTTGCCAGATACGGAGGGGAGGAGTTTTTTATATGTCTTCCGGGAGCACAGCTTCCTAAAGCTTTAGAGATAGCAGAAAATATCAGAAAAACCATTGAAGGCAGGGTGATAAAAATTGGTACTGAGGAAATCAGGGTCACTGCAAGTTTAGGTGTCAGCAGCAATAAGTACACAAAAGACAGTAATTTTGAGGATGTAATTGACCAAGCCGATAGAAAGCTGTACAAGGCTAAGGGGAATGGCAGGAACAGGATTGAATGGTAATGCTTTTCATGAGATTTGTGCTGACAGATGAAGTATAACAAGCTTTGTTTTTATGTCAACAATAAAGTATAATTAACCTTGTAATTAATTAAACAAGTGCTTTTATAAATCAAAAAAATATTGCTGAAATGAGATATAAACCCATGGATAAGAATAAAAAAATATACTTGTTATATATAGTTACATCACTTTTTTGGTTTTCAACCTACATATATTCATCAATATTGCCTACTTACATAAAATCCCTTGGTGCTTCATACCTTATGGTTGGCCTTATACTTGGGTGTTATGGAGTGGGTCAGCTGATGTTCAGAGTACCAATAGGTATTTTATCTGACCGGCTGGGAAAAAGAAAAATATTTATTAATCTGGGTTTGATGTTCCTGATTATATCTTCTTTAGGGCTATATCTATTTGAACAGCCTCAGCTTATATTGATTTTCAGGTCCTTTTCCGGAATAGCTTCAGCGTTCTGGGTTATATTTACTGTACTGTATTCAAGTTATTTTGAAGAAAGTGAGGCCGCAAAAGCAGTAGGTACGTTAAATGCCTTTTGTAATGGAGGGGTACTGCTTGGTCTGCTTTCGGGAGGCTTTATTGTTGACAGCTTCGGGGTCAGATATACCTTCCTCGTATCGCTGATAGTTGCTGTTTTAGGTTTGGCTGTTAGCTTTGGCATTTCGGAAAAGAAATTGAATCGAAAACCGGCAGAGGTAAAGGAACTTCTTATAGTTGTCCGTGACAGTAACTTTCAAACGATCGCTGTTATGGGAGTAATCTGCCAGTTCGTATCCTTTTCAACCGTTTATGGGTTTACCCCGGTTGTGGCAAAAAATACTGGTGCCTCAGACTTCCAGATTGCAATGCTCACAGCCCTTTCAACAGTTCCTGTGATTTTAGGCTCTGCACTGAGTGGATCCTTCTTTGCAAGGAAGTTTGGAGAGCGCAGAACAATGATTTGGGGACTGGTAATTGCAGCACTATCCTGCTGTGCAATACCATATTCAAACAATATGGTCATTCTTTCGATTTCTCAATGTATTGGCAGTTTTGGTACAGGAACGGTTTTTCCTCTGCTTATGGGGCTCAGCATAAAGAATGTTACAAGTGACAAACGTGCAACTGCCATGGGTATTTTTCAGGCATTATACGGATTTGGAATATTTTTGGGTCCAACCGTTGTCGGAGCGCTTACAGATGGTATCGGCATTAAGTGGGGTTTTATAACCATAGGCGCAGTGGCATTATCAGGTGTTATCGTTGCCATGCTTTATAAGCAGAATAGTATTATAACAAAAGCAGACAGCGGATTAAACTCAAATAATATTTCTGCTTGAGGCTTTGGTTTGGGGCTGAAGGTCCTTGAACAGGTTTAACAGTTTGTAAGTAAATTAATGTTATAATAATAGTTTATTGGAATAAACAGGGAGAAGTGTATGAAGCAAGTTAAGAAAGTAAGTATGGCCTTGCTATGCAACCAGATGATATTGATGTCAATGATATTAACTTCCACCGGGCTTGCACTGCCAAGACTGAAGGAGGAAATAGGACTGACCTCCGTACAGCAGGGGAGTCTGGTAAGTATTCAATACTTTGGTTTTACTGTTGCTGTATTGGTTGGGGGTACTTTAATTGATAAAGTAGGTAAGCTCAGAATTATGAGTCTGTCTTTCGGTATATTGGGCCTGTCGGCTTTTTTATTTGGGGCAGCATCACAATACTGGATGACAGTTTTGGGCGTGCTTCTGATAGGTGCCTTTGGGAGTATCGCTCAGAATGGAATTATCACTCTGGCTACAAATTATGATAACAAAAGCGCTGAGAAAAATAATGCATTCATTCAGCTTTTCTTTACTGTCGGAGCTGTTTTAACACCTCTGTTGCTGTTGGTTTCTATGCTGCAGTTTAACAATTGGAGATTAGCTTATTATATGGTTGGCTTATTCTGTATACTTTTGGCGGGTATTACCTTAAGCTACAGGGATGAAAAAGCTCCGGCGGCCATAGCATTGAAAGATAAATTCGCACTATATGTTAAGGCATTGAAAACTCCGTCATACCTTATAGCACCCATTGCCTTACTGCTTTATGTAGGTACAGAGATAGGAATTTGGGGGTTTGCATCTGTATTTTTTGAGAACCAGGGATATGGAACATTTTCCGGAATATTGACCAGTATACTCATTTGGCTCTCTATGTTTGTGGGCAGAACAATATCAGTAAGGCTACTGAGAAAATATAATATGATACATATTCTTATAGCACATGGAATTCTGGCTGTTATAGCATTGACCTGCGTAATATTCTCAGGGCAGACAGCCTCTATAGTGTGGATTAGTATATTCGGCTTTGCTTGTGCGCCCTTTTACCCTCTGTTGATAGCCTGGATGACCCGAATTACAGGCGAGAAAAGCAGCAGTGCTCTGGCGCTGACCATGGCCTTCGGATCAATGGGGGCAATGCTTATGGGATGGCTTTCAGGAATGGTGGTTGACACCTGGGGAGCCAGATACATAACTGCTGTACCGGCATTTTCACTGATTATGTTAATTATACTATTGTTGGTTTTTAGGAATAAGAAAGTGGAGAATTAACAATTGCACAGCTGAAATCCAACCCCCCGGTAGCCGAAAACTCTTCGATAATTGTCGCTTATACGGATAAATTGACTTAATTTATCGCATATGTTAGTATTTGGTTATTATTATTGAGGAGGGTAACCGATGAAAAAACTAACATCCTTTATTGTAGTTTTATCATTGATAGTAACAATGTTTACTATCCCGACAGCAGCTGTAGAGACAAATAATAACGGAACTTTAGATTCACCTATAGCAATTAATCAAAAGCATACCTGGACTGAAAAAAAAGACTACCTGGGAGACACAATTTCTGCTACATATTCATTGACAGTAAAAAAGGTGACAAAAATTTCTGACAGCGAGCTAAATGCTCTTGGATTTAAAAAAGAAGAAAGCGATGGCAAGTATGAATATGAATACGCACTTGTTGATTTGGCATACGAAGTAAAAGATGCTTCAATAACAAAGGTAAAAGGTAAAGGTACGATAAGTCTAAGCGCCTACAGCCCATATTTCTGGGGTATAAAAACCGCAGATGGAATATCAGGCTTAATGGGCATCAAATCCAGTGGTTTTGACGGTAGTTTCTCGAAAGCCGTATCAGATGCAACCAAATCCAAGAAAGTAACTCCCGGAATAAAAGAGTCTTTTAAAACCGATGGTAAGATACTTATAGTTTTGTTAAAGGGTAAAACAAACTATCTCACCATACGCAATAATGAAATCGAGGATTATAAAAATAGTTTTATTTATTTTAACCTGAAGTACTCTGGAGAATCCTCTAGTAAAGATGAGGATAATAAAAAACAAGTTGATGAAAATCAAGTAATAAGTGATGAGAAGGAAATTTCTACTTCAGAAAATAAGGCAGCTGATGGTGACGGAACATTCAATTCACCTGTTTCAATGAATCAGAAGCATACTTGGACGGAAAAAAGAGACTATCTGGGAGATACAATTTCTGCTTCATATTCAGTTACTGTGAAAAATGTAAAGAAGCTATCCTCAAGCGAGCTGAAGGACCTTGGTTTTAAAGAAGGGGAAAGTGACGGAAAATATGAATATGAATATGCACTTATTGATTTGGTATATGAAGTAAAAAATGCCGCAGTGAATAAGGGCACAGGAAAGGGGTCATTAAGTCTCAGTTCTTTTACTCCTTACTTATGGGGGATTAAAACCGCAGATGGAATTTCAGGCCTAATGGGTATCAGAAATTATGGTTTTGACGGAAGTATGTCTAGTACCATATCTGGTGCAACCAAGTCTAAAAAAGTTACTCCCGGTATGAAAGAAGAATATAAGGCGGAGGGTAAGGTACTTGCGGTTTTAATAAAAGGTAAAACAAATTATCTGGTTTTCCGGAATCAGGAAACTAAAGATTACAAAAGTTCCTTCATATACTTTAAGTTGACATAGTATAATAAATTGTATAAAACTCAATGATATGTTTATATAATTATAATGAAATTAATATACAGAAACGCTCTGAGCTTCGACTCAGAGCGTTTCTGCCTGTTCAAGAGATATTCGGTTAAAAAAATATATACTGTAGAAACTAAAGCAAAAAAATAAACAGGCAGTTTTTTGTATTTCATATTGACTAAATAAGGAAAGAACGGTATAGTAATATCAATATATTATTAAACTTATAAAAATACTAGGTATTAAACAGGAGGTGGCCATATGAGCCGTAAATTGAGTTTTGATACATTGCAGGTCCACGCCGGACAGGAAGTTGACCCTACTACGAGATCAAGGGCAGTTCCCATATATCAGACTACATCATATGTATTTGAGAATGCTGAAAATGCAGCTGATCTGTTTGGTCTGAGAGCTTCAGGAAATATTTATACACGAATAATGAATCCGACAAATGATGTGTTTGAGAAAAGGATCGCAGCGCTAGAGGGCGGTACAGCTGCTTTGGCGGTTGCATCAGGCTCTGCAGCCATTACTTATTCCATACTTAATATAGCCGGTGCAGGAGATAATATTGTTGCCGCCAACACCCTGTACGGCGGTACTTATAATCTTTTTTCAGTAACACTGCCAAGATACGGCGTTAATACAACCTTCGTGAATCCTGATAACGTGGAAAATTTTGAAAAGGCCATTGATGATAAAACAAAGGCCATTTATATTGAGTCTATCGGAAATCCTAATGCAAATATAATAGATATAGAAGCGGTAGCAGATATAGCACATAAAAACGGAATTCCCCTTATAGTTGACAATACCTTCGGTACACCCTATCTTATCAGACCTATTGAGTTCGGTGCCGATGTAGTTGTCCACTCTGCAACCAAGTTCATTGGCGGACACGGTACCTCTATCGGAGGAATCATTATAGACGGCGGCAAATTCGATTATGCTGCAAGCGGAAAGTTCCCCGGCTTTACTCAACCTGATGAAAGCTATCACGGAGTGGTATACTCACAATTGGGTGGGGTAGCATTTGTTCTGAAAGCCAGAGTTCAGCTATTGAGAGATACAGGAGCTGCAATCAGCCCTTTTAATTCATTCTTGTTTATACAGGGTTTAGAGACTCTTTCACTGAGAGTTGAAAGACATGTAAGCAATTCCAAAAAAATAGCAGAGCATCTTGAGCAGCATCCTCTTGTTGAATGGGTAAATTATCCAAGCCTTAAAAGCAACAAGTATTATGAACTGGCCGAGAAGTATGTTCCAAAGGGGGCAGGCTCAATATTCACGTTTGGAATAAAGGGCGGCGCCGAAGAGGCAAAGAAGTTCATAGACAGTCTTGAAATATTCTCGCTGCTGGCTAATGTTGCAGATGCCAAATCCTTAGTTATACATCCTGCAACAACCACCCATTCTCAGCTTTCCGACAAGGATCTGGCAGAATCCGGTGTGACACCCAATACAATTCGTCTTTCTGTTGGTATAGAAGATGTGGACGATTTGATCTGGGATATCGATCAGGCTTTGGAGAAAATAAGATAATGAAATTTCAATTAATAAAATAAGGTAATCTGGATTAGATTCAGAAAACAAGCATTTAGATAAAAAGAACCATGTGAAAATGAAGGAATAGAATTCTTTTATACGTGGTTCTTTTTAACGCTTTATGGGAGATGCTCAGAAACACGTAGATTGTTTTTCGAAGGAGGCGGTTTTATTTCCTTTTATTACGGTACCAGTTGACTTTTTATTTTTAGTGACTATATAATTTATATCATTAGTGTAAAATGACTTCAAGAGTAACACGTCACTATCGAAAGTGAACACTGGAGTTTTCCACTACTACGCTCCTTACCCGGCTCACGGCAGGTGCGCAGGTAATAAATTTGTGAGCCGGAAAGGCCGATGGTGCTAAATATGCCAATAAGAATACCTGATAACTTGCCTGCAGCTGAAATTTTAAATAATGAGAACATATTTGTCATGTTTGAGGACCGAGCATATCATCAGGATATCAGGCCCCTTAAAATAGTCATACTCAATCTGATGCCGACAAAGATAACTACCGAAACTCAACTCCTAAGGCTGATAGGCAATACTCCGCTGCAGATAGAGACTATTTTACTGTATCCTGCATCACATATACCTAAAAATACACCTGAGGCGCATCTGCTTGAGTTTTACAAGACCTTCGATGAAATCAGGGATGAACATTTTGACGGACTGATCATAACCGGCGCCCCAATTGAGCAAATGCCTTTTGAACAGGTTAATTACTGGGATGAACTGACTCAGATTATGGATTGGAGCCTTACAAACGTGTACTCCACCCTTCATATTTGCTGGGGCGCCCAAGCAGGACTTTATTATCATTATGGCATACCCAAATATGATATTCCCAATAAGATGTTCGGAGTTTTCCCGCATACAAAGACTAAAGAGCACGTCAAACTCCTAAGGGGTTTCGATGATATATTTTATGTGCCTCACTCAAGGTATACAGAGATAAGGAAAGAAGACATATGCAAGGTTGATGACCTGGAAATATTATCGGAGTCCGAGGAAGCCGGAGTATACCTGGTAGCATCTAAAGATGGAAGACATATTTTTGCCACAGGACATAGTGAGTACGACCCGCTGACCCTTAAATCAGAATATGACAGAGATGTGGAAAAGGGCCTCGATATATCGGTCCCCAAAAACTATTATCCCAATGACGACCCCAGCAAACAGCCTATAGTGAGGTGGAGGGGGCATGGAAATCTGCTGTTCCTGAATTGGCTGAACTATTATGTTTACCAGGAGACGCCTTACGATTTAACCAAAATCGGGAAGTAGGAAGTAACAGAATATATCAGACCATATGAGCACCTAAAAGTTATAACAATCCATATCTTATATATCGGGTGTTCAATACCCTCAAGGTACCCGAACACCCTGGTAGTGCGGTCATTGCGACATTGATTGCTGTGCCAGGGGGAGGACCGGTACAGGATGGGGATGGGTAGCAGTCTTTTTCGGTGCTCATAGGGTAAATAGAATAACTCTATCTACTTTACATAATATTTAACAGTCTCTTAAAATGTTACAAATTTTAGTGTTCATTTTGTCATTATTTTAAATCGGAGTTTCCTCTGATTTTCTGAATACTTCTGCTTACCGCGTCCTTTGAATTTCCCCAGGGTGCGTCGTTGAACCTGTAATCGAATTTCTTTGTAAACCAGTCAACTTCCTTTTCAATACGTTCCATATTGGCAAGCTGTAGCTCCATCAAATTCCGGGTAAAAATAGCTGTCTCATTAACATTCAGATACTTTTTCGTAGAGCTTAGCAGCTGCTTAAGATGCTTAAGACAAAAACCCTTCTTAGAGTGAAACTTTTCTCTGAATTCAGGCTCCTTAAAATATAAATAAAAAACAACATCAGTATACCTGTCCATGGTTCGTTCAAGCTTATTGCAAATAGCGCAGTTTTTCTCAATATTGTCAAGCTGTGAAACCAATTCAGCCACCAGTTTTTCGGTTTCAGTTGGTTTTGATGAGAGCTTATTGGACAGGTTTTTGACAAGACCTGTGGCTGCATCCTTCTCCAAAGCTGAAGTCTTACTTTCATAAAGCTTTTTCATAGCAGTGTTTTTTTCCTGCAGGAAGGTGTCAATCATTAAAGCCAAACCAAGACGATTTGCCTGTTTGTTGTACATGGCTTCAAAATGCTCCCGGCAAAAACCCAGCTCGTTTGTTTCCTGCCTCTTGTCCGGTTCCATCAGGGCTGGACCAAGGGCGTAGTCCACACTTTCATCCTCAAGTTTTTTCTCCAATACGCAGAGCGGACATTCGCAATCCGCTGAAAATGCGTCAGTGACCGGTATTGTATAGATTTTTTCCTTCATATGCTGTGTTTCTCCTGTTTATTGTTTCTTATAATATCGACAGAATTTTTTAACATTTACGCTGCTTGTTTGTTTGTATTACAATTATGAATTATATCACTTAAACAGATAATCCGATACAATAATTGTTTAAAGAGCTTTAAATCTGATTCGAGAAGTCTAATAGGGGTAGAAACTATTATATTGAACATATATTCATCAATAACATTAATTTTAAACCAGTGTGACTAATATTTAAAAATGCAAAATAAGAATTGGAAGGGAAGACAGTAATGGACTACAAGGGTTATTTACTTGAGGAAAGGAACGGCTGCCTTAAAGTCGGAAATGTGCGGGATTTCAACCTGACCCATATATTTGAATGTGGACAATGCTTCAGGTGGATAAAGCAGGAGGATGGAAGCTACCGGGGGATAGTGAGAGGAAAGCTGGCACGGGTAAGCTTTGAAGGAGATACCTTGTATATTGAGAACTCGGGAATTCAAGATTTCATTGATACGTGGTTTGATTATTTTGACCTGGGAACCGATTACTCCGAAATAAAGGCAGTCCTTGAAAAGGATGCCATAATGAAGGACGCCATTAAAACCGGCTATGGAATAAGACTGCTAAGGCAGGATTTCTGGGAGATGCTTATTTCCTTTATCATATCGGCTAACAATATGATTCCAAGAATAATGAAGACTGTGGATACACTTTCTGTAATGAA
Organism: Bacillota bacterium; assembly: GCA_023415305.1. Lineage (GTDB taxonomy): Bacteria > Bacillota > Clostridia > Acetivibrionales > DSM-1351 > Ruminiclostridium. The sequence goes on from JAEZKZ010000062.1 coordinate 78,963, forward strand.
GGGTGAATGTATAGATGCCGATAAGTGTTGGTATAGCTTTCCGGAAATTGAAGCCCTTGCAGCAGCGACACTGGAGGAAATACAAAGCTGCAGGGCCGGTTTCAGATGCAAATATATTTATCAGACCTCACAGCTTATGAAGGCTGGTAAGATAACGAAAGACAGGCTTGTAAAACTGGAAACCGAGGCTGCCAGGAAGGAACTGATGACCCTGCCGGGGGTTGGACCCAAGGTTGCAGACTGTGTTCTGCTTTTCAGTGGTATAAAGTATGATGTTTTTCCAACCGATGTTTGGGTAAAAAGAGTTATGGAGGAGCTGTTTCTTAAGAGAGAGGCCAGCCACGGTGAGATACAGCAGTTTGCGGTGGATAATTTCGGGGACCTTACAGGGTATGCACAGCAGTATCTATTTTACCATGCAAGGCTGAACAAGATAGGCATGTCCTCGCGCAAGTAGTCTGCTATTCCCCAACCATTTGCCAGTGATAAAGACCATCAATTAAGTCTGCCGGAGACGGAACTTTTTAGATCCCGTTTCTATATTATGTATAGTAAAGGCACATTTTTCATACTAGATATTATGCAGATGGAGTGGTTTTTATGAAGTGTATTGCAATATTGGAAACGGGTAATTATGTATACAAACTGGAATCTGCTCTTGAAAGGAAAGGCTATAAATTTGATATAGTTTCAACTCCATGTCATGTCGCTAAAGGAGGCTGCGGCTTGTGCCTTAAATTTCCTGAGGAGTATCTGTCTGTTATAAAGAACGAGGCTATAACATGCAATACGCCTGTAAAGGCAGTTTACAGGATTGTCCCCGGTTTGACAAGGAACCGATATCAAAGGATACAGTAAAAAGACTAAATATAATAAAGATAACAGCAGATAGCAGGCGATATATTACTTTAATAATTTTAATAAATATTTTACAACGAGTGTTACAGGTGCTATAATAGGGCTATAAAGCAGTGAATGATAGGATTTAAGCCATATCAGAGCTTATTTTAAAAGTTAATAAGATATCCTGAAATGAGCGAGTAAAACCTTTATTTTGAACCTACATCTGTAATAAGGGAGTCTGCTGTTTGGTATTGTATGTCAGGCCTTGAGTAATTCCGACACACGGCATGAACGATGTGCAACGGCGAAGGAAGGCTGAAAATACCACCGAGACACCCACCTAGCTTGGGCTAGGTGTCAAAATACTGGGGACGCCATTTTGGGAATTAACTAAAAGCATAGGGGGCAGAAATGCCCCTTCGCTTTGTTTAAAAATGTTGACTCATGTACTTATTTACATAGAAAATTAAAACTGTTAAAATGTCTATAACGAAGGGATAATATATGTTCATGGTATACTTGAAGACACCCCGGACTTGTTAAAAAAGTCATAAGGTGAGAAATTTTATCTTCAACCGACAATTTTCTATTGATTCAATGCGTTATAACCGATATCATGAATCAGGTTATTTTTATTCGAATATACTGTATAAGGTGGAATTAAACACATTTACCTGATCTAAGGACTAGGGCAAGTCTATTATGTGTTTATAACAGCAAAAGCTTAGCTAAGCTTATATAAAGGAAGGAAATATGGGTAAATTACTCGATGATGCCAGATTAATAGCAGGTCGTGACCCTGCTGCAAAAAGTACCCTTGAAGTCATATTACTTTACCCGGGCTTTCACGCACTGGTGTATCACAAGGTTGCGCATTGGTTCTATAAAAAGAAAAGGTTTTTTATTGCCAGATTTATTTCACAGTTTGCGAGGCATTTTACAGGCATAGAGATCCATCCCGGAGCGAAAATAGGCCGAGGTTTGTTTATTGATCACGGAATGGGGGTTGTAATAGGTGAATCGGCTGAAATAGGTGACAATTGTACTATCTATCACGGAGTTACTCTTGGGGGAACCGGAAAAGATAAGGGAGCAAAACGTCATCCGACGGTAGGCAACAATGTGCTTATCGGTGCAGGTGCCAAGGTTTTGGGCCCGTTCAGGATCGGGGATAACTCAACAATTGGTGCAAATACCTTTGTGGCCTTTGAGGTTGAACCCTATTCGACTGTAGTGGGAGTCAAGGGGAGAATAGTTAAGAAGGGTACCCAGAGAGTGGTCAGTCCGTCAGAATCACTTGATCAAATACATATGCCCGACCCTATTTCTCAGGAGTTCTGCAGGCTTGAAAGCAGGCTTCAGCATGTGGAACAGCAGTGCTGTAAAACCGGTGAAGATAGTTCTTGCAGAAAGAAAAAGACTGAAGACGACAGCACTAAGATCAGTCAATAGTTTTAGTTATGTTTATTTGGAAACACTTATTATAGCAAATGTAGCTAACAACAAGTATATAGATGATATAGCAAGTATAGTTAACAACTAGTAAGGTTGAAAACACGTATATAATTAATTGGCAAGTATAGTTAATACACGTTACTTAAATAATAGAATAAAGACAGTTTATGAAGCTATGGAAATTAAACATAAAGACCGCGTGTCAGGCACGTGGATGGAGGGCAAAGATGAAGGTTTATAATACACTGACTAGAAAAAAAGAAGAATTTAAACCCCTTAATGATAAAGAGGTAAGGATTTATTCATGTGGTCCCACGGTATATAATTTTGCCCATATCGGAAATCTGAGGACCTATGTTTTTATGGATATGCTCAGAAGGGTGCTGGAATATAACAATTATAAGCTTAAGCACGTTATGAATATAACCGACGTAGGTCACCTGGTATCCGATGAGGATGACGGTGAAGATAAAATGCTGAAGGGGGCTCGTGAGCAGAAGAAGACTCCCTGGGAGATAGCTGAGTACTACACTGGAGTTTTTATGAAGGACATCAAGGCACTGAATATTGAGGTACCTGAGATTATCTCAAAAGCAACAGAACATATTCCTGAAATGCTTGATTTCGTAAATGGCCTGGTAGACAAGGGGTATGGCTATGAAACAAGTGACGGAATTTATTTTGACATACAGAAGTTCAGTGAATACGGTAAACTATCCAAGGCTAATCTCGACGAACAGATGGCAGGGGCCAGGGTTGAAGTAAATGAAGAAAAGCATCATCCTGCTGACTTTGCTATTTGGAAAAAAGCACCAAAGGAGCACATAATGCAGTGGCCCAGCCCCTGGGGAATGGGATATCCCGGCTGGCATATCGAGTGTTCCGCAATGGCGAGAAAATATTTGGGAGACGTATTTGATATCCATACCGGCGGAGTTGATCATATTCCTGTACACCATGAGAATGAAATAGCTCAGTCGGAAGCTCTCCTGGGAGAACCTGCAGTCAATTATTGGATGCATGGTGAATTTATGATGGTCAATAACGGTAAAATGTCAAAGAGCCTTGGAAATACCTACACAATTTCAGACTTGAAAGAAAAGGGCTACGACCCTCTGGCATTCAGATATATGTGTCTGAATGCTCACTATAGGAATAAATTGAACTTTACCTGGGAAGTAATGCAATCTGCACAGGTATCCTATGACAGATTTGTTGAGGGGGCTCTGGCTCATAAAGAAGGAAGTGATAATGTAGACGCTGCAGTTATCAATGAATTCCGTAGTGATTTTGAAGATGCTGTTAATGATGATCTTAATATTCCAAAAGCATTGGGAATAGCCTGGAATGCAGTAAGATACGGTAAAAAGTCTCAACAGATTTTTGAATTGATAAATGAAATGAATAGAATATTCGGGTTTGATTTGACCAAGAAGAAAAGTGAGGATAATGGTCCAGAAATCAGCCCTGAGATTCAGAAGCTTGTAGCTGAAAGACAGCAGGCGAGGGCTGAGAAAAACTGGAAGCGCTCTGATGAAATCAGAGATGAATTAAAGGCTATGGGTATTGTTGTTGAGGATACCTCCACCGGACCAAAGGTGAAATTCATATAGTCAGGTTACAACCTGGATAACAATCAAGGGGACTTAATAAACGAGATACTTTCTATCGTTTGTTAAGTCCCTCTTTTGGTGCAGCTAATAATTATTAAGGGCAGCTTTCGTTATACCAGAATGGTATCAAAATGTAAAATGAAAGACTTCTCTAATTGATGAGAGCTACTATTTAACTACGAAAATAATATCAACCAGCCTATTTTCCACATAATATGTAAATGTAAATTAAGCATGGGGGAAGGTGGGTTATATTGAATAAGCTGCAGGAATTCCTGGCTATAATCAATTCTAAAATCGGAGCAGGATACATATACGGGGGACAAAGCGGAGAACCCTTGACAAAAGAGGCTCTAAGCAGACTGGTACATACCTTCGGGAAATCACATTACTACTTTAACAATTATTCAGCTGAAAAGTGGATAGGCTATCAATATTTCGACTGCTCGGGGTTAATAGTATACACTCTGCGAAGAATGGGTCTTATTCCTATGATTGCAGATTACTCTGCCCAGAGCATTTTTTCTGTTTTGTGCAGACCCATAGAGAAAAGTCAGCTGCGGCCGGGTGATATTTGCTTTAGAAACACTAAAACCAACGGTATAATCCACTGCGGGGTGTACACCGGTGAAAACAAGGTCACCAACGCCAGAGGAACTTATTATGGTGTCGTTAATAATACATTGTTTGATTCCTATAATACCTTCGGGAGGCTTAATTATTTTTCAGGTGAATACACCGATACCAGAGTTAGCTTTGAAGAAGGTGTTAAAGCTGTTGGCATAGATATGAATATTTTTGATCTGCCTGAGGAGAACTCCGAAATCATTGGTAAGCTGAAGGCAGGCAGCACTATAAACATTAATGCAAAATTGAGTGGTCACTGGTATCTGGTGAAACAACCCGGGAGATCGGGATATGTCAAGCTTAAGGAGCTTGTTGACAATGGAGAGCTTAAAAACGCTCTGGATTTTATAAGCCTTAATTCAGGAATAGACAAGGAGTACTGGTATAAGCAGGCAATGAATATAAGATGGCTCGATGTCTGCTTTATAAAAATAGCACAGGGCTTTGAGGAATTGAGGAAAAAGCAGTAGCTAAATATGGTAACTTAGGAGGACATGTTACTTCCATGGGTTATGTTAACACAGGCGGGATATATTACATTCAACAACTAATGTAACTGATTAATTTACGTGTAACCAAGGACTATGCTATACTATAGGTAGCCTGAAATAAACTATAATAAACTAAGATAACTGAGTTTAACTTAATTTTTGATAAGTATTGAATTTAGTGTTATAAAATTGTAAGCAGTAAAATTAGCGTAATAGGATGATAAACATTGGATTTTGCGGAATGAATAATCCGCAAAAAAATACGAAAATTAAATGGAGTGAAACATATGATGAAACTTATTTCATGGAACGTAAACGGCCTAAGGGCATGTATGGATAAAGGGTTTATGGATTTTTTCAAGCAAACCGATGCAGATATTTTTTGTATTCAGGAAAGTAAGCTGCAGGAAGGGCAGATCGAACTTGAACTTGAGGGGTACCATCAGTTCTGGAATTATGCTGTTAAAAAAGGTTATTCAGGAACAGCAGTGTTCACAAAAGTAAAGCCTATAGCTTCCTCCTGTGGTATCGGCATGGAGGAACACGACAATGAGGGACGTGTAATAACATTGGAGTTTGAGAACTTCTATCTTGTTAATGTTTATACCCCCAATTCTAAAAGAGAGCTTGCAAGGCTTGACTATAGAATGAAATGGGAGGATGATTTCCGCGAGTACCTGAAGCAGCTGGAACAGAAGAAGCCCGTGGTCCTGTGTGGGGACCTTAATGTTGCCCACAGGGAAATTGACTTGAAAAATCCCAAGTCCAATAGAAACAATGCCGGCTTTACCGATCAGGAAAGGGAAAAGTTCAGCCAGCTGCTGGATAACGGATTTGTAGATACCTTCAGGACTTTGTACCCCGATAAAGTTGAAGCTTACACCTGGTGGTCTTATATGTTCAGGGCAAGAGAGAAGAATGCAGGTTGGAGAATAGACTATTTTTGTGTATCGGAATGCCTTAAGAACAATATAAAAGATGCTTATATCTATGCAGATACCATGGGGTCAGACCACTGCCCGGTCGGGCTTGAGATTCAAATATGATCTACCGCATATAGGGCTCAGTTTGAACCTGAAAACTGAAACTAATTATAAAAATCTCACATTCCGGAACTTTGAGTTACAACTGTGTCTTTTATCTATCCTGAATAAAAGGATTTTAATACACAACGTGGATAAGCCTATTTTAAACATATACACATATTAGTCCACATTATCCACAGAAAACCTGTCCACATTATGAATAATTTGTGGAAAAACAAGAGATTATCATTAATATTCAATGGTTTAGCTTTGGTTTTACATTGATCGCTGTGGATAAATAAACTTTACTCACAGTGGTTTCTATTCGCAACGATTTTATTCGAAGAGGTTTTTATTCACTGTGGTTTTCATTCACTTTGGTATTATATTCACAGTGAGTTTTATCACACCGTAAATTATTTAATACACAAGGATTTCTGTTAACATAGATTTTTACATTGTACTGTGAACGGAAATAACTTTAGTGTATAATAGCAGAGAAAGCAGATTGTAATTTGTGAATTCAGTTTGGAGATAATATGTTTGGAGATATTCTAGGCGCTATGAGCGAGGATTTTGATATAAAGCCCATTGAGGTAATGAATCTGCAGCCTTTGGTCTTGGCATATATAGGCGATGCTGTGTATGAAGCTTATGTTCGGACCATGCTGGTAGTTAATAAAAAGACTAATGTTAATATGCTTCATAAAATGTCTGTTAAATATGTAAAGGCAAAAGCACAGTCCGACACGGTCAAGCGTATTATGGACAAGCTGACTGCTGACGAACAGGATGTTGTAAGGAGAGGTCGAAATGCCAAGTCGGCAACAGTACCAAAGCATGCGGAAATTACCGATTATCGTTACTCTACGGGGTATGAGGCGCTTATTGGCTACTTGTATCTTATGAAGCAAACGGATAGATTGATGGAAATCCTGAGAATATCCGTTGAAGACAGCGATCATGAAACAGCTGCAGGTGGTAAGCAGTCCGAAGCTGAAGAAATAGAGCCTGAAGGACATAACGAGGCTAAGTAGACAGTAGTATAAAGTATTATTAAACTAAATCGCTGGATTAAGCGAACGCTGGATGAAGCGGAATGGAGATTATATGGCAGGGGAAAGAAGAACAGGCAGTACACGCAATGATAAGAAAGGTACCTTTGGAAATAGAAAAGGCCCGGGGTTTGATTCGGATAAAAGGTATGCCGGAAAAAGAGGCCCACGTACAGATAAGAAAGCAGTTGAGTTTTCTTCTGAAAAGCGTATTCAAAGTGAGAAACGCATTCCAAGAGAGCCAAAAATAGATGTAGAGGTTCAGGAGGAACAGCTTGGGGATAATGACAAGCTTGAGGGTAGAAACTCTGTTATGGAGGCCTTAAAAGCCAACAGAACAATAAATAAATTATTTGTAATAAAGGGTGAACGAGAGGGCTCGATCCGACAGATTGTGGCTATGGCCAGACAGAAAGGCATAATTATAACGGAGGTTGAGAAAAGCGCTCTGGACAGTATGTCTACATCCAGGTCACATCAAGGCGTTATAGCTTTCGTTGCTGTTAAGGAGTACGTGGAAGTTGACGATATTTTACGAATTGCTCATGAGAAAGGTCAGCCTCCTTTTATAATAATTCTTGATGAAATAACAGATCCCCATAACTTTGGAGCTATTCTGAGAACCGCCAATGCTGTTGGTGCACATGGCGTTATCATTCCCAAAAGAAGAGCTATCGGATTGACCTCTGCGGTATCAAAAGCCTCCGCGGGTGCTGTTGAATATGTTCCTGTGTCAAGAGTAACAAATATTTCCCAGACAATGGAGTATTTAAAGAAGAATAACGTCTGGGTAGTTGGCACTGATGCTACAGGAGACAAGGCTTTTTATGAAAGTGACCTTAAGGGCCCGATTGCTCTTGTTGTAGGTAGTGAAGGTGAGGGAATGGGCAAGCTCATCCGGGATAAGTGTGACTTTGTTGTTAACATCCCAATGCAGGGAGAAATCAGTTCTTTAAATGCTTCGGTGGCAGGTGCAATTGTTATGTACGAGATTTTGAAACAAAGGGGAAAGTCCTGATTATTAACTAATCAAAGACAGGTGAATGTCCGAGTGTTGTCTTGATTTTCCGGACGAAAATTGAGTCCGGGTAAAATTCCCAGGGTGAAGTAAAGGCTTGACATAAAGCGGGTAGTTTCTTATAATTTAATATGAGTGTCTATCTCTATTTTTACCATTCTTTAACAAGCCGAAAAGTGGGGGCAACTGTATTGAAAACAAACGTGAAGGCAGAGGTCTATCAAACTTATACCGGAATGATAGACGAGGATGTAATACATGAGGCAAAGGCTGGTAATGAAAAAGCGCTGGAGTATCTTATCAATAAGTACAAAAGCTTTGTTCGGGCAAAGGCCAGAACATATTTTCTTATAGGAGCTGACCGTGAAGATATTATTCAAGAGGGTATGATTGGTTTGTTTAAAGCAATCAGAGACTATAAAGGGGACAAGCTGTCTTCCTTCAGAGCCTTTGCGGAGCTTTGTATTACACGCCAGATTATCACTGCCATTAAAACGGCTACCAGACAGAAGCACATACCCCTGAATTCCTATGTTTCACTTAATAAGCCAATTTTCGATGAGGAATCCGACAGAACCCTGATGGATGTAATTAGCGAGGAAAACATTAGCGACCCTGAAGAGCTTGTTATAAACAGAGAAGAATTTTTGGGTATAGAAAACAAAATGGGTGAAATACTCAGTTCTCTTGAGTGGGAGGTTCTGACCTCTTATCTGGAAGGCAAATCCTATCAGGAGATTGCAGAAGATTTGGACAGGCATGTCAAATCAATTGACAATGCGCTACAGCGAGTAAAACGTAAATTGGAGAAATATCTCGAAGAACAAAAAGCATAATTTGAATAAACAGGCTAAAATGCTACTGGACGTGGGCTGAAAAAACATGCTATAATACCCTAGTCCATTAGCCCTGTTACATATAGTGCGGGTGTAGTTCAATGGCAGAACATCAGCTTCCCAAGCTGATTGCGTGGGTTCGATTCCCATCACCCGCTCCAAAGGATTAAGCTCAAAGTTATCATTGGAAGTTCCAAACAATATAACATAATTGTCTGGAATCGAACCCGAGAGGGCTCGAACGGCAGACAAAATTATATATGCTCCCATAGCTCAGTAGGCAGAGCGCATCCATGGTAAGGATGAGGTCATCAGTTCGACTCTGATTGGGAGCTCCAAAAAGAAATACCTCCGACGAAGTTCGGAGGTATTTCTTTTTGAGTGCTCCTGCTTGGGTTCAAGTGTTGACCTCAATGCATAACGTAAAGCGCTCTGCCGGGCAGAGCCTGCGAAGCAAAAACCGAGCAATATAAGGAATGCGCGCGCCGAGGAGCGGAGCATATGAAATATGTGAGCACTGAAGGGATGAAGGGTGACACAGCAACGCGAAGGTTAGCGAGTCTCAGAACATCCATGGGAAAGGATGAGGTCAGGTTCGACTCTGATTGGCACTTACATGCGATACGGCGAAAACGAACATACAAAAATAAACTCAAGGATTTTTCCTCGAGTTTATTTTTGTATGTTCAAAAGGAGCTAGCAATCGTGATGTTTATTTCCACAGAAGCAACAGAATAAAATAATAACAATTATTATAATCCATATGAAATTGTCATTGTCATTTGAACAACCAGAATGGGCATTATTTAAAAAGCCTCCACGAACGGTATCATCATTTTCTGACATACTCTTACCCTCCTCATAAAGATATTGTAAATAAAACATTCAAATACTTAAATCAATACCATATTATTCATTAAAAACCATATGTGTTACAATTTGAAATAATAATACAGTAATTACTAAAAACACTTTGTTGGTATTTGTAGGAAGGCATATGCAAAAATTTAATTTAGAGAATTTAATAGATCAAGATATTATTGGAAAGAAAAAAAAAGAAAATTATAAGCCATTCAAAAAAGGTGAGGGACATATCAATCAGAATCTGTGAGGAAGTAAATAAGCATAAAGAGGTCATTTCAAATGAAAAATATAGAATTAATAGAGGCAGCTGCGTTATTACATGACATAAAAAAGTATAAAAATAAGAAGGATAAGAGAAAGAAACATAACGTAAAATGCGCTAAATATATTAAAAAACATGGTAGTGATTTATTAAAGTGTAACGAGAATGAAAAAGCTTTAATTTGCTTAATGGTTAGATGGCATAAGGGAAAAGGTTATAAAAATTTATTCTATAATAAAAAGCAGATAAGAATGATTGAAATAGTTAGACATTTATTCACTTTTTTGCTTATTAATTAAATGGGAATAATGTTCAAATGGTGAATTGAAGATTAGTATTTGCTAGAAATTAATCGGGACAATGTTACAAATAACAGTTGTAATGGATTACTGGATAAACTGTTGAGTAAAATTACTCTTTGAATAAAATTTTATCGGATATATTCATAACTCTGAACTTAAACTATCAAATGAAAAGCATAATACAAATCACGAGGTACATTATGAAACAAGTTACAGCAGCAATAATCCGAAAAGACGATAAAATGCTCATATGCCAGAGGGCTCCAGACGACGAGTGCGGTATGCTCTGGGAATTCCCGGGCGGAAAGCTTGAGGACGGTGAAACCCTTGAGCAGTGCATTATAAGAGAAATACGTGAGGAATTGGAACTTGATATTAAGGTGCTGGGTATCTTTACGGAGAGCGTCTACCGGTTTGAGAACAAAGAAATTTTCTTCACGGTTTTTAATACAGAGATTATGGGCGGAGTAATGAAGTTAAACGTTCATAATACCGCTGAATGGGTTACCATTAAAGAAATGTCCAATTATAAATTTATGCCTGCAGATATAGAATTTGTGGATAAGCTTACTTTGAACCTATAAGTAGCCACTCAACCCCAACGTTAAGAGCCTTTGCAAGACCTACTACCTCGTAATCTGCCACAAACCTGTCACCGGATTCTATTTTACTTATCGAAACGCGGTCAATATTATAGCCTAACACTTCCAGCCTCGCTGATAAATCCTGCTGAGTAATATGAGGAGTTGATTTCTGTCTTGCTTCTTTTACTCTTTTTCCGATTATGTTTTTAGAATCATTGTGCCAATAAATTTTCATAACTTACTCCGTTCTAAAGTAGAACATTTTTATATTGATTATATTATTAAGTTTGGTTATAATTGTTCTAAAGTATTACATTTATGACTTTATATATAGCTATTTTGACAAGATAAAATAGGATTTAATTTTAAAGAATTGGCGAATGAGTTAGAAGGGTGGAAATATGAATATTAATGAACTAAAAGCCGAAATAGAGGAAATTAGGGCTTCGTTAAACATTGCTTCGGTCAATATTGAGTCTGAGGACTGTGACCATAATTATTTAATGGGACTCAGTGTGAAGCTGGATCAATTGATTTTAGAGTATATAAAAAAGACATCTTGCCATTTTTGACTATAAAGCTACTGTCGCTTGTTGTATAATTAAGGTATTATTAGTCAAATTATACAATAAGAGGTCAGAAACATGTACGATAGTAATTATTTTAATGCCAAAATGTATATACCTTCCATCAAAAGCAATTATGTAAGCCGGGAAGTTTTAATTGGTAAAATGAATGAAAGACAGAAAAAGGAACACAAAGTAATTCTGGTTTCTGCTGAAGCAGGATATGGTAAGACGACTCTGGTATCTGAATGGATAAGTCGTATTAAACAGCGCTATACTTGGCTGTCTTTAGATGAATATGATAATGACCCCATAACATTCATAAACTATTTAGTTATGGCTATCAAGAAAGTTGATGATACGTTCGGAAGCACGATAGAAAATATTTTGAGTACGCCAAAACTGCCTGGAGTAGAAGTAATCAGCTCCTACATAATTGAAGAATTATCGAAGCTTAAACATACATTTACTTTAATTTTCGATGACTATCATATTATCACTAACATATACATACACAAAATATTACAGCGAATTATTGACTCCAAGGCACATAATATTCTTACCATAATACTCACCAGACAGGACCCGCCATTTAACCTCTCTCGATGGAGAGCGGGGGACATATTGACAGAACTGAGATCCAGCGATTTAAGATTTGAGCCTACCGAGATTAAAGAGTTTTTTATTAAAAGTTTTAATATTAATTTCGAAAATGAAACCCTTCAGATTCTTGAGGAAAGAACAGAAGGCTGGGCGGCGGGCCTGCAATTAATTGGCCTATCCTTGAGGAATATAAAAAAGGAGGAGCAGGGAAGATGCTTTATAAAACAAATTAATGGAAATAACAGGTTCGTCACAGACTATCTCATGGAGGAGGTATTTGAACGGCAGGAAACTCAAATTCAGGAATTTTTAAAAAAGACCAGTATACTAAAAAGTTTTAATGAGGAGCTATGTAACACTATTACGGGTCTTAATTGTAGTAGGCAAATCCTGGATCGACTGGAAAGAGATAATCTTTTTTTAGTACCATTAGACTGTAATCGTACTTGGTATAGATACCATCATCTTTTCTCCGAATTTTTAAGAACAGGTCTTGATGAAAACCTTAGAGCAGAAATATGCAGAAAAGCAAGTGCTTGGTGCGAAAACAAAGGGTTTATAGAATTAGCCTTTGAATACGCTCTGGAAGCAAGGGATTGTGAGATGGCACTTAGTTTGGTTAATCAAGTTTCTTCCAAGTATTTATATAATGGTGCAATAGAAACGCTGCTTGAGCATCTGAATTCAGTTAAAGAAATAAGTGATAAAACAGATGCCGAGATTGAGACGTGCAGAGCTTGGTGCCTATTTCTTTTAGGAGAGACCGATAAGGCTAATAAAACATTAAAGGAATTGAAAAGTATGCAAGATATTAAGTCTTCAAATATATCAGGCAGAATTCAGGCTCTTGAAGCAATTCTTTATACTAACATAGATAAAAGCAAAGCTGTTATGCTTGCAGAAGAAGCAGTTTGTATTCTAAAAGGAGAGAACAGGTTATTTTATAATATTGCATTAAGAACTCTCGGATTGGTGAAGGTTTCAGTAGGCGAGTCAGCCGAAGCAGCAGCAGCGTTCAAAAAGATAATTTATGGAATTAACTGTAACAAATACAGATTGGTTGAGCTATCTGCATTTGTAAATTATACAGATTGCCTGATTACTATGGGAAGAAGGCAGGAGGCACAAAGCTTATGTGAAGAACTGTTGGCTGAATATATTGATCAATATGGAGACCGCCTGCCCATGGCAAGAGTGATATACCTTACCCTGGGTATATGTTTCTATATCGGGAATGAGTTGGAAAAGGCCAAAAAATACTTGTATGAGGGTATTAACTTTTGCAGAGAAATGAAATTGATGTCAACGATAGGTAATGCCGAGGGGGTTTATGTAAAATTACTTTATATTTTGGGTGAAAAGAGCATAGCTTTTAAAACTTTATTTAAATATAAACGTCTATCGAAAAGATCAAGACTTCAAAATATCTTTGAAATGCTTGAGGCCATTGAAATTGATTTGAGCATTAAAGAGAGAAACCACACAAAGGTATTGGAATGGACGAAGAAACGAGAAGAATTAATGAATGATAATATGTGTCCTTATCCTAGTAATGTTAAATTAACATATATCAGAGCACTAATTAATCAAAAGAAATTTAACGAAGCAGAGACTAAATTAGAAAATGAAGAGGAATTAGCAAGAAAATATAATAAGCAGGAGCAATTGATAACAATACTGATACTGACTGCATTAGTTAAAAAGTATAATGGAGATCAGAGTAAAGCGTATATATATATACGTGAGGCTCTGAAAATAGCAGCGCCTGAAGGATATATAAGAAATTTCTTAGACGAGGATGAGGAGGTTTTAGCATTAGCACGCAAGGTGCGAAATGCAGCACCTGAATTTGTAGATCAATTGGAGGAACAAAATACCCTACAGGTCAATGTTCTTATCGAACCTCTTAAGGCTAGGGAATATGAGATTCTAAAGCTTATTGCAGCAGGTATGTCTAACGCTGAAATTGCAGCTAATCTTTACATAACAACAGGGACTGTTAAGTGGTACATAAAAAACATATTTACTAAGCTGGGTGTAAATAAACGAACACAGGCAGTAAAAAAAGCAAGACAATTAGAAATATTAATATAATTGACAGAATTAATAAAGACCTAACTTTTTACCTAACTTATGACAGGTGAAAAGTTAGGTCTTTCCATTTAGTATAAATAATATGTCGAGATTTGTTGGACAAGAAAATAGCACTGAAGAGCCTTAATCAAATAAGTAAAAGAAGGGTGGAGATATATTTCATTATATAGTACTACATATAAGAGCATTACAAGCAATTACATGTAAGAGCATTACATGAACAAGAAAAGTAAATTACTTGAAAGGATACAACAGAATGATTTTCCAAAAAAAAGTGAACACTAAAAAACGATTTAAGAAATCAGCAGTAATATCCTTAATTACACTTTTGGCTTCTCTATTAACATTTGTTTCCTCATTTAGCGGCACTGTTGCAAAACAGAATATAAATGAATTTGACCAAAAAACAGTAGAGTCCAGTTCTCCAAAAAGTAAGAGGATTATAGTAAAGCTAAACAATGAAACTGCTGCAAAGGCTGAGGCTCAGATCACCCAAAAGGACATGGCAATAAGTAAAGGCTCTTCAAAAAATATGGGTGATATATTCAGCAAGTATAAGATTAAAAAGATGGAGCCTATGTATAAAGGCTTGGTAAATTGGAAGAAGAAAAACGGAAAAACTGAGAAAGAGTATTATAATAAAATACAAAAGAACTTCCAAAAAAGGTCGAAACGCAGCAAGAAAGGCGTTCCGGCGGAAACCAATCTATCGAATACATATGTTATTGAAGCAGATGTTAGCAGCCAGGAAGAATATGATAAACTGTTGGAGTCATTAAAAAAGGACACCAGGTTTGAATATGCCGAAGCCAGCATAGAGATGTCAACATGCATGATACCTAATGATCCATACTTCTCAAGCAATGGAACGTGGGGAGAGAAATATGATGATCTTTACGGGGTGAAGTTAATTTCATGCCCTGAAGCGTGGGATACGGCGACTGGAGAGGGTGTAACAGTTGCTGTTGTAGATACCGGAATTGATAATACCCATCCCGATATTGCAGAAAATATATGGACTAATACAAAAGAAATTGCCAACAACGGAATTGATGATGATAACAACGGCTATATTGATGATATATGGGGCTGGAATTTTGTAAATAACAATAATAATCCCGTAGACGATGAGGGTCATGGAACTCATGTAGCTGGTACAATTGCTGCAACCGGAAACAATGGAGTAGGGGTTGTAGGAGTGGCACCCGGAGCCAAGGTTATGGCAGTAAAAGGTTTGAATAAGGAGGGTAAGGGTACTGATTCTGCCCTTGTCAACGCTATTTTATATGCTGCTGACAATGGAGCCGATGTAATAAATTGCAGTTTTGGAGGAAAAGGCTATGTAAATGTTTATGAAGATGCTATTAATTACGCAACCGGTCTTGGTGTGGTTGTAGTTGTTGCTGCCGGAAATGATAGTGATGATGTACGTAATTACTCTCCAGCCGGTGTAGAGAGTGCCATAACAGTAGCAGCTACTGACAGTAATGATAAAAAGGCATACTTTACCAACTGGGGAAGTGGCGTTGATGTGGCAGCGCCTGGGGTAGATATACTATCCTTGCATGCTTCAGGTACAACTAAAGGATTTAAAGTAGGAGATAAATATTCCAGATTGAGTGGAACAAGTATGGCTGCACCCCACGTAGCAGGAGTTGCAGCATTAATTACGTCCTGTCACCCGGAATTTTCAAGTGATCAGGTGGGCATGGTGATCCAAGCTTCTACTATAGATGTCAATTATCCGGGGTTTGACTATTATACGGGGTATGGACGTATCGATGCAAGCCAAGCGCTGAAGAAAAATAGTTGTTTAGATGCAAATATTATAAGTCCAGTTCAAGGCAGTTCCGCAATCGATGTAGTAACTGTTACAGGATCTGCCAAGGGTAACAACTTTTTAAGTTATACTCTGGAATATGCAAAAGTTACCCAATTTTCTATAGAACCAATAGAGTGGCAGGTGCTTGAGCAAAGTAATAATCCTGTGGACAAGGGTCACCTTGGGATATTTGACACAACAGAACTTTCAAGCGGAAAATACCTGATCCGTTTAAGTGTTAAAGACAGCAATGATCCACAGAATACTTACTATGACAGAGTAGAAGTGGAGATTGAAAAAACAAAAATTACCAGTCCTGCTTCGCTGGATCCAAGCTATGCGACAGAAATGAAACCAGGTAAAGTATTACCTATTCAAGGCTTTACTTTGGGGCAGCACTTCCAGAATTATCGCATGGAATGGGGAGAAGGACTGAATCCAACTGAATGGTTCACTACCGGCTTCACTCTCGAAAATGGAGGGAACGAACCCGTTATCGATGGACTCTTGGCGAATTGGGATTCGTCTGTTTATCCGGGGAGAGCCGGATTTTATCAGTTAAGGCTTCTAGCTGATTACACCAGCTACTCCGATGATGTAAGAACCTTTATTTACCTGGAACCAGATTTGGCACATGAAAACTGGCCTCAGAAGCTTGAGAACAACACTCCATCAAGTATGTTACCTGTTAAAAATGCTGCTGGGCAAACCAGTCTTGTTGGACTTACTTCAACAACATTACGCGAAACAGCATTGGTTAAGTACTCACACGATGGAATACTACAATACAGCTCATCCCACAATTATTTTACAATTAATCAGGTAGCAGTTGGAAATATTGATGGTAATCCCGGTGAGGAAACAGTATATGCTGCAGACGGCAAAATACGGATTTTGAAGGACGATAACTCCTACACTGAGTTTACTTTAGATCCTCAATATAAATATATCTCTGATTATATCGCACTGCAGGATTTGGATAATGATACAATTCCGGAAATTTTGGTATTGGGTAGAGATTTTGCTTCTAAAACCAGATACTTATATGCATTTAAGCCGGATGGCTCCCTTTTCAACACCAAATTTCCAATTGCCATTCCTAATATTGATATGAGTGCTAATTTAACAAATGACAATCTGTCAGATGTTCATTATTTGATTATGGACATTAACAATGATGGGGAGAAGGAAATAATAACTCAACAACATGAAGAAGATTCTGATGCTTCCTTGAAAATATACAAATGGGATGGAACACCAATTGAGTGGCAGGCAGTACAACCATCCTTCCCAAATGTAACCATATTCGATATGTTAGGTGGGGATCTTGACCATGACGGGCAGGGAGAAATCGTTCTTTGTACTAAGGATACAGGTTCCTTTGACGAGAGGAAGATTTATGTTATTGCTTCCGATGGAAGTTATAAAAACGGTTGGCCACGTACCCTCCCTAAAAAGTATGTGAGCTCTTATAATACTGATATAGCAATTGCCGATTTGGACAGGGACGGAACTGATGAAATAATATACTCTCAATTAGATGAAATCAATGTCCTAAAGATGGATGGAATACAGCTATCCGACAACTGGGGTATTGATAGTGATTATTACTATAATAATTTTGTTATAGGAGATATTAACAGCGATAATTACCCTGAAATACTGGCTCAACGCCATACTAGAAAAGATTATTCCATTCCCGGCTATGTACCAAGGTATTATAGTGAGGAGGAACTGATTGCTCTGGATAAAGACGCCCAGATTGTAAAACGGTGGGGAATTCTGGGGGCTGGTGGAGGTAAATCAAGCAGCTCAAGTTTTGAACCCGTATTAGGTGATTTTGACAATAATGGCAAAGTAGATATCGCTGTCTGCACTTCAATATTGAATGAATCAAATACAAGTGTTGATAGCACTTTATACATTCTAACCACCGAGGGGGACTATAACGCTGAAAACATTGACTGGCCGGTAAGATTGCATGATCCGCAAAATACATCGGTACATATTCCTAATAAACCACTGCCGGATGTAACGTCCATTGTGCTTAACACGACCTCGTCAAGTATAACTGTAGGACAAGCTGTTCAGTTGAATGCAACAATATTGCCAAAAGGTGCAAATAGTAAAGTTGAATGGTCGATAGCTAGTGAAAGCCCATCCAATGTTGCATCAGTTATAAACGGTACTGTATTTGCAAAGCATCCGGGTACAGCAGTAATAAGAGCAGCCAGCGCTGCTGACCCAAGCAAGTATGCAGAATGTACTGTAACGGTAACAGAGGCGATAGATGGTGTATTGTTCAGAGAAGGATTTGAAAATAGTAGTGAGAACAATAATCTTCCTATCGGGTGGAGTGTTGAAAATGTATATACTGGAATAGAATTGGGTAAATGGAGTATTGTTTCAAGTGGAACTACTGTGGATACTCCAAAATCCGGTTCGAAAATGGCCAAATTCCAGAAAGTATCATATGGATACAGTGATCGTCTGTATAGAACCGGAGGCTTCGACCTTGGAAATAGCAGCTATAGCTTGAATTTTTGGATGTATCATGATAGTGAAACAACAAATTATGACTCGATTCAAGTCCAATTAAGTATGGATTCTGGCGCAAATTGGATAAATGCCGGAGAACCAATTTATAGGTATAGCAGAAGTGCAGGCTGGAAAATGCATACTATTAGCCTAAACGAATACAAGAATACCTCTGATATACAGATAGCATTTCTTGGTGTAGGTAAAGGTGGCAGAGATATTTATCTGGATGACATTTCAGTTACTGATGATTCGGTGGTACAGGTCTCCGGAATTAGCCTCAACAGAACCGCTACAACACTGGAAGCGGGCCAGACAGAACAACTGACAGCAACTGTAGCACCTGATGATGCAACAAATAAGGAAGTAATCTGGACAGTACAAAGCGAAAGTTCAAGTAACGTAGCGACAGTATCGTCTTCAGGCCTTGTCACAGGAAACAATGTGGGTACAGCAGTAATAAGGGCAACAAGTGC
>JAEZKZ010000105.1 GCA_023415305.1 Bacillota bacterium
GCTACCTCACTTACACCTTCAACGCTGCGTTCCCAATCTCCTTTTTTGTCAATTGGTTTTGTGTAGTGCACAGGCCAATAGGAATATACAGCCCCACCGATCAAATGCACATCCAACTTATAAAGACGTTTTAGTAAATCAGTATAAAAGGCTATAGCATTTTTGCGAATAGCAGGGTCGGGAGAAGACAGGTTATGTTCTGCACTAGGTCCATGCCCTGCTGTAAGAATAATCCCATTATCGCTGGCACATGCTCTGAGTTCTTTAATTTGACTGTCACTGTAAAAAGGTATTGGAGAAGCAGCTATTTCAAGTATATCAAAACCAAGTTTTGCAACCTTCTCAATATAATATTTGTAATCAGCTTCCCATTCTTGCTCCCAATATGCATAATAAATACCATGTTTCATTTTTATCTCCCATTCACGCGCATAGCGCGTACACAAATAGTAATGAAAAGACATGTAGAGGGTTTTCATTGCGTGAAAGTCGCAATGACTTACCACATCTTACTCAGCAGGTTCCAGTATTACGTTGGCATTACGGAGTATGCTACGAACCTCGTTCACATCCACCTGAGCGGGAAGAATATTGTGCTTTACTGCCAGTGCAGCACCTACACCGGCAGCTTCCCCTATGGCCATGCAGGTTGGCATAACCCTTGCAGAACTCATTACTACTGCATCCAAGGAAGCACATCTTCCACTGAGCATGAGGTTGTCAATATCCTTACTTACTGTGCATCCGTATGGAATACCATAGGGCTTTATGCGTTTTACAATAGTACCTGCACCGTTACCCTCATGGATATCAATTATATAAGAACCTAATCCCACTGTATCAGCTGGAATGTCACCTACCATAATTTTATCTTCGGTAAGCTCACGTATACCAGTGAAACGACGTGTTTCACGGATACCCATGGTAGGATATATCTGAGTTATATAGCAGTTTTCAAACCCCGGAACATACTTTTTGAGTGTTTCCACCAGCTTTGGAATCTGTAAATGGCCCTCAATTTCTGAACGAGTTAAATCCAGTACATCACTACCGTTAATTCCTAAATGTCTAGTGGAGTTAATATGAACCTCTCCGGGAATTAAACTTTTAATATATATAAGCGTATCTCTGTCAACAGGCAATTCACCTTTTGCTTTAAGTTCCAGGAATAGTTTACGTAAACCAACCATTACATGGTGTGGGTTGGAACGGAAAAATTCAGCATTGTACTTGTCAAAATCACACTCAATGGTATCACATAAACGCATCTGTTCAGGATCACTGGCGATAAAGTCTATTGTCTTGTCGGTATCAACGTTACCTAGAGTAAACATAAGAGTAGGCGGCTGCAATGCACCAGTGTCTTTTTGACCCATATTGTAAGTAGCTCCGGCCATATAACCCATGTCACCGTCTCCGGTAGCATCGATAAAGACAGCTGCCTCTACCTCAATATGATAGCCCTTTCCAAATAGCTTAACTGACTTAATCTTACCATTCTCTACGTCAGTATCGATAATTTCAGTATTCAATAGTATTTCAACACCTGCATTGAGACACATCTCAAATGCAACGACTTTAAAAATCTCATGGTCATAAAGAGTTATAGAATTGTGCATAGGGCAGCGATAATGATCTGTACAAGAATTACGTTTTTTCAGTTCATCAACAAGTTCCTGCGCAATACCTGCAGTTACATGGTTACCATCCTTGTCCAGATACCCCAACAATGGCAAACCAATGGTTAAATTACCGCCAAGATATCCATTCTTCTCTACCAGAAGTACTTTTGCACCATTTCTGCTTGCTGCAATTGCTGCAGGGATTCCACCCGGACCGCCGCCAATGACGACTACATCGTATTTTTTTTGGAGGGTTTTCATAGTTTAGTCTCCTTCACTAATATAGTTTTATGTTTTATTAAGCTGCAATAACAGTTAAAGTTTTGTTTGTATATTTTTTAAATTTAATTTAATTCATATTGCTTTAGGGAAAATTAATCCTTGATAACTGCACCTTGATCAATCAGCGTCTTCCGAAGATTAACAATATCCACCTTCTCGGGACAGACACCACTTTTAAGTGCTATTGCAGCAGCAGTTCCTGCCGCCTGCCCCATGGCTATGCATGCAGGCATAACACGATAGCTTGCAGCAGCCTCCGAGGAACCACAGATACAACGCCCTGCAACAAGCATATTGTCACAGTTCTCAGGAATTAAACAGCGATAAGGAATGGTATAGTATTTATCAACACAGGTAAAAGTAACACCACCGCCTGTCGAATTGTGAACATCAATGGCATATCCGAAGGTACATATGGCATCATCAAAATGCTTACGTGAGAGTATATCTTCAGCTGTAAGTTCGTATTTTCCAACAATGTGTCTTGTTTCGCGAACTCCTAGTGCAGTAGCAACCTGAATGAGCTGAATATCTTCACAGCCTGGAAGGTATTTTTTCATAAATGCAGTAACTTCCTGCACTTGGCGTCTGCCTTCAATAAGTGCCTTAGTTATATCTGAAGTCTTTGTAGCATCGATATGCGCAATACGAGTGGTATTTATTTTCCATCTTCCGGTTATATTCTGCTCATAGTTACCTAATTCATTACGATCAAGAGTCCAGTCGCCGTTACGCCTGGCTTCTTCTACATACTGAGCAAAACAATTGGCAGTGTGGTTGTCCAGATTGGATTTGTTGGCTTCAAGCTCCCCTAAATATTTATCGCGGTCGATATTACCAACTTCAAAGAAAAGAGTGGTAGGCTGCATAACGCCTGTTTCCTTTTTGCCAAGCCATGTAGGAACTCCTGCAAAGTAGGCCACATCAGCATCACCAGTGCAATCTATAAATAACTTTGCACGAATTGCTGCAATACCTTCCTTCATATTGACGATTACATAATCTATCTTTCCATCCCTAGTGATACAATCAGTAACCTGTACATTGAAGAGTAATTGTGCCCCTGATTCTTCAAGCATTTCTTCCATAACAACTGCAAGAACCTCGGATTGATATGGGGTTACATGTCTGTGGCTTGCCATATAGTAAGAAGAATAAGAAGTCATACCCTCAACCTTTGAAGGATGAATAGCACCACCTCGGGCTTCAGTCCTTAAACAAAGTTCGTCAAATATGCCCTTCACTAATTGTTCCTCTGCATCGTTATCATAGCAAGTCATAAATGGACCTACCAGACCTGCTGTAGCCATACCTCCAAGTATGCTTAAACGCTCAATAAGAAGTGTTTTGGCTCCGTTACGTGCCGCTGCTACTGCTGCTCCGAAGCCTGCAGTTCCACCGCCTATTACAAGGACATCAGTTTCTATTACGGTTTTGATGGTTTTTGTGTATTGAAGTTCACTCATGCTATCCTCCGAAAAATCGTATTATTTATGTTAACGAATTAAATCACAATATATAACTTAGTAAAATTACTAAATAAAAAACTTCTGTATATACATGAAGGAGCATCGTTTTAATCTATAAATGAACTAATGAAAAGAAATGTATTTACCTTAAATATAGCATTTAATATTTTCGAGTCAACAGAACAGAAACATGAGTGAAGGATTGTGATAGTAATCAAACAAATAGTACATTCCTTTATATTTTATCTTGATATATCTGAGCAATATGCCATATTATGTTAACGACTTGTAATTTGTATAATTTAAACAAGACAAGCTTCTATAAATGATAATTTTCTAATATTGTTAGGCTATGAGCTTCTGTGGTATACTATGACACATAGATTTCCTATGTATATTTTCATATATTCTCATTATATTCTGGTGTCTATGCCATTTTTTGTAAACTAATAAATTTCAAGTCATCACTTGTAAGTAATAAGCGAAGCTTGTTTACTATAATAGCTATCTCATTCTGAGAATAGTGTTTATAGAATATGCAAATTAATACAGAACTCATTACGATATAAAATGATATATAGTTCGGATACAATATTATCAGACGGAGGGAAATTATGTATAAAGCTATTATTGTTGATGATGAAGATTTGGTACGCCAAGGCTTGAAAAAACACTTTGATTGGAGTGCCCATAATATCGAAATAGTTGCCGATCTTTCCGATGGACAGAAGGCATTTCAGTTTGTGAAAGAGAATAAGATTGACCTGGTGCTTACTGATGTCCTCATGCCTTATATGGACGGCATAACCTTGGCTAAAAATTTACGTGAGCTTTATCCGGATATAAAAATAATATTTATTAGTGGCCATGATGATATAGTCTACCTTAAGAATGCACTTAAAGTAGACGCCATAGACTATATTCTCAAGTCTGTCGATTTGGACGAGCTTAGTGATACTGTAAGTCGTGTGGTCAATATTATAAATACCGAGAATCAAAGTAAAAAAAACATAGCTGATATGGAAAATCTCTTGAATCAGAGCTTTCCACTTTTGCAGGAGCGTTTTTTTATTACAATGATTCGAGATGATTTCGAAAGTCCGGATATAATGAAGGAACGTATAGCATTTTTAAATATTCCCCTGAATGATGAAATGTACTATTGCGTACTAGTAGTACAGGTAAAACAAGTCTACAGTACTTTTCATGTATTATCAGAACGTGAGCGTCAGCTTTTATCTCTTCAAATACAAAACGAGTGTACAGAAGTAGGTCAGCAGTATAGTGA
>JAEZKZ010000036.1 GCA_023415305.1 Bacillota bacterium
ATCCCCCCCTTACCGGTATAAAGGTTAAATGCTTAAATTTTATAGCATTTTTAGGACACGAATACACACATCTCAGGCAACCGCTGCAAGACGCTTTGAACTTTATTTTCTTGTTCTCTTCTATTATGTTCCCTGCCGGACAATTCCGTACACATAAACCACAATTAGTACATGAGCTGTTTGCTTTTAAATCCTTACCCATAAACCTTATAAGAAAGGATATAACAGGAGAAGTTATTCCGTTTATTATTCTGAATTTCAACCCTGTTTTTAGCACACGCTGCTGTCCGGCTATTACTTCTTTGCTCATAATGACAGCCTTCTTTTTTGTAGCCAGGTAAAGCTGCTGCATAATTGTGTCATCAAATTTGACAATCCAGTTGCTGCCGATGGAAAACATTCTTTCGTGAAAAACCTTATACCCCTTACGTGACAGCTTTTTTATCAATGGATTGGAAGCGTTATAGTTAATTGGGGCTACTCCGCCCGCCGTTCGGAAGACAAACACTTTAGCCTCCTTAACATTTGGCATTTTTTGTATAAATGAAAAAATCAAGTTTGGTGTACTATAACCTATTACCTGACAGCCTATTCCAATAAGATTGTATTTGCCAGGATCAAACATTTCTGAGCCCTTTAATACCTCCTCAATTCTAATTAAATCAACCTCAAACCCATTGTTTATGAATTCATCTCTGATCATTTCAGCAACAAGCTTTGTATTTCCGGTACCCGAAAAATAGAATATACCGACCGTTCCCATAATTTTACCCCTCATTCTTTAATGTCCCCAATAGAATATCCATACTATATTTGCAGAAATCTTCAATATCTAATGAAAAGTGACGGGTAAAACTATCTCCAGTTGAAGATAATTGATTCATAAAACCAGTCAACATAAAAACAAGGCTGAAAGCTGCTTTCTCAGAATTAAGTCCTGACTTGATACTTCCATCGTCTTTACCCTCTTCAATCACTTTTTGTATTGATTTGAACATTAAGTTATTAAAATCGGCCAACTCATATTTCTTTTTACATTCTTCTGTTGAACCCATTTTTACATAGCTCCAGTTGCTAAATGTTCTGAAGGTTTCTGGATTGTCTTTATAAAACTGATAGTAAGCTTTACAAGTCTCTTGAATCCTTACAAACCCGTTCTGCTTATTGTCAGCGGCTTCGGATAGGTATTCAAATAACCTTTTAAACCATTTAAGTACAACTGCAAAATACAAATCCTCCTTGCTTTGAAAGTACTGATACAGGGTTCTCTTTGTAAACTGGGCTGCTTTTGCTATTTCTTCCATCGAAGACGCTTCAAACCCCTTCTGTTGAAATATATTTTCAGCTGCTGACACTATTTCTTCCTCTCTTGCAAGTCTTTCTCTATCTCTTCTGGTCATTTCCATATAACAAACTCCTTGCTTGCTTTGATAATAGATTCGTTCAATGACAATAGATATATAACCCATCAGTAAACAAAATACACTGCCAGTATACTAAGTTTACTTTAAGTATACTGGTAGTGTATTGAAAAGTCAATATACTTTGATTGCTGGGTTAAGTTTATATCCCCTCTTTTTTCTGCCTTATAACCCTCCATATTGCTTCAACACATTTTCCAGCTTGTTTACATAGGATATACTAATTGTGATTTGTCAATATATAACAAATTAATTAACCTTGAATTTCAACTACCCTTGCATTACAACAGGCCTTTATATCCCCGATGGTGAGTTCGAACCTCTTAACATCAGCCTCCTTGCAGTTAATAACAACCTTTTCAATCTCAGCTTTTATTGATAGGGAGTTTTCTGTCTTGTACTTTCTGGTCTGTGAAATAACTTCCTTTAATTTATCGCCAAAGGTTAATAGCTCGCTATCAACAATATCAGTCTTTTCCCAGCACAGCTTATGAATGGATATACAGCCGTCCTTCTGCCTGAAAAACTGTTGATAAAGATACTCGGTAATATGAGGAACATAAACTGCGTACAGCTTCAGAACATTAAGGAAGCTGTAATAAAGAGCAAATTGTGCTGAGCGGCGTTCTGCATACCCATGTTTTTCAGGCTGGTACAGCCGTTCTTTTACAATTTCCAGGTAGTAATCACACAAATCCTTCCAAAAGAAGTCGTCCAGTTCGTGCCTTGCCAGCCCTATTTCATAATGGTCAAGGTGTCTGGCAGCCTCTGAAGTTGTTTGCCTGCAGCGTTCGATTATCCAGGAGTCAACAGGGAGCAGCCTGATTTCAGTTACATGTGGGTCGAAATCCTCCAGATGCGAAGCAGCAAATTTTGCTGCATTCCAGAGCTTAGTTATGAATCTTCTGGCAATGCTCAACTCATCGCTTGCAAAGAAGGTATCGATACCCAGTCTGGAGTTGGCAGCCCAGTACCTTATAACGTCTGCAGAGTGAGTATCAATAAGCTCAGTAGGAGAAAGCCCGGAATTGTTTTTCGACTTGCTGATTTTCTCCCCCTTCTTTGCAAGCACGTAGCCGCAGATCATTATATCCTTCCAGGGGATTTCACCTGTGTGATACAGGCTTTTAACTATTGTATAAAATGCCCAGGTACGGATTATCTCATGAGCCTGTGTCCTCATGCTCATGGGTAAAAGCCTTTTGGACATGTCATTTTCCTCTCCCCATTTTGCGTTGATCTGCGGCGTTACCGAGGAGGTAGCCCAGGTGTCAAATACCGAGCTTTCAGGGATAAACTCTGCACACCCGCAAGCACAGACTATTCCCGGAGCAGTCTCAAGAGGATTTACCGGCAGCCGGTCCTCACTTGCTGCTATTACTTCACCACAGTTTTTACAATACCAAACAGGTATCGGAACTCCGAAATAACGCTGCCGGGAAATGCACCAATCCCATTTCAGGTTCTCAACCCAAAGGGTGTACCTGGTCTTCATGCTGGCAGGATACCAATTAATCTTATCTGCTGCTTTAAGGTACAGGTCCTTTTTTGACAGAACATCTATATACCACTGCTTTGAAGGTATGATTTCTACCTCTTTTCCGCAGCGTTCGTGGACTGCAACAGTATGTGTTATATTTTGAGCCTCAATTAAGAGCCCTTTTTCGGAAAGGAGCTCAATAATTTGCTTCCGTGCTGCCGATATCTTCAATCCCCCGATAAAGGGAACACTTTCCGCTATGCTTCCATTTGCCTCAATAACCTTTCTGTATGGCAGCTTATGGTTCTCATACCACTCAACATCGGTACTGTCACCGAAGGTGGCGCACATAACAACTCCGGTACCTTTCTCAAGACTCACCTTACTATCAGCCAAAACAGGGATAGAGTAATCATATAACGGCACCTCTGCAGTTGCTCCTATAAATCTTGTGTATCTTTCATCCTCAGGATTTACAAACAGACAAACACAGCCAGGAAGCAATTCGGGTCTTGTGGTGGCTGCTATCAGCCTCTCCTTCCCAACAAGAAAAGGGATATAGTTAAAGGTCGTATCCTTATCAATTGTATCCAGCTCAGCCTGTGCTATGGAGGTCTGGCATTCGGTACACCACAAAACCGGGGACTCCTTCATATAGGCCTTACCCTCACTGAGCAGCCTTATAAATGATTTCTGTGAAATTTTTTGAACCATGGGATTTATTGTCTCATATTGCAGAGACCAATCTACCGAAAAACCGAGTTTCTCCCATAAATCCCGGAACTCTTTCTCGTATTTTTCAGTAGTTGAAATACATTTCTTTACGAATTCGCTTCTGGGAAGATTTCTCGCAATTATTCCCTCATCCCTTTCAACCAGCCTTTCGGTAGGCAGGCCGTTATCATCAAACCCGAAGGGATAATAAACGTTGTACCCCTGCATCCGTTTGTATCGCGCCACCATCTCAGCCTGAGTGTAGGAAAAAATATGCCCTACATGAAGACTTCCGCTGACTGTTGGAGGCGGCGTATCTATTGAGAAAACTTCCCTGTCACTGTTTTCCTTAAAAGCATAAATTTCATTCTCTTTCCAGAATCTTTGCATTTCTTTTTCTGTTTGACTGAAGTTATAATTCTTTTGCATAATAGTCCTCCGTTCTGGCTGCCATGCAGCCATTTATAGATTTTTAACCTAAAACACAAACAAAAAAGTCCGCCTAAGCTTTAAATTTATTAAAGCTAGGGCGAACTGTATGCGTCCGTGGTACCACCTGAATTCAGATATGACTATCTGCACTTTGTCAATACGGGAAAAGTTATCCCTTTTGCTAATCTAAAAGGGATGTCTGCTTAACCGATATTGCTTTCCCTGTAACGGTGGAAATCTCCGTTGAAGCCTACTGGGATAACATCCTTTCGGTTCAAAGCTCAAAGGCTACTTCCATACTTCCTTCACGAAGATTTACACCAATCATCTTCTCTCTATGCTTCAGGTGAGTATGTACTCCTCCTTGTCAACGCCATTTTGTTATGTGTTTATTGAAGTAATATTAATTTATATTATGTAAAAAGTCAAGTTAAATGCAATATATATTTTCCACAACTGTAATTTTTATAGGCTGAATATTAATACAAATTTATAATGTCACTCAAAAATCTTATCAATTTCTCCGTTGTCAATCATTTCAACCAACGCTCCAACTACTTCCGGGTCAAGACAGCCCCTGTCTACATCTCCCTTGAGTATATCCTTAACTGTTGACATAGCCAGCTTGGCACGGTATGGCCGTTCGGAGTAAAGAGCATCAAAAATGTCGGCGACAGCAAGTATTCTTGTTTCTATGGAGATTTCTTCACCCCTCAATCCATCAGGGTACCCTGTGCCGTTAAGCTTTTCGTGATGATGTCTCACAGGACCCAGACAGTCCTTAAGAGATCCTAAAGGCTTAAGTATGGTTTCCCCCATTTCGGAGTGTTTTTTTATAATTTCAAACTCTTCATCGGTAAGCTTGCCGGGCTTGTTAAGTATATTCTCCGGGACTCCAACCTTGCCGATATCGTGAATAATTCCTGCAATCTCGAGGCAACTGAGTTTTTCCTCATTCAGGCCTAATTTTTTTCCAAGCAAACTGCTTATCATACCTACTCTCCTGGTATGTCCGTCAGTATACTTGTCCTTTGCTTCTATAACATTGGCAAGTGTAATAATAAGATTTTTTGTATTTTCGGTTTCGGTATTATAATCGCTCTTAAGTAGCTCGTAAAGTCTGGTAATTTCCCTGTTTGACTCCTCAATTTCCCTGTATTTCTCATTTAAAACATCCTCAAGTTCTTTCTTTTCAAGACCGTTTTTTACTACCTTAATAAGATCATTGTTATTCCAGGGTTTTTCAAGATAGTAGTAAAGGCCAACCTCATTTATACTTTTTATGGCATTTTCCTTGTCAGCGTACCCTGTCAGAAGTATTGTCACAGTTTTGGGACTTTTCTCCCTCACATTTTTTAGAAATTCAAGTCCGTTCATTTTAGGCATCATAAAATCAGATATTATTAGGTCAACGCTTTTACTGGCCAATTCATTACTAGCCAAGGCCTCGTCCACATCGTTATATGCAATTACGTTTTCCTTCAACATCAGCTTGAACATAGTAGAAAGTGTTGCTGTTATCATCTTTTCATCATCAACTACCATTATAGTCTTACTCACATTCCCACTCTCCTTAGGTCATTAGGTATTTTTTTGCAGTCATTATAGATTACAGACATTACTTTGAATATACTTTTTAAGTTCTGGCGTTGTCCATCGGAATCCTGATAATAAATTCAGCGCCGTTACCGGACTCACTTATTACTGAAATTTCCCCGTTATGGTTTTGAACTATATTATAGCTGATATATAGACCCAAGCCTAAACCAATGCCAACACCTTTTGTAGTAAATCCCGGGTCAAATATTTTGGATACGTTTTCCTCATCTATACCTATACCTGTATCTTTGATACTTATGTATATGTCTCTGTTCTGCTGATAGGTTTTAATGAATATTTCTCCTTCGCCCTCTATTGCTTGTGACGCATTCACAATAATATTCATTATAACCTGATTCAGCTGACCCGGGTAACACTTGATCCTGGGAATATCAGCATAGTCTTCATGAACGGTAATCCTTCGTTTCAACAGATTATTTGTAAGTACAAGCACGCTTCTAATGCCTTCATTAATATCTGCTTCCTGGAAGTCCGCGTGGTCTAGTCTGGAAAAGCTTTTCAGACTTTTAATGATTTCAATTATTCTGCTGCAGGCCATTAAATTGACGTCATTTGCTTCTTTTAACTGGCTGAACATAATAATCAATTCATCATTTTGTTCTACGGCAGGATGATTGAGTAACAC
Source organism: Bacillota bacterium (assembly GCA_023415305.1). GTDB lineage: Bacteria > Bacillota > Clostridia > Acetivibrionales > DSM-1351 > Ruminiclostridium. The sequence goes on from JAEZKZ010000036.1 coordinate 6,293, forward strand.
TCCAAGAATCATTTCCTCAAGCTGAGCATTACTGTTAATAGCACCTATAGGAGTGTTGATTTCATGTGTAATGGCTGCCATAAGTAATCCCACAGAGGCCATTTTTTCCGTCTGAACCAGCTGTGCCTGCTGTTTTTGAATCTGAATTTTTGACTCCAACAGCTCGTCATTTTGCAATTCAAGCTCAGTATTCTGGTTCTCAAGAACAAATTTCTGGTTTTCAAGAATCTCGTTATAGCTTTTTAGTTTTTTCATAATAGCGTTTGTTGAATCGGCAAGAGATTCAATTTCTCTCAGGGGCTTTTTCAAGACAATATCAGTGTTGGCGGCCCTTTCCTGATCTCCCTCGGCCAGCGCTTTTACCTTAGTTTCCAATTGTTTCAAGGGATTAATGATCGGTATGACAAGAAACATGCTGAGTATCTTAGCTATAATAAGTGCCAAACCGCTTAAGCTGATAATTACTGAGAAAACCGGTACTAATAGTACCAAAAGGAACTGGGGATTTACCCTTACATAAATATTTCCGATTTCATTGTTGTTTGAATCCAAAATAGGCTTAACAGCTTCTGTATCCTTAAAAAGCTTGCTTTGACTATTCTGAGCCTCTGCTCCCAACTCATTGGAGTAAATAATTCTATTCTGCACCTCAATTTTTATGTATAGTTCACTCACGCCGTTGTCATACGGAATTATAGTATTAATTATTGATTTCCTGCTTATATCGTTTACCAATTCGTTCAAGCGTGAATCACCCTCGTTCAATTCATTAATACTTTTGATTCCCAAACTGTTCATAGCTTGTCCCGAATTTATTTCCTTCTGGATAGAATAGCACAAGACATCTGACTGATATGCAGCAAAGTCTCGGGATACAGCCAGAATTATCAGAATGATAACACTGCTCATAAAAAGTACTGTTATCAAGGCTGATAATGATGTAGCCCTCTTTATCCTCTTCTTTAACGTTCTACTGTTCCTCTTAATTTTCATTCAGCCACATCCGCCCCCGAATTTATATTAACATTCTACCTTATATAACAGGCTTTATATAGAATATTTGTAAAATAATTTTAATCTAAAATTTTGTTACATTTTATCATAATTATACTTTTTTTGTTATATATTTGTCTGCCTGCCAAGTAAATATATTGGTATTAATTAACCTGGCATGGCTATACTGGACAATCCCGGTGCTCGGGAAGACAAGGAAGGAAAACCGTTTGTCTGCGGTACAAGATGTACTCTCCAGCAGGCGGTTTGTGAAGCAGGACTTAAAATAGAGAATTTGTATATCACTTACATTTTAAAATGCAGACCAATACGTCGATATGTTAAAGCCACAGCGCGAAGCATCTGTTCGGAATACATGACCCGTCAGATAGCAAATCAAAACCCCGAATTTGTGATATGTCTCGGAAATACGGCTGTTCAATGGTTTTTTGGGAATATGGAGTCTGAAGTAAAAGCTTTAAGGGAAAACTTCATACCATAAGAGGAATCTCAACCTATGTTACCTACCATTCTCTTGCAATACGACGCAGACCAAATTTGCGACAGCAGTTTAATGAGGACTGGGCTTTACTGGCTAAAAGCTATCTAAAAAGTTAATAGATAAAAATCCTTAACTTATGGACCAAAAAAGTACACCTCCAAAATCAGATTTTTCATCCAACCTTAGAGGTGCACTAACATCCACAGCTTCTACTTAATCCGGATCTTATTCTTAATCCCAGACCTTTTTCTAAGTTCAGCCCTTTATCCTCATTATGAAACCTTATATTTCTGATAAGCCTGCCGGCTGCTTATTTTATTTCATTTTGAGCAGCTACCAGACTGGACGCTCCGAACTTTTCCCTGAGCCTTGGCTTTTCTATCTTTCCTGTAGGGTTCCTTGGTACGGTATCAAATATTACCTTCTTTGGACGTTTATAACGCGGCAATGAAGCACAGAAGGCTTCGATTTCAAGTTCAGTACAGGTACATTCAGGCTTGAGTTCTATAATAGCTGCTGCAATCTCTCCCTGACGTTTGTCGGGCAGGCCTATTACAGCAACATCCTTGATGGACTTGTGCGCTCTCAGGAAGTCTTCTATTTGAACTGGATATATGTTTTCTCCCCCGCTTATTATGACATCCTTTTTTCTGTCTACAAGGTATATAAAACCGTCCTCATCCATTCTTGCCATATCTCCCGTAAACAGCCACCCGTTTTTAAGTACGGCATCTGTTGCTTCAGGATCGTTAAAGTAGCATTTCATAACTCCAGGGCCCTTTACAGCCAATTCACCCACCTGACCCTGAGATACCTCAATACCGTTTTCATCAGTTATCTTTACTTCCCAATCGTGACCGGGTATACCTATGGCTCCAACCTTATGTATGTTCTCAACTCCCAAATGAACACAGCCTGGGCCAATTGATTCACTTAATCCATAGTTGGTGTCATACTGGTGGTGAGGAAAATACTTTTTCCAGCGGCGGATTAAACTTGGAGGAACAGGCTGAGCGCCTATATGCATCAATCTCCATTGTGATAGCTCATAATCCTCAAGCCTTACGTCTCCTCTGTCTATAGCATCAAGAATATCCTGCGCCCATGGCACAAGCAGCCAAACTATTGTAATTTTCTCCTCTGATACTGTTTTCAATATCCAATCAGGTTTAATGCCTCGCAGAATTACTGCCTTGCTGCCAGCCAGGAAGCTCCCGAACCAATGCATTTTTGCTCCGGTATGATACAGCGGAGGAATACACAAAAAATTGTCCTCCCGGGTTTGCCCATGATGATAGTACTCAGTATAGCAGGCAGACATCAAGCTCTTATGTGTATGTAATATTGCTTTTGGAAAACCCGTGGTTCCCGAAGAAAAATAAATAGCCGCGTCTTCTTCATCGGAAATCTCGATATCCGGAGCTTCCGAGGAGCAGTTGGCAGTCAGACGGTCATAGTTTTCGGCAAAGGTAGGCCTGTTTTCACCGGCAAAGAACAAAATTTTCACCTGCGGAATCTGTTCATATATAGCTTCTATTCTTCCAATAAATTCAGGTCCGAAAACCAGTGCTGTGGTTTCAGATAATTCAAGACAATATTTAATTTCTTCTGCTGTGTACCGGAAGTTCATTGGGACTGCGAGGGCGCCGGCTTTAAGGATTCCAAAATAAATGGGCAGCCACTCAAGACAGTTCATCATAAGAATAGCTACTTTATCACCCTTTTTTACTCCTCTTTTCAAAAGGAGATTGGCCATTCTGTTGGCCTTTTCATTAAAGACGCGCCAGGTCATGTCTCGGCGGTATTCACCAGCCGGATTGTTTTCTATTAGCTCATATTCCTTCCAAATGATGTTGTGGCTGTCCTGTAGATCCAGATTAATTTCTGTGAGACAAGTTTCTGATCCGTATAGTTCGGCGTTTTTTGACAAGATTTCAGTAATAGGCATTAACCTTTCCTCCCGTTCTACCATAAAACAATTTTATACGATACAACTCTATATCATATTACATAATATTATAAATATATATTTAATGGTAATCAACACACAAAGAAAAAGTTCTCCCAAAGTATCCCGGATATTTCCCATCCTTGTTCAATGGTTAACAATGCTCTTTATTTACCTTAATAATATCTCAATATAAAACCTTGATTAACACATACTATTACAGATATTTTATAGATTAAATAAATTATTCGATTATATGCAGAAGTAATTTTAACGTATAATAGTTTATTATTTTAGCAAGTAATGCTAAAATATATATGGAAAAATAAAATTATATAGGGAGGCACTTTTTAATGAAGAGGATTTTAGCAATAAGCTTGGCTCTTATTATGGTTTGCGCAATGCTTGCAGGTTGTGGTGCAGGCGCAGGCTCAAAAAGCAGTGATGGTTTTGAAATTGCATTGATTACCGATAAGGGTAATATCGATGACAAATCCTTCAATCAGGGTTCCTGGGAAGGTGTAGTTAAGTTTGCTGAAGAAAATAAAATCACCCACAAGTATTATAAGCCAGAGGAAGCCTCCGATGCCGGCTATCTCGCAGCTATTGACCTGGCTGTAACAGGCGGAGCAAAGGTTATTGTAACACCTGGCTACCTGTTCGAGGTACCAATATTCGAAGCTCAGACTAAATATCCTGAGGTTAAATTCATACTTCTCGATGGTGAGCCCCATACAGCTGATTACAAAACCTATAAAACTGAAAAGAACGTTGCCAATGTAAAATATGCGGAACAAGAGCCTGGTTATCTGGCAGGCTATGCTGCTGTTGCTGACGGTTATGCAAAGCTTGGTTTCATGGGCGGTATGGCTGTTCCTGCAGTTCAGGCGTATGGCTACGGTTACCTTCAGGGTGCAGAAGCTGCAGCTGCCAAATTAGGCCTTGCAGATGGCTCAATATCAGTTACTTATCACTATACAGGTAACTTCGATGAAAATGATACTAATAAGGCAACCGCTAAAACTATGTATCAGGAAGGTACAGAAGTTATTTTTGCCTGCGGAGGTAAAGTTGGTTTAAGTGTTATGTCAGCTGCCAAAGAAGCAGGTAAAAAGGTTATAGGCGTCGACGTTGACCAAAGGTATGACAGTGATACAGTTATTACTTCAGCCATGAAGGAACTTGGCGGTTCTGTTTACCAGGTACTTGAAGCTATCTACAAGAATAACAATTGGGATACTTTTGCCGGAACTACTACTCACTTTAGTGCTAAAAACGATGGTATAGGTCTTCCTACCTCTGTAATCGGAGATGAAAAGGCGGATGCTTTTGACAGATTTAAATCCTTTAAAAAAGCTGATTATGAACCAGTATATGCTTCACTTAAAGACGGTTCAATAAAACCAATCAATACAATCAAAGTTGCTGCTGAGACAGGATATGCAACAGCAGATGAGCTGACTTCACAATTAAATCTTAAGAAGGTTAAAGTTACAACAAGATAATATAAATAAGTTATGGGCTTATCTTATTTGAAATGCCCTTAAAGGGGAAGGAAGCACCTTCCCCTTTTATTTTATTGTTCTTATAGCCGGTAAATATTAATCTTTTTCGATAGTAAAAAACACGATATAATGTTTATAGCGGCTATTTATGTCAGCCGGAATTAAACTACGTGCTCGGCACGCAGATGGGAGCTTAAACTTATGGAAGAATATATTATTGAAATGCTAAATATAACAAAAGAGTTTCCGGGGATTATAGCAAATGATAATATTACCCTTCAACTGAAAAAGGGCGAAATACATGCCCTACTGGGAGAAAACGGTGCCGGAAAATCTACTCTTATGAGTATTCTTTTTGGTTTGTATCAGGCAGAAAAAGGCGAAATCAGAATGAACGGCAAGCCTGTAAAGATTAACAATCCCAACGATGCCAATGCCCTTGGGATAGGTATGGTTCACCAGCATTTCAAACTTGTTGAAATCTTCACTGTTCTGGAAAATATTATTCTAGGTGTTGAACCAAGTAAAATTGGCTTTCTGCAGAAAAAGGAAGCCAGAGAAAAAGTATTAAAATTAAGTGAAAAATACGGACTAAAAATCAACCCCGATGCGCTGATAGAAAAAATTTCTGTTGGCATGCAGCAACGGGTTGAAATTCTAAAAATGCTTTATCGCGAAAATGACATATTGATTTTCGATGAACCTACAGCAGTGCTTACTCCTCAAGAAATTGATGAACTCATGGAAATAATGAGGGGCTTTGCAAAAGAGGGAAAATCAATATTGTTTATAACTCATAAATTGAATGAAATTATGGCTGTTGCTGACCGTTGTACTGTACTGTGGAAAGGTAAATACAAAGGCACCGTATCCATCAAGGATACCACAAAGGAAGAGCTTTCAAGAATGATGGTCGGTCGTGACGTAACTTTCAAAGTGGAAAAAAATGACACAAGACCCGGAAAAGTTGTGCTCTCGGTCAGGAATGTCACTATACCCTCCAGGACACATAAAAATGACGCCGTCAAAAACGTGTCTTTCGATGTCAGGTCGGGAGAAATAGTTTGTCTGGCAGGTATTGACGGAAATGGGCAGACAGAATTCGTAGCGGGTCTGACCGGTCTTGAGAAAATTGCCGGGGGAAGTATAAAACTTGGCAATAAGGATATTACCAAGGAATCCATTCGTACCCGTTACAAGGAAGGAATGAGCCATATCCCTGAGGACAGGCACAAGCACGGACTCGTACTTGATTATACTCTTGAAGAAAACATGGTTTTGCAGCGTTACTGGGAACCCGCCTTTCAAAAAGGAGGCTTTATAAATAGCCAGGCTGTTCGATCCTATGCCGAAGAGCTGATAGAACAATATGACGTCCGAAGCGGACAAGGCGCTGAGACAGTTGTACGCAGCATGTCGGGCGGAAATCAGCAGAAAGCTATTATCGCCCGCGAAATAGACAAGCAGCATGAACTCCTTGTAGCAGTTCAGCCCACTCGTGGTCTTGATGTTGGAGCCATCGAGTATATCCATAAACAGCTGGTTGCCACCCGTGATGCCGGAAAAGGAGTGCTGCTGGTATCGCTAGAGCTTGATGAAGTAATGAATGTAAGTGATAGAATACTTGTAATGTTTGAGGGAGAACTGGTTGGAGAGCTGGATCCGAAAAAAACAACTGTTCAGGAGCTCGGACTTTACATGTCAGGTGCAAAACGTAACACTGTAAAGGAGATTGACAATGAGTAACAATACAGTTTCTTCATCTCGTAAATTTGATTTTAAAAGGCTGACCGGCTTAAAGGGATTTTCAGCTTTTACAGCTGCACTGCTTGCAATATTTCTTGGCTTGATATTCGGGTTTATTGTAATGTTTATTGCAAGCCCAGAAAATTCCGCAGCCGGTTTTCAAATGGTACTCATTGGGGGTCTTAAGCGTGTCGGTGATGTTCTGTATTTTGCAACTCCCATATTAATGACCGGTTTGGCTGTGGGCTTTGCCTTTAAAATGGGGTTGTTCAATATAGGTGCTTCCGGACAATACACAATGGGTATGTTTTTCGCTTTATACGTTGGCTTTATGTGGGACCTGCCGGATAGTATCCACTGGCTTGCCTGCGTTCTTGCAGGTATGGCAGGAGGTATGCTGTGGGGCTTTATACCCGGAATATTCAAGGCCCTGCTCAATGTCAATGAGGTTATTACCTCGATTATGTTCAACTATATAGGAATGTACTTGGTAGATATGCTTATTCAAGGTAATTCGGTAATGTATATTCCATCAAAGACGAGAACAGCATACCTTCCTGATGCAGTACAGCTTCCTTCTCTTGGCATCAAGAATTCCAGCCTCAATGTATCTATTATAATTGGGATTGTGGTAGCTATAATTCTCTATGTCATTTTGAATAAAACCACCTTCGGATACGAGCTTAAGGCTACAGGCCTTAACAAATACGCAGCTACCTATGCAGGTATGAACGGTAAGCGGAATATAATACTTACAATGGTGATTGCAGGTGGTATGGCAGGTCTTGGCGGTGCTTTCGCAATCCTGGCCCCCTCCACTATCTCGGGGAGCAGTATGACATATGAACCGATAAATGTTATCGCCGCCAACGGTTTTAATGGTATAGCAGTTGCACTTCTCGGAAACAGCAGTCCGATCGGTATTATTTTCTCGGCCTTGTTCGTTTCCCATATTCAGCGCGGCGGAACACTTGCAAGTTTATACGGCTTCAAGCCTGAAATAATCGATGTTGTAATTGCAGTCATAATTTACTTCTCAGCCTTTGCCATGTTAATGAATTCTACGGTGGTAAAAGTTCTTAAAAAACGTAAAAAAGACGGTAACCAGCAGAATTCTTCCGGTATCGAAGATACTGCTGATTTGAACAAGTCTAAAGCGGTTATAGAAAAGGAGGAGGCGTAAATTATGGACACTATATACTATTTAATTCAAAATACGCTTCCGGTGGCCATTCCATTGCTTTTGGTGGCTCTGGGCGGTATGTTCAGCGAACGCAGCGGTGTAATCAATATTGCCCTTGAAGGTATAATGCTTTTCGGAGCTCTGTTCGGCTGCCTGTCTGTTTACCTTGTACAGGGCAGTTCTATTGATCCGCAGCTGATATTACTTTTCGGAATGCTTATTTCAGCTGTCGGAGGAATTATATATTCTTTGCTATTATCCTTCGCTGCAGTAACTATGAAGGCCGATCAGACCATTACAGGCACGGCACTCAATATGCTTGTACCGGCAGCAATGCTGCTTTTTGCAAAAATGTATTTTAACAGTGACGGGATAACCACAAATGTAGATTTCTATATAAAAGGGATTCCTGGTCTGAAAGATATACCTGTACTTGGCAGATTGTTTTTCCAGAATACTTATATAACTGTTTATATAGGCTTACTGCTGCTGGTTATTGCAACTGTATTCTTTTATAAGACAAAGCTTGGCTTGCGTCTGCGTGCCTGTGGTGAGCATCCTCATGCAGCTGATTCTGTTGGTATAAATGTGTATGTAATGCGTTACGCAGGTGTTAGTATTTCGGGATTTTTAGGTGGTATCGGAGGCTTTTTCTATGCTGTAGGCGTAATGGACGGTAATGTTAATGGTCACACAGGAGTTGCAGGCTTCGGCTTCCTTGCACTGGCTGTAATGATATTCGGACAGTGGAAACCCATTAAGATTCTGTTTGCAGCACTTTTCTTTGCCTTTCTCCGCACTCTGGCCTACTCCATTTCGCTTATACCCTTCCTGGATGCGTTGAATCTAAACCAAACATTTTATAAGATGCTACCCTATATTGCAACAATGGTAGTTCTTGCATTTACCTCGAAGAAATCCAGGGCACCAAAGGCAGAAGGTATCCCTTATGACAAGGGACAGAGATAACTATATCAAAAAATTTACTTCCAAAAGGTTTAGTAAAACCAATTATTAAGACCGGTCGAAATCTCATCAAGATGAGGTTTTGACCGGTCTAATATATTTTTAAAGTATTGGAACTAATATTACACGATTTAAATTATTACCGTACCATTTTATGTACTAAGAATAATATTCCTAAGCTTTCTGGTCAGAGACGTCGTCCCGGTATTTGTAAGCTGCATCATAAACAGAAAAGTTATATTTTCCTTCGGACAGTTACAGAAATATGCGCCCAGCCAACCATCCCAACCATATTCCCCTTTACTGCATAAACCTCCAGCCTTACTGCAGTCAGTCATAATCCTCATAAGATTTCCATAGGTGAAACCGCTCAGCGTCGGCCACATGTCTCTTTGCTGCTCACAGGTTAACGAGCATGACGTCATATATTCAACAGTTTTTGGTTTTAATATCTGAACACCGTCCAACGATCCTTTGTTCATAAGCATACTGGCAAACCGTGCATAGTCATCTATAGTGGATACCAAACCCGCACCGCCGGATTCAAATGCCGGAATTCTGTCCATGCTATTGATAATACCCAAATAATTTCCGAAATACGGCTGTAGTTCAGAATTGGGGCCAAGTTCATAAACTTTTGCAAGTCGGTATCTCTTTTCGGAAGGAACCCAAAAAGCAGTATCCTTCATATCCAGAGGTTTAAATATTTCCTTATCAAGAAACTTACTGAAACTCATGCCGCTTGCACTCTCAACAACTGCCCCCAATACGTCTGCCGAGGTTCCATACAGCCATGCTGTTCCTGGCTGAAAAGCAAGAGTACACTTACCCAGCTTGTTCATAGCTTCAATAGTTCCCATTGGGTTATCACCCAAAAGCCTGTCGTCTATTTCCCTAAATAGTGCCTCGGTTTCCTGTCCAGCCCTATCAATACCACCATATACAAGCCCGGAGGTCATTGAGAGCATATCTTTTAAATTTGCTTCTCTTTCGACGGGGACCAGCCCTTTTTCTCCTGCTACCATTTGATTTTTAAACCCCGGGAGAAACTTGCTGACAGGCTCATAGAGGTCTATTACCCCTCTTTCCAATAATATCATTACGGCAGCAGCTGTAACGGGTTTTGTCATTGAATACATTCTGAAAATAGTATTTCTCCTGACAGGCAGATTTTTTTCAATGTCTGCAAAGCCATCCTCATGATAGAAAACTTCCTGTCCATCCTTTAATATCATTAAATTAGCACCTGCAAGTTCTCTATTCTCGATAGCAGCCTTTAAAACCTGTCTCAATTGATCTTCTCTCACTTTATCCATTTGATTGACATGATCCTTTCCAGTACTAGATTTTTCTATTACTCATATATCAATCTTACTATAAAATAAAATGAAAGCAAGAGTTCTTATTTTGACTTTTTATGCAATAATTTTACTTAACCAAACCCATATATTTATAAAGAAGAAAGTTGCTGCCGATTATTTTTGTCGTTGTCATTTATACTTTGCCAATAGTAATTTAGTCTTCATTAACATGAAGCATAAAAAATGTAACATCGTCCCGTAGACTCTCATTACCGGTAACTTCCCTAATGTTCCTGTCAATCTCGGAATATAGATCCGGGTCACTTCTGCCATTATACTCCCCAAGAAGCCTTTTCAGATCATTTGCATTGAAGGACTTTCCGGTTTGCCTGTTATTTAACTCCACAAGTCCATCCGTATAGAAAAAAACCTTATCTCCGTATTCAAGTTGAATTTTTTTATCAACATAATCTGCTGAACAAATTTCAGCAAGACTACATATCGGCAATCCTCTAATTTCAATTTCCTGTATCTGAGCATTTCTTCTGACGATAAAAGGCTGGGTATTCATACCGGCAGACGAATACACCAGCTCTTTTGTCTCGGTGTTATAAATAGCATACAAAGCCAGAATATACACATCATCTTTAAATTGTACCTTATTATATAATTTATAAAGATTCTCCAGCACCTGAGCGGGGTTAATGATTTGAAACCTGTTTCCGTCAAGTTCCTTAATTGTTTTTATGCTCTGATTCAGAAATACTGTCAGCATGGCTGCAGGTACCCCATGTCCCGAGACATCTCCTATGTACATACCAATATTTTTTTCATCCAATTTGAATATATTGTAAAAATCTCCGCTGACTCTTTCAGCCGGATAATATTGAGCTAGAAATGATACATGCTCATTATTCGGAAGTTTTCCCGGAAGCATTGCCTTTTGGATATCCCTGGCATAGTCAAGGTCTTCCAGGAGCTTCTGGTTGGTTTTTGCAAGATCTCTTGTCCGTTCTTCTACCAGTCTGTTCAGGTTTCTTGCATCAGCCTTGATTATATTTTTAGCTTTATATAATGCAAGGTAAGGTTTCTCTATGCTGTTTACAAAAGTAACTCTGAATACAAGAAAGTAGGATATGATTTTAAATACATGACCCAGATAGTTGTATATATCATATACCGAAAAATAATTAACAAAGGCTACTTCACTAAATATGCTTGCAATAATTGCTACTGCAAAGATAAGTTCCGTTTTATCCCTGTTTTTAATATACTGCTGGATAAATCTCAATCCAGAGAATATAAAAAGTAAAATTACGAAATACTCCAGATTTTTTTTGACTGGTGTTACTCCTATTCCCTCTATATACATGACTGGAAGAAAATCAGGGAAATAAGTGACAATAACCATTGTTGCTACAGAGAAGAATACTGCGCCAAACAGAACAATCCTTTTATTAATCCTGGACTTTTTGTTTAGTTTAATAAAACCAAGTACAGCGATACCTATGGCACCAACAAGTCTGGCTATTATCCAAAAAGTTGTAGCTCTGTTGGCAGTATCATTTTTTATTAGGAAATCAGCCATACCTTTATAGCTAAGTGTATGAAACATGTCAATGCAGCCCATAACAAAAAAAACATGTGCTGCAACCAAAGCTCTAAGACTATGGTTTTGGCTATAGGAATAGTATGGCAGAATAAAAATGCAGAATGATACCAATACACTTATAAATTCAAAAATGGTATGCCAGGAAAGATATGTAGTAGGACTCATTATTCTGTCAAACCAGGGTTCTAAAATATATATTGCTTCAAATAGTATCACTGAAAGAACAAATGCGGCGCCAACCCAAAGAAGGCTCCTGTTTTCATACAATTTTTTGAATTTGTTAAACTTGATTTTAACCTGCAAGACAACACCACCCTAGGAAATTCGGTATAATAATTGAAAGTCAAATTTGCTCTTGCAAAAGTTTACATAAAAACTAAAAATTCCATAACCTTATCTAACATTTATTAATTAAGAGTTTAACATAAAATTCCCCATATTCAAAGAAGAATCCTTAATGAACCACCTACGCTATGACTTTCTGTTAACATAATAAGGCATTAGATGCATTAATGAAGTGTCAAAAGGTTTTTAATACTTATACGCTAATATAAATTGTATTATTCAAAAGCACATATTTATTACATGTTTATTTAGTAATGAATGAATTTTTTAATCTCATGGTACCTTACGCCCCTAAAAATCCTTGTTTCAGTATACTCCTGAACAGTTTTGAAGATAACCACAGTACCCCATCGACCTTATCAAATTTTTTTGAAGCTGGCTCAACATTATAAGAAAAGATACATTGTTCCGTTCGGTGATATGTACAGGCTCCTTAGCCCCTTTGAAGGGAATGAAACGGCATGAATATATGCAACGGAAGATAAAACCGAAGCATTATGCCTCCTATTTCAGAGTTTTGACAAAGTCCAAAGGGCCTCATACAAAAAAGTTTTGCTTACAGGGACTTGACGAGAACATGAATTACTAGCCAATAGGAACCACTTAATGGACGGGGCTAAACAATACGTATGTCAATACTTATGACAATACTTATTTACATTTTATTACATATATGTTAAACTTAATAACAAGTTTGCTAATTCTTTGGCATTTATTCCTCACATTCTATGAATGGAGGATTTTATGTCTGATAAAATGAAAACCCTATTTTCAGTCTTTTTAAGTTTAATACTGATTCTTTTTTCGGCACAGGTTCAAACTGTATCTGCAAGTTCAAAAGATTCTATTTCCTTTGTTTTGCTCTCAAAATATACTGCTGATTTGAGCATAGGCGACCAGTTTAATATTCTGGCTTTTACTTCAAGCGGGAAGGAACCGACCTGGAAAAGCAGCAATTCAAGTGTTGCTTCGGTTAATACTTACGGTAAAGTCACAGCCAAAAAGGCAGGGACAGTAACAATAACTGCCAGAATTAAAAATGCAGAGGCATACTGCAAGGTTTCCGTTAATAAAACCAGGATATCACTTAACATTGTAAGTGCTTCAATTGAGCACGGAGAAAAGTTGAAGCTTACCGCAACAACTTCCAACAACTCGGCAGTAACGTGGAAAAGCAGCAAAAAAAGCATTGCTACAGTTGACCAGAATGGTAATGTTACAGGTATAAAGCCAGGAGAATCTATAATAACCGTAACTGCTGACAAAAGCAGCGTCACCTGTAAAATAAAAGTAAAGCTTCCTGTCATCACATTGGACAAGACCTCTATTACATTGTTTCGTGGTCAAAAAGCTCAACTCACGGCTATAGTATCCTCTGGAATTACTCCCGTATGGAAATCCAATAAAAAGAGTATTGCTGTTGTTGATATGAACGGAAATGTAACGGCTATAAAAAATGGTTCGGCAACAATTACCGCAACAGTGGATGGAGTTACTAAAAGCTGCGAGGTGGTGGTGCAGAAACCACAAATAACCCTAAGTGCATCTGGAATTAATCTGAAAAGAGGCACCAGCACCCTCATCTCTGCGTCTGTATCATCAGGAAACCCGCCCGTCTGGTCATCCAGTAATCCAAATATAGCTACAGTAGACAATACAGGTAAAGTTACAGCGGTAAAAAAAGGGACAGCATATATTTATGCTGCCGAAGATGGAATGAAGGCAAGGTGTACCGTACATGTAACTGAATAGACAACTTATTTAAATAAGTAATAAATAACTGCATAAATAACTTAATAAAAGTTAATTATGTGAGGAATAAATGCAGCAAACTTATCAGAGACTTTTTATGAACCTGTTATATAAATACATAATCTACGAATGTAAACTCCGTATGTTATCTGTATTTTTACTCTGCCTTTTATATAGTATTCTTCTTAATGTTTTTCAGCAGCAATCCAAGACAAATACATAGTAACAAACTGAATATAGGGAAAATAATTATTTCAACAATACCCATTTTGACTCCGGCCAGATATTGGCCTATAACCATGGCAGTCAGAGCCGCCCCCATTGTAAACCCCTTCATTATCACAACTGATGAAAAGAGATATCCATATGGTTTTTTTCTTATCAGCAATATTCCTGATAAAAATGCCACCGGTACTATAAAGCCCAGATCCATTCCCTGTATAACGAGTGTTGTATAGTGTTCAATTCCGACCGGTGTTGAGCCTGACGTTATGGTAGGAATTATTCTGCCTAACCACATGAGGCACAATGCCACAGCTAAAAAAAGCTGAAAGCCTCCCAGGAATTTTACCGGCAGCTTTTCGCTGAAAGCTTCCTTCAGACTCTGAACATCTATGGACATAATGCACATTGTAAATGCAAAGAAGCTGCCCGACATCAGTATAACGTAAACAAGGAACATTGGATTATACATCCATAGAAATACATAAGAAATATATGTATATAGAAAATACCCAAGTGTACCTGTAAGTAAAAGTCTTCCTTTTAAAGAGCCCTTTCGTGATAAATACAAGGATATCAGAAGTAGCGGGATACCCAGTACAAGGGTGATAATATCCTGTGCAATTCCTTGCGCTACTGCTGCTACAGAATCATCCCTATATATCCCCTGTCCGTAAATTGTTATAGTTTCACCCCGTAATGACTCAATATCATGTTTACCCGGTCCTCCTTCTGAAAATATACCAATGATACAAGTAAACACTGATAATACTATGATCAGTATAACAAGAGAAGTAACAGCTTTTTTAAATCTCACGACATTTTCCCCCCCAAAGCTATAAATATTTTATAGAGTAAAAATTAGTTTATAGTATATTTGCTAATTATACCATGGTTAATCCGGAAAGATATACTCCGCCTTATTCCTCCAACCGGCGGAGTATATCCAGCATTTCAAACGCATCATTTTCTGCCATAATTAATGCTGTAATGTAACGGTCAGCAGCACAAACAATATCTTCATCTTCATCAGGAGTGTTTATTGCCTCCCTCAAATTGGTTTCCCCATTGTCAAGGCGGTTCAACATGCGCAGAATGGCCATCATGGAATAGTGTGCGTTCCGGAGAGTTCGAATTATTTTCAGCCTGTTCATCTCTTTCAAGCCATATTGCCTGAAGCCTTTCGGGTTGCGCGGCACACTTATCAAACCGTTTCTCTCCCAGTCACGCAGAATATCTATACTAACACCCAGCATTTCTGCTGTTTTATTTCTACCTGTTAGTTCAGTATTGTGACCATGTCCAAGAGGATTCGAAAGTATTCCAAGGGTTATGCCTATTGCCTCTTCGGCACCAGCTCTTTCTATTTTCAGATGTTCCAGATATAACTTCGCTCTCTCATATGCCTCACTAATATCTCCTGCAGCTGCAGTTTTAACAATTTCAAAAGCTTCCTGTCTGAGACTGCTGCTGATAATTTCCGACCTGAAAGCTGTACGCAGCAGTCTGAGCTGCTCAAGGTGACTGTCATTAAAAACCCGATATCCGTTTTTCATCCTTGGTATAACAGGGAGCAGTCCCATTTCCTCATAAAACCGTATTGTATTTGGATGTACTCCTATTAACTTTGCTACTTGAGATGTTTTATAAGTCATATGGGCCTGCCTCTCTTTTATAGTTTATTCTTTCATTAGCATTTTTATATTATTTATTACTTAATTATACCTTACAATCCTTAGACTCAACAGAACCTGTCCAACAGTATTTTACCGGTTGCCGAGTTCTTGTTTTTCATAATATCTTCCGGTGCCCCCTGAGCAACAAGCACTCCTCCTTCGCTACCGCCCTCCGGTCCGAGATCTATTACCCAGTCTGAAGCCAGAATAAGGTCTGTATTGTGTTCAATAACAATTACGCTGTTTCCCAGACTTACAAGCTTGTCAAAAACATTAATCAGCCTGCTTGCGTCTTGTGGATGAAGCCCTGTTGTCGGTTCGTCAAAAAGATACATAACTTTTCCGCTCGTGCTTTTGGATAGCTCCCTGGCAAGTTTCAAACGTTGGGCCTCCCCACCCGACAGTGTTGCAGCAGACTGACCCAGACTGAGATACCCGAGTCCCACATCCTGAAGCACCCTTAACTTAGATGCAATGTTGCGTTCTTCTGAAAACAGCGTTAGCGCTTCATCAACACTTAATTCTAAGACGTCCGAAATATTTTTTCTCCTATATTTTACGTCAAGAACAAGCTTTTGGTATCGTTTACCGCGGCAAACGGGACAAATGACTTCCACATCAGGCAGAAAATGCATAGAAACAGACAGTTTACCTGTTCCCTGACATTTTTCACATCGCCCCCCTGATACGTTATATGAAAAGTGCTTTGCTGAAAGGCCCATAAGCTTAGTATCGGGTAATTCAGCAAATAAATCCCGTATATCCGTGAACAGATCTGTATAAGTTGCAGGATTGGAACGGTTGGATTTTCCGATTGACTGCTGGTTTATTACTATAACATTATCAAGTTGTTCCAGCCCTGGTATATCAGTCTTCCTGCTTTTCTTAGGCTGACTGAAATATGCTTCGGCGGCCTCGGCCAGAACTCCGAAAATCAAACTTGATTTACCGCTGCCCGAAACTCCTGTAATGGTCACAAATTTACCCAAGGGAATACCCACATTGATACTTTTCAGGTTGTTCAAGCTGGCGTTTCTTATGCCTACAAAGCTGCTCTTCCCCTGTACTCTCACTCTGCTGGGTTTATAGGTATTTTCCTGAAGATACTTACCTGTAATAGAGTCAGTGCTGTTTATAATATCCTGAACACTGCCGGCAGCAACGATTCTACCCCCTTGTTTACCGGCACCTGGTCCAAAGTCTGCAATGAAATCGGCAGCCTTCATAATTTCAGTATCATGTTCAATAACTACCACAGTATTACCCATATCTCGCAATTTCTTTAAAACGGTAATTATTTTTGAAGTATCCCGGGAGTGAAGTCCTGATGTAGGCTCATCCAGTACATACAAAACACCTGTCAGGCCGCTCCCCATAATCCCAGCCAATTTAATTCGCTGCCATTCTCCTGCTGAAAGCGACCCAGCAGGCTGATCCAGACTCAAATATCCGGCACCCACATCAATTATCCGGGCTATGCGTTTTCTCAGATCCTCTACTACCTGTTTCACAATGTCCAGAGCTTGGGGAGCTGCCGTCTCCTGTATCTGGTTTAACCACCCGGCTACACCGACTAAAGACATGGACATCAGTTGCTTGATATTAATGCCTCCCACCTTAACTTCCAGAGTTTCGGGTCGGAACCGTACACCCTGACAATCAGGACATTGCTGCTGAATTAAAAATTTTTCAAGCTTCTGCCTGGCACTAAGGGAGTTGTTCTCCATGTATCTCCTCATAAGGTTTGTGACTACCCCCTCAAACCTTCCCTCAGGTACTGTTTTGGGAGGTATCATATCAGGAAAGTGTCTTTGAAATTGTCTGCTCATTACTCCGTACAAAAGTAAGTCCATCTGAACCTTATCATATGTTTCTATGGGATTGTCTATATTCAAATGGAAGCCGTAGTACTTTGAGGCATTGAGCATCGATGCACCATACCTGTCAATAAATACCTGATCCCAGCCGTGAATAGCAAATTCGCGTATACTTTTGGATTTGTCTATCAAAAGGTTTACATCCGGAGAATTCACTACACCGATGCCACGGCAGGTTGGACATGCACCCTGAGGTTTATTAAAGGAAAAGTGGCTGGCCGTCAATTCAACCACCGGTTTACCGCAATGGGGACACGAAAGCATTTGTTCATAAAGCTCTGTTTCACCAGCCTCCTGGTCAGGCAGCTCTGTCAGAACAGAAAATGAAGTCTCATCATAGCTCTGAATAATCATTTTTCCGCAGTGATTACAATTTCTTTCCCCTAATTTTGAATACAGCACGCGGAGGTAAGCTGAAATTTCGGTTATAGTTCCTACTGTTGAACGGGGATTATTATTGGAATTGTGCTGATTAATTGATATTGCAGGAGACAAGCCCTCTATACTGTCAACCTTTGGCTTGCTGCCTATATCCATTGTCATGCCCATAGATTCCATATACTGCCGTTGGCATTCTCTCTGCAAGGTTTCTAGGGCAAGTGTCGATTTACCACTTCCCGAAAGTCCGGTGAAGACTATCAGCTTATTCTTTGGAAGTTGCAGGTTTACATCTCTTAAATTATTTTCTTTTGCACCCTTAATCTTAATGAACATAATTTTTCATCTCCTTGTACTGTTTTATTTGGAAACTTCAAGCCACTAGGCCTCTCAACGTTTTAAACAGTATATCATCAAAACAAATGGGTGGTGGTTTACTGGAGGGTTTGGTTAGTTTAAATAAAACTTACAAAGCAGAACTCTGCTTTGTAAAACAGAACCCCCCTCAGCTTTCGATGCTGAGGGGGGTTCAAAAAAAATGTACTAGTATGCTGGTATTTCTGATAATTGACCTATTCCATCTTCTGTAATTGATAACATAGCGGCTTTCGTCGCATGTATCCTAGTGGTATCAAAAAGCGTTGTAGGGGTATCGGACTGTTTGAGGAGAAGACCTATTTCTGTGCAGCCTAAAATAGCTCCTTGAGCCCCTATTTGGGACAATTCCTTGACAATTCGTACAAACTCAGCCTTAGATTTCTCTGAAATTATTCCAAGGCATAGTTCGTTATATATAACAGAATTTACTATTTCAATATCTTTTTCATTTGGTATTAAGACATCTATTCCCCGGCTTATAAGCTTGCTTTTGTAAAAGTCCTGTGTCATAGTGTATTTTGTTCCCAGAAGTGCCACCTTGTTTATGTTAGCCTTTCTTAGTTCATCTCCCGTAGCATCCGCAATATGAATAATTGGTATGGAGATTTTAGCTTGTATCTGCGGAGCAACCTTGTGCATGGTATTTGTGCATATAATAATAAAATTAGCACCAGCTCGTTCCAAACTTATTGCGGTGTCTGTCAGAACTTCCCCGCTTTTTTTCCACTGTCCGTTTGCCTGATATTTCTCAATTTCATCAAAATCCACGCTGTACAGTATGCATTTAGCCGAATGCAATCCTCCCAATTGCATTTTTACAGTTTCATTAATTATTTGGTAATATGTCACTGTGCTTTCCCAGCTCATTCCGCCAATTAACCCAATCGTCTTCATTTGTTGCTGCACCTCCCGCTTATTTTTCCACCAAATGTAACATTAATTTAATTAAAATATAACAGTTTTATCTCCCTAACGTATATAAAAATTATAATCTAATTTAAGAAACATGTTCCATAATATAAGATACAACTTCATCAGGAGGAATACCCAAAGCAACTGCAAATTCTTCATATAGGTTTTTTTCGGCTGCTTTCATGATATCCTCATCTGTTCTGGCAAGTTTTTTACCCTGTCCGGATTTTCTATGTTGTTCAAGATATATTGACTTAATCAGCTTGACCCACTGCTCACTGTCACCTGTTCTGAGAGCCGCCTTAAAGCTTTCATTTCTTTGTCTGTCATCATTTATCCAATAAGTTTCTTTTTGGGGCATAGATTCTATCAGCGATAATACACCTTCTTTTGAAAGTGTTGTTCTCATTTTGTTTCTGGGGTTATTTACAGGAGTTTTAATTGTTAAATTATTTCCGTAGGCTGGTTTTAAAACATAGTATTCTGTTTCATTGCCAGTGAAATCCCTTTCTTTTTTGACATCTACAATTTGGTATACTCCCATTGAGTTGTATATAACATATTCATTTATTTTAAACATGACTTCCTCCTTACTTTTTCACATGTGCTGAGACACTATATAATTTATCTTTTTCCCCATAAAAAAGAAAAAAGCAGTTCCGACAACGTCTCATGTATCGAACCGCCTACAATAATTTTATCAAAAAAAACTCTTTACTGTAAGTGCTATTTTCTGTAAAAGGGTATTCATGCCCTTAAAGCTTCCTGTCATTACAACGTTGGACGTATCAAATAGTTATACATATTCTTAACCCTTGTCGTAAAATGTAAACTATGGTAATATATATTAGCCGTTCATTAACTTTCACTAATTGTATTATTTAAGGGGAAAAAGAAATAAAATGAAAGTTTTTATAGAAGTAATAAAATTAAATTTCAAGGTAATGTTCCAATATAGATGGACTATGGCAATTTCAGTACTTTTTCAGCCCATACTATTAGCTATAAATATAGCACTATTTAAAAGCATATATGCCTATAACGACACAACAAACATAAAGGGTTATGGCTTTGAGCAGATGGTATGGTATTATACTGCATATTACGTGGTCCTCAGCTTTGTGTGGAACGGTATCACTAATCAAATTTCAAGAAAAATTTTGACAGGAGAACTGGCTACAGATTTTCTGAAACCTATTTCAATATTCCGTTTCTATCTAGCTTCAGCTGTCTCTTCAAGATTTATGGCAATGCTGGTAGAATTTGTTCCCGGTATGATAATTTACAGTCTCATCCTGTTCCCTAAATTTATTACGATACAGTCTTTTCTCAGTTTTGTTGTTATAGCTGTACTGGCGTTTATTCTTAACTTTATGTATTCATTTCTCCTTGGAATGTCTGCGATGATCATCAAGAACAATATGTCTATAAACGCCATTAGAGAGGTTCTACAGGCTATAGTAGGGGGAGGCCTTATTCCTCTGGAGTTCATGCCCGTCTGGTTGAACAGAATTTTTGACTTTTTACCCTTCAAGTACATAATATACTGGCCAATTCAATTCTTCCTCAACAGAGTTGAAGGTAATCGCCTGGAAATGTTAGTAAGAGTAGGACTCCTACAACTTGTCTGGATTATTATATTTTATACAGCAATTCAAATTCTGTGGAAGCGTCTCGTAAAGAGATTCTGTGCTGCTGGAGGCTAATTAAAAGCGCATTAGTGTGACATCGTACACTTCACACAAAAAAACACAAGTTTTTTCACTGTTAAATCGCGTGCAGAACGTACTTGTACTTTAACACGCAGATTGGAGATAGTATGCTAAAATTACTGAAATTAATTCAACTGTTCCTTTGGAACGGTAAAATGGGTATAGCACGAAGTATAGAGTACAGATTCGACTTCATTCTGGGAACTGTTATATCCTTGGCTTTTGCCTGTGCAGGACCCATTCTTCAATATTTAATATTTACGCAGACAAAAGGCTTTCCCGGTTGGAACCTGGAACAAATTATCCTATTTCAGGGCTTACTATTGTTCACAATCGGTTTAAAGGGTATGGCTTTTGGCAGTATACCCTATTTCGTATACGGTTTAGTAAGGCAGGGTGATTTTGACAGGCTGTTGCTGAAACCTTACCCTCCTATTGGCATAATATTAGCAAGCGGGTTCAATTTTAATGATATAGGCGCTCTGATTTCAGGTGCAGTAATATCTGTCTATTCTATTGTTAAAATGGATCTGCATATAGGCTTTGTTCAGATTGGCGTATTTCTCCTAGCAATCGTTTTCGGCCTGATCCTTTATATGGGGTTTGATATCTTGTACAGCAGCATTGTAATAATGCTCGTTCAAATCGGAAGGCTTGAGGAATTGATGTATCAATTGTTAAGATTTGGAGAATTCCCTGTTAATATTTTTCCAAAGGCCCTGCAGACGGCCTTGATTACAGTAATACCTTTTGCAGTATGGGTAAATATCCCTGCAAATGCATTATTGAGCAGGCTTGATTACACAATTTTTATCACTTTTGCTTTCTGTCTGCTGTTCTTCTATGCGAGTCTAAAGATATGGAATTTGTGTCTGAAAAATTATACCAGTGCGGGAGGTTAATAGCGTGAAAAATACATTTGTTAAGTCATCGTGCATTTCACGCAGCGAAAAGCCACTACGTGTCTTTTCTAACTATTTGTGTACACGCTATTCGTGTAGATGGAGGATAATATGAGCGAATACATAATAAATGTTGAGGGTTTAAGAAAGGATTTTAAGGTACATAAGAGAGCAAAATCAGGTATACTTTCTTCACTCAAATCACTGTTTGACAGGGATTATAAGCTTGTAACTGCTGTGAATAACCTTGATTTGAAGATACCGAAGGGTGAGATCAGGGGGCTTATTGGTCCCAATGGTGCAGGAAAATCGACTACAATAAAAATTCTTTCGGGTATCCTGTATCCTTCAGAAGGAACAGTCAATGTCATGGGCTACACGCCCTGGACACAAAGGGAAGTGTATGTAAAAAAAATTGGTGTTGTGTTTGGCCAGAAATCTCAGTTATGGTGGGATCTGCCTGCAATTGATACCTTTGCACTGAATAAGCAAATGTACAGTATCCCTGACAAAGTCTTTGATAAAAATATTAATTATTTTATAGAACTGCTAAATATCGGCGATGTTGTTACAAAACCTGTAAGGCAGCTGTCATTAGGTGAAAGAATGAAGTGCGAATTTGTCTGTGCACTTCTGCATGAACCTCCGTTGGTTTACCTTGACGAACCTACTATAGGTTTGGACATTATTTCAAAGGAAGCCATAAGGTCCTTCATAAAAATGGTAAACAAGGATTTAGGAACTACCTTTATAGTCACTACCCATGATTTAAGCGACATTGAAGACCTTTGTGAAAACGTCAGCATAATCAATAACGGGACAATAGTTTTTAATGATAGTATTGACAAACTTAAAACTTATTTTTCAGATAAGAAGATTATTGAAGTTAAGTTTTCCCGCCAGATTGATGTGTCACTACTCGAAGGTTTTAATGTGATGTCAAGCGGACCCCATTTTGCAAATATTGAAATAAAAACTGAAAATACCAATCTTCAAGACGAGATATCGAAGATTTTCAAAGTGCTGCCGGTTCAAGATATAAATATAAATAATATAAGTATTGAAGAAGTTATAAAGCACATATACAGGAGCTGATTACGCGACGGTAGTTACTCGACAGGTATATAAAATGAAATATATGTATTTCCATTATTAGCTTCAAAGCTGTTATCATAATACTCAAAATCGTAGTTTCCAATGGTTCTTAATCCGGAATAGGGCAGATGGACCGAATATATCTGCCCTATACATCCGGGAACATTTTCAACAACCGACGGTATCGGAAATACAGCGTACTTGGATCGTTTTATGCGCTGTACCTTCATACCCTTGGGAATATTTTTGACATCACTTACTTCAACCCCTGCTATATACTCAAAGGAGCCCCTGTCGCAATTTGTTTCAAAGCCATAACAGATATCCTTATTAACCCTGTTTTTTATGGAATGCACCTCTATATTCAGCCTATTCCAAAGCTTCGGTATCTCAAAATTTTCATTTTTACCCTTATAGCCAATTCCGGCTATCATAAAATCATCCTTGAAAACTAATTGTGGCTCAATAGGCTTGGTATTGAAGCACTTCAGGTCAAGTAATTTTTCATTTAGCACAACCTGCTCTATATTTTTGTAAGGAATCCCTGTAGTTCTGTAAATATTAGGTGTAACATTATAAACTTCCTTAAATGCTCTTGTGAAAGCTTCCTGAGAGTTGTAACCGAACATTACTGCTATATCAATAATACGCATATCTGATTCCAGTAAATATCTTGCTGCTTCCGTCATTTTTCTTCTCTTTATATATTTATTAATTGTATGCCCGGATATGGTTCTGAAAACCCTCATAAAGTGAAATTGTGAAAAACCAACCTCATTAACAATATCTTGAATTTTTATATCTATTGTAAGATTGTCCTCAATAAACCTTGAAGCTTTTAAGACGGCATCGTAATAATAATTCATATTTCCTCCAGGCAAATGCTCTACCATCAATTGTTTATATAAATATTTATAACATAAATCTGTACACAAAAAGAGAAGTGATATAACTAATTATACCAGTTCCCTTTAAAGTATATTTACTATTATTTTTATAACTGGAAGTACATCCAATTAATCCGTCCCGTAAAGCGGAATAATAATCTATCCTGCTATATTTGCCTCCATATTTGAGCAATAGAATCCTCATTTGGCAGAAAAGCCTTGAATTCCCGACTTCCCTCCGGTGTGTTCAAATCGAAATTATACCATTTGTTTACAACCGGGGAACCGAAGCATATCTCAGCTTTGACATTCTCTATATCATACAGAATAGACCACAGAGTACCCAGACCATCCTCATAATGATGGCAGGCTAAGCCCTCAGGCATTTTTGTTGAAAGCAGCTTCTTAAGGTCGTCTCTGCTAATATTTTCTGAGCTTAAAGTCTTTGTTATCGCATTATATCTGTCTACTGACTGTTGCATTCTATTTTTTACATAAGGCTGCATTTCAGATAAAATGTAATGGTTTGTTGAGCAAACAAATCCCTCTGGAGAAGCCGATGACAACTTTTTAAAGCTTTTTACCGAATTGTGTATCTCCACCAGGACTGTTTCATCGTTTTTATCAGTAATTATGAGGCTGCAAAAGGAGGATATTGGAAGGGTTTTGATCATATCTACAGCTTCATCTACATTTTTACACTTATCCAGTAATATACGTATTACCATCCAGAAGCGCAAGCCTTCTTCCTGGGACATTATAAGAGGGACACCATTTGTCATTGTAACACATAAGCCCTTTTCATTTATACCATCTAGCCTTCCGAAAAGCAGAAGGCTAAAGCCCATATGAGCGTAAACCCCGTCAGCCCTTACTGTCAGAAGTCTCAAATCATCATCTTTACTCCATTCATAGCTCCTTCCGGCATATGTTTTGCCATCTGAGGATTTTTGCGGCAGTACTGCGAAGTGTCCGCAGTTACCCTTGCATACATGTGTAAAGCTGTAGTAAATTATTTCTTCGGGCGTACGTCCGAAGTAGTCGGCAAAGCCTCTCATTTCATCATTAATATTGGGACAATACTTTTCAAATACCTCAACTGCCTGTTTGACTTTATCAAGTGTAGCAGGTTTAATGAAATCATTTCCCTTGAAAAAGAACTCAGCTTGTTCAGGGAATTTGCTTTTTATCAGCTCTGCTTCCTTCTTCCCAATCTCATATGGTGTTCCTTCTAAAGTGACATGATTGAATGCAACTTCTATAGAATTGTTATCTGACATATAATTTGTCTCCTTTCAAATGTCCATTACGTAACCATAGAGACAGTATACTGATAGAAAGATAAATTGTTTTGATTAAACTTGCTAATTTTGTCAGAACTGCTTCAGCAGATTTGCCATTTCTATGGCAGTCACTGCAGCATCATACCCTTTATTTCCGGCTTTCGTACCCGCCCTTTCAATAGCTTGTTCTATGGTATCAGTTGTCAAAACGCCGAATATTACAGGAATTCCAGTATCAAGGGATACTTTGGCGACGCCTTTTGATACTTCACTGGCAACGTAATCGAAATGGGGCGTTGACCCTCTTATAACAGCCCCCACACAAATTATTGCATCAAATTTTTTAGAAGCTGCCAGCTTTTGTGCTATAAGGGGAATTTCAAAAGAACCGGGCACCCAGGCTATTTCAATATTAGTTTCATCTCCTCCATGCCTCACAATTGCATCGATTGCTCCACCTAATAACTTGCTACCGATAAACTCGTTAAAACGGCTTATAACTATACCAAATCTCAAATTCTTTGCAATGAGATTTCCTTCATGTGTTTTCACTGTCATACTTTTTTACCTCCTGGTGTTTGATTGTTTTTTAAATTTATATTGGTATCACTTAGTATATGTCCCATCTTTTCTTCTTTAGTTCTCATATAAAACTTATTTACCTCATTGGTCTCCACCAGGATAGGTACCCTTTCAACTATCTCGAGGCCATATCCACCCAAGCCTGCTACCTTCTTCGGATTATTGGTCAGAAGCTTGATTTTTCTGACACCCAGCTGGTATAGAATCTGGGCACCAATACCGTATTCCCGCAAGTCTGGGGCGAAACCCAGAAGCTCGTTTGCCTCTACGGTATCCTTTCCATTATCCTGTAATTCATATGCTCTGATTTTATTTACCAGGCCTATTCCGCGACCTTCCTGACGCATATAAAGAAGAACTCCCCTTCCCTCTCGGCTAATCTGCCTTAAGGCAGCATCCAGTTGTTCTCCACAATCGCATCTTAGCGAATGAAAGGCGTCCCCGGTCAGGCATTCGGAATGTACTCTTACCAATACCGGTTCATCGGAGCTTTTGATATCGCCCCTTACAAGTGCCACATGGTGCTCACCGTTCACCAGACTTTCATAGGCTGCAATCATAAAATCCCCGTATTTTGTGGGAAGTTTCGCCAGAGCGGCAGCCTTAACAAACTTCTCATTTTTCCTTCTATATTTAATCAGATCTGCTACAGTAATTATTTTCAGAGTATGTTTAATGGCAAACTCCATTAATTCCGGCACTCTGGCCATAGTACCATCCTCATTCATAACTTCACAAATTACTCCGGCCGGACGCAAACCTGCCATTCTCGCTAGCTCTACCGCAGCTTCAGTGTGTCCTGACCGGTTCAGCACTCCACCCTCCCTTGCTATTAATGGGAAAATATGTCCCGGCCGGACAAAATCATTGCTTACCGAAGCTGGATTTACCAGCTCCCTGATGGTATTGGCCCTTTCATAGGCTGATATTCCTGTTGTAGAGCTTTTATGATCCACTGTTACAGTGAAAGCCGTCTTCATGTTCTCGGTGTTTCTCTCGACCATCAGATTTAGTTCCAAATGTCGGGCACGCTCCTCTGTCAAAGGTGCACAGATCATACCTTTTCCGTAAGAGGCCATAAAATTTATACTCTCCGGGGTTACCTTTTCAGCAGCCATTAGAAGATCTCCTTCATTTTCACGGTCTTCATCGTCTACAACTATAATGATTTTTCCCTGTTTGATATCTTCTACTGCCTCTTCAATTGAATTAAACTTCATCTACTATTCCTCCCTCTGATCTCAGTTTACTGTTCAAGCAAAACCATTATCCCTAAGAAAATCCAAAGAGATATCTTTTTTAGCCTCTGATTCAGATAAGTTTATCCCCAGAAGCTTTTCTACATACTTGCCCATCACATCACATTCTATGTTTATCACGTCTCCCACACTCCTGGAGCCAAGAGTTGTATGTCGGGCAGTAATGGGAATCAGTGACACCCTGAAACATTTTTCATCCACACGGGCAACGGTTAGACTTGTGCCATCAAGAGTTACTGAGCCCTTCATTACAATAAACTTGAGAATATTGTCCGGAGCTTTTACTGTAAGCCATATGGCATTGTCTTCCTCTACCCTTGCCACAACCATTCCGGTCCCATCAATATGCCCCGTAACAATATGTCCTCCCAGCCTGTCTGACAATCGTAATGCCCTCTCCAGGTTTACTTTATCCCCAATTTTAAGTTTACTAAGCCCCGTCTTTCTGATGGTTTCGGGCATTACATCGGCTGAAAACCAGTCTCCACCCATATCCGCTACTGTAAGACATATGCCGTTTACAGCAATACTATCTCCAACCTTTACATCATTAAGAATTTTGGGGCAGTGAATAGAAAGCTCTATTGATAAACTTCCATGGACAAGTCTCTTAATAGTACCTACTTCTTCAATGATTCCTGTAAACATAACTCTCCTTTCACATATCCCTCTATCAGTACATCCTGGTCAAATCTTCTAATACTTAAGTCATATAACCTAATGGCATCTTTCATAAACTTAAGGCCTTCGCCCTCTATAGGTGTTTTTGCATTTCTTCCTCCGATAATTTTCGGTGCTATGTAAAACATTATCTTGTCTACTATCCCTGAATTCAAAGCAGCTGCATTCAGTTCTCCGCCTCCTTCAAGCAGCACACTGTCAATTTCCAGTTTGTACAATTCATCCATAAGTCTGTCAAGATCAACATGCCCATCAGGTTTATCAAGCATAAGGATGTGTACACCCTTGTCTGTGAGCTGTTTTTCCTTTTCTTTTTGAAGAGCTGATGTTGTGGCAAGTATTACACCTGCCGAGGATTCAGCATTAATCACACGACTATCAACGGGGATTCTACCCTTACTGTCAATAATAATTCTGATTGGGTCTTTACCGGCTTTGACCTCCAGCCTTGTTGTAAGGGATGGATTATCCTGCAATACTGTATCTACTCCCACCATAACAGCAGCAGTTCTGTCACGAACAATATGCACATGGTGCCTGGAGCTTTCTCCAGAAATCCACTTGGATTCTCCGCAAGCTGATGCTATTTTACCATCCAAGGTCATTGCAGTTTTCATAATAACAAATGGTCTTTTTCGTACTATATATTTTATAAATATTTCATTAAGCTTTCTTGCCTCCTGTTCAAGGACTCCAACAATAGTATCAATACCGGCCTTCCTCAGCATGCCGATCCCTCTCCCAGAAACCTTGGGGTTGGGATCTTCCATCGCGACAACAACCTTTCTGATTCCGGCTTTTATTATGGCCTCGGTACAGGGAGGTGTCCTACCATAGTGGGAACAAGGTTCTAGGTTTACATAGAGTGTCCCGCCCTTCACATCCTGCTTAGCGTTGTTGAAAGCTGCAACCTCCGCATGGGCACACCCCAAAACTTCGTGATAGCCCTCTGCAATTATCTCCTCATTCTTAACGATTATTGCGCCTACCAGTGGATTTGGATTGGTAGTACCCCAGCCGCCTTTAGCAAGTTCCAAAGCTCTATTCATATAATTTTCATGCATTCCCATAAAGCGAGCCCCCATATTTCACCATAATAAAATACAAAATCCCTGGAAGTAAACTACTCCCAGGGAACAAAAAAGCAAAATAAAACACACTTTCTTCCATCCAGACTGTACTGTCGGCTCCGGAATCTGACCGGATCTGCTTTCGCTCGCGGGCTCGCAGCCATGCTGCCTACCGCCGGTAAGGAATTTCACCTATCCCTGAAGTGTTTGTTATACACTAATATTTTATTCAATTAACTCGAATATAACATTACAGCTATTAGAAGTCAAGGCTTATTTTTCCATAGCCCCGCGGAATTTTCTATAGCCCTGCAGAAAGTTAACTATATCCAAATCAATTTTCTCTGTAAGATGTTTTTCAATGTAAGCAATTGCAGCTATAACATTTTCAAGTCTATTCATAACAACCTCCTCCCAACAGATATTATAACAAGCTGATAAAAAAAGTTTTAATACCATAGAAAAAGCATCAGAAGTAGTCTGATGCTTTTTAGCCTGATTGCTTGATTACCAATTCTGTATATCGAAGGAGATATTATCCCGAACAGAATCCCTGTCAACTAATTTTTAGTACTATTTCGGTTGCTCCGGCATAAGGTTTCAGAATCGAATCATTTCCCTCTTTTTCCAAATCCGCATTAACAGCCTGCGTAACAGTTTCATTTACAAGCCGTATACTGTACGCTTTCTTTGCACTCACCTTTATATTAATCTCTCGAGCTTTCTTAATAACGGAAACTTCCAGGTCCTTTTCACCGTTCATAGCGTATACAACCGTTCCGGTTGCTTTATCTTCCAATAATTCATAAACCCTCAACTGAACACCGTCTGCATAGTCATAATCTGCCTTATCATCACAGAAGCCTGATGCAATTACGGAATTCTCCTTTACCATAAGGGGGATACTTAAGTAGCTGTGTTTCTCTTTTATCCATCTGGAGCCTTCGGTTTTTTCACCTGTAAAGTAATTGGTCCAGGTTCCAGCAGGCAGATAATATTCAGCCATACCACCGTCATTAAAGATTGGTGAGACCAGTATTGAGCTGCCTAGCATATATTGCCTATCCAGATAATGACAGGTTCTGTCTTCGGTAAATTCCAGAACCATACTTCTCATAGTCGGAACACCTGTCTCAGAGGTTTCAACTGCAGCTTTAAACAGATATGGCATAAGCCTTGCCTTTAATTTGGTAAAGAAACGAACTACATCTACTGCTTCCTCGTCATAAGCCCATGGAACACGGTATGACGTACTGCCATGCAGCCGGCTGTGAGAGGATAATAGGCCAAATGCCGCCCAACGCTTATATACATCGGGAGTAGACGTATGTTCAAAGCCTCCGATGTCATGGCTCCAATAGCCAAAACCGGACATCATCAGAGACAGTCCACCTCTCAGGCTCTCTTCCATGGACTCGTAATCCGACCAGCAATCTCCGCCCCAATGTACAGGGAATTTCTGACCGCCTACAGTTGCAGATCTTGCAAATAAAACCGCTTCACCCTTACCGCGTTTTCTCTCCAACAGTTCATATACTACCTTGTTATACAGATATGTATAGTAGTTATGCATTTTAACAGGATCGGAACCGTCATGATAAACCACATCGGTTGGAATTCTCTCACCGAAGTCTGTTTTAAAGCAGTCGACGCCCATATCCAGCAATACTTCCAGCTTATCACTGAACCACTTGCAGGCTTCGGGGTTTGTAAAGTCTACAATAGCCATTCCCGGTTGCCACATATCCCATTGCCATACATTTCCGTTCTTACGTTTCAGGAAGTACCCCCCCTCCACTCCCTCTTTAAACAGTGTGGATTCCTGCCCTATATATGAGTTAATCCATACACAAATTTTTAGTCCCTTTTCTTTTAGTCGCTTGATCATACCAACTGGATCAGGAAATACGCGGCTGTCCCAAGTAAAATCGGACCAACAAAAATCCTTCATCCAGAAGCAGTCAAAGTGGAACACTCTCAAAGGGATTTCTCTCTGAAGCATTCCGTCTACGAAGCCTGTAACAGTCTTTTCATCGTAATTTGTAGTAAAGGACGTAGACAACCACAGACCAAAAGTCCAAGGCGCAGGCAGGGATGGCTTACCGGTAAGATCGGTATATCTGGTCAATACCTCTTTCATTGAAGGTCCATTAATAAAAAAGTAATCAAGACTTTCACCCGGAACACTGAAGCCTACTTTCGTCACATGCTCCGAGCCAACTTCAAAGGAAACCTGTTCAGGATGGTTTACAAACACTCCGTAGCCCTTGTTGGTTATGTAAAATGGAATGTTCTTATAAGACTGTTCTGTTGAAGTACCTCCGTCTGCATTCCAGATATCAACGGACTGTCCGTTTTTTATGAAAGGAGTAAAACGTTCTCCCAGCCCATATACCAATTCCCCCACGGATAAACTTAACTGCTGACGCATGTAGGCATTATCCTCTGCACCGTCATCATATGCCAAACCCTTCCAGTCGGTCTTCATGTATGCCAAATCTCTCACTACACTTTTAGAAAGCAGCTCTCCGTCTCTTTCATATGTCATGGACCAGGTTTGTTTTGTTATAGTCAATTTTAAACTTCCGCTTGAAACTATAACCTCAGTCTCATTTTCCACCGCCTGATAGCAGCTATCTTTATCAAAGCTTAATTCAAACTCAGGCGTTTTTGCTGTGACTCCCATATAATGATATATTTGGACTCTTATGACTTCTTTCATAGGTGAGGAAATTTTAATTGTCAGATTAACTCCTCCCAGTGTATCCCCCCTATGTTTGATACGATAAGTGGGTGCACACAGGGTAATATAGTCTTTTTCTACCTTTGAGTAATACACTTGTTGAGGTGTGAAGCATTCAGTTCCCTTTTTTTGCAACCAACATCCATTGCTAAATTTCATAATGAATCATGCTCCTTTCCAATATGACTTAACTGTAATTATATTATACGGCTTCAAAATCGTATACCATAATTATTCTAGTTAATGCACTTAATTTTCAGTGTTTTTTACCAGCTAAGTATACGGATAAGTTAAGCTGTTATAGATGATAATATGCTAAATTGACGTTTATTCCTTTTCTTACTATAATATGGTATGAACCTTATTTTTTATTGAAGGAGTATATATTGTGAAGATATTGACTGCTTTTCGTAAGGTATTCCTTAAGACACAGGTAAAAAAACAATTATATTTCATATATTACAGTGCCATCCTTATACCAATCCTGATCATAGGCTTTTTCCTGATACTTTATACCAGAAAACTCCTATTGGATCATTATCAGAACCAGGTGGAAGCAGACAACTCCCGTGTCAAATCCATAATGTTTGAAGTTACGACCTCAGTCTATAACATTTCTGATGAAATATTTAATGATAAGAATTTACACAACCTTTTGGCAACCCGCTATTACAGCAAGCAGGAGGCCGACAGAAGCTGTAGTAACTATACCAAAGTGAAAAACTTTATAAATAAAAATACTTTTATATCCTCCATAGAAATATATACAACCAATCCTACTATATACAAATATGCTTCAATAATACCCGTTACAGATGAGATAATTAGAAAGGACTGGTATCAGCATGGTATCCAACATGCCGATATAACCTGGAGGAGCTACAACTCAATTGACAGTTGGAATCATACCTCCCAAGAATTATGCCTGATAAGACGGATACCAATTATATCAACAAAAGAATATGCTGTCCTGATAATAAAAATCAGCAATAATTATTTGAAAAACAGAATCCAGCGCAACTCGTTATTTAACGCGGTTTCAGTTAATAAAGACCCGGTATTTTTCAGTACCCAGCGGACCTTATCCGGACAATTTCTCCCTGTACCCGTCGATTATGGTAAAAGTCAGTATCAATTTTCCGGTCAGCTGACCTATGATGATAAGAAGAGTATTGCAAATATATCTACACTACTTCCCTATTCGTCCAAAGACCGGATTTATATAACAACTTTGGATTTTGCTGCTCTGCCCGATGTAAACAATATAATTCTGCTATGTACTTTCACCATTATATTAGGCTCAGCCTTGCCTGTTATATTTATTGTTCAGTTTACAAATAAGTTCAGCGCTCGTATTGTTACACTCCGAGGGGAGATGCATAAGGTTAGCATGGGAGATTACCACATTATTGACGACTTTAAGGGGGAGGATGAAATATCTGAAGTATACTCTGATTTAAAAGTAATGATCCGCAGCATACAGCAGATGGATGCCAGAATGTATGAGGCAAAGCTGCAGGAGCAGGTGCTGAAAAACCAACAACAGAAAATGGAGTTTAAAATGCTGGCCAGCCAAATTAACCCTCATTTTCTATATAATACGCTGGAGACTATACGAATGAAGGCTCTTACCGAAGGTAACCCTGAGGTAGCCAATGTTATCAAGCTTTTGGGGAAATCCATGCACTACGTTCTGGAAAACACAGGTACTTCTAACACAACATTGAAAAAGGAATTGGATTACATATCGATTTATTTAACCATACAGAAGCTGAGATTTAATGACCGGGTAAACTATACCTTGAATGTCGCAGACAACATGATTCTTGAGGATTATCAGATTCTCCCGCTTCTATTACAGCCTATTGTTGAGAATGCCATCCTACACGGCCTTGAAGGCACTGAAAACCACGGACAGATTGTTATTGAAGTTAAAACAAAAGGTGATGAGTTTTTACTGATAGACATCTCCGACAATGGTCTAGGTATGACCAAGGAAGCATTGTACCAACTGACCGATAGTATTAACGAGCGTAATAAGAAATCCACATCAAGTATCGGACTTTATAATATTAATCAAAGAATCAAATTATTTTATGGAGAAGCTTATGGGATGATAATTAAGAGCAGTCCGCTTGAAGGAACACTTGTATCTCTTACACTCCCTTTGCACAACGTAATGGAGGAAAATGATGAAGTTATTTATCGCAGATGATGAATCAATAATTTGTGAAGGACTAAAATGTGTTATCGATTGGAAGGAACTTGGGTTTACCCTATGCGGAGAAGCCAATAACGGAGAAGATACGCTAAAGGGTATAATTGAGTTAAATCCCGATTTGGTATTGTTGGATATACGTATGCCCAAACTTCAAGGAACCGAAATTGTACAGTTTGCCAGGGAACACGGCTTTAAAGGTCATTTTATAATTTTGAGTGGCTTTTCCGATTTCAAATATGCTCAGACTGCAATTCGTTACGGCGTTGAATTTTATCTTACAAAGCCCATTGATGATGACGAGTTATATCGTGCTGTAAATACAGTAAAAGAGAACATACTTAAAGAACGTTTGGATGCCAGTAAGATGAATCATTTCCGTGAAAAGGCAAAGTATACTGTTCTGCGTGATATTCTGCTCAATTCAGGTGATGTGGCTAATATCAGCCTTGGAGAGTTTAACCTTTCAGCAGCTGATTATCAGGTTGTAATTTATGAAAATTACAATCAGGATACCCATAACCTCACTTACGATTTTGCAGACCTGTTAAGAGTTGCTAATCACGAAAACAGGTCCTTTGAGCATATTAAGATACATGAAAAGGACATCATCCTCTTAAAAGGAGCATTTGCTCTGAAGCATTTTCGTGATTTTCTGAAGCATTATGATAAAAGTCTGCAGAAAGGTTCTCCTCTGGATTCACTATTCATTGCCTATGGCCGTGAGGTAGGCAGAATAGAGGATATTCATTATTCCTATGAAGATGCCTTAAGCCTTATGAACCGTCGCTTCTTTTGTGAACAGAATCAGCATGCAATCGGGTATGAGCAGCTTCCGAAATTTGATAACAATTCCCTTGAAATAAATCAAAAAGAAACGAATCAGTATTGCAAGCTGTTATGTAGCTATATTCAGAGTTATAACCGAAGAATGATTGCCGACACCCTATTCAAGCTTGAAAAGAAATTATATTCCTCCAAGGCTGATTTAGCTAATATCAAGCTGTTTTTAACCGATATTTATCTCCAGATTAAAGAAACTATAAATCATATTTACAGCACAACAGACATCCCTTTTCCGACAAACTCCTCGGTAATTGATCTTATAGACCGAAAATATTACCTTTATGAAATCATACTTTTCTTTTCAGGGCAGTTTGAAATGATAATTAATGCTATAGGCAATTTTACACGTGAAAGTGTACTTGATGATATAGTTTACTATATTGATCACAATTTTAGAGACAATATAAGGTTGGAAACCATAGCTCCTTTGTTTGGATATAATAGTTCATATCTTGGAAAGATATTCAATAAGAAGGTGGGTGAAAGCTTTAACTCCTATATCGATCGTGTTAGAATCAACCATTCCAAAGAGCTATTACTGCAAAAGAATTTAAAGGTTTATGAAATATCAGAACTTGTAGGCTATAAAAATGTTGATTATTTTCATAAAAAATTCAAAAAGTATCTAGGCGAAAGCCCCGCCGAATTTCGCAAGAGAAATAATACTTAACATACTAATTAATTTTGATTTTAAACACTACCGGCGTGCTGCTTTTTACGGTTTTGGTCTTCAGAAATAGTCCTTCTGTGTTTCTTGTCCAAACAGGAGTTTCGTTAAATCCGAGGATATTAATAGCTGATATTATGCCATGGAATTCCGGGACATTTTGATTGGGTGATTCCGCCAGAGATCTGATTATCAGCTTTCCGTCCTCAGGATATTTCATAACTACGGCATACAGGCAATCTCCTCTGACTGTGAAGCGGAAGTCTTCACTTGTGTATACCCTGGACATATTATCAGTAAACTGTCCTTCAATTTCTTTTGTTGGACCCTCGGCAGACTTGCGCCACACCTTGCTGTCATATATCGCTTCACCATTTATCTTAAGCCATACACCAATATCCCTTAATATCTCCGCATCTCCCTCAGGGATGGATCCATCCGCTCTGGGACCAATATTCAAAAGCATATTGCCATTCTTGCTGACAATATCTATCAGGTCACAGATTATTTCAGTGGAGGTTTTATACTCCAGCGTATTGGTATAGCACCATGAATTCCTTGCTACTGCCGTATCTGTTTGCCAGTAATATGGCTTGGGGTCTGCAAATTTTCCACGCTCCACTTCAACGATTCCGGTTCCAAACATCAGCGCATCATGTTTGTAGCATACTGCAACCCTTTCGCCCCACTCCAGGCCCCGATTGTAATAATATGCTGTCAGCTTACGCAGGTATGGTTTGAATGCTGCATGCTGAACCCACCAGTCAAAATAGAGTATTCTGGGCTTGTATTGATCAATTATTTCACAGGTCCTGATCAACCAGTCTTGCAGAAATTCGTCTGTCGGATATGGCACGCTGAACAGGGCCTGGTTGTCCGGTTCCGGCATAGCAGGCCAATAAAAGTCTCCGCGCTTTAAAGGCTCCTTTATATCACTGTCGAAGTCTTTGCCATGACCCATAAAAAACCAGTGTTCCGCGCGGTGTGAGGAAGTGCAGAAAACAAGTCCCTCATGTTCAAGGGCCTCCTTAAGTTCTCCAAGTACATCTCTCTTTGGCCCCATTTCATATGCATTATAGCTACTAAATGAACTTTTATACATCTGAAAACCATCGTGATGTTCAGCAACCTGAAAAACATACCTTGCTCCCGCCTCCCTAAATATTTTGGCCCATTCTTTCGGATTGAACCTGCTTCCGGTAAACATGGGGATGAAGTCCTTATAGCCAAAATCCCTCTGTGGACCATAAGTATTAATATGATGCATATATGCAGGCGTTCCTTGTATATACATGTTTCTGGAATACCATTCATTGGAATATTCAGGGACACTGTACAGGCCCCAGTGAATGAAAATTCCAAACTTGGCCTTTTTGAACCACAGGGGTACTCGAAAATCCGCCAGGGAATTCCAATTGTCTTTATAATTTCCTCTTTTAATTACTTCATCAATAAGTCTTAAATATCCTTTCATTTATGCCTCCTGTTCCGGGTCGTGCAATCATGAATCATTTTCAAAAAAACTTCCCAACCAGATGATTTATTTATATAAACCTGAGGTCAGGAAGTTTTTTATCCACATTTAGTATGTATTTTTATTTAGATGCCGCTGCGGCAGCCTCTCTTGCAGTATTCTGATCCTTGGCATTCTTCATATCAACTTCCAGTACCTTGTCATAGCCCAAACCCTTTACAGTCTCCTGCATTTCCTTCTGCAAGCTCTTGAACTCGGCTTCATTTGAAGCAAATACCATCTTCCAGGAATACTCAATAATAATTGCCTTGCACTGTCCTCTTAATGCTGTGATTTGTGAATCTTCAGCAGGCGCTATAAAACTACATCCCGGTGCAACCAATAGCTGATTTTTGTTCTTTAAGTATTCAAGCGTAGTTTTAGCACCCATCTTGGTTTGCCAGTCTATATCTAGAGGTGTTTTATTGGCTTCCAATACTGAATCCCATAATGTATAGTTATAGGGGAAATTAGTATTTGGATTGATATCACTTGGTAAAACTGTCGGGAAGTTCAATGCGGATACTCCATCCTTCCAGCTTCCGCCGCCCCATTCCTGTGGAACAGGAGTATTTCCGCCTTCATAGAAAGCTTTCTTTCCAAAGTCTGTTAACACAGGCTTACCATTTTCCATTTTCCAGGTCAAACCTTCAGGACCACTTGCATTCGAGGTTTGAGCAGCAGAAATCAGAACTCCCTCTGGTGAATACAACCAGTCAATAAAATCTGCCAATCTTTCAGGATCTTCGGCTTTGCTTCCTATAGCCATAAATGTTTTGCTACCAACAGGTGTGCAGCCATATGAAAAAATCTTCATATCATCAATTGGTGCAACCATAAAGCCTATACCTGCTGCTTTATTTTCAGGTGTATTAAATGCTGACTGACCCAACCATGGCCATGGGGCATATAGTATCTGTCCGTCCTGATATTTTGTATACATAGTATCGTAATTCTGTGTTGTTGATTCAGGATCAACAAGTCCTGCCTGGTTCGCGTCAAAATAGAACTTCAGAACCCTGTTGTACATTGAATTTGGATCGATAATACTCTGATAATCAGAACCATCTGCTTTTGCCAGTACAAAACCCACCTCGTCATATCCATAGAAACAGGTTGGCTGTTTTGCCGTACACATCATATTACCGTCCCAATCCTTGAATAATGAGATAGCATATGTCTTCTTTCCTGTTTTACTGGTTGGAACAGCCTTCTGCATGTCTTTGAAAACCGGAATCATGTCCTCTAAAGTCTTGATTTGCGGATACCCGACAGCTTTATAGGCATCCCAGCGAACATAAGGTCCAAATGTCAGATCAAGGCCCTCAGATGGGTTGGTAGCCGGCTGCTCAGATACTGATGAAGGAATTCCGTATATTGCATCACCTTCAACCATGTTATTTAGTGAATCAATTGCAGCCTTATATTTCATAATATTCTTTCTCTCTGAGAATAATTTGGTTACATCATACAGTAATCCTGCTGTAACAGTATCCTGCATTCTGCCGGCTTCTGCTCCGATGATTATCAAGTCTCCAAGTTCTCCTGCAGCAGAACGTGTTTGGAACAAGGTATCTCCGCCGCCGGCAACGTTAGGTGCAATTATATTAAGCTCCATGTTGAATTTCTCTTTTACGATTTTAGCGTACCAGCCTGACATAATTCCCTGATAGTTCGCTAAACTGTCAAATACGTCAAAAGTAATGAACTCAGGGTATTTAGCTGCTCCTGTAGCATTACTGTCTGCCGATGTCTTTGCAGAGGTACCTGCTGAAACGCTACTCTTTGCCGAGCTGTCTGCTGTATTTTCCTTGTTTCCCCCACAGCCGCCCAGCATGGATGTTACTAATATTACAGATAACAACAAGCTTACTAACTTCTTTCTCATATCATATCCTCCCTTAAAATACATATAATCAGCAAAATAAATAAATTGGCATAATTCAAATTTACTTATTTCGTTCTGCCTAATTTAACCTTTGACCGATCCGATCATAATACCCTTTACAAAATATCTCTGAAATAACGGGTAAATAAACAAAATTGGTAATACTACAATTACCGTAACTGTCATTCGTACTGATGTAGGTGTCTGCTTGGTTGCCAGTGTCATTACATCGCTGTATGATCCTACGCTGTTCATAATTAATGCTTTTAAAGAATTGGCCTGATTGATATAACAATACAGCAAATACTGCAGTGAATATAATTTTTGGTCGGTCACATAAATAAGAGTATCCTGGAAAGAGTTCCACTGCGTAACCGCTGAGAAGATTGCAATAGTTGCCAGAATTGGCTTGCTTGTAGGCAAAATAACTTTAATAAAAACCGTAATAATACCTGCCCCATCAATTTCAGCAGCTTCCTGAAGAGACGTTGGAATAGATTCAACATAGGTTTTTGCAAGAATGATATTAAAGGGCTGTACAATAAGTGGAATAATGTAAACTAAAAAATTGTTGGTAAGGTTTAAATTTTTCATGGTAATAAACATTGGGATTAATCCTGCGTTAAAATACATTGTAATGATAATGAAGCGATACCAGAACTTTCTTCCCCACATCTTCTGCTGTGTGAACATAAACCCTAAAAAGGCAGAAGCTAATACAGTCAGTACTGTACCTATAACCGTCCTTGCAAGAGAAATCCCTGCCGCAGTCATTAGGCCCCTTATTTTGAATACTTCTATATAGTTTGTAAAGTGTACCTGATCGGGCAGGAAGTTTATTGCCCCGTTTGCACTTAAATCATTTGAACTGATAGTATTAATTATCAGGTAGTAGAACGGGTAAACACAAATCAAGCTATATAATGCGAACAATGTGTAGTTTTCTATCTTGAACAATATGTCAGACTTCAATTTATTCGTTTTAGCTATTACTTTCATGACATTCTCCTTCCTGAATTTAGGTTAAACAATAGCTTCTCCACGTACTTTCTTGGATACCAAATTACATACTGCCAGCAGAGTAATGCTGACTATACTCTTTAACATACCGATTGCCGTAGCCATTGACGGACTCCTGCCCATCATACCTATGTTGTATACGTATAGGTCAAGAACCTGAATATGTTCTCTATTAAAGGAGTTCTGAAATACATAGTATTGATCCAGACCGTTGTTTAGAAAATTGGCTATTGAAAGCAGTACTAAAACAAAGAATGTTGGGAGTAGAGCCGGTAATGTAATATGTATCATTAATCTGAAGCGTCCCGCACCATCAACCCTTGCAGCCTCGTATAGTTCCTGGTCTATGCCGGCAATTGCGGCAAGATACATAATGGCCCCCCACCCCAGACCTTTCCAGGTAGACCATAGCAGCATGGCAAGCCAGGTGTGTGAATCTCCGTCCAGAAATTTAATAGGCTGTGTTATAAAGCCAGTATTAATAAGAAATGTGTTCACCATACCGGTAGAGGAGAACAGACTGAATGCTACCGAGAAGACCATAACCCAACTTATAAAGTTTGGAAGTGTGGTCAATGTCTGCACAATATTCTTAAACCATTTACTTTTTATTTCATTTAAAAACATGGCAAAAAGTACTGGGAAAAATGAAGTTGCCAATGTAAGGCCACTTATGGCAAAGGTGTTGGTCATTACTTTCAGAAGTTGCTTTATCTGCGTCGAATTGGTAAACAGCATTTTAAACCATTCCAACCCTACAAAATCACATTGTGATAATTTAAGCGGGGGCTTATAGTCAAAAAATGCATAAACCCAACCGTGCAGCGGAAAATAGGAAAAAGTAAAGGATAACAGTAAAAATGGTAATATGTATAGAAACATTTTTAACCCCTGTACATTTTTCTTCCTATTCTTTTTCTGAATACTAGCCGTCTCTAATTCTATTGAATGCTGCATCTTAACCTCCTACTGTCAG
The DNA here is from genome assembly GCA_023415305.1 of Bacillota bacterium. Taxonomy (GTDB): domain Bacteria; phylum Bacillota; class Clostridia; order Acetivibrionales; family DSM-1351; genus Ruminiclostridium. The sequence continues at coordinate 46,931 of JAEZKZ010000036.1, forward strand.
CGTGCGGTCAGCTATTGGTATTGACTGATTTCAGAAAAATGTTATCATTTTTTGCAGTATATTTGTACCATAACTTTCTCATATATTTTATAGTATAAATTGCATTTTTTCCCACGGGATGTAAAAGGCTTAAATGATTGACCGACTTCCTGCTACACGGTACAAGTGCGGTGATTGATGGTATTGGGGTAGAAAGCACAGACGCAAAAACGGTTTTGGCCAAAACCTGAAGTTATTATAATCAAATAATAAAACAAAAATCCTCCCGGAAGCAATATTCCAAGAGGATTTATATTATTCGTTCTTATTTTCCCTTACCAACTCATTTATTTGATGTTTTTCTTCGGGTGATAAAGTATCAATTATATAGTTACGGCTTTTTACCTGAATTTCACTGTTTTCTAATTTAATTTCATTTTCAGCCCTCTTGATTTCGGCCTTTAGTTCTCTGGCAGACAGCAGGGCACAACCTGCCCCACGAATAATAATCTGCTGCAAACCATCGGAGGTCGCAACTGTTATATTGTATTTTTTCTTATTATCGTGAGCAAATTTCTCGATATACTGGTCAGCAGTTTGTGCCTCCCTGGTATAAACCACGTGTATGGTATTATAGTCGAAGACCTCCTCAAGGTGTCCCTGGACACGGTAAGCATCAAACACTACAATTATCCGGTATTTCCGAATTCCCTGAAAATTACTCAGGGAGTCAAGCAATTTTACTCTGGCTCCATCCATATTATTATCTGCCAGCCCTTTCAGGTCAGGCCATGCATGAATAATATTATACCCGTCCACAAGGAGGTATTCTTCCTTTATTTCCTTCTGCTTGGCATTATAGTCAGTCTGAACAGGCTCATAATATCTTTTAACTTGTTTTTGAGGTCTTTTCCATACAGACTTCTTACCCTGGTTTGCGTTGGAAGCTTTATTTATAATCAAATCAATCTCTTCCGGACTGATATAACTCTCCTTACCCTGTAACGCTCGATTTACGGCTACTTGCTGCCATTGCTCCCTTTCTTTATCAAAATAACTTTCAACATGCATATATTCCTTTACCCTATCCCACTCTACAAGGAATCCTGTACCGTGGGAGCAAAATACTGACCCGGTAGGGTTTCCGAAGTCTCTCTCAGAATCGTATCCTATTCCGGTTATGACTTCCTCTGCATTATGACAGGGCTCATAGCCTTTCAAGCTGTAAAATAACCTGCCAAACCCTTTTGTGTACGCAGTTACTTCCATCTGATAATTCCTCATTGCAGTAACCGGAGCACTTCCTGTAAGAACTGCCGTATCACCGTCAGATTTGGCTATTTCACATTTACCATGCATTTTTTCAATATCGGTCATAGCCCTGCCAACCATCTTTTCCGGCAGTTCCAGTTGAAAGGCATAGTAGGGCTCCAGCAATACCGACCGGGCCTCCTTCAGGCCCTGACGAACGGCACGATAGGTTGCTTCCCTGAAATCGCCACCCTCAGTATGCTTATTGTGTGATCGGCCCGATACTAATGTTATTTTCATATCAGTAACAGGCGAGCCTGTCAGAACTCCTCGATGAACCTTTTCCTCCAAATGTGTCAGGACGAGTCTCTGCCAGCTTTTCCCCAGTATTTCTTCACTGCATACTGTATCAAACTGCAGTCCGCTTCCAGGCTCGCCCGGTTTCAATAACAGATGTACCTCTGCATAGTGTCTCAATGGTTCAAAATGTCCGACACCCTCAACAGTATCTGAAATGGTTTCTTTATACAGAACCCTGCCCGCATCAAAATCTACTGTAATACCAAAACGGCTTTGTATTAAGCTTTGCAGAATTTCAAGCTGTACTTCTCCCATTATCTGGACTTGTATTTCCTGAAGCTGTTCATCCCATACTATATGGAGCTCCGGTTCTTCTTCTTCTATCTGCCGAAGCTTGGGTATCATTACTCTTGGGTCACAGCCCTCAGGGAGAATAATCCGGTAAAAAAGCACCGGTTCCAATATAGGTGCCTCGGAAGCCTTCTCAGTACCGAGACCTTCCCCCGGGCTGGTTTGGCTCAGGCCTGTTACTGCACAAATTGACCCCGCTTCAAGCTCATTTACCGACTCGTATTTTTTTCCTGAATAAATACGAATCTGGTTGATTTTCTCCTCCCGTCCATTACTCTTAAAAATATCCTTTACCCGCAGCTTTCCTCCTGTGAGCTTCAGGTGTGTTAGTCGTATTCCCTGTTCATCTCTTGTTATCTTAAAAATCTTTGCACCAAATTCATCAGAGTAATGCGGGACTATGGTATACTCTCCCACCCCCTGCATAAATTGCTCAATACCTTGCATTTTTAAGGCTGAACCAAAATAACACGGAAATACCTTGCGGTCCCTGACGGCTTTTTTAATCAGAGTGGTGTCAATCCCGCCCGTTTTCAAATAGCTTTCCATTATTAGTTCATCACACATGGCCAGCTGGTCATAAAAAATATCAGGCTCTGTTATTTCAAAATCAATAGCACCGTCACTCAACTGCTTTTTTATCTCATTTATAAGCTTAGCCCTGTCAGAGCTAATCTGATCCATCTTGTTAACAAATATGAATACAGGGACCTTATACCTGTCAAGCAGACGCCATAAGGTTTTAGTGTGTCCCTGAACTCCATCAGCACCACTGATAACCAAAATAGCGTAATCCAGCACCTGGAGTGTTCTTTCCATTTCGGCCGAAAAGTCCACATGTCCCGGAGTATCCAACAAAGTAATTTCTGTATCTCCCAATTTAAATAACGCCTGCTTTGAGAAAATAGTTATTCCTCTGGCCTTCTCCAGTTCATAGGTATCCAAATACGCATCCTTATTGTCCACCCTGCCCAGTTTTCCTATTTTTCCGCTCAGGTATAGTAAACTTTCCGATAATGTTGTTTTGCCTGCATCCACATGTGCTAATATCCCAATAACCAATTTCTTCATTAACCGGTTTCACAATCCTTAATATATCAACTGTTTTTCATTATTAATTATAATAAAATTTCTGTCAGCTTACTTATATAATGATGATAACAGCAGGCAGGAAATTTTACAATAATATTGAGTGCCGTACCTCTAATGTAATTTCTTCATAATATTTTCCCTCTGAAGTCAGGTTACATAGGATATAAGGGATACAAAGGATTATTATATATGTAAAGAACTGATATTTTATAGCAGATTTATTAACAAGGTATTATGTTACTTATTAATACTGTTTCACCTTATCTGTATCAGCCGTAGCAATCCGGGTCATAAACAAGTGTACCCTTCTACAAAGTTCATACACAAATAATATTGCTATATAAGATAATAAGACAACAAGCAGATATTTCAGAAATATGTGAATTTTAAGCTTAGTGAATAACAGGGTAAAAAGAGTTACTGGAAAAAAGTGAAATATATAAATTTTAAAAGAAGCCCGGTTAAGATATTGAATCACCTTGCCCGGGTTGTTAAAGCGAGCTTTTCCAGCATTAATTAAAAAAATAATGACAGAGCATTCGTAAATACCTTTGGTAACCGCCCATAAGGGTGCCAGATATAATTCATCAGAGCCCATCACCTGCCACTTGATATTAACATAAAACAGAACAGTCAGTGACACCATGAAACAAATGATCGAGGGCTTCAAGTATTCTTTGAGTTTTGCTCCGATGCGCTCATCCGCCGCAAAAAAATAACCAAAAATGAACACACTTAGATACACGGCGTCATTTGCCCAGTCAAACACCAACGTCTGAACCCCATGAAAAAAGGGACGCAGTAATAGTTCAAAAATAATAATCACCAAAAATGGCAGCAGTATACGGTGCCCTTTGACCAAAAAGCTTCCAATCTGTTTTACATGTCTATCATCAATCTTCCATCTGTTAAAAAGAGGTATACAGAGCATTGAAAACACAAACAGGTATAAAATGAACCATAGATGTCCATAACCAAGATATTGTATGATCTTTTTCCAAAAAAGCGGGAAGAAGCTAATCAGCCCACCCTCGAATCCCTCATAAATGGCCTTCAAGTACGCAGTCACCGGACATAACAGAGATAAACCCAGCAAGAGAGGGATCAGCAGCTTCTTCACTCTTTCTCCAACATATTCTCTAACTCCCCTTTTACTTAAAGAGTAAAAAGATGCAATTCCTGAGAGAAAAAACAAAAGGGTCATAAAAAAGTCTCCAAGGGGTACTGAAAATATCAAAAACAGCAAGGCCTCAATCCCTTGTACAGGGGTCTTGATATAAACAGTACCAAACCTCAGATAAGTTAATGCTGCGTGGAAAGGTATCAAGGATAAAACTACAAATACTCTCAGCCGATCAATATAAAATAGTCGTTTGTTCTCCATACAATCTGCCTTTCATATTTATGATAGGTCAATTGTAGGGTCATTACTGCTTTTTGTCAATAATTTTTATTTCTTCTAATACTTTACAAACGCTGTCCAAAACCTTCTGTTTCTTACGGATATATATGTACATGATTCAAACTACATTACGGATATATGTACTCCAACAAACTACTCAACTATCATTTCATTTAATTTGTTGGACAGTTCATCAATCTCTTGAGTGCTATTGTTAATCTCTATAATCTGTTCATTTTGATTTTCCAGTGTTGCAAGAACTTCTTCTACTGAAGCCGCACTTTGTTCAGATGAACTTGCTATATTCTCAATCAACCTTTGTGTATCCAAATATTTATCAGCAATATCATCAATTTGCAGCATTACCTTATTTATTTCAACATTCGTTTCGGTGAACGTCTTTTTTATTGCATTGAAATACACGGAAATCTCGCTTATAAGTCTGCTTTCATCCTCCATTGCGGCTTTTCCTCGATTTACCTTCTCATATGCATCTTGGGATTTTATAAATATTCCCGTTGTGACTAGATTGATATCCTTAACAATACTCTTACTCTGATCAGCAAGCTTTCTTACCTCTTCGGCAACCACTGCAAACCCTTTTCCATGTTCCCCTGCTCTTGCAGATTCAATAGCAGCATTAAGTGATAGCAGATTGGTTTGCTCGGCAATCTGTTTTATTCCTTCCAAAAGGCTGTTAACCTGATCTATATTTGTTTGTAGCTCCGATACTGTTAAAGCAGCCGTCATGATAGCATCAGTTATAATTTTTGTCTGACTCTCAACCTGCTCTACCTTTTTACAGCCATTCTCCACTTTTTCAGTCATATCTACAGATTTTTCGGCAATTCCCCTTGATATGTGGCGGGTTTCTTTTACGGTTTCCAATGATGATGCCATTGATTCATTAATTGAATTGATGCTGGATGCATCCTCAGATACTGCCGAAGCCATTTCCTGCATGGCACTATGAATATTACTGCTGGATTGAGCTAGAGAATTCATATTGGTATTGACTTGCTGGACGTTATTGGCAAGAATTTTCGTACTTCTGTCAACACTTGTAAACGTATTCTTCAATTTTCTTAATAACTGATTTGATTGCAGCTCTTTCTTATATGCATCCTCGGCAAGTTCTCTGCCCCATCTGGTAAGGAAATAGAGCAGCGCAAGTGTGCCGTTCAGCATTATAAATACTGAAATGTAACTACTCAAAGTTGTACTAGGTCCAAGCAGGTTTTCTGGTTTTATAAGGTATGCCACAATATAAATAACATTCACTATAACACCGTGAATCAATAAAACTTCCTTTTTAAAATATAATGCTGCCATTGCAACTGTTGCTATAATAATAAAATGCTTATTAACTGCAAATTTATCCATGATAAATTGAGATGCGACCACAAGGGAGGGAATCAGTGCAAAAATAAGACCTTTCAAATAACTATTGATGGGCAAAAAATAATTAACTACGGTGAGAGCAAATATTCCGCATCCAAGCAAAGTCAGATTGACTCCACGGCTTATTCCCTGTGTTAAAAAGGATTGTGCACAAAAAACCACTACTATCAGAGCAATGAACATCAGATTGACAAAATGAACCCTTTTGACGTTATACCTATCACTTTCAGACATTGATTAAACCCTCCTTGATTTTAATATCAATTCCCGGTCTGTATTTTTAAAAACGTAAAGGCGACTATAGAACTACCATTACAACATCGCACTTCAACGAGGATGGATAAATACAAACCTGATAAAACCAAAGAGTACCAATAGCCACCTTGTTAGTTTAGCACCTATAGGGGTTTTGTGGACACCGTTACCTCGTTATATATCGAGATTCGACAATAAATATAATATTCCTTCTTCTTTATACAAAAAATGTTATTCTATTCCATGTACGTAATCTTTCTACTTACATACATATTTTTACCTTCTTTCTTGAAAACCCTTTTCCGGTGACCACTCACAGGAGCCTACAATTTGATAATGGCAATTACAGCAATCATCACCATCCCCAAGAGTTTTTGTCCTTACAAAGCCATTGCCCATCAGATGAGAAAAAAGATAGTCCATACGACATATACCCGGCAGCAAACCTTCTGCATCAAAATTATGTGCCAGCTTTTTTACTCCGCATTCTGTTATGTCAAGTTCGAAAGAGTTATTACTGATTTCCCGAAATGAAACGCGCCAATCATACGGGTGCAGTTCATTTTTAAACTGTCTTTCAACGTGTTCAGCAGCTTTTTTTCTGAAGCTGTTAATATAAGTTTTACCAGTAAAGTGCATCAGAAACTTCGGTATAACTGTAACCAATTTTTCGTTCATCACCCATATGTTTTCCCATGCCTCCTGTTGCCGAACTTCCAGTTCCAAAAAAGTTTTATACCATGCAATATATGCCGGGCCAAATTTATAATTGAAAGAGAATATGCTCTTTCCAATATCCGGCGTATGTTGTAGGATCACAAGTAATTCATCCTTAGATCTCTTTTTGAAGCTGTTCCAAAAATCATTACCATATCTCCTGATTAATGTTTCTCTGCTTCTATGCATGGTTATTGAATAAATCACTTTTTCCATAATTTCACCTTTCCGAATCCACTTAATCAGTTTTACCATTTCATACCACAGCCCCGCAGCTGCTGCTATGGCTGCAGAGGTAAAAAACTGCCCCGCTGAGAGTGGTGCAAGTTTAAGGTAACCGGCCAGGGGAGTATAGAGGATAATTACAAGCATAAGTAACGTACCTATGTTAACAGCCCACATAATCCAGTCTTTTAAAAGGGGAACAACTGTTTGAACAATAAAATCATGTTCAGAACAGTTTACCTGAACAAGAAACAGGTTGGACAGTATTATGACCGTCAGGCCCATTGCACGGGAAATGGACGCGTCTGAGGAATTAACGGATAGAACGGCGTAATACGTTCCAAAAGATGCTGCAAAAATCACCAGTCCCTGAATAATACTTTTAAGTAAAACCCCCATATTCAGAAGCTTATCTTTGGGGTCACGGGGCCTGCGACACATAATGCCCGATTCGGCTGGCTGGCGTTCCAATACAATTGAACAGGTCGGGTCAATAATAAGTTCAAGCAAAACAATATGCAAAGGCAAAAGCATCAGCGCAGCCGGTGCGACTCCGAGAAAAGGAGCTAGTAGTGAGGCTAATGCAATCGGAATATGAATGGTAAATACATACCCTACAGCCTTCCGGATGTTATCATAAATCCTTCTTCCGTCTTTTACTGTTTCAATAATAGTGGTGAAATTATCATCCATCAAAACAAGGTCGGCGGCCTCTCTGGAAACTTCGCTGCCGCGTTTGCCCATAGCAATACCTATGTCGGCATACTTAAGAGCGGGAGCGTCATTAACACCGTCACCAGTCATGGCTACGATTTCTCCGTTTTCCTTAAAGGCTTTAACAATTCGCATCTTATGCTCGGGAATTACACGTGAGAAAATGGATACCTCCTTTACAGCCTCCCGTAATTCATTATCGGTCATTTCATTGAGCATATCGCCTGTAATTATATTGCCGCTGTGTGCCATACCTATTTTTTTTGCAATGGAGGATGCAGTAATCCCATTGTCGCCGGTAATCATCACAACTCGGATTCCAGCCCTCCGGCATATCTCAATATCAGATTTTATACTCTCGCGGGGAGGGTCGGCCAGACCGATAAGACCGCAGAGCTTCAGTTTGCATTCTGGCAGGCTTGAGGGTATTTCCTTCTCCGATGCCGGTGTTGAGATTGCTACTGCTATTACTCTCAGCCCTTCTTTAGACATTTGTGTAATCTTATCCCCAGTAATTTCCCTATCTATTTCCGTTAATTTGCAAATTGATAATATCTGCTCTGGGGAACCCTTGGCAGCTAAAACAATTCTGCCGTTCCTGCGCCAGACATGTCCCATCATTTTTAGTTCGTTTGTAAAGGGGTACTCCCTGATCAGCTCTCCATTAAACAGATAGTCCCGGGATATTCCATGGTTTTCGCAGTGAGCAAGCATCGCCTTTTCCATGGGATCGTATGCCTCCGTTTCGCAGCCCAGACCCATAGTCTCTAACAGGGTATGTTCATCGCTGTCTGGTGTCCATATCTCCTGTACGGTCATCCTGTTCATTGTAATGGTCCCTGTTTTGTCAACACACAATACCGAGACCGAGCCAAGAGTTTCAACAGACGGTAGCTTTCGGACAAGGGATTGTTTCTTTGCCAGCCTCCAGGCCCCCATTGAAAGGAATACGGTAAGAATAACAGGAAATTCTTCGGGAATCATAGCCATAGCCAGAGTAATTCCTGCCAGAATGCTTTCAATCAAACGGTCGTTAAAAGTTTGGTCCGGAATATTTATATAGGTAGCCACTCCTACCAGCGCGAATAATACGCCTGCTATACCGGCACATGTTTTAACCAGCCGGCCTGTCTGTTTTTGCAGAGGTGTAGGCCCATCCGGAGCTGCTGCTACATTTGTTCCGATTTTACCGTACTGAGTAGACGCTCCGATTTTATCAACCAATATGGTTCCTGTACCCTGCGTGACAAGAGTACCTGCATAGCAATAGTCTTTACGCCAGTATTCATTTAAGCCTTCCTCATCCCTGCCGGTAACTGTCCATACGCCTTCCGTATTCCTGCCTGCAACCTTCCATACGCCTTCTGCCTCCCCTGTCAAAGATGACTCCTCTACGCGGAGGTCACTACACTTGACCACCATGCCGTCGGCAGGGATTTTTATTCCTTCATATATCAGCATTAAGTCTCCGGGTACAAGATCAGTGCTGGAAATTGCAGTTTCCTTTCCATCCCGTATTACGGTAATATGCGGAGCCGATAATTCTTTGAGAGCATTGAGGGTTTTGTCGGTTTTCCATTCCTGAATAACATCAATACTGATAATTCCGATAACGAAAATCAGCATTATTGCACCATCTCTCGCTTCCCCGAGAATGAAATAAATAATTGCAGCCACAATCAGCAATAAAAACATCGGCTCACAGATATTATGAAGAACCTTTTTAAAAAATCCCTCTTTTTCCTGGGGCGTTGTTTCATTCCTACCGTATTGTTGCTGCAATCGCTTTGCTTCGGCAGAAGTTAATCCCGCCATACTTTGCTTGTTGTCTGTCATAAAAGAATCCTCCGTTTTCACCTTTTGGCGTCGTTTGATTTCTCTTATGGCACTCCATTCAAGGTCGTTCCTTTAGGTATAATAAAAGCACACCTATGGAACATACTACTGTCCCACAGATGTGCGTGTAATTGCAATCTGTTGCCACTCATCTGGTGGCCCGGCCCCATGTAACCCAAGGAAAGGTTCATCGCCTGCTCAGTTTGTACTGTTGATCTCGCATTCTTTTACAGAATGTAATGCAGTGCAAAGAGATTACCTTGTATTATATGCTCAGCATCTGTAAAAGTCAACCATATCATACAAATAATAGTTTTGTATGAGAATATAACTCAATTATTCCTATTTAGAACAGCTATAACTTCATCAGTACATTCTGCAAATTCACGGATTTTTGCGACAATTCGGGTTCGCCTTTGATTATCCTGCAAGGCTTCAAGTGTAATGTTGAACCCTCCGCCGATTGCCTCCAAATCTTCGCCGTTCTGTTCATTCCACATATGACGCATTTTATCATATAAACGGTGAATTTCTTCTAAATATGTCATGTCGGGATTGAGCTGCTGTGCACGATTCAAGAATTCATGGCAGCAACTGCTGTTTGTTGCAAGATTGCACACATAAATAGTATACATTGGCCAATCATCAAATTCTTCAGGCTTTAAATTGTCAAATATGCCGTTTTCAATGTCTGCGGCCCAAGACTTAAAAGCCTCAGCTCCAAAGCAATAGCCCTTTGTTTTTGTTGTCAGCAGCTTGGACAGTGATGTAATTCTGTTCCTGTAAATATTTGCTAGTTCAATATTCTTTCTTTTCTCTCCGACAAATATCCATCCGTTACAGGCCTCCTGTCCGGTAATAAACTCATCAGGGAGCAAATCACTGAAAGGAATCCTATCAGGTTCTGCCATTTCGGCGTTCAAATAAAGTAAAACCTTCCCAAAGTCTTCATACCCCACAAACACACCCCATCCCCATCTGTTTCTGGGGATATTACTTCCCCAATTGTTAAAAATAACAGGTATGCCTTTATCTATATATGCTATTAATGTCTGTAGATACATTTCCTTATTGTTCGCCAGTTGTTTTATCGTTACAAATGTGCTGGCATACCCACATTCAGCAAAGATATTTTCGATATGTTCTGTATTGCCCTTCTCACTCAGGTAATAGTCTGTCGCTCCGTCCCCACGGAAATGATCTGTTGAATAAACCTGCGCAAAATTGTCGCCGGTCAGTCCCGCAAAAAAAGTATAGTCATAATTCTTTTCTCCCAGACATTCCATAACATACTTGGCGCAGCCGTTAAACCAATAATTTTCCCCATAATGCATTGTAATTACCTTATGAATATTCGGTATGATATTGTTGCTCTGTTTTGCAGACACAGAAAGCCCTCCCTGCTTTATTTTTATTTTTGGTGCTGTTTTCAGTTGTGAAATCTTTATGGATTTCAAATATTTCTTTCCCTGTCCATTGGAACCGATAATAATTGTTTCAGGCTTTTGAAGGTATAAGTCGGTTGACATGTAAGGAAAATTAACCCCGCAGAATCTGACTTCACCATTAATTACAATGGCGAAATGCTTTTCTCCAACAAACCAAGATAGAGTGTTGTATTGGTTATAATTGATCCTTCCAAGCTTGGGATAACTGAAATAATTCCCAAGTATGGGCTGGTTAAAGCAAATTGCTTCCTTTGACAGTCTCCTGTCTGCCTTGTTTTCCATATTGATACCGAACAAACTATTCCCATGATAGAAGCAGATACTTCCTTCATCGCTTCCATATCCAAAACGTTCGCTCTCACTTTCAGCTTTAAACTCAATGTCCACACGAAAAGGTATTTTTACAGATACATTCGTAGAAAGCTTTCGAGGGGTTATCCAGCATATATATTCAGCTTCACCTGTTTCAAGCACTTTGTAATGAGGATTATTGATAGGAGTAATTTCCTTTAAGGAAATATCATATTCATATAGAACGGGGTTTGCATCTTCAATTTCAGAAGGGCTTATATTAAAGATCTGTTCATTTGGGTCATAATGTTCTACAACAGGTAAGCGACGTTTGACAGGTAGAAACAGATTAACCTTCTCACGCCTGTTGTCAGGAGAAATCACAGCTTCTGCAAGGGATTCATGCCGCAAATGCCCCCCATGACGATAGTCTACCTCATAAAATGGATTACTATCAAAGCTTCTTATCATTCTCTCATGATATGACGCTATATCATCTTCTACGTATACACTGCCTACAGCAAACAGCCCACCCTCAAACTCATAATCCACAAAAGGGCAGTCATTATTCAATTCCCTGTCAACATTCTGAATTATTACTGCCTGGTCATTATCTAGCTGGTACTCAAACAGCTTATGACTTCCGGGTGTTCCAAAGGGTATCCTGTTTTTCCCCAGCCAGTCCCAAAAACCTTCTACATCAGATATATCAGAATCCTTCAGCTTTGAAGATATTACACGCATGGGGGGTAAATCTATAATGCTTAAATCTGGTGTACCCGACACATTATCCGAAATCTCCGAAAGTCTTTCAAAGCTAATCTGCTTTGAATTTGGATTGCTTAGATGAACTTCCTGTGCTTCAAGCTGCGTTACCATTCTTTCATACAAAAGCGGCAAGGCGGAAATGTGCTTTATACCGCTATCCAGCATAGCCTGTAAAAACTCGTTTACAATCAGCTTGAGCTCCCTGAGGGTATTAATTTCATTGTCTATGGTATTTATTCTGGTAACAAAACTTTCTACCAGTGCGGACATGTCTTGATTTTTATAGATGCTTACGATATCCCTTATAGGAATCTGCATTTTTCTGAGCACCATAATTTGCTTAACCCGTTCAATATTTTCTTTATCATAGAAACGGTATTTCTCAAATTGCAGGCGAGTGCTTTGAATAAGCCCCATCTGCTCATAATAACGCAACGTTCGGGAAGATATGCTAAGCTGATTTGTCAAATCGGTGATTTTTATCAACTCCATAAATCGCTTCCTTTCTTGATGATAAATTAATTTTATCACTTGACCCTGCGTCAAAGTCAATATTATGGAATATAGTTTTCTATGAAGTCGATTTAACAGAAATAAGGGCTTTAAATACCTGTTCCTAACATCTCACCTTTTTTCGTTTAAAGCCCAATCTACCTTTTTCAACTGCATTTTGAATATATTCTATTGCAACCTCAGTCTGACACAGCTTTTTGCCCATAGAAACCTCTACCTTTCCTACTTCTTGTGCAATTTTAGTTGCTTCTTCATGAAGAGGTAAATAAGAAATACCAACCGACATAATAAAATTGTTCATGGCATATTTAGTACGGTTTGGCTGGTCGTGTATTGTGCAACGGACCCTATCAAGCATTGCCGAAAGTTTATCCTTGTCAAATTCACTATCTTTGCGACTGCCTAATAACCAGTTATAGCAGCTCCAGCCAGCCGACATTATTAATTCTTTTCGGCTGTCAATCCAGCGGTCGGCAACTGGAAAGGCAATATCTGTTTCAGCAAGGGTTACTGCCACAACGTAGTCCGAAATCATATAAAAATAAGCCCCTTCTATCCAGCGGTCAAAATCTTCCGCTGTCATTTTATTAGGCTCGGCTATCATTCCTGCCAAATACATGGCATCATAATTTCCAGTTGCATAAAGTTGCTCTGCCAAAGGCTGGTTGTATTTTATTTTCTTAAAAATCGGTTTCATAGCACTTATTGTTACACCAAAAACAGGCTCCCTGGCACCATTACTCAAATAAATCTTTTTAGTACGCTCATTGCCCAGGCACTTCAGTTCCTCCATGATTTCGTTTAATTCCATTTATAATATCTCCTTATAATAGTAAATACCGCTAGAGCCTGGTAGGACTTTAGCGGCAAGGTCTAGTACTTCGAGTATTCACTGACTTTATATTGTCTATTTCGCCGGCTCCCATTTACAACGAACCGGAGAAACAATTGTATTTTCTTTCTTCAATTCTTTGAACGCATTATCAATCTCTTTGCGATCCAGCCCAGATAACTTCTCTACCTCTCCGGCACTAAGAGGTTTACCAGCTGACTTCATTACTTCCAATACTTTCTCTTTAGCACTCATCTTACCATCTCCTAATCTTTATATCTTATTTATTTTAACCTTTTGTATCTTAATCTACCCTAAAATAACAATACTAAAATACTAATATATGAAATGAAAATCATAGTGCTTTCCGCAAATGTTTAGACTCGCAGCGAACCTCGGAAGCCCCTGGCTGCATAGTAGGATTCAGCACTGTTGTGGTATATAAAGACGGTATCATAGCGGAAGTCCCCAAAGATTGCCCCACCCAGTCTTCTGATACCGGCAGGCGTTTTCACCCAACTCGACGTTTTAGTGTCAAACCTTCCAATTTTCTGTAAACTCCGGTATTCCTCCTCAGTTAAAAGTTCAATACCCATTTCAGCAGACATCTCAATTACATTATTTATTGGCTTATTTTCTTTTCTTGCTTCGAGAGCCTCCCGGTCATAGCAAAGACTTCTGCGACCCTTTGGACTTTCTTCCGAACAATCATAGAAAATGTATTCGCCCGTCTTTTTTTCAAATCTTACAACATCCGGTTCACCACCGGTTCTTTCCATTTCATGGAGGGACCATAGTTTATCTGGATCAGCTTCCAGCTTTGCTTGTACTTTAGCCCATTCGAGCTCTTCATGCCGATTCTTATTTTTCTCAAAACGGGCTTTTAGCACTCTTAGCAGTTCTTCTCTTTGTTCTGGTGATAGTTTATTTTTATTACTTTTAATGTCGTTCATCCTCCATTCGAATTATAACGCATCGGTTCAAAAAATTCTGTGATTGTAGAAAAATTTTCTTACCATTGCTGCGTTATACTTTATGTCAAGTAAATTCAAATCTATTCACTTTCGGATATGTATTATCCTTACCACCATTATAAAATTTAAAACAGCTTTTACCTTTATATATTCATATCTACTCAGGGTTCAGATAACTATTAGAAGGCTCATTCCAAAAAGGCTTAAACCAAAAGACTCATTCCCAAACTAAAAGTGCCCATTCCCAGTCGACAGACAGGAACAGGCACAAATAAAAGCAATATTATTTTATATCGGTTTTCCATAGTCCATGGAGGTTGCAATAGGCATAAACAGCAATTGGTTTATCATCTACAAAGCTGAAAGCAGCTTTTGGTGCCTCTCCAACTTTCAAGCACTTACGCTGACCACCACGCTCTGTTTCCACATATACAAAGGATATGTAATGTGCCTCTTCCATTGGGTGGAGAGTACTGCCGATATCAATTTCAATTTTATCACCGGATACCTTAACTACAGGTAAATGCTTTTCGACAGATGCTTCTACAGTGTTTGGAATTAATTCTTCCATTTTTTCACCGCAACAGACCATTGGAACACCTTTATTATCAATCAACCCAATGAGATTTCCACAATGCTTACATATGAAGAATTTTTGCTTACTACACATAGTTAATCCTCCTTAAATTAATAGTTCTCTTTTCTCACTTCAAAAAAGCTTTTTGGGTGTGCACAAACCGGACAAACTTCGGGTGCTTTCTTACCCATGACAAGATGTCCGCAGTTGCGGCATTCCCACATGGTTTCTTCAGACTTTTCAAAAACCTTCTGCATTTCAACGTTGCTAAGAAGTTCACGGTATCTTTCCTCGTGGGCTTTCTCAATTTTGGCAACCATCCTGAACTGAGCGGCTAGGGCAGTAAAGCCTTCTTCCTCTGCATCCTTTGCAAAGCCTGCATACATATCAGTCCACTCGTAGTTTTCTCCCTCAGCCGCATGAAGTAAATTAGCCGCTGTATCTCCCAGTTCTCCAAGTGCTTTAAACCAGAGCTTTGCATGTTCTTTTTCATTGTTGGCAGTTTCTTCAAAAATCGCGGCAATCTGCTCATAGCCTTCTTTTTTTGCTACAGACGCAAAATAAGTATACTTATTTCTTGCCTGTGATTCACCAGCAAATGCTGCAGCTAGATTTTTTTCAGTTTTAGTTCCTTTGATGTTCATGGTAACTCCTCCTCTTTCATTTTGAATTTTAGTAAAATCAATTGCTCCATGTTTACAAATCGGACATATAAAATCCGATGGCAAATTTTCATCTTCATGTATATAGCCACAAATATTGCAACGCCACCCCTTCTTAGCTTCCTGGGTCGGTTTTGGTTTGATATATTTATGATAATATGTATAAGTAACAGATTCATCATTAGTAATTGAATTAGCATCAATTACTAATGCCTTGAACACTGAGTGAGTTCCGAAATCTATTACATCCATAACCTTGCAATATAGATATGAGTTTGTAAACTGGGATAAGTAAAAAAGTCCATTTTCACCTATTAACTTATCCTCATAACTTGATAATTTATCAACATTTTTACCTGATTGAAAACCAAAATGCTTAAAAACCTCAAAGGGGGTATCCTTCGTTAATATCGAAATATTAAATTCTTTGGATTTTAATATCATATCATGAGTGAAGTTTTGCTTACTTACGCCCACTGCAATTACAAGAGGATTACTTGTAACTTGCATCACAGTATTAACGATACATCCATTACTTTTATCCCCATCCTTTGCTGCCAACACATACAAACCGTATCCAATATTAAAAAGGGCTTTGTTATCCATGCAGTTCCTCCGAATTTGATAAATTATCGTTTCTAAACTACTGTCTTATCATTACAATAAGGGCATATTCCTTTAAAATAAACACATTTCTCATTGATTTGAAAATTCTCCAAACCATTGCCTTCAAAGTCATCAATGTTTATCTTAAAATCATATATTTTTTTACACTTGTAGCATTTAAAATGACCATGATTAGCCAGAATACAATCATACCTTATTTCATTTTCTTCAATATATAGACCTCTAAGGATATTTGATTCAATGAAAAGACTTAGGGTGCTATAAACTGTTGTTTTTGATAAAGTCGGGATTTCTTTGACAACCTCTTGATAAATCTCATCAACAGTAGGATGAGATTTATTATCAACCAGATATTGGAGAATCTTTATTCTTTGAAGAGACGGTTTAATATTATTCTTTATAAGAGAATCAGCTAAATTTGCAATTTTCTTGCCCATGACAAACCCTCTTCTATATGGTATGATTTCACAATTGTAACCATTACATATTTAGTATACCTACTAAAAATTCGATTGTCAATCAGCCAAAACCGTAGTTTTTTTAAATAATTCCTATAGTTTCAAAATTGCTATAATTGCTTTCATATGTTATTATTACTGTATTAGTTGTATAAATTAAGTATGTATAAATGTTATATATGTTTTAATATTTGTATGTTTATTAATAGAATAAATTTTGATTGGAGATGAAATTTGTGTATTGTGTTCAGGAAATAACACCAAACATATTTTGGGTCGGTGGCAGTGACAGGCGCTTAGAGCTTTTTGAAAATATGTTTCCATTACCGAATGGTGTGGCATATAATTCTTATTTGATTATGGATGAAAAAACAGCCCTGGTTGATACTGTTGACCGTTCCATTAGTGAATTATATCTTGAAAATATTACTCATGTATTAGGTGGCCGTGAGCTCGATTACCTAATCGTAAATCATATGGAGCCCGACCATTGTGCCAATATTGAGGACATTGTGCGTCGTTATCCCAATGTCAGACTCGTGGGCAACAAAAAGACGTTCCAATTTATGGAACAGTTTTATAAAATGGATATGACCTCTAACTATCTCGAGGTTAAGGATGGCGATGAGCTATCCTTTGGCGGTACAACACTTCGCTTTTATACCGCTCCCATGGTTCATTGGCCTGAGGTTATGGTAACATATGAAGTGTCCCGAGGCATTTTATTTTCTGCAGATGCTTTTGGTTCCTTCGGTGCTTTTTCAGGAAATCTCTTTGCTGATGAGATGGATTATATTGATATCGATGAAGCCAGACGCTATTACTCAAATATTGTAGGCCGTTATGGTTCTCAGGTTCAGGCTTTATTCAAAAAGTTGGCAGGACTTGAAATCAATATGATTTGTGCTTTACATGGTTATATCTGGCGTGGTGAAAAAATCCCCTTTATCCTTGATTTGTACGATAAGTGGAGCCGTTATGAGCCTGAGAAGAAGGGTGTGGTATTTGTCTACGCATCCATGTATGGTAATACAGAAAATATAGTCCAGATTTTAGCGAATAAACTTGCTCAGCGAGGTATTCGTGACATGCACATGTATGATGTATCAAAGACTCATGCTTCATATATCATTTCAGATTTATGGAAATACAGCAATATGGTACTTGCATCCCCTACCTACAATATGCAGCTTTATTTTGGTATGGATGCAATACTCAAAGATATTTCGGTACTTGGCTTAAAGGACCGTAAGGTGTCTATCATAGGTAATCACAGCTGGGCAAGTGCCGCGTTAAAATCCATGAAAGAACATGTTGAGGCTTTGCAGAATATGGAACTGGTGGGTGAACCAATGGATGTCCGTTCTTCCATGAAGGCAGACCGGGAACCTGACCTTGACAAACTTGCTGATGCTATTTATACATCCATTATGGAATCAAAATAGTTAAAAAAACTGAGGGTCTATAGTAAAATTGGCTGAATAAGCCATTTTGCCATAGACCCTTTACTGTCTTAACATAATATTATTACTAAAATTTCTCAAATTCATTTTTTAATATACCGTAAACTAATGAATCTGAATATGTTCCATCATGACGTAAATAATGCTCACGTAATTTCCCCTCACAGGTCATATTGCATTTTTGCATTACTTTACCTGAAGCCGGATTATCGATGTCATGCTTCGCAGTAATTTTGTGTATACCTACCTCTTTAAAAAGAAAGCTCATTACGGCAGATAATGCTTCACTAGTTATTCCTTTATTCCAATAGTTGTATCCGATACAGTAACCTATTTCACAGTTACAATTTTTTTCGTCTATAGCTGTTGTTGATATACTTCCAACAATTTCATTGTTTATATCTATTGCCCAATGATAAACATTCATAAATGAATACTGGTTAATGGTATCTGACAGAAAGATTTCAACATCTTCTATGGTTTTATACGGCGTCCAAGTAAGAAATTTAGTAACCCTCTCATCAGTAGCGTAGTTTTTATACATGAATGTTGCGTCAGAAATATCGAACTTTCTAAGTCTCAATCTCTTTGTTCGAAGCTCCTGAGTACCTTTATGAATAAGCATATTCATCCCACCCCTCAATATATAAAATTTATTATTTTATATATTAACTCAGTATTGTAAAATTATCCAGCCTTTCCATCATTATTATTTACATCTTACTTTATAATTCATAAAATTACACCTCATATTTATAGAAATTAATTCATTAATGCAATTCCAATATTTAAATATGTGGCAAAAAGAATCCAAAGTAGATACGGAATCATCAGGTATCCAGCCACTTTTGAAATCTTATAGAACCATACAGTAGTCAAAAAGACCAAAACATCTAATATAAGAATAACTGCAACAGCTATCCAATACAACTCAAAACGGAAAAATACAATGGGCCAGAGAAAATTAACAAGCAGCTGTATCCAGTATAAATTAATTGCTTTTTGACTCTCAGGTGTCTTTGGCTTTTGGTAAATAATATACACAGCAATCCCCATTAAAAGGTATAGTATCGGCCAAATAATTCCAAAAAGCCACCCCGGTGGCGATAACGGTGGTTTCTTAAGCGTTGTGAAGCTTTGCCCCATGTTACCTGAGAATAAACTACCGAGTACACCTACCAACTCTGTTATAAGGATAATGGCAATAAGCTGGAACCAGTTTATTTTCTTCATAAAAAGCACCTCCGCATTATTATATGCTGGGGCGGATGCGTTTATTAATATGTACGCGCAGATCATCGCTGGCCGTGTGATCTGCGGCGGAGACATAGAATTTCTTACACCTTGTATGGAGAAAAGAACCATTTACCTCTTGGGCAAATGGTTCCTTAATAAAAACAAAGTGGTATTTTATACAGTTCTATTTCAGATAATCTACAGCAGCTCTTTCGATAGCCAATCCGTTAGTGTAGCGTTTCATAAATTCATTAAACCCTGCAACATCTGAAGGATCAGGTTCTACGATACTTCCCTTTTGTCCATCGAAAACCTTCTGATTGAGAAAATCGTCCAGAGACTCATTTTCCTTTCGATTTACCATGTAAGATGCCAGCAAGGCAATACCCCAGGCTCCACCTTCTCCGGCATTTTCCATAACCGATACCGGAGCGTTAACTGCAGCGGCCATGATTTTCTGTCCAACTTCCTTTGTCTTGAAAAAGCCCCCATGGCCCAAAATTTTATCTACCTTTACCATTTCCTTTTCCAAAAGAATATTCATGCCTATTTTTAAAGCACCAAGTGATGTAAATAAATTGACACGCATAAAGTTAGCCAGATTAAATTTGCTGTGTGAACTACGCACAAACAGGGGACGACCTTCTTCAAAATGAGTCATATGCTCACCTGATAAGTACCCATAGGATAATAAACCTCCGCAGTCCGGGTCACCTTGTAGTGCCATACCAAGTAAAGTGTCATAGAGTTTTGGTTTGTCAATCTCCATGCCTAACGCTTTAATTGCTTCAGCGAATAATCCAATCCAAGCATCGTAATTGGATGTACAATTGTTGGAATGCGCCATAGCTACCAGTTTACCATCGGGTGTTGTCACCAGATCTATCTCTGAATATGCCTTAGACAATTCCTTTTCGAGTACAATCATCGCAAATACGGATGTTCCTGCAGACACATTACCGGTACGAGCAGCCACACTGTTGGTAGCAACCATTCCGGTTCCCGCATCACCCTCGGGTGGACACATAGGAATACCTGGCTGCAGCTGTCCGGTAATATCCAGGAGCTTCGCTCCCTCTGGTGTTAATTCACCAGCTTTATCTCCGGATACCAGAACAGTCGGGAGGATATTCTCCAATTTCCATGGGAAGTTTTGTTGGGCAACCAGTTTATTGAATTGCTCAACCATTTGTACATTGAATACTTTAGTCTTTGAGTCAATTGGGAAAACTCCCGATGCCTCACCGATCCCCAAAACTTTTTGTCCGGTTAATTTCCAATGTATATAGCCGGCAAGTGTTGTTATATAACTTATTTCAGATACATGCTTTTCCTGATTCAAGATGGCTTGATAAAGATGCGCAATACTCCATCTTTGTGGAATAGGATAATTAAACAATGTGGTCAGTGCCTCTGAAGCCTGACCTGTTATATTGTTACGCCAGGTACGAAATCGTGTTAATAGATTTCCGTTCTTATCGAAAGCCATATAACCATGCATCATACCACTAAACCCAATTGAGCGAACAGATTTTATATCTACACCAAACCGACTCTTGACACTGCTGACCATATTCTGGTAACTGTCCTGAATGCCCTTCCAAATGTCCTCTAAGCTATAGGTCCAAATATTATTTACATAACTGTTTTCCCATTCATGGCTACCGGATGCGATTGGTGCATTGTCTGTACCTATAAGGACGGTTTTGATTCGAGTCGATCCCAACTCAATTCCGACTACTGTTTGTCCATTAACAATAACATTTTTAATTTCATTAAATTCAAGGCTCATATTCTTTCTCCTCTAAGCTGTGTATTTTAGCTTTTTGTATAGCTTTTATAGGTTAACATCCCTTAGTATTGTTATTCGACATTCACCGCTTATTTCCTTCCAAATAAAATGTGGTAATCATCTTTTTATCAGTCAACCTTTTTATCTTGTCTTATATATAAATATAGCATACATAGCCGTCGGCAAATTTAAACTTAGGCTCTACCCCTTCCTTTCGGGGATACTCTTTACTTTAACCCGGCTGGATTGAGAAGATTAATCATGAGTATTTAACACACGCAATTCAATGTTACAGTTATATCAATGATGGACTTGTCGGTATTTATATCTTATTCTTCTTTCGCGAACAAATGACACTCTGAAGTACAATAAAGAAGCATAGCATCGCTGCCCGTGTGATCTGTGGCCACCACGGGTCCTGGCTGCCTATTGCAGTAACCACCAGTAATGCAATTCCGCTTGTCAGTACGCCGAATAGAGTACCAAAGATATTACCTACGCCGCCTGTAAGTAGTGTGCCACCAATAATGGACGCAGCGATGGCATCCATTTCAAGACCGGTTGCCTGCTGAACCGAGCCCGAACGAGTATGGAAAAGGTATAAGAATCCGCCGATACCTGCAAGCAAGCCGCAAAGCAAATGAGCATAAAACCTGGTTTTCTTTACGTTTATACCAAGCATCAGGGCACTTTGCGCATTCCCGCCAACTGCATAAAAGCTGCGTCCGAGTTTTGTCTTCTTGAGTAACCAGAACATCAGACAGACTATAATAAGCGCTACAATAACTCCGTATTCCAGGTTTGACTGAATGAAAACGCCCTTCCTATTGACATCACCTATAAAGGGAATCTGTATTCGGGCCCCCGACAGCTTCTCAAAACCAGGGTTATCCACCTGTATCTGATTTACTTCTATCAAAGCAACTAAACCTCGGCCCAAGAACATACCTGCAAGGGTAACGATAAAAGGCTGCATATCCAGATATGCCACAAGGAACCCTTGAACTGCGCCGAATGTCAGACCGATGGCCAAGGCCAGAATAAGAGAGGTAAAAAAGTTAAAACCATAGTTGTTAAGACATACAATACAGGCTGTACAAATAAGTGCTGTCGAGCCTCCTACCGAAATATCAATACTGCCCGTTATCATGACTATAGTAAGCCCACAGGCAATTACGATCAGAGCTGCGTTTTCATTGAATAGGTTAAAAAACATTTGTACCTTACTGAAACCTTTATCTCCAAGGAAGACAATAGCAAGTATATAGATTGCAATAAACAGTGAAATAGTTATTGTCAGTAAGAAAGTGGTATCTGTCAGAGAATCCTTAAGTTTCAACTTCTTCTGAATAACTGTTATATTGTCGGAACCTTGAGTCCTATTCTCGAGTGACATACTAGCCACGCTCCTTTACATCGCCTGCAGTCATTCTGAATGATACATTTTTTTTGTCAAAGAAGCTTTTGACAATTGGTGTCTGAATGGCTACAAGTATAATAATTATCACAGCCTTGAAGACCGGTACGGCATTTGTGTTGACATTAAGCGTAGTCAGCATGGAGGTCAGAGTCTGGATGGTATATGCTCCAATAATCGAACCTGTCATATTGAATTTGCCTCCACCCAATGAATTACCCCCAAGGGCGACTGCCAAAATAACATCCATTTCAATGCTAGGTACTATTGTGTAAGGATTAACAGTTTGTACCCTGCTTGATTGAATGAAACCGGCAATACCCACACAAAGACCCAATATGACAAATGATAAAAACTTAATCATTGCCGGATTAAGACCGTTCAGTCTTGAGGATTTATCATTGATACCTACAGACTGTGTATACAGACCTAGGTTGGTTTTTTTCAGCATAAGGAAAGTTATAACGACAACAACAATGCTAATAAGTATCGGTGTCGGTATAGGTATTTTCGGAATAAAGTTGCCGTAATATCCAAAGGTCTCCACGGCTTTAGGCTTCAGCCCACCCATTGCCATTGAGCCTATGGATCGGCCTGCTGTAAAGAGGATGAGTGTTGCAACCATGGGTTGAATTTTAAATTTTGAAACAAGAATACCATTAAAGGCCCCGCAAGCTACTCCGGCAAGACAGCCAAGTAAGAGTGCGACTATAATGGGTGCCTTCAATTCAGCTGGTTGAGTTTCGTTCCCACAAAGGACCCGCATAATAACTCCTCCAACAATGGCTATTGTCGCACCTACACTTATATCCTGGCCTCTGGAAGAGGCAGTAACCAGTGTCATTCCTATAGAAAGAATGACAAGCTCTGTTGAATTATTAAGTATATTAACTAAATTCCCTATTAAGACAGGATTACCAATACTGTCTTTGCCCAGGCTGATTCTCAGAAAACCCGGATTGATAAATATGTTAATTAACAAGAGAAATGCTAGAAACGCAATTGGAATAAACAATCTGTGCTCCATTACTGCTTTAAGGACAGATGTAGAACGGTCGGTATCAAGTTTAGTACTGATTTTGGTCATTTTGACTTACTCCTCCCGCTATGGTATACATAATTTTATCCTGTGTCATATCTTCGCCCTGCAATTCTCCTACCACATGCAGGTCACGCATAACAATCAGTCTGGAACAGGTACGAAGCATTTCCTCAATCTCAGATGAAATAAATGTGATACCCATCCCCTCAGATGCAAGTTTAAGTACCAGCTTTTGAATTTCTACCTTTGTTCCAATATCAATTCCACGTGTTGGCTCATCAAGAATGAGATAATCTGGATGAGTGAGCAGCCAACGGGCAAGAATTACCTTTTGCTGATTTCCCCCTGACAAAGAGTTAATGGGAGTATCTGCCGATGCGGTTTTTATGCCTAGAAGACTTATATACTCATCCGCAAATGCCTGGGCCTGAGCCTTAGTAAACGGTTTGAAAAAACCTCGCATAACCTGCAGTGCAAGTATTATATTATCCCTGACTGATAAGTCACCAATAATTCCGTCCCGCTTACGGTCCTCGGAAAGATATCCTATTCCTTTCTTCATGGCTTTTATGGGCGAAGTAATGTTCACATTCTCGCCTTTGATTTTCAACTTGCCTTTTATGACCTTATCTGCACCGAAAATTGCACGAACACACTCACTGCGGCCAGATCCCAGCAGACCGGCAAATCCCGTTACTTCACCCTTGTACACAGTAAAATTAAATGGCTTTACACCTGAAGTGCTAGAAAGTCCTTCTGTTTCAAGAATCGCTTCTTTAGCGTCATCGGAACCTGATTTTCCGACCTTATGTATGTCAGCTAAATCGCCTAGTTCCTTACCCATCATTTTGGCGACAAGTTCTATCCTTGGTAAGTCTTTAATAAGATATTCTCCAACCAGCTCACCATTACGTAAAACGGTGATTTTATCGCATAGCGCGTAAACCTGATCCAGGAAATGGGTAACAAATATTATTCCTACCCCTCTGCTCTTGAGTTCACGCATAAGTGTAAACAGCTTGGCGACTTCCTGTTCATCCAACGATGAGGTAGGCTCGTCAAGTATCAATACCTTGCAGTCCATGTCGACAGCTCGTGCAATGGCTACCATTTGCTGAACCGCTATGGAGCAATTGGACAGTTGCTGCGTTGGTTTTGCAGGTATGCCCAGACTTTCTAGAATACTTTCTGCTCTCTTGTTGCTCGTTTTCCAATTAACTAAGAGATCATTGGTTCTACCAATAAACAGATTCTCAGCAACTGTTAAGTTGGGACACAAGGTAATTTCCTGATACACGGTGCTTATTCCGAGCCTTTGGGCTTCTTGAGGCGATTTGATATTAACTGGCCTATTGAGTCCTTTAATATAAATTTCTCCGGCATCCTTAGTGTAGACCCCTGTCAAAACCTTTATTAAGGTGGACTTTCCGGCACCATTTTCGCCCATAAGCGCATGGATCTCCCCTTCATATAAAGTGAAATCCACATTTTGTAAAGCCCGTACACCGGGAAAGCTTTTATATATATTTTTCATTGTAAGTACGGTGTTCTGCATAGTGATAATACTCAATCCTCCGTTCAGAAACTATATCGTACATTATCCTGTCACTTCTGGTACTTCTTCACTTCTGTCATAAAGTCAACTACGCCCTCAAACCCACCATCGGCTTTATGCAATAGTAATTGACTTTAGGAAATGCGCGGTACCAAGATCTGCAATCAATAGCCATATGCTCGGTGCCGCGCATTTCAATCAACAGAAACTATTATGTAATTAATATTTACGTGCATCAACAATTTCTTTTGTTATTGTATTACTGTCAAACACTTCCTCTTTAACAAATGCATTCTTTTCGACTTCCTCACCAGCTTCAAGCTTATTAATGAGCTCTACTATACGAGGACCATGAAGAGGATTACACTCTATGTCCAGGTTGATTTTTCCTTCAAGAACCAGCTTAAGTGCCCACTGATTTGCATCAAAAGCTATAACCTTTACATTGCCGGTCTTGCCATATGTAATACCAGCAGCATCCATAGCGGCACAAGCGCCACGAGCCATGTTATCATTTTCAGCATAAATAATATTGAATTTAGTTCCTTTAGCAATAAGTTCAGCAACAGCCTGCTTTGCAAGAGCTTCATCCCAACCCTTCATGTTTTGGTTGAATACAATATTCCAGCCGTTTTCCTTTGCGCCGTCTTCAATAGCTTTGGAGCGTCCGAGCTGAGCAGTAGCGCCTGTGTCGCCGCCAATTACAACAATGTTGTTTTCAGGAAGTGCTTGCTTCTTAATCCAATCAACAGCCTTTTTGCCCTCTGCCTCGAAATCTGAGCATACCATCGCGGTGTAAAGCGCCTCTGGCAAGTCAAGTTGACGGTCTGCCATGATAAATGGTATTCCGGCATCCTTAGCAGCCTTTGCCACATCTTCCCAGCCTGCTTTCTGAATTCCTAAGACTACAAGGTAGTCAACCTCTTCCTGGATGAGCTGCTGTGCCTGTTTAATCTGTGTTGAATGGTCTCCTTCACCGAAAACCATCTTTGTCTCAAAACCTGCTGCTGCAAAAGCTTCGTTGAAGGATTTTGTGTTGGCTGTACGCCAGTCTGACTCGTTAGCGTTTGTCTGCACAACACCTACAGTAACTTTCTTGTCTGATTTGCCTTCTCCTTTACTAGCAGCTTTACCGCCGCATGCTGCAAGTGTAAACACCAGTGCCAATGCCAGGATTAAAGAAATTAATCTCTTCATGGATATTTCCTCCCAATCATTTTTTAACTCAAAATATCGAGTTCTCTTTTTACGCCAAGTATATTAAACATATACGCATAAAAATACGGAAATTATTCCAGTAATTGTAGTAATTTTTACTGTGCTTTAATTTCCTTTATTCGTTGGTTAAGATTTTTATGAATTTTGTTTATTTTTTTACGTTCCGGTATGAAGATCTAATAGCTCCGTCCGACACGGTCTGAACTTGCGGTTTCTGCCTCAAAGACCTTTCCATCCACATATGATATCTTATCAACCTTTTCTCCCTTTTCCAGGCGTTCTATTATCTCTGCTATTATCGGGCCTTGCAAAGGATTACACTCAATATCAACATTAATCAGACCTGCTTCCATCTTATCAAATGCTTCAGAAACTGCGTCAAAGGAGATGACGGTTATATCCCCGTTTATTCCGCAGGTTAATCCGGCCTCCTGAATTGCCTCTATTGCACCAAATGTCATATCGTCATTCTGTGAAACTAATACATCAATATCATCATATATCTTCAAAAACTTCTCCATTACTTCCTTGCCCTTTGCTTTTGTAAAATCACCGTTTTCATGGGCGAGAATATTCCAATTGCTGTGTAGTTTGGCTACATCCATAAATCCTTTGGAACGTCCAATCTGAGCAGTTGAATTTAAAGTACCCTCAAGAACGACAATATTTATGATATCCTTATTTTGTACCCTCTTTTCCTTCAAAGGTGTTTCTTCTGATAAGGATTCCTTTTTCTTTGAATTGTCATTTTCTTTTTTTTGCTCCTCCAGATATTTTTCCAGCCACTGGCCTGCCTTCATACCTTCTAAATACTTATCAGTGCCCACGCATGCCACATAAAGGCTTTCATCTTTAGTTTCAATCATACGATCCACAATTATAACCGGAATACCAGCCTGCTTTGCCTCCTCTAATACTGTGTCCCACCCGGTTTCGGTCACTGGAGCAATTACAATATAATCAACCTCCTGAAAAATAAAACTCCTTACATCCTTAATCTGATTTTCCTGGCTCTGTCTACCATTAGAAAAGATCAATGAAAATCCATTCTTTTTAACAAGAGCATTCTGTATGGATTTTGTATTTGCTGAACGCCAGTCTGATTCAGAACCAAGCTGGGAAAAACCCACAATGGTCAGATCGGAATCAATATTCCTTGTATTATCATTGTTATTATTTTGAAGGTTTTTCCACGGCCTTAGGCTGAAGCTGGCAAGCACTATTAAAACAATACAGAAAATCCATAGCATGATTTTAATCTTTTTATTCATATACTACCTCTATTCGTTCATTCTCCGCCTGTCTTGCAGGAATCCTAATTGTGATGTCTGTGCCTTCCCCTTTTTTACTTTGTATATCCAGCCCATACATATTACCATAGTTCAATTTAATTCTTTTATTAACGTTTGCAAGTCCAAAACCTGAGCTTTGCTTGTTACCCGGCATTTCAATTTCTTTTCTTAAAGCGTCCAACTCCTGTTCATCCAATCCAATCCCATTATCAATCACGTGGAAGCAAATGATCTGGTCTTTCATTTCACCTGTTACTGTAATTTTGCCTTTTGCTCTTAACATTTTAATTCCATGATATAAAGAATTCTCAATAAGTGGCTGCATAGTCAGCTTCAAAATCTGATATCCGTAAAGTTCTTCAGGAATATCAATTTCATAGTCAAGTATATCTTTATATCGTGACTGTTGTATCTGCAGATAACTTTTAATATGTATTTCCTCTTCACGAATGGTGATGAAATCCTTCCCCTTACTAACAACAGTTCTGAAAAACTCGGAAAGAGATACCACCATATCGATTGCCTCTCTATTTTTATCTCCTTCTATCAGCCAGATAATTGTATCCAAGCTATTATATAAAAAATGAGGATTAATCTGGGCTTGTAGAAGCTTTGATTCCATATGCCTTAAGTTTTCCTGTTCCAGTTTGATACTTTTAACCTGCTGTTCCAGTTTGAAAGCCATGTCGTTAAAGCTGTCAGATAATATTGACAGTTCATCATGATTATTACAGGTTGTCCTGGCTGTAAAATCTCCCTTTGCCACCATAGCAGTTTTATCACATAACGTCCTGATTGGTTTTGTAATGCTATCTGTAACAAGAATGTTAACTAAAACGGATGCCACGATAATAGAAGCTAATGCCACAATGATTGTCACTATTACATTGGTTACTTGTTCATTAAGGCTCTGCCTTATATCTTCAAAATCCTGAGTTTCATAATAAATATAATATTGAATCTCTTCCTGAAACATTTCGGTTAGTATATAAATATCAGATTCCAGCATTTTAATATTCTCTTCATAATGGCCTGTCTGATTTAGATTGTCACGTATTTCGTTAATCCTGTCCTTCAAGGTATTAAGATTAAGCAGAATGCGTTTAATCCAATCAAGACTATCTCTGCTCGATGTTATCTTCTGCAGATTAGTAAAATTCTCTCTTGCATCCTCTATGAGCTTATAGGGATTCTTTAAATCGCTGTTTTTATCAATGGATTCAAAAGTTTCTGCTTCTACAACAATCTTATACATGCTTTCATCCATTTCCTCTTTAAAATTGAGATTATAAGTATTAGCTGAAGTAATCCTTCGCACTATGGCATCATATGCAGTGCTATAATTATGTAGAGCGGCAATCTGGTAAACCGACAGAATTATCATTGGAATGATGATAACAACAGCTACAAGGGAAAACTTAAGCCTTAAGGGATATTTAATTGGTTTTTCATAATTATTTCTTCTCATTCTTCACCTTTACCCTGCAGCCTGTATTCGGAGGGTGTACAATTCTGTGTCTTTTTAAATATATAACTGAAATAATGGGAATCAAGATATCCTACTAAATAACCGATATCCGTTATTTTTTTGCCTGAACATCTTAAATAATCCTTGGCCTTCTCCATACGAATGTCAGTAAGATATTCAATAAAGGTCATCCCGGTTTCCTGATTAAAAAGTGAGCTAAAATAATTGGGACTAAGATTAACGGTAGATGCCACCTGGTCTAGCGAAAGATCACTCATAGCAAATTTTAGATTGATATACTCCTTCGCCTGTTCAATAAGACCGGCATATCTTTTCTGACTGTTTTTATTACGAAGCTCGATGGCTTCTTTCAGTATGGATTTATAAAATTTACTGCAGTCCTCAAAACTGGAAAGGTGTTCAATGACACTATTCATTCTCTTGAGGCTGTTGTCTATTTTCTCCCTTGGGTACTTCATGGTCTTAAGGAATTTAATGATAGCAGAATAACCATCCATTATGATATAATGCCGAAAAATAGTTGACCTCATAGCATTGGAGCCAAACCCGTCAAAATAGCTGTCTACAAATCCATCAACATCATGAATGGTACCTCTCTTTAAGAATTCTTCCAATGAATTTCTATCAAGCTTCTCTAGATCCAGCTCACTGACGTTAATCCTGTTTCCTACCTGACCCTTAATATTACTAACATCATTATATGATAAAAACTGATCCCTGCTTTCGAAATAACGAAGGGAGAAAGCACTGTTAGCATCAAGATAGGACTGCTGTAAGTCACGGATACGATGAACAACTCTACCGATTCCACCAAAATAATGTGCCTTGTCTTCACAGATACCAATCAATAAATTACACAGTTCCCGGGTTAACTGATTAACCCTCAAATCATTTTCGCCCGTAAGTATAAAAGCCCATCCATCCATACCACGCTCAAATACTTTTATGTCAGGAAAGCTGCTCAGGGCCTGAGTCATTTTCATTTCGCAGTATACAATATCATTTGAGTATTCGTACATTTCCTCTTGTCCTTTAAATTGAAACAGTAAAACACAAAAGGCTCTTGCCACCATATCTATTCCAAGTTCCTCTTCCTGTTCAATAATTTGTGAAAGAGACATCTTCCCGCTGACCAGTGCATTAAAAAAGTCCTTTCTTTTTTCTCCCTGTTTCTGATAAACCAACTGCTGATACTGTTCGAGTATTTCTTTTTCCTTCCGTTCTTTTTCAATTACAGCAGCGGCATTTTTTACTGCAGCTATCAGCTTACTGGATGTTATCGGCTTAAGCAGATATTCACTGATACCAATATCAATTGCTTGTTGTGCATAGCCAAAATCACTATATCCGCTGATAATAATGATTTTCAGCTGAGGCATATCTTTTTTTAACAATTTACTTAACTCAAGACCGTCCATGAAGGGCATTTTTATATCTGTAATCAGAATGTCTGGCTGTTCTCTAACTATGAGCGGATAGGCCAATTCACCATCACTTTCATCTCCGACTAATATAAAACCCTCTTCTTCCCAATGAATTTTGTTCTTGATACCATCCCTTATTACAAATTCATCCTCCACTAAAAAAACCTTATACATAATTTTCCTCCGAAAAATTATAAAGTACATAAATAAAGTATCATAATATTTAGTGGTTTTGTTAATTTTTTTAAGTTTATAGTGGATTTAATATATTTATAAAGACTTGGAAACTGTGAATCTTTATCTTAATACCAGGATTGTAAATAGCAAAGACTTGAAGCACCGAAAGGGTCTGCTGCAAAATTCGCTGAATAGCCATTTTGCAGCAGACCCTTTCGCAATGCTTTGAATAGAGAAATTTATGGTCTCCCGTTATTAAGGATTTTTATGTCCAAATATTCTTTTTAAATTTTCTTCATTTTGTGGCTTTACCTCGGGTAACGGCAGTCTGTCCTCCAGTTCTGGAATGGGCTTAAATTCCAGATGCGGTTCTGTTTGATACCAGTAAGCTGTTGAGCTTATATCGTCACTGCGGTGATTATTATGTCCATGTTCTATAGTGACTTTTATACTTTTATCAAACATTACGGGATCTTGAATGTGATATCTGTATGTTGAGATTTTACCACTCCAATTAGGACCACCTCCCAGAATGATTCCGTGATATGGTGTACAAACTTCCTGTTGTGGACACCATGCAGTATTAAAGTAATCCTCGGTTCCGGTTCCATGAAGTGAAGGCGGCCATTGTTCATCATCTATAAATATCATGTCATCTCCTTCTCCATACCAGTTCCATTCATTGGTAGCTCTCAGGTTATGAACATTAAAATTGCAGCCAACATAATGTCCCTTTCCTCTGGCTTCGAGTATAACGTAATTCCCTGCTCCAGTAACATTTTTGCCTCCAAACTCATATTCCTCATTGCCCATTTCCTTATCAGAAACTCCAGCTGTAGGACATTCTCTATTCCATGAAGCATGAAATCTGAGTTCATTTACCGGAAGCTGCTCCACTTCCTCATAGTCAATATAAAAATAGAACTTTAATGTATCCTCCGCATTACTTTCAACCTCTATTCTGGCATTCGATGCAAACGGCATTGGAAAAAAACAGTTGAGTGCCTTACCATCTTCGGGACTCATCATAAGGCAGGCGGAGGCATAATTTTTTGTAATGCCATGTCCCATACCAAAAAAATCTCCTATGGGTGCTTCTACACTCGGTGCTTCCTCTCCATCCCAAAACATTCTCAGTATTACCTTCCTTGGAAGGAACTCTTCATTACTTGTACCATCTGGAGCCATGGTCATCCATATGTGCCTGATATAGCCTGCTCCCTTTATATCACATATTTCAAGCTTCTCATTAGGACAAAGTGTATAATAATCCTTATTGCCTCCGGATCTATCATAGCTTGAAACTCTGCGCGATCTTCCATTTCTCATCTGACTTATACTATTTTTCGCATTCATCATATCCATTATCCCACCACCTGGAAATTCGTTTATTTAGTTTATAGATTTCAAATATTACCGGTATTTATGCTTTCTGTATCAGCTTACCTAATTTCACTTTCCCTCAATTGTCCCAGCGTTCCTCCCGGATGCCATTTTACGTACTGCTGAGGAGTTATATTCTTTTCACATTGCAACAATAGGCTTAACCCCTGAAGCACGTACACTTCAGCTAATATTGAAGCCCTCGGTGCTCTATTGAGGGGATCGCCCTCCTTGTTTACTCCTGCATAGAGGAATACATCGCTATTTTGGGCCAACCATGATTCTTCCCCACCTGTAACAGCTATAATTTTTGCTCCGTTATTCTTCAGTGCTGTGACCGTTGCTTTCAGTTCGGAGGTTTCACCGCTGTTGGATATTGCAATTACTACATCCCCCTGTCTTACCTGCCCTGATGAACCATGGACTGCTTCGGTTCCATTTAATTCATATGTAGGTGTTCCGGTAGAAGATAGAAGAGAGGCAATATATCCAGCTACATGTCCGGGTTTTCCAATCCCTGTAATATGTACTCTGTTTCCATTTTTTTCGGCATCGATTATGAGGTTTATTGCTGCTTCATAAAACTTTAGGTTAATTTTATTTTTTAGCTCCTGCATTTCATTTAATGAAATATTTACAAAATCCTGTAGTATTTCATCTAATGATTTTTCCATCTTAGCGCCTCCATTATTTTCATAATAATTATCTTTTTCCATCAGGTCTCTTACCTCCTTTATGGTTGGTAGTGATGTTATAGCTCCCATCCTCGACACTGTCAATGTTGCAGTATAATTTGCAAAATCAAGAGCTTTGTCGGGCTGCATACCCATACATACTGCTGAACAAAATGCACCTGTAAAGGAATCTCCTGCTGCAGTCGGGTCTACTACATCTACTATGTCTATACATGGCTTGACGAGGAACATATCCTTATTCATAAATGCCACACCATTACTGCCCAAGGTTATAATTACGTTTTTAACACCCTTATCCAGCAATGCCTTTGCAGCCTTTTCGACTCTTTTGATATCAATACTTCCATCCTCTTTGGTTGTTTTGATACCTGTCAACCCATATACTTCATGTTCATTAGGTGATATATAAGCTAATTTCGAAAGCATCTCATCATCCAGCTCTTGATAAGGAGCCGAATTAAGCATTACTGGAACTCCCTTTTCATGTGCATATTCAATAACACATTTATTAACCTCCAGCGGAATTTCCAGCTGCAAGATAACCATGTCATATTCAGAAATTTTATCTTTAAGGAAAGCAACATCTTCAACTGTT
Organism: Bacillota bacterium; assembly: GCA_023415305.1. Taxonomy (GTDB): domain Bacteria; phylum Bacillota; class Clostridia; order Acetivibrionales; family DSM-1351; genus Ruminiclostridium. The sequence continues at coordinate 80,382 of JAEZKZ010000036.1, forward strand.
AGCTTCATGTTTGTTCCTGGTACCACAATTATTCTGTTTTTTGTTTTTCTATTTTTCGCCACCTCGAGAATAATATTACTTACAGCGGAAGAAACAGACTCGTCTCTTAAAATATAATCAGTATTGATTCCGGCATCCTTTATGGCCTTTAGTAACTCGTCTCCGAACATATCCTTTCCCAGCTTGCCCACCATAGCTACATCAATACCCAGTCTTGCTGCTTGTACTGCCTGATTTGCACCTTTTCCTCCGGGAGCAGATGTAAATGAAATTCCGTCATTTACCGTTTCCCCTTCATTTGGTACCTTTGAAGTACTGTATATCAAGTCCATTACGAGACTTCCGACTACCAGTATTTTAGGTGTCTTCATAGCTTTTACCACCTTATTCAAAAATTTATTTATCTCTGTCCTACAATAAAATCATCAGATTGGATTCATACGTAATATTTGATAAGTTATTGGATTTTGTTTATTGTTTACTTTATACCGCTCATTTTTATACCTTCTACAAGGTTCTTTTGTAATACAAAGAAGACTATAATGATAGGAAGTACTGTAATTGCACCCGATGCCATAATTGCATTCCATGGAGTATCATTCCGGCCTATAAAGTTTGCCAGAGCAACCTGCAGTACCCACATTTTCTGGTTTTGTGAAACTATTAAGGGCCATAGGTAATTGTTCCAGTTTGCAATAAAAAATGCTACTCCAAGTGTAATACTAATTGATTTAGACAGGGGCAGAAATATCCTTGTAAATATCCCAAGTTGCGAGCACCCATCAATTGTGGCTGCCTCGTGTAAATCATTTGGCATTGTTATAAAAAACTGTCTGTATAGGAAAATACCATATGCATGGGGAATGGCCGGAATAATTATTCCTTTGTAAGAATTCAGCCAGTCAAACTGCTTCATTAAAATAAACAACGGAATCATGATAACTGAAAAAGGTATCATCAATGTACTTAAAATCCACAAAAATATTGCATTTCTTCCTGGAAACTTAAGCCTTCCAAGTGCATAACCCGACATTGCATGAAAAATCAATGCAATAACAGTGACAGTTAATGATATAAATAGCGAGTTGAAAAAATATCTTCCGAAGTTTGCATTTAAGGCTGTTTTATATCCATCCAACGTAACTGTACTTGGTATTATTCTCATGTCAAATACATCTGCTTTTGGTTTTATTGAAGATATAAACATCATATAAATCGGGAAAAGCATCGCTATTCCTATGATAACTCCAACAATAATTTTTATATAAAATATTTTTGCGTTTTTTTTCGCCTCAACTGTATTATTCATCTGCATTCCCCTTTGTTAATTTTAACTGAAATAAACTAAATACAAATATAATAAGAAACAGTACAAATGCCAAAGCTGAAGAATATCCAACCTTCATATAGTCAAAGGCATTCTGATAGATATAATATACAGATACAGTTGTTGCGTCGGCTGGTCCGCCGTTTGTCAAAATTTTAATCTGGTCAAATACCTGGAAGGAAGCAATTGTTGTAACAATAAGAACAAAGGTGCTGACTTCTTTTATTAATGGTAAGGTAATATTTTTAAATATCTGAAAGGAACCGGCTCCATCCAGATATGCAGCTTCGTAATAGCTGATTGGTATATCCTTCAAGGCTGCCAGAAATATAATTGTATAATAGCCTATAAGCATCCACGCTGAGATTATTGCAATACAAAAAAGTGCTTGTTTTGTACTGCCCAAAAAATCCTGTGCGGGTATACCGAATACCTTCAATATCTTATTTATAAAACCCCTCTGAGGGTCCATCATAAATCTCCATATAAGAGAAGCAACAACAGTGGATATAGCATATGGGATAAAGTAAAGTGTTCTTAAAATTTCCTGCATCTTCCCGGGAATAGAGTTTATAAATACTGCCAACAGCAAGGATACACAGAATACCATCGGTACAAACATTAGTGTATAAAGGACTGTTGTCCAAACAGAATGCCACCATTGACTGTCTGTGAGCAAGGTCTTATAATTTTTCAATCCGGCAAAGGCCATTGGTTCGAGTACATTCCAGTTATGAAAGCTTACATAGAGTGCAATCAAAATTGGAATAAATATAAATACAGCAATACCAATAACATCCGGTGCAAGCATTGCATATGCAAATAAATTCTCTTTAACTTTTCTTTTATTGATTCTCTTAGGTTTTGATAATATCATTGCAGAATTTGGCTGATTATTCATCGTAATCCCCTCTAGATATTTCTTAATACCGCCCTGACTTTTTTATCAAGTCAGGGCGGTATCAGAATTAGACTTTTTAATTACATTGCGCCTTCAAATGATTTTAAGAATTCATTAATCTTGTCATTAGCCTTCTTAGCTTCATCTTTTGGATTTCCTTTATTGAACATAACATTCTGTAGAGCATCACCAACAGCATTAACTATTTCAGCCTGGTATCTAGGTTCACCTATTGCTGAATCATAAATTTCGTTTGTGAATACTTCTCTCAAGCCCTTGCTATATATCTCTTTTCCAGCTTCAACTACTGATTTTCTTGGTGAATAAGCAAACTTAGTTTTTGTACACCACTCAAGAGGTACGTTTACATCTTCAGCAAATGCCCACATTGCAAATTTTGCAGCAGCATCAGGGTTTGTACTCTTGGAATTAGCCATCATCTTCCATCCGCCTGCACAAGTTGCAGCTTTTCCACCTTCAGGGATAGGTAATGGTGCAAGTCCGATATTTGTATCTTTATATTCGCTTTCCAGCGTTGCAACTGCCCAGGTACCACAAATCTGCATAGCTGCTTTGCCTGTACCGAGAAGTGAAATATCATTTGTCAAAGGAATAGACAATTTTGATGGTGCCCCGGCATTTATCAAATCGCCCCAGAGTTTAAGGGATTTTTCTACGCCATCGCCTTCAAATGTTCCGGTTTTTGTGGCAGCATCCAATATATTTGCACCAGTCTGCCAGAGGAAAGGATACCAGGTGAAGTTCTGATAATAGCCCTTTGTTGTTTCTATAACCAATGGTGCAACATCATCTTTCTTTAGCTTTTGGGTTGCGCTGATAAGATCATCCCAAGTCTTTGGTACATTTATTCCAGCTGCTGCAAACATATCTTTGTTATAGTACAAGCCAAGTAATTCTACTTCAAAAGGTATACCAACAATTTTATTGTTTACAGTTACTGCATCAATAGAACTTGGCAAGAAGTCGTTTAAAATTGCATCGGTGTAATAGGAAGTCAAATCCATTGCCACTCCGCTATTTGCATACTTAAGGAAATCTCCTGAGCTCATTACAAATACATCAGGTCCGGAATTTGCTGCAAATGCTGTTGTGAGCTTTGTACCCATATAATCAGATTCAGGGAAATTCTCATATGTAACATTTACATTTGGGTTTACAGCCTTGTATTTTTCGGGCAACGATTCCATGAATTCTCTTTCTGCGTTAGTATGAAATGTCCAAAATTTCAACTCTGCTTTCTCTTCAGTTTTTTCAGTGGAGCTTACTGCAGCGGTAGTTTCCTGCGCCTTACCGGTTTCAGAAGCGGTTTCACTTGATCCGCACGCCGCCAACCCAATTACCATTCCAGCTGCAAGAACAAGACTTGCTAATCTAGATTTCATACCGATCTTCATTTTGTAAATCCTCCTAAAAATAATTTGTTCTTTCATGAGTAAATTATATTTCCAAAAGTAAAAAACGATAATGTAGCACTTCTTGGATTATGTGAACTTTTCTTGGTTGCTAAATAAACTATCCTTTATGTATCTCCTGCAAATACCCAAAAAAAATGCACAAAAAACAAGAACTGTTCTTTGCGCATTCATTAACTAATATACTATTATGTTACCTTTTGAACCTTAAAATATTTCACTATTTTTACTAATATATTTATTCATCTCATCTTCAGCGGCTTTTGCAATCTCATTGATATCCTTTTCTGAATACATTGCATCCTGAATGGCATTGCTGATGATATTTGAAATTTCAACTGGGTACCTGGGCTCCGGAACAGCACTTGGTAATATATTCTTTGTGAATAGCGAATTGATTCCCTCATAGAAAATATCTCTGTTTTTTTCTATAACAGATTTTCTGGCAGGAACTTTTGTACTTGCCTCTGTGCACCATTCATAAGGTCTTGATGTATCATCTCCCCACATCCAAATTGTAAATTCAGCTGCTTCCTTTGCATATTCACTGTCAGGATTAACAGATTGATACCAACCTCCATAAACACTAACGTTATGATCCCCCTCCGGATTTGGAACAGGCACAATTCCATAATCCAGATCGGGATAATACTTGTTAAGCGAATTAACCGCCCAGAAACCACAGACTTGCATTGCGGACTTACCAGTCGCAAATGGATATATGTCCGACGGCATCTCGACATTTGTTCCCAGAGTATAATTATATTTTGCAAGACTTCTCCATAAGTTCAATGCTTTTGTCCCGCTTGTGGCAAAATCAGTCACTGTCATGGCATAGCTACTATTGGTAGCCTCCTGCACCAGGAAAGTATAGAAAATGAAATTTTGATAATCATTAACCTGCGTTGGGAGACAAATACCCGACATTACATCAGATTGTAACTGTTTAGCACAATTCTCAAGTTCTTCCCATGTAGTAGGCGGTTTAAGTCCCTGCTTTTTAAACACCTCTTTATTATAAAATAATGCAACAGGCTCATGTTCTATTGGAATGCCAAGAATTTTATTATTGTAAGTTGCGACTTCCAGGCTTTCCTGAGTTAAATCGTTTTTCAGTTCACTGCTTATATAATCATCCAATGGAAGCATATAGCCAGCCCTTGCATACTTCAGAAAGCTGCCTGCAGAAATCATATATATATCAGGTGCACTATTCGTGGCAAATGCAGTTGGTAGCCTGTTAGTCAAGTAGTCATTGTATGGAATTAGTTCAAAGTTAACCTGCAGATCAGGATTATCCTCATTCCATTGCTTTACCCATCTATTTATAACATAATCCTCTTTATTAGATCTGAATTTCCACATAGTAATAGTCTTAACAGATTCTGAATCCTCATCCAAAATCTCTCCTGTATTTGCAGTACAACCAGTAAGTTCTATAATAAGCAATACTGCCAGCATTAATAAGCAACATTTCTGTAGTTTTATTTTAACCATGGTTCAGTATCCTTTCCCTGTACTCTGATGGAGTCATTCCGGTGAATTTCCTGAATACCTTGATAAAGTACCGGGAATCACTGTATCCCACCATTTCAGCTATATCCTGTATTTTTAGATCATCCTGCACCAATAAAACTTTTGATTGGTCAATCCTTATATTACTTAGATAATTCGAAAAAGAACTCCCGGTTTCCCTTTTAAACAAGTCACTTAAGTACGACTCATTCATATAAAACTCTTTAGAAATCTGTCTTAATGAAATATCTTTAAAATAATTAGTATTTATATAACTTTTTATTTCGTTAATAACCTTTCTGCAGCCAGGCTTATTTTTTTCATTAAAATAATCAGCAATTGCCCGTGTATAGGAGAAAAGTAAATCTTTAATATCACTTTTATTGTCAAGCATATTAAGCTTTTTATAAATCTCATTTATTGAAGGTAGCTTTAATTTATCTATTAACCTATCGTTAAAAAGAGTACGCATAACCATAATACTAAGCTCCATAATATAACTTTTAAATATATTTGAATTCATATTTGATATTAACGTAACCTTATCAATTAGTTCGGATAAATACATAATAGCTTTATCATAATCACCAAACTGTAAAGCCTCAATATACTTGTGTTCTTTGTCAATAGGATATTCCTCACAGCAATTTTCTGTACGCATCTCGGAAAAAAGCAGTATGTTGTTTTTTTCATAGAAGACCTTGTTTTTCATGATATAAAGGCATTCTTTAAAGGCTGTATTAATTTTATCCGGGCTACCATAGCATTTACTGATACCTATAGTGAGATCACCTGTTTCAATTGATGATAATTTCTGCTTAATATCTCTGGCTAATCCCTTTAAATACACAGGACTTGTATGGTTAAGATTCAAAAGACAGCAAAAGCTTCCATCGTATAGATCAACAATACAGCCTCCCTCATCATAAATCGCCGTCTGAAGGTCTTTTCTAAAGGCAGAAAGTACACCCATCCTATCCGTTGATTCCTCAAAAACAGAAAAAGTAAAATTATCTGGCTTTATTACAAACAAGGCAAAGTTTTTATAGAAACATTCATATTCCTGTTCTTCTGTTTCTATATTATTTATGTCAGAAGTATAAATCATTTCTGCAAAATATTTATCTTTAAGTTGAATCGATGCACTTTCTTTTAAACATTTCAATTCATTTTGTTCTTCGAGTTTATTTTTTGTTTCCTCCAGCTGTTTCTGTACTTTTTTCAAACTCTTGATAATATCTTTATAATCCGGGGGCTTTAATATATAGTCGACTGTCTCAAGCCGTATGGCCTGCTGTGCATAAGAAAAGTCCGGAAACCCACTGAGTATTATAAATTTCAGATCTGGTGCTATGTCTCTGGCACGTTCAACTAACTCAAGTCCGTCCATACAAGGCATTTTTATATCAGTGATTACAACATCAGGCTTTTCATTAATTATTGCTGCCAAAGCTTCTACTCCATTTTTGAACTCTCCTGTTATATTCCATTCCTCACCTGACCGCTCAATTATAGTTCTTAATCCACGTAAAACTTTTGGTTCATCATCAACAATAATAATTTTAAGCATCGTAAAATACCCCCATAGAAAATCATTCAACTCTTTTAACCGGTATTTCAACTGTTACTTTTGTTCCAACACCAACTTGACTTTCGATCTTTACTCCAAAACTGCTGCCATAATAGAATTGTATTCTTTCGTGGACATTTAGTACTCCTATTCCGCCTTGGCTTTCTCCTGCATCTTCTGTTTTTTCAAAAAGCTTATCAACTTTCTCGCTGGTCATTCCCATTCCATCATCAATAATCTCAAATACAAGATTGTCGCCACGTCTTAATCCGTTCAAAACCACCTTACCGGAACCTTTCTCCTCCATAATGCCATGGTTAATTGCGTTCTCAATAAAAGGCTGTATTATGAAGCTCAGCATCTCACATTGTAAAATATCCGGACCAACATTTATCTCATAATCCAAATTATCCTCAAATCTCATTTTTTGGAGGAACAAATAATTCTGCATCTGGTGTATTTCTTCGTTTACATAAACATTAGTACTTCCTTTTTTAATACTGTACCTTAAAATTTCACCCAGCTTAGTGACAATTTCAGCCACTTCATACTCACTTTTATCTATCAGCATCCAATATACCGTGTCAAGTGTATTATATAGGAAATGAGGTTGTATCTGTGCTTTTAAAGCCCTTAGTTCCGCATCCTTCTCCTTTAAGCCCTGGTTATAAAAATCCTCAAGTATAGTCTGAAGTTGTATTGTCATATGATTAAATACTTCATTCAGTTCCTTAACTTCCTCAGTTGCACCCTTTATAAGGGACAAATCCATTTTTACGTTTAGGTCTCCTTTAGAAACCTTTTTCATGGTTGATGTCAATTTTTTAATAGGACGGGATATGTTACTTGATATCAGTACCGATATGTATACAGAGATAATTATTGCAAAAAATCCAATAATAAAAATTAACCTCTGAATATAATAAAAATTAGAATTAGTCTCATCAATTGTAACAGAATTTACCAAAGTCCACCCTGTTTTTTGATTATATGAACTATTAATGACAAGATCTTTTGTCACATAACGTCCTTTATCCTTTTTAAGTTCTTCCGGACTAAAATTTCTATCAAGTGCTTCTGAAATGTTTTTAGTAATAAAATCCTTATTTTTACATGAAATAATCTTTCCGTCTGAATTAGTGATATAGAAATTTCCTATCTCACCTTGCATATAAATATTTTTCCACATTACCGATTCTCGGACTGCAAAAAACAAAATGCCTATATTTTGAAAAGTATCAATGCTGCGTACTTTTCTAGCTGCAAAAAATATATACTCACCGTTACTGTTATTTGCATACTGAACAAACCTGCTGTCCAGAAATACCATTTCACCGCTGGTATTTACAATTTCCGCCTTTATCTGTTCTATATTCTTTTTGACATACTCTTTAAGTTCGTTATCAGATTCACTGAATATGTATCCGGTATTAGATGATAAAAATACGGCATCAATGTTATATGGCAGTACATATCCCATATTATGGATTACTCCGTTAACAGTCACACCTGAATACTCATTTTTTATGAGTTGATCAAGTGTTTCTTTATCGGAAATAATTGTTTTTGAAAAAGTATCGATTTCATTGACAAAATCCTTTAGCTTCTCGTCTTTCTGTCGCAACTCAACAAGCGTAAAATCATTATTAATATCACTTATGGCCTTTTGCATTATGTAATAGGATAAACCCTCCATAAAAATTAAAATAACCAAAATAAGTATTGAGAAGTTAACAAATATTCTTCCACTTAACCCTTTAAATTCAAGTTTGAATATTCTCATGAGTAGCTTCTTTCAAATATATTTTTTGTAGTAAATTAATACATATTGTCGATTTATGTCTCATATTATTATAACACAAATCTTAATATAATTTTCCTTTTGATTAGAATAACTGAACTAAACAAGCAAATACTAAAGGATATTAATGCGCAAAGGAGATATTTTATGGAAAGAATATTGCAAACAAGGTTGCAGGAAAAACTGGACCAGTTAAAGGAAGCCTCCAGACCAGAACCCATACGTTCAGATGGCTGCGGAGCACTAGATCTTGGCCCGAGAAATCTGAAGAGAGATGAGGAATTTTTATTAGCATATTTACATAGTTACAATTATCACTCATCTTGCCCAATTCATCACAAGCTCTGTTTCATTAGTGTTTTCATCTATCTGTTCTTTTAAGACTATAAAAGCCTCTCTTTTATAAAATCTGACTGCACTGACATTCTTTTTATATACATGCAAAGATAATTCTGAGTGAGTTTTCTTGATATGATCAAGTAAGGCTTTTCCAATGCCTTTGGATTGATAATCCTCACCCACAAAAATCCCGGCTATATAATTATCTACCAAGCCGACAAACCCTTGGATTGTATCATGGTCCTCGTAAATAAATATAGTTGCATCAGGTAACATCTCCCTGACTGTGTCATAATTCCCTTTCCAATATGCTTCACTAATAAAACTGTGAGCTTTAATGTTAGTTTTTAGCCATATTTTCATAATGGCATCTAAGTTATCAGTCTTAAATTCTCTAATCATACCTGCTCCTGTATTTACTCGTACAATCTGTGGATTCTTTTGATTCTCTGTCACATCCAGGTTGTCAACAACCCCTAAACAAAATCCAGTTCGACCACAAACCTGACTAATAATTTATTCCCTTTTCAGCAATAAACACAACCTTATTATAACTTAAATTACTCCCACTTGAAAAACCTTATGGCTACAAATGAACAAATTAATGCTATTGCAATCATAATGACAACGGGCAATAGAACATTGTCCATCGGTAAGTCCAAGGTTGCTGATTTTAGTATTTTGATCCCTTGTGTCAACGGTAAGACGTCTGCAGCCTTCTGCATTGTTGCGGGCATTATTTCATAAGGAAGTGTTGCCCCTGAAAAAATCAGCATCGGAAAATACAGAACGCTTGCGATAATACCTGCCACTTTTGAATTCTTGGCTATGCCACCCACCATCATGCCGATACTGAACATGGAGACCATTACCAATAACCATCCAAGAATAAAGTGTAAAATACTTCCCTGCATCTCGAAACCAAAAAATATTATTGCCACAGTAAACAATGTAATTAAGGATATTAAAGCATATAGAAAATATATGGCAACCTCTACAAGCAATATAGTAACAGGGCTTATCGGAGTTACCTTAAATCTTTTGAGAATTTGCTTACTTCTGTAATCGGATACCACCAGGGGCAATCCCATAACTCCTCCCGCACAAATTGAAATGCTTGCCAAAGCACCAAAGGATTGCTGAATGAAGGTATACTCTGCTCCTTCAAATGCAGGCTTGCTTCCGTAAATTATGCCAAGAATTACAAGTACAATTAGAGGCATTATTATAGCGAAAATTAACATATCCAAACCACGCAGAGATAACTTCAATTCTGTTTTAAGCATCTTATTAAAGGCCTGCATTATCCACAACCTCCTCATCTGTATACCATAGGTATGCATCCTCAAGTTTGTCATAAGGACTCTGATTTATTGCATCAGCAACTGTTCCGACAAATACCGGTTTACCTCTTTTTAAAATACATAACTCATCGCATAAGACTTCAACCTCGTCCATAAAATGCGAAGTAAGTAAAATTGTAAGACCACCGGCTTTAAGTCTTTTGAGTATCTGCCAAACATCCCGTCTGGCTCTTGCGTCAAGACCGGTAGTAAGTTCATCCAAAAACACAACTTGTGGCTTTGGTATTAATGCAAGCACAATAAACAAACGCTGTTTTTGTCCTCCTGAAAGTTCTTTTACAAGAGTACCTGCCTTGTCCGCGAGGCTAAACTCTGTAAGCAGGTGCTTGTAATCTGCAGGGTTTTTGTAAAGGGCCGCAGTCACCTCACAAAGTTCACCAACCTTGATATTCTCCTGATAATGTGCCTCCTGGAACTGCACACCCACCTGCTTGAAAATTTCCTTACGATTGGTAAAGGGGTCCATTCCCAATACCGAAACAACTCCGCTGTCTGCTTTTTTTGTGCCTAAAATACATTCAATGGCTGTGCTCTTTCCCGCACCATTTGCTCCCAGCAACCCGAATACAGTGCCGCTCTTTACAGAAAAACTGAAATCTTCAACAGCCTTCAGATAGCCATAAGCTTTTGACAGATGCTCTACCTTGATTACATACTCCATCATCTGTTTCCTCCTTTCATTCGTTAGAAATAGAATAACACCCGACAGAAGTCTGGTGTTAAAGTGGAGGGTTTTAATTTGAAAAAGCTTCATATTTATCTGCTTTATTTACTTCTAATACCTTCTGGTTGCTGCCTGCTTTGTGCAATCAAAATAGCATTAGTGTAGTCATTTATCATTGAATTTTCAAAAGAAATTGCATCTTCAAAATTAATTTTTGAAGGATCTCCAATATATCCATTGGGAATTCTCTTTCTGACTGCCTCTCCTCCTTTATACCAAATATCCATATCTTTCTCTGTTATATCAGTAGCAGTAAGTTTCTCGGCCTTCTCCCTTTTGACCAAATCAGGGTAATGCAACAGCATCCAGCTTGTTTCAACACCACCAGCATGAACCTCCAAACAATCCTGACTCATAGAATCATTAACTTCACTTTTTAATGAAATTATATGTTCTTCAGTTCCACTCCACCCATAATGCTCAAGCATAAAATCCGGAAAGGCCATATAGCTTCCAATACCGAACATATTATAAGCTTCATCTACAGCATTTTGGATCACCTTCCATTCATTTTTATAAAGGAGCATTCGTCTTCTATAAATATGTCTGAAGAGAGTATATCATTTGTAATTTTTTATTACCCGACATTATAAATCATTATTTGTCGGTTTTATGTTAATTATATTGATATAACAGATACAATACATGAAAATAAGCGAAGTCTTTTGATAGATTCACCAAAGGCTTCGCTTATCTAATGTACTGATTTTAAACACCGTTCTTGCTCTCATAAAACCTATTCTTCTGAATTATGAGCTATATAGTTTTCAGCTGCTGCATATACTCTTGCATATTGATTACAGTACCTTCAACTCTCGATTTTTCTGCAGCAAAGGCCATTAAATGGCTTTGAACAGAGTTTTTAGCCGACGTAAGGCCATTTATATTATCTTCTCTGATTAAGCTGATAAAATCACTCATAAGCCTTTCATCGCCACCACCATGTCCATGGATATCGACACCAATATTCAGGTCTATGGTTACTTTTTTAGAAGCTCCGAACTCAATTACTTCAATTTGGTTCTTTTCCATATGAGCTCGTATCTCGCCCTTTGTACCCATAAGCTTTAAGGTTCTGCTCATTTCATTTGTAAATGCGCACATAGTGAATGCAGCGGTAACACCATTTTCAAATTCCATATTGACAACCTGATGATCTACAACATCATTATCGCAATGGTAAACACACCTTCCATAGGGTCCGTTCTGCAATGCCTTCAGCCTTCCTTCAATGCTTAGGTCAGAAGAAATGACCGAGGTCGGCCAGGTTGTTTTATCTGTCAGGTAGATTTTGGGAGCATAATATGGGCACTCCTTTTCTGAGGGGCAGCCCTGAAGACATCTTTCAGGTGCTCCGACCGGAGCATTTTCCTCCTTGAAGTGAGTAAGACTACCAAAAGAAGAAAGCCTAGTACAATCAGAACCGGCTAACCAAAGTATAATGTCCATGTCGTGGCAGGATTTCGCCAGAATCATCGGGCTGGATTCTTCAGCTTTACGCCAGTTACCTCTAACGTAGCTATGGGCTTGATGCCAATAGCCCACATTTTCATTATGTTGAATTGAGATTAGCTTACCAATAGCCCCTCTATCAATGAGTTCCTTAATTGTTGAAAAGAAAGGTGTGTATCTTAACACATGGCAAATCACCAGTATTTTATTATACTTTTCAGCACAGTCTCCTATTTGAATGCATTCAGCAGGATCTACTGACATAGGCTTTTCAAGCATAACATGATAGCCTTTTTCCAGGGCCATCATGGCAGGTTCCAGATGCATTCTGTCCTGATTGCAAATCAGAATACCATCAGCCAGCTTGGGACTTTCAAGCAAGCCTTTATAGTCAGTGAAACAATTTTCTTCCTTTATTCCATATTGCTTCCTGAAAGCCTCTCTTTTTTTATCATCCGGTTCAGCTACAGCAACAAATTCAACTTCATGTGGTTTATTTAGTGCATAGGGAGCATAGGAGTGCATTCCTCTATCTCCGGCACCTATGAGGGCTAAAGAAATTTTTTTCATGTATTTCTCATTCCTTTCTCTCGCTGGAGCACAAAAAAATAATATTATATAGAAATTACCCTTTTATTCCTGTAGTGGCAATTCCCTGCACAAAATACTTCTGATATTTTAGGAATAATAGCAATACAGGCAGTGTTGTCAAAATTACTCCGGCCATAACCAGATTAGGTCGGGTAAAATATTGATCATTAACTGTTCTTAAACCTACAACAAGTAAATATTTTGACTTATCATTAATAAACGTTGCTGGAACGAGATATGAATTCCAGGTTGTAGTGAAGTTTAAAATAATTATTGTAGTTATTATGTTTCCTGAAAGCGGTACTATAATTCTAAAGAAGGTCATTGCTTTGTTAAGGCCATCAATGGTAGCCGCTTCCTCAATTTCTTTAGGGATAGTCATGAAAAATTGTCTGGCCATGAATATATACAAGCAATTGTACAGGAATGGGAGAATAAGTCCGGCCAAGCTATTATGTAATTGTAATTTTGCAACCATGATATACATAGGGGTTATAATCAATTGAAAGGGAATCATCATACTGGCTAGAACCAATATAAAAATCAGATTCTTTCCTGGAAAATTGAATTTTGCAAGGGCATAGCCTGCCATAGTATTCAGAACAACATTGCCCAGTACTGTTAAAACCGTTACAACGACAGTATTAATAAACCATTGAACCACTTCAGTCTTTTGAAACAGCGTGACGTAGTTATTTAAAGTAAATTTGTCAAAGGATACGACTTTGTCAACATACTGTAATGGCAGTAATGAGGTATATAATGCATAAAAAAGAGGGATTAAAAAAACTAAGGATAAGAAACCAAGCAAAATATATAACAAAGACTTCGATAATGTTCTCATATAAATTTTCTCCTTACTAATCGGCGCTTTCGTCAAGAAGCTTTTTCTGAACCATGGTGATTATAAAAATAACAGCGAACAATAATAATGCAATAGCACTTCCATAGCCCATGTCCCAGTTTTTGAAAGATTGTACATAAAAGTAGGATACCAATGTACTTGTTGCACCGGCAGGTGAACCCAACGGCTGATTTTGGGCGACGGCAGCAACCTGATCAAATACTTGCAGCGCCTGAATCATTCCAAAAGTCAGAACCAAAAAAATAACCGGCTTAAGCATTGGTAACGTTATATAGAAAAATCTCTTGATGGAATCCGCTCCATCAACCCTGGCTGATTCATTCAGCTCAGCGGGTATTGTCTGTAGTCCTGCTAAAAATATAACTATATAAAATCCAATTTGCTGCCACACATATATAATTGTTATAAATGGCAAAGCTAATTTTAAATCAGCATACCAAGTAGTATTATCTATACCAAATATAGAGAAAAACTTTGTTACAGGTGTATCCATTACAAAAAAGTACATGAATACTGTTGTTACCGCAATACTTGAAACTACATAGGGTGTATAAAAAATAGTTCGAAAGCCGCCCTTAAATTTAATACTTAAATTCAGGGCCATAGCTAACAGCAGAGCTATTACGCTCTGAACAGGAACTGCTACAAATCCTAAAAACAAAGTATGTTTTAATGCCTGGTAAAAGTCAGGTTCAGTTAAGGCCCTAATAAAGTTATCAAACCCAATAAAATGGTTTTGAGATACCTGGACAAAACTGTACTGATAAAAGCTAATACCGAATGATTGTATAGTCGGTACTAAAAACCATATCAACCAAAGCAGTATAACAGGCAGAAGAAATAAATATGCAGTAATAGTCTCTTCCTTTCTACTTCTCGATAATGACCTTACTGATTTCAACAAAAAAATCAACTCCATTCCATATGGTACAATATAGTATTTAATAGAACAGGAGAGCTTAAGCTCTCCTGACTATATCAATAATCTCTTAGTTAAACAAAGCCTGTACTTCCTTAACAATGTCTGCACCGGTCTTTTTACTGTCCTTATCATATATCGCTTCATCAAAGCCTTTTATAAGTGCTTCTGTAAACTTCTGTCCTGCAGCCGGGTAAGCAAATGGCTGTGCGTAAGCAAGAACAGGTTTCAAATCCTTAACAATAGGATCGTTTGCAAAATACTGATCACTTATAGCAATACTGCTTGGCGGTGCTCCGGCATCCTTAACAACTGTTTCCTGTACTTCTTCCCTTACGAGATATGCCGCAATCTTTGCCGCTACTTCAGGATCCTTTGCTGTCTTTAAAACTCCTATTGCAATTGAATGTAATGTACTTCCGTTTGTTGTTCCTTGTGGTAATGGTATCATTTTATAATTTATGTCAGGAGCCATTTCCTTAAGAGTTGCAATATACCAGGTTCCACCTGTAGACATTGCACATTTACCCTTTGCGAATACTTCTCCATCCCAGCCCAGACCAGCTTGTTTAGGAGTAATTGCTACTCCTTCCTTATACAGATCTATCAAAAACTGTAGTGCCTGAGCATTTTGAGGAGTATCGATTGTCTTTCCAAAGCCCCAACCGCCGCCAAATGCTAAAGCGTATTGTGTTAAGTGCAACTCCGCATCAGGGATACAAATACCCTTTACTCCATCCTTGGTTAAAACCTTAGCTGCCGCCTTAACATCCTCAAGAGTCTTAGGAAGCTCCTTCAGACCAGCTGCATTCCACATATCCATATTAATAATAAAGGCTTCAGGTTGTGCAGTAAGAGGAACACCATATAGTTTTCCGTCTATTTTCCACGCATCAACAGCCTGTTTCTGTAATTTTGATAAATCAACCACTGATTCATCCAAAGGAAGCATAAGCCCGTTTGATATGAAATCGAGGTATTTTTCATTTGTCATAGCTGCTAAATCAGGTGCTGTACCAGCAGCAACCTGAGCAGGAAGGTTATCCCAGTAATCTTTATCTGTGGGATACATCATAGGTTCTACTTTTACACCAGGTAATACTTTTTCAATTCCTTCACATGCTTTCTCATAGGTTGAAGTATATTGCTCAGAGAAATAACCCACCTTATAAGTTACTTCTTTTACTGGTTCTGTAGCTGTTGATGCAGTTGCTGTTGATGCAGCTGTTGATTCAGAACTTGATGCCTGCTTTGAATCTGATGAACCGCAGCCGGATAGACCAACTGAAACAACTAAACATGAACCAACCAGTAAACTCATTACCTTACTAAATCTTTTCATTCTTAGTCCTCCTTAAATTACTAAAAATATTTGAGAAGCTTTTCTCTTCTTGTATAATTATATCTGCTAAGAAATTTTGTAAAATTTATAACCTTGTCATTTTGTTATTAAATTTAGTGGTAAAAAAAGCACAGAAAAAAGGACAACATTAATAAAAATGCACTTTTGTTAATATAATTGTCATCAGATAAAAAGGATCACAATAATTTATTTCGATATTCTGAGGGGGTACAGTTAGCTAACTTCTTAAATACGATATTGTAGTGCATATGGTTTTTATACCCTACCTTCTCGGCAATCTCATAATTCTTTAGCGTTGTTTTCCTTAAAAGTTCTTTTGCCTTTTCAATACGTTTTATATTTATAAAGTTGGATACAGTCATGTTCATTTTTTTGTTGAACAGCCTGCTGATATAGCTTTCACTTACATTAAGATAATCACTGAGCAGCTTAAGGCTGATATCCTTCTCATAATTCTTATTAATATATGCAACTGCCTCTCTGACTAAATAGTTACTTAATTCAATTGAAGGCTCCAGAGAACTGCCCGATCTTTCTTTAAGGCTCTTCATATATCCAATTACATCATTAATGCTCTCCCATGAGTCCTCATCAACAAATGAACTCTCTTCCTCCAAAAATTTGTTAGTCAGAGAATATATAATTCTTGACAAGAAAGTCTTTAGCGATCTTATGTCGACATATTTATTTGTCTTCAAGCCTTCTAAAGCACTGATCAAATAATCCAAAGCATATTTAAAACTTATATTTTCTCCCAGTATTTCTTCAGTATTAACAAGTGAATTCACACAAAACGGAGCTCTAAAATCTATATTATTTACAAAAAAGCAATAATCCTCGGGAAACAAAAACTTCTGGGTGAGTGCCAGGGATGCCTTTTCAAAAGCCATTCCGGTGTTGTTTAAGTCATTATACATTTCACTGGCAGCAAAGGTTATGTTTACATTTAAATATTTATTAAAAGTATTTTGAAATCTCTTTATTATCGTAATTGTATTCTGATAGATTTTTTGCTCACTTGCTTCTTGAATATTACTAAATAATATAGCAAAGAGATTGTCATCTTTAATTACAAATTCACTTTCCTTTACATTGTTTAATAATTCCTTTGAAATATTCACAATTGACAGTTGAAAAAGTTCCTTTTCATAGCTGTTATACCTGTTTAAGACTTCCTTATATTTGTCTACTTCAAACAAAACACAGATTATGTTTTTACATTTAAGCTCCAACTCAAGAGTATTTAAATGCCTTGTTAACTCGTCCTCCTTAAACTGATAACCCTTTAATAGTTTGCATAAGAATTCATTCTTTTCATATTCAAGCTCTTTATCAGGTTTCGTGCTAATATATTCTGTGGCATTCTCTTTCCTCTCGGCTTCTATTGACTGTTTGACTTCTTTAAGTATATTAATAATGCTTTCGGGCTCGATTTTATGTTTTAGTATATAGTCCCTGGCTCCATAACGCATGGCGTCCTTTACATACTCGAATTCATCATGGCAGCTTAATATTATAACTTTACATGCCTCTTTCCTTTTTTTGAGTTCTTTTAATACCTCTATTCCGTTCATTACCGGCATATTAATATCCAACAGCAATATATCAGGTTTTAATTCTGCCACCATGCTCAGTGTTTTTTCACCATTATTAGCTTCACCGACAATTTTAAAGTTTTCACTTTCCCAATTAATTGAAGACTTAAGTCCGGCTCTTACAAGCATTTCATCATCAGCTATGAGAATCTTCATTTTGTTCCTCCCCTGTCTCAATAATTACCGGGATCTCAACGTGGACCCTGCTATACTTCTGGGCTTCTGCCATTATTTCAACACCATACGTTTCTCCAAACTCAAGCTTAATCCTTTTGTTTACATTATATAGTCCAATTTTGCTAAACTTCTTTTTTGAACTGTATTCTTCGCTATATAGCACTTTCCTTATGGTTTCCGGGTCCATACCCTTTCCGTTATCAGTTACATCGTAAATAATTCTGTTGTCTTTTTTGGCGATGGAGATAACTATGGTACCATGATCCGATAAATCCTCAAACCCGTGTATAATAGCATTTTCAACAATTGGCTGTAAAAGAAACTTTAGTGTCATACAACTCAGAACTTCCTGATCTATTTGATATTCAACCTGGAATTTATCAAAAAATCTTAAATTCATTATATCCAGATAGTAATTCAGCTGCTCAAGCTCTTCTCTGATACTTATCAAATTATCCTTAGTTTTTGAAGCAAAGGTCAATAGCTCTATTAATGACCCCAATGCATTAACAATGCCGCTGGAACCTTGTATTTTGGCCATCCATTTTATGGTGTTGAGGGTGTTGTAAAGAAAGTGCGGACTGATTTGAGATTGCAGAGCAAGGATTTCAGCATTTCTTTTCTCAGTTTCCTTTTCATATATTTTTTTGATTAAGTTCCTCATTTCAGTTATCATTCTATTAAAACCGGCACTTAGTTCACCAATTTCTCCTCCTGAAACAGATGAGGTGACATGTAAATTTCCCTGTTCAACTAACTTCATGGAGTTTTTAAGCATTAGTACCGGTTTGGTAATACCGGTAGCAATTATTGTAGATATACTCAAAGAAAGCATTATTAATAAAATACAGAGAAGTACAGTTACATCCCTGATATTATATATTTCACGAAATAATTCATCCTTGGGCGTTATACTTACCACTCTCCATTGGTATAACTCAGATGTGGCTATATTTAAATAAACCTCCTCACCGTCTATTATGGTATCAGAGGAACCATCCTGAGCAATAACCTTTGAAAAGCCGGGTATAGAATTTATATTATCACCGGAAATTCCTACCCCGCTCCCATATATTATGTTGTTTTTGTTGTCAATTACTACAAATTTGCTGTTTGGGGTCAGCGAAATATCTTCCCAGAGTGACTTTATTCTGTCAACTTTTACGTTAATAATGGTTGCTCCATAGCATTTGTTTGAATATGGATCAACAATACTCCTTCCAACTGAAATAACATATTCCCCATCTGTCTGAAGAAAATCTCTATGAATTCCGAATACAACTGCTTTAGCTTCAGCTTTTATAATGTCCTGAAACCATTTTTCGGACTTATTCGGGTAATCAACAGTATATTTGGGTATTATGCTTACATTAAAAACGTAATCCATGTTGTTAGGAACAACTGTAACAGAACCTATATATTCGTTCATATAGAACACACCCTTATAAAGGGATGCATTAGCATCTTCAACATCATCTAAAATTTCGACGAATCTATTTTCAGATTCACTATAATCCTTTCGCAGGATACTGCTAATTGTATCATCCAAACTTGGGAATTCAGATATTTTTGACAGATTCGTCAAGAAATTATCAATATTCTTTACAATTTGTTCGTTGCTCTCTCGTGAACTTATAACAACTTTTTCATATAAAGTATTCGAAAAGTAATAGTATGTATAAAACCCCAGGATTACCAGAGGGATTACAATTAAAAGGATATATGAAAAAAGCAGTTTTTTCTTTAAACTCAAGTTTCTAAAAAAAGGATGCCTCGGAATGTTCTTCATATTATCCCCCATTTACGCGCATTGAGCGTACACAAATAGTGACGAAAAGACATGTAATGGCTTTTCGCTGTGTGAAAGTCACGATGACTTTACACATGTATTTTTCACGCTATTACTCCATTAAGCTGAATTTTATGACTATACTTACCAAAGTACTTTTTTTATCGGGTTGGACTTTTGCTCACTTTGTATTATAGCCTCTGAAGAATGTAGTTTCAAGGCTTATCAGGCTGTTCCGAGGCAATATTTTAAGTCCCGAACTGTCTTTTTTCTGTTTCTGCAACACAAAAAAAGGCTATTTTTACTGCGTTACAAATATCATATTATTTTGTTTTAAGTATTTATTTGCTGTTTTTTGATGTGACAGCCGCAGTTTCAATAACCTTTTTGTATGGGGCTACCATCCCCTCATTCATCTTATTGCCCATTTTAGCTTTAATCTTTTTATTTGAAATTAGTGCACCTACAAGATACATTTTCAGCATTGTCCCGCGCTTTTTCTGAGGGAAATCGTATTGGTTATGCTTTTTATAGAACCTATGATCCGCTTTCATCATCCCTTGCATAAGCCATATTAAGTCTCGGAATATCTTCATTCCTCCTACGCCAAGAAAATTGGACGGCTGCACGTATCTGTGTTCTATTGCGTAAGCCAGCTTTTCTGCCAGTTTATCTATTTCACTATCTGGGTTAAACTCATCAGTAGCAACACCTGCCAGAAAGTTTCCCCCTACTTCTGCCCTACCCTCGACTATCAGCTGAAGGTTTGCTTCTTTGCTATAATCGCCGCTTATAAGGTATCCAAAAGGCATTCCCATAGTTACAGTTCTATGACCATTGCAGAACTGTCTGTCATCATAAGTCTTGAATGTTGACCCTAGAGAGTGATCTTTTATGGAAAATGCAATAACTATAGCATCTGCAGTCTGAATATTCTCCCTAAGAAAGGTATCAAAGCCGTCCTTATAAATGCATTTACCGTCTACTGCACAGTTAAAGCAGCTTATGCAGCCTCCCTTAAAAGGAAACTCGTGAATGTTGATAAGCGTTGAATTGCGAGGGAGTTTCCCCCTAAAGCGGCTAATCATATGGCCAAGCTGGATATCCTCTTTCTTTAAATCTGCAACAATTACCACATTACCCGGCTTCCCGGAAGCATTTTCCAATGGTGTTGCCGGTAAATGTTTTGCATCGCCAGGAGACTCCGGGAGCGCCTCATAGATGCTATTCTCCATACACCAGCATACATAATCAAAGAAATCCACAGCCTCCTTCTGGCCCCTTTTGGTTAATAAATCATCCATATCTGCAGAAAGGCCCTTAATAAACTTCATTTTAAGATCCTGGCAGTTTTCCTGGATATATTTATGGGCCGTCACATCATAGAAATGCTTTGAGGTTGTTATCTGAGTAGCGAATTTATCGCTGAAATTAATTCCTGAATCTTTCATAAGTTCAATAAACCTGTGAAGCTGGCTTGGGGCGATAAACGTGTAAACAGGATAACAAAAAAGTATCAGATCAGCATTTTTAAATGCCTCGCTTGCAGAAGTAAAATCCTTTTCATATCTTCTGATTTGGCTTCCCACATTGAGGATCTCAAATTTATGCCCCGGGTTGGTCTTATCCAAATAAAGCACTGTCTGAAGTGTTGTGCTATAGTTGCCCTTTGGGCTTCCGTTCAATACTAAAATGTTCATAGTAATATCTTCCCTTTAATTTATTTTTGGGCCAAGAGCCTGGGTCATCTCAATTAAGTAATACAAGGTTGTTCATTTGCCCGTGTGTTTTTATTAAAAGCCATAATTCCCCTTAATGAAAATGATTTTTATCCTCTGTTTTTCAAACTGACCTGTTATCAGTACAAAGTCATTGCATATCCTCTGTGAATGATGGCAATTAATACACTTGCCAAGTTTTGTACAGGGGGTTTCTTTCCCAAGCCGCTTTGCATCCAGTGGCGCTGCAACCTGCCGGGTTCTCAATATTGCTTCGTGGACGTTTTTTACAATTTTATTTGTACCTACAACGGCAATCACTTGCTTTGGCCCGTAAATAATGGGAGCCACGCGACTGCCATTACCATCAATGTTAAAAAGCTCTCCCTCCATGGTCACTGCATTGATACCGGATAAAAATGTATCAGCCCTGAAATTTTGTAGATAAACTTCTCTCTTTTCTTCACGACTTATTCCATTTTCATGCTTATCCAGAAATTTATAATTATGATTACGAATATATTCAAAAACTCCTGTTTGCTCCAGTGTAACAGAATCACCACTGCCAACTGTCTGCCCCTCGGGCATCAATGTCGCAAGCAGTTCATGTAACTGTGGAATAGATTCCACATAGTACCCTGCCATATTATTTTTATTCAAACTATCAATGGTCTTTTTAATTATGTCTTCCATATGATTTTTCCCCACATATAATTTATCTAATGTATATTATTCTACTGTGTGCTGTCCTACTGTGTACTGTCTCCCTCGGCGCCTTTGGAAATATGCAGGATTTGGTATATGTTATTATTGCAGAGACTTTCGGGACGGTCTATATAAAAATTAAGCAGATTGTATTCCCATTTATCTGGATTATATATACATACTCGGCCAACATAGCCACTATCTGTTTCAGGAGGTTTTGGTATGCTTTCCTGGAAGGCTGTCAAAGACAACTGAGGATTAATTTCCTTTTTTTCATCCAAAACAAATTTCGAATCTGTAAAATTGTCTTTAAGTTCGACTATAAGCGGTATTCCAACATTCACATTCTGCCACCCAAATGACTTAATTATATTGTCATAGAAGCCTCCGAACAAAAACCTGTTCATTCCATTACTATCATTCCAAATATATAAAGGCGAGTATACATTTTCAAAGCTGTCCACATTTCTTTCCTGAATCAAGTAACATTTGAACAATAATCCTAAAAAGCCATCTGTCTTACTTCCATTCTCTGCTACTCTTTTTCTGATAATCCGCATGTCATAATCACTTGGCAAGTTAATTCTATATCGCATTCCAATCATAAATATACTCCTCCAGGGTTTAATTACACATTTATTATATACAGGTAGTTATAGTTACTAAACATAATATTACTTACTGTTATTTGGATATTAATCAGAACTCCACCACCATACCATCGTAGCTAACCAACCAACCCTTGTCGGCGACTATGTCACACAGCTCATCGTGGATGGGGCCCCCGTTGTGTGAAAAGTGGTGTATCACCACAATAGTGTTATCGTCCACGCAGCCAAGACTGCGCAGTCGGTAAATTACCTCCTCGTTGGTGTCCAGTGACATATGATCATCCCGCCAGCCCTTCTGGGCAATTGCGGTACAATCAAGGGATACAAGATCAAAACGCACCGGGTTTTTGGTCCAGTAGTCCCAAACAATCTCGGAGGGGATACCGGTGTCATTTCCGTATAACATTGTGCTTTGCCCGTCAGTTATCTGATAGATGACCGGTACAGCTTTGGGGTCGTGGTTGGCGGGTAGGGGTGTAACAGTATAATGGTCTATGCTGTAGCCCTCAAAGGGGTGCACCTCCTGGTAGCGTACGCGATCTAACTCGCCCAACCTTCTCATGGCAAGCTTGGCCTCCATATCTGCTTTAATTCCGCTTGTGCCCCAAACAGTCAGTGGCTTAAGGTTTTCAGGGTGTTGGTAATTGGCAAATGCATCGGAGCGGTACAATATCTCCCAAGGATACCAATGGTCCTCGTGTCCATGAGTGATGACTATATTCTCTATAAAGCTGATATCAATATTGTTGGTCAGTAGATGATGATAGGTGTCGGGAGGCAGGTCGATCAGTAGCCTGTCGTCCAGCATAGCCTGGCTGCGGGTTCGGATATTACGCCCTCCGGCAATGCGAGCCCTACGGCAGGAGTCACAATCGCAAAACAACGCAGGCCAGCCCTCAGCGGCGGCCGTACCAAGATATTGCAGTTTCATGGGGAAACCCTCCTTATGAAGATATGGTTTTTAAATTATACTCTACCCTCCTTCTGTTCACAAGAACAATACTGCACAAAAGCAAGTTTTTTTTATATATTGTGTTTTCAAATATACCGTGATACAATGTGACTATATTCGGACTGCCACTCGGCAGTTTTTTAATGACAATGAGTTAGCAATTGCTAACCGATAACAATATTGAGTAACTTATTTACATAATCATATTGGGCACGAACGGAATAGAATTGAAGTGTGCGATGCTTACTCTGCACACTTAATTAAAGCATTTCGGTTAGCAATGGCTAACCAGAATTAATAAGAAAGGATTTTCTCTTATGATGATTGATAAGAGGCTGATCGGCAAGGTCAGCGAAAGTAAAAAATACATCGCAGGAAATGTTGTATTTCAATGGCTCTCCCTTGCTGCCAATATCACTATGATGGCAGCAAGCACCAATCTTCTGGCTGGCCTGCTTGAAAAGGCACCTGACAGTAAAACAGTGACTGTCACGCTTATTGTAACAGGTATAGCAGTGGCTGTCCGTTTCGTTTGTGCAGTGCTATCTAACAAAATGAGCTACCTTTCCTCAAAGGCAGTTAAGAAAACGCTGAGGGAGTTGATTTACAAAAAGCTGCTTAAACTCGGCTCAGCATATAACGAAAGGGTCCAGACCTCAGAGGTTGTACAGCTGGCTGTGGAAGGCGTGGATCAGTTGGAGACCTACTTCGGAGCATATTTGCCGCAGTTCTTTTACGCAATGCTGGCTCCCATCACGTTGTTTTGTGTCCTGTATCCGGTTAATCCAACCGCTGCCGCAATTTTACTTGTCTGCGTTCCCCTTATTCCAGTGGCCATTGCGGCGGTGCAGACTTGGGCGAAAAAGCTCCTCTCAAAGTATTGGGGGCAGTACACAGCACTTGGTGATACCTTCCTTGAAAATCTGCAAGGGCTGACCACGCTGAAAATCTATCAGGCTGACGAATACAAAAGCGAGGAGATGAACCGTGAGTCAGAGAAGTTCCGCAAGATCACCATGAAGGTGCTAACCATGCAGCTCAATTCTATCACCATTATGGATTTCATAGCTTACGGCGGTGCGGCCCTGGGTATCATTCTTGCAGCCTTGCAGTTTGGCGCTGGGAAGGTCAGCCTCGCCGGATGTTTGTTGATCATTCTTCTCTCTGCTGACTTTTTCCTGCCTATGCGGCAGCTGGGCAGCTTTTTCCATATTGCAATGAACGGAATGGCTGCCAGTGGCAAAATTTTTCGTCTTTTGGACCTTCCCGAGCAAAGCGATGGCGGCAAGCCATTTCCCGATAACAGTGGTATTGCCCTTCAGGATGTTCACTTTTCCTATGAAGCCGACCGTGAAGTGCTCCACGGCGTTTCAATGGCTTTTCCTCAAGGCAGCTTCACCTCTGTAGTTGGTGAGTCGGGCTGTGGAAAGAGCACTATTGCAGCTCTCCTTATGCTTAAAAACAGAGGCTATACCGGAAGTATCAGAGTGGGAGAAAAAGAGCTTTCTGAGATTGATGAAGCAAGCCTTATGAAAAACATCACCTATATCAGCCACAACAGTTATCTTTTCAAGGGTACAGTACGTGACAATTTGCTCATGGCAAATCCGGGTGCCACTGACAAGCAGTTGTGGTCTGTACTTGACAGGGCTCGCCTTGCAGACTTTCTAAAGGGTGAGCAGGGGCTTGATACTCAGCTCAAGGAAAGGGCCTCCAATTTATCAGGCGGACAGTGTCAGCGTCTGGCCCTGGCACGAGGGCTCCTTCACGACTCACCAATCTATATTTTTGACGAAGCCACCTCCAATATTGATGTAGAGAGCGAAAACGATATCATGCAGCAAATTCATGAGTTAAAGGGACAAAAGACAGTAATTCTCATTTCACATCGTCTTGCAAACGTAACTGATGCGGATAACATCTTTGTTATGGAAAGCGGAAATGTCGTTGAGGTCGGTACACACAGTGAACTGCTGAGAAAAAGCAGCAGATATGCAAAGCTTTGGAACACACAGCAAAACCTTGAAAACTATCGAAAGGAGCAGTTATAATGAAAAAAAGAAGTAATTTTGCCGTTATGGCTAAGCTTATTGGTCTCGTGAAGCCACTAATGGGCTATATGCTCCTTGCGATTTTCATGGGGCTTATTGGTCATCTCTGTGCCGCCTTTATCACCGTTCTCGGCGGTTATGCCGTGCTGAATATGCTTGGATTTGAACTATCAATCTCAGTAACGGTTACTTTTGTCCTCCTCGGTGTATTTGCCTTGGTGCGCGGCATTCTCCGATACGCCGAGCAGGCCTGCAACCATTTTATTGCCTTTAAACTCCTTGCATTGATTCGTGACAAGGTATTTTCTGCTCTGCGACGACTCTGCCCTGCAAAACTGGAGGGAAGGGACAAGGGTGACCTTATCTCAGTCATTACCTCCGATATTGAGCTTTTAGAGGTGTTCTACGCCCACACCATCTCACCTGCCGCCATTGCGGCACTGTTCAGCGTTGTGATGTGTCTGTTCATCGGTTTTTTCCATCCAATTCTGGCAGTTGTTGCTTTAATTGCCTATATCACAATCGGAATTGTAGTACCGCTGATGATTTCCAAAGCAAACGGAGAGGAAGGAATGCATCTCCGTCAAAGCTTTGGTGAGCTGTCCGGCTTTGTACTGGACAGCCTCCGTGGTCTATCTCAGACAATTCAATACGGGCAGGGTAACAAACGTCTCAGTGAAATTAACCAGCGTACAGATGCTCTTTCTGCTCATGAAAAGAAAATGAAGAACGTCACCGGCTTCAATATGGCAATTACTAATACGCTGATTTTATTCTTTGGCCTGACTATGCTGTTTTTCTCTGTGGGGCTTTATGCAAAGGGACAGCTTGATTTTAAAGGAGTTCTCATTCCCACCCTTGCGATTATGTCTTCCTTCGGCCCGGTGGTGGCTCTGGCTAATTTGGGCAGTACACTTCAATACACCTTTGCAGCAGGAAATCGGGTCATTGACATTTTAGAAGAATCACCCCTTGTAGAGGATGTAACCGGCAAAACAGCAGTGGCTTTCACCGGTATTGCTGCCGAGAATGTTTCCTTCTCTTACGGTGACGAAAGTGTTTTAGAAAATGTATCTTTGAATATACCTAAGGACGGAATCGTCGGTATTGTGGGCAAAAGCGGAAGCGGTAAATCCACGCTCCTAAAACTCTTTATGCGTTTCTGGCAGGTGGACAAAGGCAGAATCGAGGTCTCGGGCAAGGATATCTGTGAGATAAATACGGCAAATCTTCGGGATATGGAGAGCTTTGTCACACAGGAAACGCACCTGTTCCACGACAGTATTGCCAACAATATTCGAATCTCGAAATTGGGTGCAATGCAGACCGAAATCGAGGAGGCCTGCAGAAAGGCATCTATCCACGATTTCATTATGCGCCTGCCAAAGGGCTATGAGACTCATGTAGGAGAACTGGGCGACACCCTCTCCGGCGGTGAAAAGCAGAGAATTGGTTTGGCTCGAGCCTTCCTGCACAATGCACCTCTGATGCTCCTTGACGAGCCCACAAGTAATCTCGACAGTCTGAATGAAGCTATCATCCTCAAATCTCTCAGCGAAAAGTGTGAAGGGAAAACAGTGGTACTTGTTTCTCACAGGGAATCCACCATGCGAGTTGCCGACGAGGTCTACTCTGTTGAGGCTCTCTCTACAGGAAGCAGGTGCAGCTGATGACCAAAACAGAAACTAAACGAGAATGGGAAAAGAAACTCGTCACTCAAATGATTGCTCTTTATTGCAAAAAGAACCACCCTACAGAAGCTCTATGCGACGAGTGCCGTGAACTCATGAAATACGCCCTCCTTCGCTCGGATAAGTGTCCCTTTATGGAAGAGAAAACTTTTTGCTCCAACTGTAAGGTGCACTGCTATAAACCTGAAATGCGGAATAGAATCCGAACCGTAATGCGTTATTCCGGACCTCGGATGATATTTCATCACCCCGTCGCCGCTGTTCGGCATGGTATTGAATCGAAAAAAGAGAAACGGAGATTGAAGAAAAAAGATGAAAATTAAGAAGATATTACTTACTATTGTCGGTTGCCTCTGTGTTGGCCTCGGTGCTGTGGGTGCTGTTGTCCCATTACTGCCTGCGTTTCCATTTCTCCTTCTTGCGGCATTCTGCTTTGCAAAAAGTTCTGAAAGACTAGACCGCTGGTTCAAGAACACGAAACTCTATAAAAATAGTCTTGAGACCTATATCAAGGGTCAGGGAATGACCAAAAAGACTAAAATAAAAGTAATGATTACCGTGACTGTATTAATGAGCATTGGCTTTATTATGATGAAGGAAGTTATGATAGGCAGAATTATTCTCGGATGTGTTTGGCTGTTCCACATCATCTACTTTACTTTTTGCGTTAAGAATTACCCTACTGCGGTAAAAGCGGAATAAGTATAAACGAAGCTATATCAATAACCTGGTACGTCCCAGGCGTATCATAAAGTATCAAATAATAATACCCCGTCGGTTTCGACGGGGTATTATTATTTGATATCAAAAGGCTTATAAACATATATTTTTTGATTACTATTTATATGATATAGTAATAACCGGCTTAATTAATTCACTTGGCTTGTTTTTCATAAGCTCTAACGCCTCTGGAATACTATCCAGTCCTTCAAACTTATGTGTAAGCATACCGGAAACATCAAGTCTACCATTTACCATTAGATTTGCAAGACGTTCAGTACGCATACGGCCTGCAGGCATTAAGCCACCAACTATTCTAATATGGCCCATTCCTACTCCCCATGCTTCTCTCGGTATTTTAACAAAATCACCACTGCCTAAATAATTTACGTTAGAAATAATACCGCCTGGCTTTACAGCCTTTACAGCTTCAACAAAGGTATCTACATCTCCACCAGCAATGATGACTTTATCAACGCCTTTACCTTTTGTTAATTCCATAACTTGCTTGTCAATAGAACCATTTTTGTAGCTTATAATATCAGTTGCACCATATTCCTTAGCAAGAGCAACACAATTAGGTCTGGTTCCAACAGCTAAAATTCTTCCAGCACCTCTTAGAGCAGCACCTTTTACAGACATAAGTCCAACCGGTCCTATACCTATAACCAATACATCCTCTCCATAAGTAACTTCAGCTAGTTCTGCTCCATGAAATCCGGTAGGTACCATATCACTTAACATTGTTGCCTCAGCTGGATCCAGACCCTCTGGTAATAATGCAAGATTTGCATCAGCCTCATTTACATGGAAAGCCTCAGCAAATACTCCATCTTTAAAGTTTGAAAACTTCCAGCCACCAAGACATCCGCCTGAATGCATGGAAAATCCACGTTGTGCTTCTAATGAACCCCAATCAGGTGTAATAGCAGGTACAAGCACCTTATCTCCTACTTTAAAGTCCTTTACTAATTCTCCAACCTCTATAATTTCACCAACAGCTTCATGACCAAGAATCATATCTGTACGTTCTCCTACTGCACCTTCATAAACAGTATGAATGTCAGATGTACATGGAGCTAATGCTATTGGACGACAAATTGCGTCAAGTGGCCCACATTTAGTTACTTCTTTCTCTACCCAACCGGTTTGTCCGATTTTTTTCATTGCAAATCCTCGCATAAGACTCGCCTCCAATAATGTATTTAATAAGTTTGTTATTTCTTTAACAATATATCAAATTTCATTTGTTAAGTCAATAACAAATGTGACTTTTTTCGACATTAAAATTTAGTATTCGACATGCCTTAAACAGAGAAAATGTTCCGACTTAGCCTGGTGAGGCCTTGGTGGGTGGTGAATTTAACAAGATGGATCGTTCTCACCCCTCTATGGTGTTTATAAAATCCCTCATATGTACTGATAAATCACCATATACATAGTCATGTATATAGTGTGGGCAATCATATTCTATGTAACTTCCATGGGCGACATCCTTTAAGTAATTTTTTTGGGCACTCCTCCATGTTCTTTCATCCCATCCGGTTCCCATCCCATTAGAAATTAGTAACAGCATAGGCAGCTGCGATTTATTTCCTTCACCCACCTTTTTTGCATTATCCAATATGTACTGTACTTCATCAATCATTGTAACAGTGGCTGTTCTACGGACAAGCCTCTCTTAATCAATGCCATACCTGACTGGCATAGACCTTTTTTCATGTAACTCTTTTTTAATATATTGTTTTGGAGTAATTCCCTTATATTTGCGAAATGTTTTTATAAAGTAACTAATATCATTAAATCCGCAATTAAAGGCCACCTCAATAATGGTATTCTTTGTTGCAGATAATTGTTCACAGGCACATTCAATCCTATAGTAATTTAAGTACTCAATCGGAGTATGATAGGACATCTCACGAAAAAAACGGCAGAAATATTTCGGATTCATACCGGCAATTTTAGATAAATCTTCAAGGGCAATGTGCTCTGTATAATTTTTTTCAATATAACCTAATACTCTTTTAAAAACCTGCACATGCTGTTGAGAAATACGCGCTGCACTCACATTGACCGTGTATAATTGCGCACTTAATAATAAGCCTAGAAGCTGATAGAGATAACCTTGTGTTAGAAATTCATACCCTGTCTTCTTCTCAGCCATTACTAGAAATAAGTTGTCAATTGTATTTTTTATGCCAATCGATTCTTTTGGCAACTGCTGTGTGAATACTATTTCATGCCGAATAATTTGTTGAGTTAATTTTGCACAAATATTATTTTCTTTTAGCAAGAGATTCATATTGAAAACCAGACATTCATAGATACAATTCTCAGGAATACCGCCATGTAAAGTTCCGTCTTGTAGAAAGAGAATATCGCCTTTATTAACAACAAAGGTCTTATCATTCAACGTCAAATGAAAAGCCCCCTCAAGGATACGGATAATTTCATATTCCGGATGCCAGTGATAAGGCATCTGATACCTGAGATGACTAGGTTCCATATGATAAAATTCTACAGGAAAGTCAAGGGTTCCTTGCTGCCTGTGTTCCCTATATTCGGAATATTTCATTTAATATCCTCCGAACACTTGAAGTGAATATTGTTATATTTTTAGTCTATTATAACACAAGATTTACAGTTATGACCAACTTATAATAAAAATAAGGCTTCAACTAATTTAGAGGGAGGATTTTATTATGGCAAAAAGCAGATTAATTGGTGACTATCCTGTAATCGGTATCCGTCCGACGATTGATGGAAGAAGAGGATATTTGAATGTACGTGAATCCTTGGAAGAACAAACAATGAACATGGCAAGGGCTGCTGCGAAATTGTTTGAAGAAAACTTAAAATATTCCAATGGTGAAGCAGTAAAAGTAGTTATTTCAGATACAACAATTGGGCGAGTTGCGGAAGCAGCAGCATGTGCAGATAAATTTAAAAAGGCTGGTGTTGATATTACTTTAACCGTAACGCCTTGCTGGTGTTATGGTGCTGAAACAATGGATATGGATCCTATGACTATTAAAGGCGTATGGGGATTTAACGGAACAGAGCGACCAGGTGCAGTATATTTGGCTTCAGTATTGGCAACCCATGCACAAAAGGGACTCCCTGCCTTCGGTATCTATGGTCATGATGTGCAGGACTCCCAGGATACATCAATTCCAGAAGATGTTAAGGATAAATTGTTGCGCTTTGGACGTGCTTCGATAGCGGCTGCAACTATGAGAGGAAAATCCTATCTTCAGATAGGTTCTATCTGCATGGGTATTGGCGGCTCTATAATTGATCCTGCTTTTATAGAAGAGTATCTGGGAATGCGAGTCGAGTCAGTTGATGAAGTGGAAATCATCAGAAGAATGACAGAGGGCATCTATGATGAGGAAGAATTTAATAAAGCTCTTATATGGACCAAGGAAAAATGCAAGGAGGGATTTGATAAGAATCCCGCTGAAGTTCGAAAGAGCCCCGAGGAAAAAGAAAAAGACTGGGAATTTGTTGTAAAAATGATGTGTATCATTAAGGACCTGATGAATGGAAATCACAAGCTTCCAAAGGGATGTGAGGAAGAAGCGGTTGGACACAATGCAATTGCTGCGGGATTCCAAGGACAGAGGCAATGGACTGACTTTTATCCCAACTGTGATTTCGCTGAAGCACTTTTAAATACCTCCTTCGACTGGAACGGTGCAAGAGAACCATATATTCTTGCCACAGAAAATGATGTTTTAAATGGCTTGGGAATGCTTTTTATGAAGCTGTTAACAAACCGTGCTCAGATTTTTGCCGACGTACGAACTTATTGGAGTCCAGAGGCTGTACATAAGGCAACCGGGTATGAATTACAGGGGCTTGCCAAAGCTTCGGGTGGCCTTATTCATTTGATTAATTCCGGTGCTGCATGTCTGGATGCTAACGGAGAAGCAAAGGATGAAAATGGAAACGGAGTAATTAAACCCTGGTATGATATTACAAATGCTGATCAGGAAGCAATATTGAAAGCAACTACCTGGAATGCTGCTGACAATGGATACTTCAGAGGAGGTGGCTACTCGTCAAGATTTGTTACCAGAGTAGAAATGCCTGTAACAATGATTCGCTTAAATCTTGTGAAGGGACTCGGCCCCATGCTCCAGATCGCGGAGGGCTGGACAATTAATCTTCCTGAAGAAGTTACAGATATTCTATGGAAAAGAACAGACTATACCTGGCCTTGTACCTGGTTTACACCCAGAACAACCGGAGAAGGTGTATTTAAGGATGCCTATACTGTAATGAATAACTGGGGAGCAAATCACGGTGCTATCTCCTACGGACACATCGGTGCAGACTTAATTACCCTATGCTCTATTCTTCGCATTCCTGTGAGTATGCATAACGTTCCTGAAGAAAAGGTCTTCCGTCCTGCAGCATGGAATGCATTCGGTATGGATAAGGAAGGTCAGGACTATAGAGCATGTGCCGCCTATGGTCCACTCTATAAATAAAAATTTATATTGGTGTGTCTTTTCAACTATTTGTGTACGCACCATGCGCGTAGATGGGAGATATTATGAGTAATAAGGAAATATTGAAAGTAAATCATATAAAAGAGCAGCTTTGTGATATTTGCCACAAAATGTGGCAGCTAGGCTGGGTTGCTGCAAACGACGGAAATATAACGGTTAAATTGGAGGATGGCACTTACCTGGCAACTCCAACCGGTATTAGCAAAAGCTTTATTACACCTGACAAAATAGTGCATATTGATAACAGCGGCATGCTTTTGGAAAAGAGTGAATACAGGCCTTCTTCTGAAATCAAGATGCATTTGAGATGTTATAGAGAAAGA
This sequence comes from Bacillota bacterium, assembly GCA_023415305.1. GTDB lineage: Bacteria > Bacillota > Clostridia > Acetivibrionales > DSM-1351 > Ruminiclostridium. The sequence goes on from JAEZKZ010000036.1 coordinate 113,395, forward strand.
GATGATGTAGGAGCAGTACTCCATGCTCATCCCCCGGTTGCCACAGGATACGCAGTAGCTAATATTGCATTGGATGAGTATTCAATGATTGAAACAGTTATTGCGTTAGGTTCTATTCCTGTTACCCCATATGGCACACCTTCTACCTACGAGGTACCCGATGCCATAGCTCCTTACCTTGGAACGCATGATGTCGTATTGCTACAGAATCATGGTGCTCTTTCTGTTGGAGCAGATTTACTTACTGCATATTATCGCATGGAAACCCTGGAGTTATTTGCAAAAATAAGCTTAAATGCACATTTACTTGGAGGAGCAAAGGAAATATCAAGGGAGAATATTGACCGGTTAATCTCCATGCGTGAGGGTTATAAAGTAACAGGAAAACACCCGGGGTATAAGAAATATCCGAAGGGCTATGAATAACCAAAGCAGGATTGCAGGAGGAGTAGTAATGAATACCTATCATTTGGCAATTGACATAGGTGCCTCCAGCGGCAGGCACGTACTGGGCAGCCTGGTGGATGGCAAAATCTGTTTAGAGGAAGTATATCGGTTTGATAATGGTATGGAAACCAGGGATGGACAACTATGCTGGAATACAGAAAATCTATTTATGCATATTTTAGAGGGCATGAAAAAATGCAGTGAGCTTTGCAAACTTCCCAAGAGTGTGGGTATTGATACCTGGGGAGTTGATTTTGTGCTTCTCGATAAACACGGAAGCGTACTGGGTCAGGCAGTAGGATATCGGGATCATAGGACAGAGACTATGGATAAAGTAATAAACCAATATATATCAATAGAGAATTTATATTATAGAACAGGTATCCAGAAACAAATATATAATACGCTCTATCAGTTGATGGCGGTAATGAAAAAAAATCCCGAGCATTTGGAACAAGCTACTGCTATGTTGATGACCCCTGATTATTACAACTTTCTGCTTACCGGTGAAATCAAGCAGGAATATACTATAGCCACCACTACACAATTAGTAAATATACATACTAAGGACTGGGACTTTGAACTGATTGATAGGCTCTCCCTTCCACGTAAGATATTTAAGAACATAGAAAAGCCCGGCACAATAGTTGGTAATCTCAGAACAGAGATAGCAGAATTTATAGGCTATGATTGTCAGGTGATTATGCCCTGTTCCCACGATACTGCATCAGCAGTTTTGGCTGTTCCCAATACTAGGGATGAAGCCCTGTACATTAGCTCCGGGACTTGGTCTCTGGTAGGAATAGAATTAAAAGAGCCAAACTGCTCCAGGGGTAGCATGGAAGCAAACTTTACAAACGAAGGTGGGTTTGACTATCGCTACAGATTTATAAAAAACATTATGGGGCTATGGATGATTCAATCCGTAAAAAAAGAAATAGGCGTAGGATATTCCTATGCAGAAATCTGTGATATGGCCTCTCAAGAGCAGATAGCCTCCATTGTGGACTGTAATGATAATTGCTTTTTGTCCCCTCACAGTATGGTAGAAGCAATTAAAGCCTATTGCAAAAAATCTGATCAGCAAATTCCTGAGACATTGGGTGAAATAGCTTCAGTTATTTACAACAGTCTTGCCAAATGTTATGCAAGTACCATTACACAAATTGAACAACTTACAGGAAAGCATTTCGATAACATTCACATAATCGGTGGAGGCTCCAATGCGGATTACTTAAACAGGTTAACTTCGAAATATACAGGCCGCATAGTGCTGGCAGGTCCGGTCGAAGCAACTGCAATTGGAAATATTCTGGCTCAAATGTTGAACTATGGAGAACTATCTTCTTTGTCAGAAGCAAGAGAATGCGTGGCGGCTTCCTTTGATATTAAAAGCTTTCTTCACCAAGATGTATAGTGCCCGTTCCAAATACTCTGATCCGCAAGTTATCTTGTTTCGTCGAAGGGAGACTACCCCCCTTCGACGAAACACTACGTATTTCTACCAGTGGATTTTTGTTGCCTCGTCATTTGATACTTCATCTCTTTTACTTAACATCAGACATACTGCATCTAATGTAACATGAAGGCTTTGGTCAAATAATGAACTTAAAAGCTGTATTGATCCACGGCTCTCTTTACTGTCTGATTTTATGGTTCCCGGTACTATCAGTACAGTTTCTGCCAACTTTGCCAGGGAAGAATCCACCTTGCTGGTAACAGCCAGCACCTTGCTTCTCTTTTCAGCTGCCTTCTTTGTGTCAGCCAGCACTCCTGTTGACTCACCTGAACCTGAAATTGCTATAAATACATCATTTTCGCTTACTGCAGGTGTAATAGTTTCTCCTACTGCATATACAGTATATCCCAGATGCATCAATCTCATGGCAAAACCTTTTGCCATAAGGCCTGAACGTCCTTCTCCATCAACGAATATTTTTTTGTCTTTAGTAATGCATGAAACAAATTGATCTAATTCTTCATCATTTACTTTGTGTATTACATCAGCTATTTCTGATAATATAGAATCCAGAACCTTCAACTTTATTGCCTCGCTTCCCTGGAAAAATTATTTGCTGCTTCCAGCATATTTTCAGACTTTGTTATAGCGCCACCTACAATAGCAATCTCAAATCCACTTTTTTTAATTATAGAAAGTGTCTTTAGGTTCACACCGCCGGCTACTGCCAATCTAGGACAATCTATCAGTTCTCTGCTACTTTTTATAACCAGTTCCTCTAAGCCTGCTCCATCTTTATCAGAGGGAAGGTGAACACAAAATATTGCATCCTTAAATCTCTTTAATTCATTTATTTTGTTACTAGATACTTCCAGAAGATCAATCATATATTCCTTCTTATATTCCTGTGCCACATTTCTGCAGATTTCAATTGAATTTATTGATGCTGCCCCCATTACTGTCAGAATATCAGCTCCCGCCATATATGCTGCCCTAAATTCATATTCAGCTTCATCAATTGTCTTAATATCTGCTAAAATTTTTATGTCAGGAAAGGCACTTCTAATATTTCTTACTGATTGTAAACCGTAATCTTTTATTAAAGAAGTCCCAATTTCAATTATATCAACAGATTCTTTTACAACTTCAATAATCTTAATTGCTTTTTCTGTTGTAACTCGGTCAATTGCAACCTGTATCTTCATCAATGTCTCCCGGTAATTATTTATTCAAAATTTTACCCTCTGAAGCGATAAATGCTTCGAGCTCACTTCTAGTTGGAAGTCCTTCATTATCACTGATATGCTGAATCTGAATTGCTCCAATTGCATTTCCACGTCTTACGCAGTCTTTTAAGGATAATCCTTCCAATCTTCCGCTGATAATACCTACTGCAAAACCATCTCCGGCACCAACAGTATCGATAACTTTCTCAACTCTGAAGCCCTCTACTGTGTAAGCTTCATTTTCGGTCTTTACATAGGCACCCTGACCGCCCATTTTAACTATGACAGTCTTTGCACCTAACTTTAAATAAAAATCCGCAATGTCATTAGGCTTCTCACTCCCCATAAGGGTAAGTCCTTCTGCTGTTCCCGGCAGGACCATGTCAGCTTTAGAAGCCAAATCATTTATGGTTTTTATCATTATCTCCTTGCTTTCCCAGAGAGCAGGACGCAGATTTGGATCAAATGAAATATAGACATCATTCTCTTTTGCCCTTTCAAACAACCTGTAGGTCGCCTGACGACATGATTCAGATAATGCAGGTGGAATACCGGTTATATGAACATGCTTAATCCCATTGAAATCAATCGCATCAATTTCTTTTATGGAAATGCGCGATGCAGCTGAGCCCTTTCTGTAGTATGGAGCAAACGGATCTCCGTCTGTAACCTTGTTTTTCAGCTGTATTCCAGTACGATAGACCGGGTCAAATGTTATGAACTCAGTGCCGATGCCCTCTTTTATTAAAAACTTCTCAACATATCTTCCTAGAGGCTCATCACCAAGTCTTGTAATATACGTTGCTTTATGTTCCAATCTGGACAACCCAATACATACATTCACTTCAGCCCCTGCCAAAGATCTTGTAAAATGTTCAACATCCTCCAGGGGACCTACGGTATCCGCTACAAAAAGAGCCATAGGCTCACCAAATAAAATTACTTCCGACATATTTAATCACCTTTTTCAGTATTAATCTTAAACGTCAATATTTCATCAATTAGTTCCTGTGTCTTTTTAGCATCATGGGGGTAAAGCATAATTCCGTCAAATATATACGGATTATAATCCAAGTGTAATAATTCTCTTGTAAATGACATTGCAGCAATTTCACTAAGAGCAGCTAAATGTGATTTATAGTGTATTGGGCCCAATTTCCAAAGTTCAATTTTTTTAGTCTTAGTATAAATATCCTTATTGCTTTCTTCAAAGTAATGAAACATTTCATGGGCTAAAAGCATTGATTCAATATTCACATCACCCAATATTTCTCCCATATCATTTTCTTTAATAAGCTCTTCAACCTTTTTAACATTCCCTGAATATATGGTTACTTTATTAGGATAATTGAATTTGGCAAATACAATATAATTATCACTACCCTCACTATCTTCAAGGGTGACTTGAACCTTCAACTTATGGGCATACTCTTTAACAGGTTTTTTCCCAAATTCTTCTTCAAGCTTTTTCGCCTGTTCTGCTCCACACCTGTTTGCTTCAAGAATCAGCTCTTCCTTTTGCTCATTGCTGAGTTTACCACCGAGGGGATCTCTTGAAAAAGCATAGAGGCCCCATTCAAAATCATTTAGTTTTAGTAGCTCTAGTGTGCTTTGTTTTATCATATGTCATTCCTTGCTCCAACAATAATGATTTCCTCATTAGGTTCCATTAAGCCCAATTCTGTATCTACTACCATTTGTAACTGTTCCAGATCCATCATACCTGCGTAGTCAAGTACCTTACCACCAATACAGATGTATAGGTCAGGAGTTAATCTGATATCGCTTTTAAATACTGCAAGCTCTTCCCACATCTGATCAATAATTTTAACCGCATCTGCTACTTTACAGCTGAGAGCTTCACCATTTCCTCTCTGTACTTTGATAAAACCTTTTTTATCAACAATTCTAATTTGATCTCCGTCACCTTTTTTATTTGGTGCTGAAAATACAAAGAATACATTATTCTTAGCCACCATTCTAGTATCTTTTGGGTCAACTCCCATTGATTTAGCTGCAAGTTTTTTAGCATCTTCTTCTGAGCAGGCTTTTAACAAGTCTGTTGTCTGTACTTCGGTTGAGCCAAGTGCAATTGCAGTTACTCTTGAGGTTTGTGAATCAATCTCAATCTGTACTTCAACTGAGTCAGGTACTGCTCCATTTGCAATAGCAAGTGCGGCAGCTTCCTTCTTTATATCTGCAATATCTTTTTTAGATGGCGTTGGAATAGTACGTTCAACAACGTCTCTAACCATGGCAAGTGCTACACCTATTGAAGATATTACTTCAGCATTTTCAGGGATATTGTAATCCAATTGCATGTGTTCTGCAGTGTAAGGTAATAATGCAGCTGCTCCACCGCCTACACCAACTAGTGAAATCTGATCTTTTTCAAGTTTATATTTCTCTGCCAATTGTTCAATAACAGGTTTTATTTTTTCAAATGACTTTGCTAAAATTGCCTCTGCAACTGCTTCTACAGTCATATTCATATATTTTGCAAGTGGTTCCATGGCTTTTCTTGCTGCAGCCGGATTGCCATAGGAATAGTGTTCAGGTGTAACTATTCCAAGAACATTTGCTGCACAGCTGTTTGTAATGGTTATTCTCTTGCCATTCTTCAGCTTAATTGCAACATAATCATCAGGATCACCTTTTTTAGGTGAGAAAAATTCAACCTGCGGATCTTCTATTTCATTAATATCTGTATAAACAGCATATGGCATACCTGCAATATGTGCACTTCTGGGTCCTACATCCACTACACCGTTCTTAGAGGCACGAATCATACTTCCGCCTGCAATACCAAGTACTCGAACATCAAGTGAATTGATATAAGTAGCATGTCCCCCTACGATTGAATAATCAACTGCAGGTCGCCCATTCTTAATAACACCTATATTAGTACTGGTTCCACCAACTTCAAAGTATACCCCGTTTGATGCTCTAAGATACATAAGTGCGCCGACTACACTGGCTGCCGGTCCGGAAAGCATTGTTAGAACAGGACGTTTCTTCATTTCACTTATGTCCATAACACCACCATCACCACGCATAATCATAAGGGGAACCTTAATTCCAGCCTGACGAACACTTCTCTCTGTACTAGATGCAGTATCAAGCATCTTAGGTAAAATACTTGCATTGATTGCAGCAGTTCTGGTTCTTCTTGTCAATCCATATAATTTACTGATTTCTGAAGCGACAGATACCGGTATATTATATTTATCTGCAACACTCTTTATCTGATTTTCTTCTGTAAGATCATCAACTCCAAAAGCCTTAGAAGCAACAATTACACTGGCTCCCTTTGATTTCAAGTCCTTTATTTCACCCTCAACCGAATCTTTGCTGAATTTCTTTATGGGCAAATACGTATGATGAATCTTAATAATTCTTCCTGTACCTAAGTCAATATCATCAATTTTACTCTGTTTCTTTGCTAAAAAGCCTTCAAGGCCGCCTTTCCCTGTAGCCAGAATACCAACTTCAGCCACATCACCCTCTAATAATGCATTAGTTGCTTGAGTTGTACTGTGTGCAATGAAGATAACATCATCAGGATTAATATTATTTGCTGTTAAGCATAATTTAAACGCCTCAATTACACCTGCCGCAACACCCATTTCATGGTCATGTGTTGTCATAACAGAGCCTTTTCCTATAATTTCATGTGTATCATTATCTATAGCTACAGCTTTGGTATGTGTTCCACCAACATCAATACCAACACGAATTGCTTTCTTAACCATTTTTATTTCTCCTTTTTTCACTCAATATACACCCTAATTATTTACAAAAGTCTCCTAAGCTTATTACTTAGTAAATTAAACTTAGGAGACACTATTTTTGGTAAACTTTTATACCATGTTTTATGCTTTCTCGCAGTTTTTAGCCTAACTACATTCCATAGAAGAAGTAAACTAAACCAATATTAATAGCACAGATAATCCAACCCCATATAACGCCTGATCTTAAGAAATCTTTTGTTGTATTCTTTGTATAATTGATTGCCCATAAGTTCCATGACTGAGTTGGACAACATGAGATATTCATAGTAATGGTTGGAATATATAACAATGGGAATAAGAATGATGCCCCAAATGCCGGAACTGTTCTTAATATACTTAATGTAGCAGAACCTGCACCAAATACTGTTAAAGGTCCTCTGAAAAGACCTAATGGTACTAAAATAATAAATACGATACAAATTAATAATGTGCTTGAAGGTAAAACTCCGCCTAATATTTCTTCGAAGAAGACTGCATTCAATCCGGATACCTTATTAAACATTGGAAGGATAAATAAGAACCCAAGTAAAGAGGCAACGTCAACTACACCATCATAGAATGTTTTAGTAACAATTTTTTCACAGTCCTTAAAGCTCTTAATACTTCCGGTAACAAATAATGCATAAAATGCTGCTACAATAAATGCAGGAATTGGCTGCCATTTAAATACGATTGCTAATACTACTGGAATAATAGGAGTGATTAATGCGTACCAAGGAGCCTGTCCATCACTTGCAACTTTTCCTGCAGTTGCTGCCCAGGAATGATTTACATTAGCTTTTTTAAGTTTAACACCAACCATTATAAATACTACTATTAGCTGAACAGCCATAGCTGCAAAACCAAATTTCAAGTAATTATTGTCATATTGGAATCCTTCAAAGAGACCTTGCATCTGTTTAAATAGTACTATATTTACATACATACCTGATCCAACAGACATTAGATAAGATGATACTGCTAATGGTTTAGGTACCCCTAACGATAATAGAATTGGAAGAATAATAACACCTATTGCTACAACTGCACCAGCACCGAAAGTACTTGTGAATATTAAGCCGGTTACAAGGCAAAGAAGAATTGTTGTAACCATTGGCTTGTCACCACCAAGCTCAACTGTTTTACGGATAAGTGTTGAAGCTACGCCAGTTTTAATTAAAACCTGACCAAACCAGCTACCAAATATAACAATTACAGCCGTTGCACCCCAGCTCTCAGGTCCACCCTGAAATACTTTTGTTTGTGCATCTTCCCACGTGATTACACCGCCAATCATACCAAGTGCTACCCAGATAATTGACATTACCAGGAACCCAAGCATCAAGTTCCCACCTCTAATTGCAAAAACGGTAAATCCAACAAAAGTCAGTAATAAGATAATACCAATTGCAATATTAAGACTCATCTTTTTGCCCTCCCCTTTAGTATATATCGCACAATTATGTGCACCTTAAAGCATCCTATAATTTGGGTGCATTAGGTTCAAGTAATTTTTCCAGCTCTAGATTAAGCTGTTTTGCTGCATCTGTTCCACACGGATATTCCAGAGCCAGCGGAACATCCTGTGGTAAAATATCAAGAATACTCTTCCATGCAATATCACCTTCATTGAGTAAAACCGTTTTTGGTTTTCCTTTCCCCATAACATCCTTAAGGTGAATATAGGTAACATAATCTTTTAATTGCTTGGCATTTTCAATAGGTTCCTCATTCTGCCACACCCAATTTCCTATATCAAATGTAACTGATATGTCTCCACCAAGTTGCTTATACATTTCAACGAATGTTTTTATTTTTGAAACTTTTCCATTTTCTTCAGACTGGTCATTTTCTACTCTTAAATTAATGGAATACTGATCACATAATTTATTCATTCTGCTGACATCGTTTGATGTAACGACATTATATTTACCAATGTTCATTTTTACGTTGGAGCATCCCATTGTAAAAGCTTCTTTAAAATAGGTTTCTATATTTTGCAACTGAAGTTCACCATCTTTATAAAGTAAATCAGGAACAGAATAAAACAGCTCCATATTAAGGGCCGAAGCCTTTTTATTAATATCAATAAGTTCAGAATCAAAATCCTTAATATATTCTCTTCTGACTTCTGCCTTCTTTACGCCTAGCTGATTAATGACATCCAGCATCTCGCATTGTAGTACCCCATCCTTTTGTTGGTCCAGAAATACTAATGTATTTATGACCAATAAACTCTTATCCACACAACATCTCTCCTTTAACGATATGCTGCAATTAGCTTTTCACACCTTGCCCTTAATACATCAAGATTGGTTTTATCGATACCCTTAGTAAGATAACCTCCAAAACCAGCTGCATAAGCACCACTTTTAAACCACTCTTTCACATTTGTGTCATCCACGCCACCTGTTGGCATTAACTCTACAAAGGGCATTGGCGCCTTGATTCCCTTAATCATATTAGGTGATAAGCAGTCCCCCGGGAATAGTTTGACAACATCACAACCTAGCTTATACGCACGAAATACTTCTGTTGGGGTTGCAGCTCCCAGAGAGCAAAAAACCTCTTTTTCTCTGCAATACTCTGCAACTTCTTCTACTATACATGGAGAAACAATAAAATCTGCTCCATTTTCATGTGCCAATTTCGCCTGTTCCCTGCTAAGAACAGTTCCTGCCCCAACCATAGCTTCAGGCAATTCCTTCTTCAAGTCTGCTATTAATTTCTGGGCATTACTAACTGAAAAAGTAATTTCTAAAGTGTCAATTCCTGAATCAAAAAGAGTATGGCAGATTAGTTTTGCTGTATCTGGATCTTCATGCCGGATAACAGCTATTAGCTTTCCCTTCATGGCTTGTTTAACCTGATTCTTATTCATATATCCTCCTTTCTATGTATCAGACTTTTCTGGTTTCTACTCCTATATTCCTATCTCTGTATTTCTATTTCTGTATCTCTATCTCTGTATTTCTATTTCTATATGGAATGGTTGACCCCCTAACCATAAGAGTAGGCGGAATCTCTATATACTTCTTCTTTCCATTACTCCCGCCATTAATACGCTTTATAAGTGTTTGTGCCGACTTAACACCGGTCATATACGAATCCTGGGTTATTGTTGTTATCCCCGGTCCAATCAATGGTGCCCATTCCCAGTCATCAAAACCGCATATTCCAAACTCCCTTGCTATCTCCATATTTTCTTTCTTAATGGCATGAAGAACATTTAATAGAGTAACACCATTGACAGCAAAAATAGCAATTTCCTTATCCGGGTTTTCTTGTTTGATTATTCTCAAATAATTCCTGGATATATCGGGTTTATTAACATCAATTTCATAAGTATGATATTTTCCATCCACACCAAAAAATTTAGCCATAGCGTCCATATACGCATTATGCCTGATATAACGGCTGCTATTGTTTAATATACTTTGGGTAAAAAATACAACTTTATCATATCCCTGATTTTTCAAGTATTTAATGCAGTCAAAAGTAGAATTGTAATTATCAGTTGTAACAGTATCCAATAAAAAACGATTTTTTAGACATCTATCGGCCATAACAATAGGCACTCCCTGCTTATTAAGCTCAACTAAATAATCATCTACATATCCGGTTGTATTAACTATCAGTCCGTCCAAACTATGGTCCATAAACGATTTAATACATTCAATTTCACTTTCCGGACTGTTATCTGTATTGGAGAACAGAACTTTGTATCCATTTTTTCTGCAAACATCATTGATACCTTTAACCACATATGATGAAAATGGATTTGTTATATCAGCAATTATGCACCCAACAACACCACTTTTATTAGCTTTCAAGCTTCTTGCAATATTACTCGGCCTGTAATTCAATTCTTCAATTACTTTTTGAATTCTTTCCCTAGTCTTAACAGACATGTATTCATACTTTCCATTCAAGTACCTTGAAATTGTGGTTGTAGATACCCCTGCTGCCTCTGCTACCTGATTAATTGTTGTTTTTGGTATTGACGCACTCACTCACATTAATTCTCCTCTTAATTAATAATGGTCTAAACAACTGATTAACAATATAGTCATCGATATACGAAATCGATTAACAACTTAGATATCGATAAGCGAAATCGATTAACAACTTAGGTTATCGATATACGAAATCGGTTAACAACTTAGGTATCGATAAGCGAAATCGATTAACAACATCGACATTTATTTACGAAATAACTTTACATAATATCTAATTAAGTGCAAATTAGATTAACCGACATCCGCATATCTGCTGAACAATTCATAGATTTGAAGTTATCTATCTACGAAATCGGTTAACATAACTTATATTTGAATTATATATAGAATTGCACATTACGTCAACCTTTTTTTATTATTTTTTTGTACATTTTGCTCATAACAAGTCGTATTTTTATGTGTATTTTACTAATAACAGGTAAATTTTTGACTCGCCCTTTATACACCTGCTTCGCCTATATCTTTAAATTAAAAGCTTATTAGATAATCCCGCATCATGTAGCAGGCTTTGTTACAGAAGACATTTGGGAAATTGACTCGAAAGTTTACAAGACAATAAAACTCCCTAAATTCATTACAAAAAGAAAGTAAGATAAAAAATTAAACCAATATTTATCAAATTTACCTGTCTTAAATATTAAACTACACAATTTTTATTGGAATGTTGTTGGTAAGGAATTTATGCAGCTCCACAATTTTACCGAGACTCTGTACGATGACATGTTTAAAAATATGACGAAGTGGCAGAACACATTAAAATTAGAGGTGAAAAACCTTTGGCTAAAATGGCAGATTACCTGCATAATACATCGATTTCAGAACTAGATGATAGCGAAATCTCCAGTACTGCCCTACTTGAAACAATTCAACAAGACTTGAATAGTATGAAAAACCTGGCAACGATATCAGAAATGAAGCAGATGCAGATGGTGATTTGGGAATAGTATCAGATATCGAAGATCACGTTGCTGATTACAGCAAGAATTTGTGGTTTATACAGTCAATTCTTAAATAGAACAAATTATATAAGGTAATACCAAGCCTATCCAAGTTCTATGGATGTTACGACAACATTGGTTGAAAGGCGGTATTACCTTTTCTATATTATCCTTTTCGGCAGCATTATTTATCATTCTTGCCACTTCTGCAAGAGATAATTCCTCTAATCATGATTTCGAGTTGCCAAATCAAACTCTTGAATTTGAATGGCTTATTATACGGATTAACCAATAATCAGGCATGAATCTGACTTATTGCCCAGTCTGTTTCCTGACAAGATCAGGGTTACTCCTTTCCTGGTAGACCGATGGCTGCATACCGGTATTCTTCTTGAAGACCTTGCTGAAATACCTTGCATCGTTATATCCCACCAGAAATGCGACATCCACTACCGAGACCGAGAGACTCGACAGTAGTTCTTTGGCCTTTTCCACCCGTATATCCTCCAGGAACCGGGAGATGTTTTCCCCGGTCTTGCTCTTAAATAGCTGCGAAAGATAGCTGGGGTTCAGGTAATGCTCCTGTGCTATTTTCGACAATGACAGGTTTTCTGCATAGTGCTCCAGCATATACTGCCGAATCCGGTTGATTAATGTCCCCTCTTCCAGATGTGACAGCCCGAGGAACTGACTCATCAGTAAAGCAATATCCTGCTTCAGTTCAGCCAAGTCATTGAATTTCAACAAGTAGTCCGGCTGAAACAAGTCGTTGACGGAAAACCCAGGAATTCGCATATCGAGCTTTACGACAGCCCGTTTGATGGCATTGTGAATTTCCAATACAATGCTCTCCAGTAGATCAACAGTAAATTTCTTCTCATTTCTGTCATCGAATATTTTTTCCAGGGTCCTGTTGATATTATGTAAATCCCTTTTTTCAATAAATCCTTTCAGTAAATTGACTGAGTGGTATACAAACTCAGAAAAAACAAAATCATTCATGGCTGCATGCTCCCCGTAAAGTACAGGCGACTGTCCAGGCAGAATCTTCCGCTTAAGCTGGTCTACACATTGCTGGTATATTTGAGGAATAGCCTGCGTACAGTCACAGGTAGTACTTACAGATATAGAAATACTCAGCGTTTTAGTAAGACAGAGCTCTTTTTGAAGCAAGGAATACAATTTACCGGCTATGCTGTCGGATTGGCCGGAAAGTGTATCTCCATTCAGCAAAATTCGGATTTCATTCGGACAAAGCGGATTTGGAAAGACATACGCATCGAGCAGATAATGCGGCATTTCATTCAGAATGTCCGACACACCCTTCTGTATGGTTTCGACCAACTGCTCGGGCAGATTGCCAGTACCGGGTGCTTCACTGACATAGGCCAGCAGGAGACTAAAATTTCCATATGTGAATTCCACCCCTTCCTCCGAAAGAAGGTTATATTGACGATAAAGAAGATTGTTCAGGTATTTCTCATACACAATAGCCTTGCTCTTTTTTATCTGTCTGGAAATATCCCTGATGTGCTCCTCATTTTCCTTTTGATGTCGTATCAGGTTGACGATAAGGCACAATGTCTCATTAAGTTCATTTTCGTCGATGGGCTTTTTGATATAATTGGTAATCCCTAGCTTGATAGCCTCCTTAGTGTATTCAAAATCGTCATATCCACTGAGAACGATAAAATAGATGTTCGGATAGTCCTTTTTCACCTTCCTGATCAGTTCAATCCCATTCATGACCGGCATTTTGATATCAGCCAGGATAATATCAGGTTTCACAAGCCCGACAAGGCCCAGAGCATCCTCACCGTTATTGGCCTCTCCAGCCAGGATAAGTCCTCTCTGATCCCATTCTATCTGATTTATGATACTTTTTCTTACAAATTTTTCATCGTCTACAATCATGACGCGGTACATTTTCACCCACTCCTATTCTATCAGCCTTCCGGCCACAACGTTCCTATCACATCTGTCTGTCCGGCATCACCGTGAAATTCTTTATAAGCAGCAAGGGTAACCGACTATGTGATTGGCGGTATCTCTATTATAACTGTTGTTCCCCGGCCAGGGATACTCTCGATAGAGAAGCCGAGACGGTCCTGGAACAAGAGCTTCAACCGCATAAATACATTGATGATGCCCAGATGCTGCGGTATATCGGATTTCTCAATGGAATTCTCACCATAATGTAGCAAGGTAGAGTGAATGTCATTCAGTTTTTCTGCTACGATTCCTGCTCCGTTGTCCGAAATAGTGAAACGGATTTGTTCCTCGTGCCAATCGACATTTATTAAAAGCAATCCATCCCTGGTAATGTTTTTGAACCCATGACTTATGGTGTTTTCCACAAAAGGTTGCAGGATAAATTTAACGGTCTTGTATTCATACACGTCGGGATTGATTGAATACTGTACCCTGAACTTTTCTTCAAATCGGTACTCCAGAATTTGGGTATAACTACGGATGTGCTTCAGCTCATCCCGTATGGATACCACCCTCTGACTATTCAAGTTGTACCGGAACATACTGCCCAGATTCTTGCAGATGGCTATGACCTTTTTACTCTCATTCTCACTGGAAAGCCCGATCACGATTTCAAGGGTGTTGTACAGGAAATGTGGGTTTATCTGATGCTGCAGTGCCTGAAGTTCGGTTTCCTTCCGAAGCAGTTCAATAGTCTCGTTCTTTTTAATCAGATAATCGATCTGGTTGGTCATACTGTTAAAATCCTGGACAAGGGCGCCGATTTCATCGTCGGAGGTGGCAGGAATGCTGAACTGGAACTCGCCATTTTTGATCTTTTCCATGCCTCGTGACAGTTGCACCAATGGATTTGTGATCCGCTTGGAAAACCGGTAGGAGATGACAATCGTCACCACCAAAAGGGACATGGAAATAAATATGAACAACGTCTTAAGGTTGTCTACGTCCTTCAGTATTGATTTGTATGGCAGGACGTTAACGATTTTCCATTTGGAATACTCAGAGGTGCCGAAGATGACCATATATTCGTTGGAATCGATGGCCTTATTGATGTAACCCCACTTCTGATCCTTCGGCAGATATTGAGCAATTCTGAAGGATGGGTTTTCGGGGTAGCTGTATACTATGTTTTCGTTCTCGTCCAATATAATTGTATGCTCGATATCAAGGTATTCGTTTTTGAAAAAGTCCTCAAACTGCATCTTATCAACATCCATAAGCACGTACCCTATCACTTCCTGAGTAAAGGAGCTATGGATCTTGTAAACCATAGTATATACAGGTTTTCTGTCTTTCTCTGCATAGTAGTTCTGAGGATTGTCGATAAGAATGACCCTACGTTCCTTCGATTTTTTCGCTTCGGTATACCACTTGTCCTCTTTGAAATTATAATTCGGATTCTGATTGATGCTGGTATAAAGCGTAAAAAAGGAACTGACGTCGTTTTCCATGAAAACAGCGATCTGCAAGTTGTTCCTTGAGTATACGAAGAGCTTCAGGGCGTTGTCGATGTACTCCGCATCCTTGTAGGAGTAAAAATCCTTATTCTCAGCATTGCTATCGGCAATTTTCTGGATGTAATGGTTATAAGCCAGGGATAGGGCGATACTTTCGATTCCTTTAAAATAGGAATCGGTATTTTTAATCATCTGACTAATCATATAATAGCTATAGCTTTGGGCCTTTGTCTTGACCGAATTAAGATAAATTACGTAGGAAATAGAAAAAAAGATGGTGGTTGACATAAAGGTCGCAATCAAAACCAGTAGAAACACTTTATCTCTTATTTTCAATCGCCTAAAAGAGCCTCTTAAATTAAACAGGAAATACTT
Source organism: Bacillota bacterium (assembly GCA_023415305.1). Taxonomy (GTDB): domain Bacteria; phylum Bacillota; class Clostridia; order Acetivibrionales; family DSM-1351; genus Ruminiclostridium. The sequence continues at coordinate 129,078 of JAEZKZ010000036.1, forward strand.
CATGGCGGTGACCCCCATAGAACTAAATATTTTACAGGTAAAAATCTAAAAATAATACCATTGTTACTGGAACGTAGATGCTATACTAATAGCGGGTCGACCAATTCTCAGCAATAATTATAGCATTTGAAACATCATTTAGAAAGAGGCATTAATCATATAATACAGAAAGGATGGAGGAAATGAGAGGTAAAAAGATTTTAAGTATTGTACTGGTGGTAATGTTATTTTTAACCTCATTTGCAGGCTGCGGCACAACAAAGAACGACGGAGCATCAACCGTGTCGGAGGGCTCGGCGACAGCTACAGCTTCCACAGCTCCGGTCGAAGAGACGAAGGAAAAGGCGGTTATCAGCTTCCTGAAATGGGGAGAAGGCTCTGAGAGAGATCTTGATATGGACAGCATCGAAAAGTTTAACGCTGCCAATCCCGATATCGAAGTAAAGGGCGAAGTCATCAAGTATGATGATTATCTTAGTAAAATTAACACCTTGATTGCAGCAGATGCAACGCCGGACATTTTTTACATAAACGAATACCTGCCTGTAGAATGGGGACAGAAAGGTATTGGAGCCGATCTACGACCATATTACGAAAAGAACGGAATTGTTCCGGAAGACAAGTATGTCGGCGCAGCCCTGTTCAAATCCAGTGACAATAAGATTTGGGGAGTGGCTTCCAGCCTTGCCACTATGATGGTTTACTACAACAAAAAATTATTCCAGGATGCAGGAATACCGTTTCCATCCACCGATGCAAAAGCTTCGTGGACGTGGGACGAAATGCTGGCTGCAGCAAAGAAGATTACAACTGATAAAAATGGAAAGCACGCCGACGAGGCGGGGTTCGATTCCAAGTCAATTAAAGTTTACGGCATCCTTGCTCCTACCTTCTGGCTCCATAATATGAACCTGCTTTATAACAACGGAGCTTCTTATGCGACTCCTGACGGAAAAGCACTGGGTCTGGGCTCTTCGGAAGCGATCCAGGTTATGCAAGGCATATCGGATATGATAAACAAGGATCATGTAGCTCCTTCCATCGCCGTTACGAAATCCCTGCCTGCATCAGCTGCAATGCTCATCAATGGACAACTCGGCATTCTGCCCAGTGGTACCTGGGATGACGTGAACTTCGTAACAGAGAACTTCGATGTAGGTGTTGCACCTTATCCAGCAATGAAGACATCAGTATCAATCGCATGGGCTTCCTGCTACATGATGTCAGCGACCACCAAGTACCCTGATCAGGCATTCAAGTTCCTTCAATATGTCACTGATGGCGATATGAATGAAAACGTCCTGAAGATGAATCTGCCGAACTTGAAGAGCTATTACACCGACGAGGGTAAATTTACGCAGTGGTCCGACATGAACAAGCATACTGCGGACTTCCTTAAGGCAGTACCTTCCATTATGAATATTTCCATCACTCCTGAGAATGTCAACCTAAAGAACTTCGGACCTATTGTAGACCAGACAATCAGCCCTGAAATGGACAAGCTGTGGCTGGGAAATAAGACGGCACAAGAAATGGTCAAGATCCTGGAAGAGAAGACATCTGGCAAGTGGCAGGGATACTGGGATAAATAACAAAAATTATTTGTTTGATTATAGTGGTCCCCTCCGGAAATGCATAATGGTATCGGAATGCTTTCGGAGGGGACCTTTCTTTTGAAAGGTGAAGACTCATGGAGAAAATGAATAAACCAAGCAGGCGTACGTTTGTATATAAAAATTCGGACATGATATGGGGCTACTTCTTTATATTACCGGCAATTATCGGACTGGTCCTGTTTTACTTTGGCCCGATGCTGTTCAGCTTTTTTATCAGCTTTAACTCGTGGGACATTATTCGTCCGCCGAAATGGGTACTCTTCGATAATTATGCAAGAGTGTTTAATGATGAACTAACTATGAAATCCTTAGGGGTAACTCTCTATTACACCCTGATTGCAGTACCTGCTACCACTGTTGTAGCTCTTCTGACAGCCGTACTTCTTAATTCAAAGATAAAGGGGTTGTCATTCTTCAGAACGGCGTTATATATTCCCTCCATAGTTCCAATGGTAGCTAATGTCGCTCTCTGGATGTTTCTATACAATCCGGCTTTCGGACTGTTCAACTATTTTATCGGATTATTTGGGATACCTCCGCAGGAATGGGTGTATGCTAAGGAAACTGTGGTTCCCTCTCTGGCTCTTATGGCCGTTTGGGGCGCCGGAAACACGATTGTGATATACCTTGCAGGTTTGCAGGGAATTTCCCATGATCTCTACGAATCTGTCGACATTGATGGCGGGAATGTGGTTCACAAATTCATCAACGTGACACTTCCAATGTTGAGCCCCGTTATTTTCTACAACATGGTCATGGGGATTATTGGGAGTATGCAGGTCTTTACGCAGCCCTACATCATGACACAGGGCGGACCCGACAACGCCAGTATGTTCATTGTATTGCTGCTGTACAGGACGGCTTTCCGTAACCAGGAAATGGGCTATGCTTCAGCTATGTCCTGGATACTGTTTGTAATAATCGGTATTATGACTTTAATAGCATTTAAAACTTCCAATTCGTGGGTGTTTATTGAAGGTGAGGATAAAAATGGCAAAAAATAAATTTAAACCTGGAAGAGGCGTTGTATACCTAATTTTAATTCTACTTGCGCTGTTCAGCCTATTTCCGTTTTTCTGGCTGATCAGGAGTTCCTTTATGAGCTCCATGGAGATCTTCGCAATGCCCATGCAATGGCTGCCCAAGCGGATGCGTTTCGAAAACTACAAGGAGGCTCTCACCGCGCTTCCTTTTGCAATTTATTTCAAAAATACAACCATCATAGTCATACTCAATATGGTTGGCTGCATTTTTAGTTCCAGCTTCATTGCCTTCGGATTCTCCAGAATCAATTTCAAGGGGAAGAACCTCTGGTTCGCACTTCTGCTCTCGACGATGATGATCCCGAATGCGACGGTACTGATTCCTCAGTTTATCGGCTGGAAATTCGCAGGGGCTTACAATACCTATTGGCCCCTTATTCTTCCTGCATTTTTTGGAAATGCGTTCTTTATATTCCTTTTAAGGCAGTTTAACTATACCATACCGAAAGCATATGATGAAGCGGTATTCCTGGATGGAGGAAATTACTTCACCATATACAGTAAGATTATCCTGCCGCTTTCGAAACCATCGCTCACTGCTGTCGGAGTGTTCACTTTCATGTATAACTGGAACGATTTCTTTGGACCGCTGATTTATTTAAATACCGGTGAGAAATACACCCTTTCACTGGGGCTCCAGTCCTTCATCGGCCAGTACAATTCTCAATGGAACCTTCTGATGGCAGCGTCGACGTTCATCATCGTACCGATGATCATTATGTTCTTCTTTGCCCAGCGGTACTTCATTGAAGGAATCACGTTCTCAGGTCTGAAAGGGTAAGACTGCAAGTAGTACCCATGAAATGGTCGCCGCTGGAAAGCTAATGGCTACTCTTCAGTAAGTGAATATAAATCATATAGTGAGAAGGAGACAGAGAAATGTTTAATATATCTAGCTGGAACACTTGGGATATCCGGTGTCTCAACGCAGTAATGAAAATACCCGAGATGGCCGAGCTTCGTGTAGCAGTGTATGACACGGATACGCACCTGTACCAGGACGAATTCCTGTGGTCCAATGTAGTCCGGTTTGGCTATCACCACCCTTACGGGGAATATTTTGATATAGATCTGAAATTTATTGATGCAGTATTTTCCTTGGAATTTGCCAGTCATGGAAATAAGTTTGTATACAAAATCTCTTTTAAAGATGAGCAGCCCAAATACCGGCTGAACATCGCGGCAATGTACAGATGGGGGGCTAAAGGCGACATCATGATGGGCGACAGCTCCTTCATGATGTCCGCAAAAGGCAACGATTACCGATTTATCATTTCGGGGCTCCAGGATAGAAAGACCTTTGCCAATACAAACCACCAGGGCATTCTGTTCTACACCGACTCCCCGGTCTATGTCAGCTGCAATTGGGACCTGACACAGGATGAAATGGATGAATACCTTCTGATTAAGCGCAAGGAATGCATCTCTTCCTACATTCAGGGCGAAGGAGCGTTATTGGACACTCCTCAGGCCATCATTAAGGGAATTACGTGGAATACAATCTTTGAACCTATCGGCAACCGGATATGCTCGCCGGTGTCCCGTGCATGGTGTACAGGTAACGGCACTGGGTTTGGCTCTTTTGTATTATTCAATTGGGATACTTTTTTCGCAGGTCTTTTAAGTGCAACACAGGACAAGGACTTTTCCTTCCAGCAGGTACGCAGTATCATGCAGGAGATGACCGAGGACGGGATGATCCCTAATTTCGGTGCACAGAACGCCTGTAGTATAGACCGCTCTCAACCGCCTGTCGGAGCGTACTGTATTCTTAAGCTTTACCGGCAATTTGGGGAAATCGGGCTACTGGAGGAAACCTATGAAAAATTGCTGAGATGGAATTCCTGGTGGATTAAAAATCGTGACGGTAACGGCGATGGTTTGCTGGAATGGGGCTCCAACCCCTATCCGGAAGGTCGTAGAGTGCAGTACGAGGCAGACAATCTCCAGGCATCAATGTACGAGTCAGGTCTTGACAACAGTCCGATGTATGACGGAGTAGTATATAACACGCAGACACATACCATGGAATATACGGATGTTGGCTTGAATGCGCTATATGCTATGGATTGCTGGGCCCTGGCCGAAATCTCGGGTATTCTCGGGAAATCGGAGCAGGCAGAGCTTCTCCAAAAGGAATATGCCAGGATGCGGAAAGCTATGATTGAGCAACTCTGGGACGAAAATACCGGCATCTTCCTAAATCGACACTGGGACGGCCGCTTCAACTACCGGTTGTCTCCCACTAATTTCTATCCTCTGATTGCTGGAATTGCATCACCGGAGCAAGCCGAACGCATGGTGAAGGAACACCTGCTCAACGAGGAGGAATTCTGGGGACGCTATGTCATACCAAGCATAGCGAGAAACGATCCAGCCTTCCCCGACAACGACTATTGGAGGGGCAGAATCTGGGGGCCCATGAACTTCCTTGTGGGTGAAGGCCTTAAAAGGTATGGCTTCCACGATGCAGCTTATCGTTTTGCACAGAAGAGCCAGGCGCTGTTTCAGCAGGAATGGCAGGAAAAGAACCATATCCATGAAAATTACAATGCCGTCACTGGAGAGGGCTGCGATGTAAAAAACGCGGATCCTGTATATCACTGGGGAGGACTTCTCGGTTATCTGGCTATCTCTGAACTGATTGAAGCCCAGCCCTGGGGCGGCATGAGATTCGGAAACCTGAAAGGAGAATACTCTGCAGTAAGAAATTTCCCTGCTGGAAAAAGCGACATCTATGATGTATTCATGGATGGGCACTTATCAGTCCGTCAAAATGGAGTAGAAATAATGAAAACCGAAGTACCTGCTATAATCAGAGCATATGTTTTAGATGGAGATGTTCTCCATTTGGAAATTGTAGCTGAAAAGCCGGGCAATTTGGTTTTGAGGCCAAATCCTACCGTGAAATCGGTAATTGTCAGGATAAAGGAAGAAACGGCTGTTTTTGGCGGAAAAGATGAGATAATAATTCCATTCCGTTAACACAAAATTTCTTTATCTTTTAAGTAAAATATCAGAAAGGATATATCTATGATTAGTCAAAAAGACAAGGAAATAATACGGAGTTTAGCCGGAAGAGTCCGTGAAATAGCTGAATTGCCTGTTATGGGACAGCGCAGGAGAAGTATTTGCAGTTTCAATGCTCTCAAACCGGAGAAGCCGCTGGTACTATGCTTTCCGGAGGGAGCATGGAGAGAATTGCTTCCCGAAAGTGCCATGGTATGTGAGGAACCCCGTCTCCGAACCTGGGAATGGACGCTGCGCAGTCAAATATACTGGTGGGAGCACATTAATGATGACAATGTGTTAGAACCCTGGTTCAACATACCGTGGGACATCACAGTCGGAGATTATGGAGTTAAAATCAAGGAAGTGCATGGAGAAGGCCTCGGCAGTTTCCGCTACGATCCGCCAATAACTGATCTGGAGAAGGACTTTGAAAAGCTTCATTTCAGAGAGTTCAAAGTTAACAGGGAGCTTGTACAGGAAAATGTTGGACTTGCCGAAGAACTGTTTGGTGATCTGCTCCCCTCAAGAATCCGCGGTTACACCTATAACACATGCTCAATTACCTGGGAAGCTCTGAAGCTGATCGGAATGGAGGCTCTGTTTACAAATATGTATGATGACCCGGATAACCTGCATAGGCTCATTCGATTCCTCGGGGAAGATCAGGAAAGGTATTACGAGTGGCTGGAACAAGAAGGGTTGCTTACTCTGAATAATGAAAACGACTATATCGGGACTGGCGGGGTCGGATATACCTATGAACTGCCTCAGAAGGATTCGGAGGCGAAATCTCCAATTCGACTGACAGACACATGGGGCCGGACCGACTCTCAGGAGACCATCGGGGTTTCCCCCGCCATGTTTGCGGAATTCGTATTGCAATACCAACTCCCCATTCTTGAGAAATTCGGCTTAAACTGTTATGGCTGCTGTGAGCCCATTCAGGACCGCTGGCAGTTTATCAAGGACATCCCGAACCTCAGGAGACTGTCTGTTTCTCCCTGGAGTGACCAGGAGAAAATGGCGGATTACCTTGGAAAGAAGTATATTTTCAGCCGTAAGCCGAATCCATCACCTGTCTGTACAGATTTTGACGAGGAGATCATACGGAACGATATCCGCAATACTTTAAAAATAGCAAAGGACAATGTGCTGGAAATCATAATGAAGGACACCCACACAATCCGTAATCAGCCTCACCGCATCACCAGATGGGTGGAGATTGCCCGTAAAGAGGTTGATTCAATCTGATAAAATCTGATACAATCTGATATATACTAATACAATCTGATATATCAAGGAGAATTTTACTATGAGAATAGATTTGACAGGCAAGATTGCAGTTGTCACAGGTGCTACAGGAGAACTTGGAAGGGTAATGGTGCTCAGCCTGGCAAAATGCGGCGCTGACGTGGCGATTCATTACTACAGGAATGAGGAAAAGGCAAAGGAGCTTTTGCAGGAGGTCAGGAGCCTCTCCAGAAAAGCCGTTATGGTAAGGGCGGATGTTACCGATTCCGATTCTGTTAATAAAATGAGGGATGCAATTGTAGTCGGCCTTGGAAAACCGGATATCATTGTTGACAATGCCGTCATCCAGTATGAATGGAAGCCGATACTGGAACAGGCTCCCGAAGATTACGAAAGCCAGTTCCGTTCCTGCGTCATGCAGAATGTACTTATGGCCAAGGCGTTTATTCCCTTCATGATCGAAAAAAAAGCGGGACGTTTTATTGCAATCAACACTGAAACCGCAATGCAGTGTAATATAGGCCAGTCCGCTTACGCCTCCGGGAAACGAGGAATGGACGGGGTTATCAGGGTCCTTGCAAGAGAGGTTGCCCAGCACCAAATCACGGTAAACCAGGTTGCTCCCGGTTGGACTATCAGCGACAGGGACAGACTGAACGGGACAGAAAGAAATGAAGGATATGAGAAAATGGTACCGATGGGACGTAGAGGCACCGACCAGGAAGTTGCAAATGTGGTGGCTTTCCTTGCTTCCGATCTGGCTAGCTTTATCACGGGTGCCTATATTCCTGTAAATGGTGGTACTGTAATGCCAACTATTTAGATCAGAACTGATTATAACGAAGAGGTATCAAGAGCTGCCTTTGATACCTCTTTACCCTGTAGAGGTGAGCATCTGTTGCATCAGTATATTCGTTGCAGTACCAATTTTAACATACCAAGGAGGAAAAAATGGAACACAAACTATTAAGACATGTTGTGATGTTTAAATTCAAGGACAGTGTATCAAAGGAAGAGATTGAAGCGGTTGAGAAGGCATTTGTGGACTTGAAGAACGACATCCCCCTGATCCGCTCGCTGGAATGGGGCACCAATGTGAGCCCGGAAGGTATCAACCAAGGATTTACTCATTGCTTCCTTTTGACCTTTGCCAGCGAGGCTGACAGGGACGCCTATCTTCCCCACCCTGCCCACAAGGCATTCGGAAATATGCTGGAGCCGGTAATAGACAAGGTCATGGTAATAGACTATTTAGCGCGCGGATAGTCTCCAGTCCATCTACTGCATCGCTAATTGTACTTGTCCATAGTACCGTAAAAAACGGACATTCGGATTCCTGCCTCTCTTTCCAGGCCGCATACAGTACGAATCCGAATGTCTAAGTGAGTTGTTTTGTATTTCTGAGCCGATTCTAGTTTTTATAGTTAAAAATTCACAGTTACATTACTTGCAAACACTGCTATTTCATACTGGAAGTTACATGTCGCACTAATCATTCAGCTTGGCATAGATGTATGTGTCTTTCCAAATGGGTCTATTTTCAGGGTCTTTCCAAAAGTAAACATTTTTCTTTAAATGAGCCTCTCGCTCAAATCCCAATGTCTCTAACAATTTCCATGAACCCGTATTTTCCGGGTCACATTCGGCAAAAATTCTATGTATACCATTAGAAAATGCTAGTGCAAGTAAAGCCGTACAGCTTTCCTTTGCATAACCTTTTCCCCAATAGTCTTTATTAAATACATATCCTATTTCAAGGGATTCAAAATCTCTTTTGCCTAAATACACATTTCCTATCATTTTACCATTACTTTTTAATTCGACAGCAACCATCTCATCTGTTGAAATTCTCCATTCGAGGTTGCTTTCAGCTTCACTCATATTCATGGGCTTATGAGGTTCATATCTTACAACTTCGGAATCTGATAAATACTCATACAAATCTTGTAAATCATTTTTCTTATATCTTCTTAAAATCAATCTATCTGTTTCCAATATTACAGCATCTTCTACCATGTTTGCCTCCTCGTTAAATACAAATCTTAGTAACGGATTGTTAGTATATAGGGGTTAAAAAAAATGGATTAAACTTGTTTCAAGTATTATACATAACGACTTTATACTACTTCATTTTTCTAAAAAATACAATATTTAGTTTTAGAAAACCTAAAGTATTATACCTAAATTAATATCATCATTTTGATATGAATGACTTTTGTCAGAAGCCAACCACTTAGGTTTAATCAGCTTTATCATGAGCCACAGGGTTATCAACTTCCTTTTCCTCAGCGAACTCAGGTTCACGAATACGACCAACGATAATGATTGCCACGATAAAAATAGCAAATGTAAACACGAAAGGTAAACGGCGGTCAATGCTTGACAGCCATCCGGCTAAATAGCCAAACGGTGAGGCAAAAGCGATGGTAAAGGACATAATCAAAGCATTAATACGTGCCCGCTCCTTCGGGTTAATATTCAACTGGAGCAAGGCATCCTTACGAGGCATTACAAGGGCGCTGGCTACTGCCCCAATAAAAACATAAATGATTATTAACGGGATATTGCCGACTGGAGTCAGTATCAGAAGAACAGAGCACGCGGCATACAATACCAGCCCGATCCACATAGGTATCCGGAATTTCACAGCTTCCAAGCGGTGCTGTATTCCAACCATAAAGATCAACATCACAGCTGCATTCAAGATAGGGAAAAAAGCCAGATAACGATCTGCTATACCTAGTCTTTGAGTTACATACAAGCTGAAGAAATTGGCGCTGACAAGATTGGTTATATGTAATATCACAGATACACTAACAACTTTCATAATCTCTTTATTCCTTAACACTTTTGGTATCAGATCCCTGTATTCATATAACATCTGCAAAACAGAGGTGTTTTTAGTCTCGGCCATTCGTATCTTTCCTTGCCGGGTTTCATCACAATGTCGAAAGGTAATAATGACCTTAATCAGCATATTTAAAGCAAAAACAAAATATATAACACGAACAACCGGAACCACTGAAAATGAATTTATCAACAATCCCGAAATTGGTGCAAAAAAGATTGCAACCAGACCACCTATGTTTACCCATGTATATACACCTACTAAATCTTTTGCGTCTGCATCTTCAATCAATAAGCAAAACCATGCCGTCTGATTAATCTGCTCAAAACTATTGAATAAAACTGCAATCAAAAAGAGCCAAAAGTTATCAGATATTGCCCATACCAAGCAAGCAACACTCCAGCCAAAGAAATCACCCAGCATGGTTGTTACTTTACGCCCTAACTTATCGGTGATTATACCACCAAAGAAGGAAAAGAACACCTGAACAATCATAGCCACCGACAAAATCAGTCCGATTTGAACGTCTGTAATTCCCAGCGTGTACATATATAGTGTGGCAAAAGGTGCGATTAAATTATATGGAATACCCCAGAGAGGCTCCATCAAAATAAGAGTTTTTGGATTTCCCTTGTTATTTTTTAGTATTTCAATAAGTGGGTGCTTACCCAGAGTCTTTATTCTTTGTACTATATTCACTTTATTCTCCGTTCTACGTCTATTTATTATGAAAAATGGATCATATTTTTTCTAAATTGTCGTGGGGACATCCGCACATGCTTCGTGAAAAGCCGTGAAAAGGAAGAAAGCTCCTTAAATCCGCAGGAAACTGCCACCTCTGTGACTGTCATATTTGTGTCATGCAGCATGTTTGTAGCCACATTTAGTCGGTATTTTATCAGATATTGCTGTGGGGAGATTTTTCCTTCTTCAATAAATATCTTATATAAATAGGTTCTATCTATCCCAATAAAATCAGCTATATCACCTATTCGGATATCATAGCTATAATTATGCTTAATATATGAGCATGCCTCTCTATAGAATATTTCTTTAGGTATAATGCTTACATCAGTTTCCTTCTTTATCATATATGAAAAAACATTATAGAAAGCGGACAATAATGCTGCTTCATTGTAATGTTTTTCTAAAAACATATTAACAAGATTTAAAATCCTGTCATTTTGCTCCTCGATTTCGTTCATAGACTTGCTATCAGCAGAATAAACCAGGTCTTTTTTATTTATGCTACACATTTCAAGGAGGGATTCAATTTCTGATCCGCCTACTGCAACCCAGGCGTATTCCCAAGGACAATTCTCATCAGCAACATAATATGTTGACTCTTCCGGGCATATTAAAAAAGCTCCACCCTTTTTAAGGTGATATATTTTCCCACGTGCATGATACTGTCCTTTCCCATTTAATATAAAATGGATTAAGTAATGAGGACGTATGGCTGGCCCATAAAAATGACCACTTCGGCATCTCTCTTTTCCACAGTAATAAATATTTATTGATTTTAAATTAAACCTGCCTCTCATGAAAATGCCAAACCTCCTCCATATGGCATAACCTCCTCGTATAATCAACATAGTGTAAAGTTTCAGGAAACAAACCACATTGATGTGCTTCTTATAGAAATTATACAATAAGCGTATAAGTAAAACAATTAATAAGGAGAAAAAAGACATGTTAAAAATTACTTTCTTAGGGGCTGGAAGTACCGTATTTGCAAGAAATGTACTTGGAGATTGCATGTGTACACCAGCATTATGTGAATGTGAAATAGCCCTTTATGATATTGATAAAAAACGTCTGGAAGAGTCCTATATTATTTTAGATGCTATCAATAAAAATACAAATTCAGGTCGAGCAACTATTAAAACTTTTTTAGGAGTGGAAAACAGAAAGGCGGCCCTCCGCAATGCTAATTTTGTAGTAAATGCAATTCAAGTTGGGGGATATGATCCTTGCACAATTATAGACTTTGAGATTCCAAAAAAATATGGTTTAAAGCAGACCATAGCCGACACTCTGGGAATTGGCGGTATAATGAGAGCATTAAGAACAATCCCTGTAATGGCAGACTTTGCAAAGGATATGGAAGAAGTATGTCCTAATACGTTATTCTTAAATTACACAAATCCAATGGCTATGCTGTCCGGATATATGCAGAGATATACTAAAGTTAATACTGTCGGACTTTGCCACAGTGTTCAGGTATGCTCAGAAGGTTTATTAACCTCACTCGGCATGGAAGATAAATTAGAGGGAAGAGAAGAATTAATTGCAGGTATCAATCATATGGCGTGGCTTCTGGTAATTAAAGACAAGTATGGGAACGACTTGTATCCAGATATCAGAAAACGTGCTATAGAAAAGAATAAAACTTCTCATTACGATATGGTTCGTTTTGAATATATTAAGCATCTAGGATATTACTGTACAGAGTCAAGTGAGCATAATGCCGAGTATAATCCATTCTTTATTAAATCTAATTATCCTGAACTTATTGAAAAATATAATATTCCTTTAGATGAGTACCCACGAAGATGTATTGAGCAAATCAACGGCTGGGAAAAGGAAAAAGAGAGCATTCTTAAAGATGGAAAAATAACTCATACCCGTTCACAAGAATATGCTTCTTACATAATGGAAGCAATTGTTACGGGAAATCCATATAAAATCGGCGGCAATGTCATTAATACCGGCCTGATAGATAACCTTCCCAACGACGCATGTGTTGAGGTTCCTTGCCTTGTTGACAGGAATGGCGTACATCCCTGCCATGTTGGCAAGCTCCCGCTACAGCTGGCGGCAATGAATCAGACCAATATTAATACACAGCTTCTGACCATTGAAGCAGCTGTTACAAAGAACAGAGACTATATCTATCATGCAGCTATGATGGATCCTCATACAGCAGCCGAATTATCTATCGATGATATAAAATCAATGGTAGATGAGTTGATTGAGGCTCATGGTGATTACATGAAGGATTATCGTTAATTCATTGTATATGTGATTAGAGAAAAGCTCCATGCATCTGAGAAAGCAATGTTTCTCAGATGCATGGAGCTCTGTTTGTATTGCACCCTGTAAATTTTCCACTATATTTGTATGCCCAAATACAGCTCCTTCCGTAACAGTAGCATTACCAGCCAGTTCATCATTACATTTTCAGAGTCTAGCAATCACATTCTATACTGCACTTGGCTGATAGCCATTAATGTCAGTAATCCCATATCTCAAGCCGATTTCTCCCGTGCGTAAAATCTCACCGCTCTGCTTCATATTGCTTTCATCCTGTTCCAATGCCGCAATGCAGCGTCCGACAAACTGAGGTGTTTCCATTTCTTCTGGACGAAGAGACGGGTCATATTTTGACAATTCCAGCATTCCCTCTGTTCGTACATTTCCGGGATAGATAGAAAACATCTTTACTCCGTATTTTTTTAATTCATAAGCAGCATCCGCAGTAAACTTATCTAATCCAGCCTTAACCAAACCATTAGCTACATTTAACCAGTATTTTTTAGCACTTATGTAAGATATGTTTGCAATCAATCCACTATGCTGTTTCACCATTATCTGAGATGCATAACGGCTTGCAAGGTAACTGGATCGTAAGCCTACCGCATGAAGATCATCATACAATGACATTGGCTGTTCCCAAAACGGTGTCTGAAAGAAATACTCATGCATGATATGGCTCGCAGCTGACCAAGCATTATTCACAAGAATATCAATTCTTCCCTGTTCCCTCTGAACCCGTTCAAACAGGTTCTTAATCTCCTCATCATTAGAGAAGTCACAGCGATGAGAAATTCCTATACCTCCTTGCTCATTTACTTCCCTCGCCGTTTCCTGTATGGTGGTATTCTCTAAAAAATCAGGTAATCCCTCTGTGCTCACTGTTCTACCTGTCACATACACGGTTGCTCCATATTCCGCTAACCCTAAGGCCACTCCTTTTCCAATTCCTCTGCTGGCACCTGTTACCACGGCTATTTTTCCTTTTAGGTTATACACAATACATCCTCCTTGATTTTTCCGATGCAATACAATAAAAAGCTATAATATCGATAGCATCTATGTTTTAAATGTTATCCATATAATAGCTTTTTATCTCTTCTCTATCATGATGTTTTTTGCTGTTTTTATCCGGGGCCTTGATCGGAATCAGAATACTAACCTCATTCCTATCATTGAGATTAAAAATGTTCAGTATACCTATTCCATTGGAACTAAGCTCAATTTCTTTTATCATAACCCATCGGTAAAGGTCCTCAACAAAAGTATTTCTTATCCTTAACATATCGCCGTAATAATAAAAGCAGGAGTACCAGCCTTCGGGTATATTACGTGGCTTTAATCCTTTTTTTGTGTATTTTTGCGGAATATCCCCCCCAAAAAAAACTGTGTATTTTCCGCTTTCATCCTCATGACAGTTAACTACGCTGTAAAATTTCCCATCAGCTAAATCTTCTGAATATTTTAATGCAAAGCTGCTTCCTGTTGAATTGAGTTTGTACTCAAAGTCAGAATTATTTTCATTTACTTCTATAAACACACCGTAAATATCTGTGCTTTTTAAGTACAGGAATGAATTTTTTAATGCAAAGGTGCCTTTTGTGTTGGTAATATCTCTTACCACAACATTTGCCTTTTGTACCGTATTAATTGGCATTAAACCCTTTCGATATACGTTGGGAGCAACACCAAACAGTTTTTTAAATGCCCTGCTAAGTACTTCCGGACTTTCGTAGCCATAATTCATAGCTGCCATTGTTACTGTCCAGTCTGAGGCTTTCAGTTTTTCAGCCACCAATGTAAGTTTTCTTCCTTGTACATATTTCTTTATGCTGCAGCCAATCATGATTTTAAATATTCTGCTGAAGTGAAATTCTGATAAATAGAATCTCTTAGCTATTTCCTGTACCGATAAAGGGTCATTTATGTTGTTTTCAATATATTCAATGACCTCATTTATAAGCTTAACATAAGAATTCATTTGTATTCTTCTTTCCATGGCAGATAAAATACTATACTTTCCGCATGTAAACATATTACTAGTCATGTTATTGCAGACGTATTTCTATCAATTATACCATTTATTATCAAATCAGTGGTATACTTATGTTTTATTCTTATTCTGAAAGAAAGGCTATTGAATAATTACCAAACGACATTAGCAAATAATAAGGTTTATGAAGTATTTACTTGATGCTATTCGATATCAGTTATGTGAATAGAAAACCTGATTTAGCTTTATAATACTATTATATTGAGCAAAGGTTTTCTATTAATAAAGAAGGATAGCGGTGAGTATATATGGATTTTATGGCAGATATAAGAAACAACACTAATGCATTGCATTTAGCATCTGAAAAAAGTGGGTTTATTAAGCGATTGATTGAAGGTAAAGCAAGTAAGGAAGGATATATTGAATATATATTTAATTTACATGCTATGTATAAAGCTATAGAGGATTCTCTCGATATGCATTTAAATTCTGAAGGTATAAAAAATTTTATTACAAAAGAATTGTATAAAGCTGAATTAATACAAAAGGACTTAGAAATCCTGGCTGGAGATAAGCTATCTGAAATGAAATTGTTGCCTTCAACAGAGGCATGCGTAGCAAGAATACATGAAGTAAATAAAGAACACCCGGAGTTAATTGTAACATATGCTTATATTAGATTTATTGCGGATTTATTTGGAGGAAGAATTTTCCCCGAAATTCTAACTAAAAGCTATGATATTCCTACAGATGCACTAAACTATTATTTTCAGCCTGACATTGGAAATATCAGAGATTATGTTATGGATTATCACAAAAAATTCGAGACCTTAAACTTATCTGAACATATGCAAAAATTATTTGCTATAGAAATAAGCAATGTCTATATTTATAACATAGGTATTTCAAATGAGCTGGAAGCAAAGCTACATCCTGCTAAATAAACGTATATCCTTTATAAATATAATGAAAAGGAAAGGCTATTGGAAAATTTCCAATAGCCCTGAACTTAATTAAATCCAAATAACGATACCCTAAAGAAATTAGGGCATTTACCTTCCCAGCTCAATAATGTTTTGAATAAGCCCCTTACACTTTCCACATGCCTCGCCGGTTTCTTCATTTACGCCGGTTCCAGCACCGGTTATCTCTCCAACCTTTTCTACTGTATCAGCTCCATTTTTAACTGCATTTACTACTGCTTCCAGAGATACTTTCTTACAACCACAAACAGAAGAAAGTATTGCATTTAATTCACCTTTACATCCTTCACATTCAGCGCATACTCCTGCCAGCTCAACTAGTTCATCTACTGTTCTTGCACCGGAAATCATCGCTTTTCTGATGGATAGATAATCAACGTTATTTTTTGTACATATTATTCTATTTTGTGCCATATTATTATGTCTCCTTCATTTGAATATTTACTTATATAGAATAACATATATACTTAGCCATTATTAACTGGAGGATAATGGGTTATATGTTTGCAAGTGGTCAAATGGAAAAAGGATTTGATATTAATATTCCATTTGACCACTCCACCTTACCTCCATTTAGAAGATATTTTTTTAAATTACGTTGTAAAGAAGTTTCCTCAGGTAAGTTTTCAAAGGGTATATCTCTTCTTCCATAAACCCAATCAAGAAACCCCGGGCTATCATCCTCTTGGTCAGTTAACTCAAATGATCTCTGAAACTGTATAATTTTGGAGTCATCAGGAAGTATTTTTTTTAATGCCGGTGCAAGCAGCCATGACCCACAAATCATATCTACCTTAGCATATTCAGGATAGTATTTTTCAAAAAATTTTCTAGCCTCCAGATAAGATTTTCTAAGACTACTACTTGTCATATCGGCGTCTGATGGAATATGAATACTAATTAACTTTTTATCATTTTGTATTATCATTTCATACTCTAACTCACCAATTCGAAATTCATACATAGAAATCTGTCTTACAGCCCACCACCCCCATACATACTTAAATTCACCATATACTTTATTATGATAATATAAAAATCTTGTGAAGAACCTCATCGTTGCAATAAATATTGCGTCCGAAATCCCCATATTCTTATATTTTTCAAATGTATTACATGCTGCATGCAATTGACATGTCAACATCTTTAAGCCTGTCTCATCGGGTGCTAAAAGTTTAATGAGATCATTTACTGATTTTTCCCAGGTATTAGGATTATTCATTTGAGCTATTTGAGCTTCTATGCTTTTGAAATCTATTTCATTTTCATATTTGAAAACCTTATCTTGAACCACTTTGGGTACACCAATTAATAGACAAAGTTCACCTATTTGCATTTATACACCTTCTTTCTCTATCATGGCAACCAATCCCCTCGCGTTACGAATACGTATTTCGTAGCATTGGAAAGCTCCTTGAAATATGCAAATCCGAGCTTATGGAAATCCTTGATGTCATTCAGATTAGAAATGTTTTTCTCTGCCATGAACCGCAGCATCGCACCGCGAGCCATCTTCGCCAGTGTTCCCTTTTGCTTCACTTTCCCGTCCACTAGCTCACCAAATTCAATAGTAATAAATCGATCCTTCGGTGTGATATATTTCTCGATGCATTGTGAGTATTCCTTCGAAGCCAAGTTAATGATTACTCTATCATTGTCAACTAAACTCTGATATAACAAGTCACCCCAGAAATCATATAAATCCTTACAGCCATTCACAGATAGCTTCGCCTGCATTTCCAGTCGATATGGCGTTACCCCATCAAAAGGCTTTAGTATTCCATAAAATCCTGACAGAATACGCAAATGTTCTGATATGTACGAAAGTGCCTCTGTCGTGAACACTCCCGGCGCCATATGCTGATACTGCAATCCCTCGTAGGCTATTACTGCCGGTGTCAACCTATGTACCAAATCCATATCTTTGAAGCGCTCATAGTTTATCTCTGCCAATTTGTCATTGCATTTCCATAATGCTTTTGCCTCTGACAATGACAAGGATTGTATTTCATGCATCAGAATTATAGTATTATCAATAAACTTGGGCTCTCCAGTAACCTCAAAGGAATCCGTATCCACATTCATCTTCTTAGCAGGAGAGATAATAATCTTCATATCCTATAACTCCTCCAGCATCTGTGCCGGATTCTCCGCTGCCTTCACCTTACCAAAGGCTTTTACAATCATTCCTTCTTCATCAATCAAATATGTGGTTCGAACCACTCCCATGCTGACCTTACCGTAATTCTTTTTTTCCTGCCACACATCGTATGCCTGAATACAAGTAAGCTCTGTATCAGAAAGTAAAGTAAATGGGAGTCCATACTTCTCTACGAACTTTTCATGAGATGCCACGCTGTCCTTACTCACCCCGAGAACTACAGCTCCCTTTTCCTGAAACTGCGGATACAACTCTCCAAAGCTACAAGCCTGTTTAGTGCAGCCCGGAGTATTGTCCTTTGGATAGAAATATAAAATAACCTTCTTTCCCTTATACTCCTCCAACGTATGCATCTGTCCATTCTGATCCGGCAACGAAAATGATGGTGCTTTTGTTCCTATCTTTAACATTATTTGCCCTCCTATTTCTTTACAAATTGTAATATTCCTTCAATTCCGCTTTTCTATAATCTGGTAGTCGCCCTTCTTTACTCCACTGATTGCCAGAATAAGCTCTCCCTTAAAATATTTTTACCAATATACGATAAACTATTTATAGTATAAATCATCAATATCCTTAATAAAATACTCATTTTTTCCGGTATCGGGTGTTCGGGACTTTCACCCTGGTGTACTCGCCCAACCTTAGTTATATTAACACATACAAAGAATTGGAAATATATAAATTCCTATACGTTAAAAAACCTCAAAGTTTTAAACTTTAAGGTTTTTGGCTTCTTTTACATAGTTTCCAGCATTTTATCCAGCAAGCAATAGTTCAACAATAATGCCCTCGGAAGATGGAACATACCTTTCCACATTGAGCCCTTTAACGTGTTTGATACAGAACCATCCCTGCGGAGGTATCCAAACCATTCCCCATTCTCAGTATCCTCAAAATGTGAGAAGGACCACTCATGAATTTTTTCATACCAAATCTCATATTTGACATCACCGGTAAGATGATATGCCAGAAGAAAGGCGTATAAAGCCTCGGTATGGGGCCACCACAGCTTCATGTCCCACTCATACTGCTCTGCTGGCTTTCCTTCAATATCCACAAAATACAGAATGCCTCCGCCATGTTCCTTATCCCAACCTATCTCTATGGACTGCTCCAGAATAATCAGAGCCTTGTCAATAATCTGCTTATCTCCCCTGTACATGCCCTCATGCATCAGGAACCATGCAGCTTCTATGGAATGTCCAGGATTTATGCACCTGCCCTGGGGTGAATCAAGCCTCTCACCGTTCACTCCAACGTTTTCGAACAGCGCTTTCTCTTCGCTTTTGTAGAAATCATTGAGTATATCATTTACTGCCTCAGAGGCTACTTCATCATATAGCGGGTTCTTGTCAGCTTCCCTCATAATCTGTGTAACATTCAACAAAATCATGGGAAGCGCCAGGGATTTCATTTGCCTTGTCTCAGGTAAAACCTTGGGTTCGGTAGTGAGGACTCCCCTATAAACATCCACCATTATTTTATAGCAGCGTTTTGCCTGTTCAAGTGCTTCGGCCTTTCCGGTAGCCATATAATACTCAGCAAAGCCTATTGCGGCAAAAGCCTCGCTGAAAACATATCTTCTTTTTCTTAAGGGCTTACCCTCCCTGGTTACCTGGAAGAACATCCTGCCATCAGTATCAAAGCAATGCTTCAGAAGAAAGTCACATCCTTTTTCCGCTGCCTCAAGCCATTTTGCTTCCTTTTCCATGGTGTTGTATATTTTTGAAAACATCCATGCTCCCCTGCCCTGGAACCATACTGACTTATCAGTGTTGAACACCTCCCATTTTCTGTCAATGCATGTAAGGTATCCGCCGTACTCATTATCAATTGATTTATCCAACCAGTGGTTCAAACATTTATCGAATAAATTTTCTTTATAAAAGCTACGTAAATCCTCAATTCTCTTTCTATCCATATTGACCCTTCCTTAATTTTCATTAGAAATATCCATATTCATACTAATAACAGCCGTATTTTTTACAAGCATTATACATTGCTTCAAGATTTTTTATTGGTGTATATGGCGCTACATTATTTCCATCTCTCAGTATGAATTTTTTTGTATTTCCTTTAACCTCATCAATAATTCTCTTTACTTCTTTTTCAATTTCAAACTCTGTACCTGATTTTAGCAATTCAACATGTGGGCCTCCCTGAATGGCTACATCGGGCCCCAGCTCTTTAACCAACTCACCATGTCTTACAGGGAAACCGGTATCAAAGTTCTTTACATTAATCTCATCACTAATAGTCTTATAGTGCCTCGTTGCGTCACCGCACAGATGAATAGCGTTACCTTTTGTATTATTTGATAAAGCGTCGCACAATTTCTTGTGATAAGGAAGAACAAATTCCTTATACATATCCTGTGACAATAATAGTATACTGTCATCGGCGAAGCCGAAAGAATCCTGAACTATTGGAAGCCCCATATACTTTCTCCACTCTTTAAGTCTGTATATCGAGGCATCGGTTATGTAACTAAGCAAATTGTGAGCATACTCAGGATCTTCATAAAGATCAATGCAGAACTCTGTTGTTCCCCTGATATTGCAGGCAACGGTAAAAGGACCATCGGTATATAGAAAGGCTGGAAATAAACTATTTACCTTTACCCCTTCAAAACTATACTCCTTTGCTTTCTCCTGAAAATACTCATAATAATCCCTTCCTCTTTTCATTAAGCCACTAAATGCATCAGGGATTCCCTTTTCAAATAGCATATTCTTGTTATCATCTGTCAGGAAAGGCTCTGAGCATGGAACATTGCTGTCTATATAACGCAGATGGCCTCCTAACCAGACTGCATCAAAGTAATTCTGAAAATCTATCATTACTGTCCAGCCCTCTTCCGGAAGTCCCATTTCGTAGTCTGCGGGGATGTTCATTCTTCTGAAGTGTTCAAACCGCACCTGAAGTTCAAACATCAGGTCAGGATTTTCTGTATATTCCTTATACGAAATATTTTTAGGGTTGGTTTCATCATTAAACATGAAATATCTGCTGCTTAAACCGAGAATCATAGGTATACGAATGGGCTGCCCCCTATGGTAGGATCTCCATACTTCTTTTATTTCAGCATTATGGGATTTAAAATCAAATTTATTCATCATATTCCTCCATAAGTACAGGTATCATGGCGTCTATAAAAGGATTATATTAACCTGTAATATTCTTATAATACTTCTTATAGCCTTTAAATAAGTCTTTAGACAGACTCCCTCCCAAATCGTACGTATCATCGGGAGCATTCATCAATCCGGTAAACTGATATCCATATATCTGTTCCTGACCGTCATAGAACCTTATCTCTTTTATGAGTTCATCTGTTGTTTTTGGAACAAGTCCATTATCCAATGGCCAGGAAAACATCTCCATATCTATCCAAAAATGCGTTCCGCAGTAATCACATATTTCTTGTATTTCCTTCATGTTAAGGTTTTCCGGATCTCTGGCAAAAGCAAAAGGTATTAGTATATCAACATTTTCAAGAATTTCCTTCCATTCCTTTGCAAACTCATGGAACCTTATATTATTTGGAGCCAATGCAACAGGCTTTGTAGGGGTCAGGACATTAACATATTTCTTATAATCTCTGAAGAAGTTAACAATATCCCTGTATTTTTCACCTTCTACATGGGGATAGTCGTAATAAAGCGCTCCAAATATTTCTGCAGAAATATACCAGCCGTATAAAGATTTATGCTTGCCATACATTTCAAACAGCTCTTTAGTTACAGCAAAATGCCACTCCAACGCTTGCGGAGAAAAATCAAACCAAGCAAAAAGACCTACTCCCATAAAAACGTTCATCCCGCATTCATCAGCAGCAGTCAATATTGCCTCTATGGGATCATTAGCTGCAATTGGGTATCTATCTTTAAATAGTTTTGAAGGATACAGAGCCAAACCTTTATAGTTTTCTACAGTCATATCATGTCTGCCGGCATATTCATCACAATGGAAAACATTTTGCAGAATAATACCTTTAATGCCTACCTCGTTCATATAGTAAATCTTCTTTTTCCAATCCTCATCAGTAAGCTTTTTCAAATCCCCGTTGAACCAGCGTGCTTCGCTCTCACTCCAATGATACACACTTATCCAGCAGCCATCTATCAAAGTAGTGGACTGGCAGTAGGAATCAATAATTTCATAATCAAATACTTTTTCATATATTAAGTTTTCATCAATATCAAAAAATGCGAATTTAATTAAGATTTGTCCTGTGATATCCTTGATGTCAAGAAATAGCTTTTGTTCCTCTTTACACCTGTTTAAAGCATGTACTGTCTGCATCAGTACCTGTTTTTCTTTCAGTACTGTCACTTCTACCTTCAAAGCATCTGCCGCAGATATCCTGACTTCCGGAACTGTTTTCTTAGAAATCCTATATGACGGTATAATTGTCATACTAATGTTGCAATCCATACATTCTCACCATACCTTTACCCAGTTATAGACATGTAGGACGCTTTAAAAATAAGTAAATTCTCGCTAATCAAGAAGCGTCCCCATAATCAAATTGATATTTTTCCTAATGCTTGTTTCAAAGCAAGGTTACTTGAGTCATACCCTACTGAATGTAAGTTGCTAATATGAGGAAAGCAACAATCTATTTGATATAGATTTGCTGCTTTCCTTTAATTTGAATATTCTGAGACCTTACAAGTTGTTATTTTGCGTTAAGCTCATCGAGTACAGCCTGTATTGTTCCATTATTGTCTTTAAGCCATTTACTCCATTCTGCTTCAACTTCATTAGCGTTTTTACTGATAATAATCCTATTTATCTCATCTCCCGGCTTCAGAGAGAACTTTAAGAAATTAGGACCCTCGAATGAAACTTTTTTAGGATCATACTTGTTTATTACGTGAGGTTCATTCATTCTCTTGTCAAACACGAACTTTATTCTTTCTTTTGTCTTTTCAGAGTACACAGGGTTTTTTAATGAAATTGAAGTACCTGCATGTGGTCCGTCAAAAAGAACGAAGCCAGAATCAAGATATTTTGAATTTTTGTTAAATGGCTTAAATGTTCCTGTTTCAGAATCAATTCCCCTTAGGATTTCAATTTTATCTCCGTTTCTTTTGTAGTGTTCACCTTCAATTCCGAAGTTTACTAAATCTATTCCTTCATCACTATATAAATAGTCTAACACTGCACAGAATCTATCAAATTTTTCATCTGATATTCCACTGTTAAAGATAAACTCAGACCAGTAGTTTCCTGCGTCAGTTATTACATGCTTGTTTTCACTATTTAGCAGTAAAGCTACATCTACAGCTTCATTCTCATCCATATCTGGATTTTGCTTTTTAAAACCTGTTCTAGCATTACCGGTCATCAATATATCAACTCCGTCGTAATAAGAGAACACCTTACCATTATTGAATTCATTACGAGCTTCATACGCAGGAAGTGTTAGAAACTCTTTATTAATAAAACCTGAATCATAGAACTTTTTAAACCACTTTATTCCCTCTACAAGTTTAGGATCTGCAGGTGCATATTCATATTGCCCTTTTCCTTCGTTAAAGTAAAACCCGTTATCAAACTGGTCACTAAACTGTCTTATTCCTAGAATGGAGTACATTTGCTCAGGCCAAATATGACTATATACTGATAAACCAGGGAACTTTTTCTGTACAGCGCTAAACATATTATACAGTTCTTCTATTGTATAAGCATCTTTAATTTCTACACCAGCCTGCTGTGCTAAATCCTTACGGTAGGTTATAAAACGAGCATAATCTGAATTTATTCCTTCTATATCCAACGGACGTGGGATTGCATAGTACTGACCGTTACGTTTCAAAGCTTCTCTGGCTGTTACTGACTCATAAGCTCTCTTCAAATTCGGATACTTCTCTTCAAAGCCACTTGGCAAAGATTTAATTACACCCTGATCAACGTATGGAAAGTATTCCTTTACATCCAGAAATGACATTGTCACATCTGGCAGGTCATTTGATGCCAGTGTCAGTCTTAACTTTTCCTGATAGCTACCCCAATCTGCCTTTATATAGTTTACTTTTACATTAAACTTATCAGTTATTATCTTCCACCTTTTGTCAAAATAGCTGCCATTTTCATTGGTAAAATCATCGCTTGATTCGAAATCAAGTTCAGCTATAACCATACTGGTTATTTCAATCTTTTCGTCAAACTTTCCTGCAGACGACTCAACAGCACTGGTTGATTCTGCTGATATAGTCGTATCACTACTAGTTGTTTCCGAGCCACACCCAGCCAACATACCTACAGCAAGCACTGCAGCCAAGGAACAAGATAACCACCTTTTGAAATTCTTCATCATATAAAGCCTCCTTATTAATTAATACCGTTTGTAAAAAGCTTTTCTATTCTAAGTTAAAGCATATTACGTATATTGCATCCTCTCTTGATATAAATATTGGCGCGCCCTTAATATTTTTAGTGAGGAAAAACAATCTTTATAATCAATCCAAAAACTTAACCTTTTACCGCTCCAATCATGATACCCTTGGCAAAATACTTCTGTAGAAACGGGTATATCAGCATTACCGGTACCATAGTAACAACAACCGCTGCCATCTTGACACCTTCTATATATACCTGCTGAGCTTTTAAACTGCCCTCAGAATTGCTATTACTTGTGGCAGTAGCCAGCATTGCTCTTAGAGCGAGCTGAAGAGGTCGCTTGCCGGTAGAATTTATAAACAACATTGGTCTGTACCAATCATTCCATAAATCTACAAGAGTAAATAATACGACTGTTGCTATAATAGGCTTTGATAGAGGTAGAATTATTGAAAATAAAATTCTGAAGTCATTTGCTCCATCCAACCTGGCAGATTCCTCAAGACTCTTTGGAATACCCTCAAAGAAGTTTTTCATTAGTAGCATATAAAATGTACTTATTCCTGACGGCAGGATTATAGCCCATAAGGAGTTCATTAAGCCCAGGCTTCTGATTAACAGATAGAATGGTATCAGTCCTCCAGAAAAGAACATAGGAATTAACATAAAGCTAAGTAAAGCTTTTTTCCCGAAGAAACCCGGTCTGGACATTGCATACGCACAGAGCATTGTCAATAGCATAGAATATACTACACCTACAGTCACTATAAAAAGCGTTGCCTTATATGAATTAAGAAGCCAGCCCCTATTAAAGATTTCAATATATGCATCAAAGGTAGGTTCTTTGGGGAATAAAGAAAACTTTGAGTTAACATATTCCTTTTCGCTGGTTATAGAAACTATCACTGCATTATAAAAAGGGTAGAATACCGTAATACCGTATATACTTAAAATTAATGTATTTATAATGGCAAACAAAGAAAATTTCCGAGCCCTCATATCAATTCCACTTCCTTTCTCTGATTACTCATATATGCCTTTTCCCCCTATTTTTCTTATAATTCTATCAGCTACAAAAATTAGAGAGAAATTGATTATAGACTTAAATAAACCGACTGCTGTACTGAAGCTATAATCCGGCGCCCTCTGAAAAGTTATTTCATAGATATATGTATCAATAATCTGTCCTGAAGGTTTAACTACGGAATTCATCAGGTTAAATATCTGGTCAAAGCCCGCATTCATGATGTTTGCTATACTTAATATAAGCAAAAAGCAAATTGTACCGGATATGGCAGGAAGAGTAACATAGATGATTTTCTGAAACCTGTTGGCACCATCCACAGTAGCTGCTTCAAATAATTCTCCATTGATTGCAGTTATTGCAGCTAAATATATTATTGTAGACCATCCGGCTTCCTTCCATATGTCGGTAATGAAAACTATCGGTTTGAACAGCTCCGCTTTCATAAGAAATGGAATAGGTTCAAAACCAATTGCTTGAATTAACATATTGATAAATCCATCGGTTCTCAGAAAATTCTTAATTATTCCTGCACAAATTACCCACGAAAGGAAATGTGGAAAAGTAAACACCGTCTGGAGTACACCTTTATATTTCTGCATTCTCATCTCATTTAATAAGATTGCGAGTATTATGGGAATGGGAAACTGGAAAATTATTCTACCAAAGCTTATTAGGGCTGTGTTAAGGAAAACACCCCTCATTTCTTTGTCGTATATCAGATCTTTAAAATTTTCAAATCCTACCCAGGGACTATTCATTATACCCAATTTAAAGTTAAACTCTTTAAACGCTAATGTTACACCATACATCGGATAATATGAAAATACAAGATAGAATATTATTGCAGGAACTAACATTATGTAAATATATTTATTAGATACTATGTTCCTAACTATTGCACCCCTCTTTTTCTCTTCAATATTCAAAATATCCCTACCTTTCAAATGTCTGTCAGAAATATTACATTTCACTAAAAACAATACTATTTTAGGCTATTTACAACGCTAAATTAACTTGAACTTGAAGTCTGCTTCAAATATTCTATCCCATGGAAGACGTATATCTGCCAACTCTATTTGCCTCCCAAAGAACTTTCCTTCCAGTTCGTTATCTATTAGCTTTTGAAGCATATCCTTGATTACATTTTCCATGTATTTCTTATTTTCACATAGGTGATAATAATCTATATTGGGGAAATCTGCTTTTCTGGACAGTAGTTCCGGGGTAACTTCTGATTGTAAAAACCAATCAGAAACAATTTTCTTCAATAAGAATTCAATAGAAATTCTCATTTTTTCTTCATTATTAGCAAACATACTATAATAGCTGCATAAACACCCATGTGCTAAAGTCACACCTATTGTGTTCTGAGCAGTATTCCAGCCTCCATATGCACATACATTCTCAAATACTCCGCATTTCCTTGCTAAAGCCATAAACTCTCTGTCCGAACCATTACTAAAAGCCACGTCGGCAATAGCATACGGTTTTCCATATGTTCTTCTGTAAAAAAGTATGTAGTTGATAATTTCGGCTATATTTGTATAATTGGTGAAGCTTCTGTCCTTTGAGTCTTGATCAATTGCCTCTATCATATATCTTCCCGGTGAATGTACAGCCAGAAGTAAATCTGATTCACTTGCAGAAGTTACCATAATACCGCCAATTGATGAAATCTGAGACTTTATACTTTCATTCAAAGGCCGATCTTCATATCTGGGTACTATTGTAGGTCCGTATGTGGATGAGTATTTAACATATATTCTTGGAGTATAATTCTTTATCTTGTTAAAAACTCTTGCTAAAAGAACACACCCTACTTCATCAGCACCGGGATATACCATAACCTTATCTGAAATTTTATGTTTACTTATTATTCTGGAAAGTTCTTGCTGTTCTAATGCTGCATACCCGAACTCAGAACAGTCATCCTTAGGAATTACCAGATAGTCAATAACACTTTCCTTAACCAATTCAAGGCACTTTTTGTTTACATAACTGTTAATTCGCCTTCTATTGAGGAAATCCTCCATATATTCCTTTGGAATTTCATTAATTAACGAATCCAACTCTGATTTCTCTTCCTCTGATGCCTTATCAGATTGTATCCTATCTCTAAGATATCCGCATTTCCAGATATTGTATCCATAATTTTTCCAATATGAGGGGTCTTCCGCATCATTGTTATATGCAGCAGCCCTTGCGACAAGGTTGTATCCATGGATTTCGATATTGGGATTCAGTTCCTTAAGTTTCCTCAGATTGTTCAAATACCTATCACAATCACCAAGAGTTTTATTATGTATTCTCGAATTTATTATATTTCCGTAAAACAGTGCGTCAATGGATATAATGGCATAATTGCATTCTTTTACATTTCTAAAAAGCCACCCCCACATTTCCTCGATATCACCGGGTTTCTTAATTTTTCCCATGTATTCAAAAGGTGGTTTAAGTAGTTGAATATCTTCTGTCATATCCGCAAGATTCTGTGGATAAACATAATTGCATGGCCGCTCATCCAGTGGTACGTATAACACTTTCATTTTCATCACCTCCTCACACAATTCTCATCAACACATTTCTTAAAAATCAATATCTTCTTAGATATACCAGAACTTCTTCCTTGTTGCATTCTCTTCACAATCGAAACACCAAAATCTATGCTAAAACACTCAAACATCTTATCCTCACATAATTAGTTTAAATTTGTAAAATCTCCCGTACCGACTCTCTCATCATTAAGAAGTTTGCTCCAAGCAGTATCTTTCTCGGCTTATACTCTTTATCATTTATCATATTCACAAGCAATTTACCGGCTTCTCTCCCTATATCGTAAATAGGCTGGTTAACAGTTGTTAGCGGCGGATTTGAGTTGGCAGCAAGCTGAAGATTATCATATCCCATAACAGACATGGCATCAGGTATTTTTATGCCCATGCTCTGCAATACGCGCATCACTCTGATGGCCTCCTGATCCCCACCGACAAAAATCGCATCGGGTTTTTGATTTTTTATTATGAAATCAAGCTTATAGACCAAATCACTGTCATTGAATGCATAAGAATCAAGTATGTTATGTTTACTTAGAGGTAATCCTGCTTCCTCCAGAGCTTTTATTGCACCTTCATATCTCTCGGCATGGTCAAGAAAATGCATATCAGCCATCACAAGAAGAATTTCCTTATGACCAAGCTTTATAAGCTGCTTTATGCCCTCATAGGATCCGGTGAGATTATCACTCCTTACGCTTCCTACTTCCTCGCAATCTTTGAATTCATTTCCAACAACTACAACAGGTAAATACTTTGCCAGTTCTTTTATATAGCCGTCATCCTGCGTCGAGGATATGAAGATTCCCCCAACTATGTTTCTCGATTTGCAGAATTTAGAAAAATCCGCACCGTCTTTAGATATCTTTAGCGAAGGAATAAGAGTCAGATTTAAATCTATGTTGAACATAACACTTGCAATGCCACTCAGCACAAGAGAGCAGTATGGATTCGAAATCTCAGTAGTATTACTGCCAAGAAATATTCCTATATTATCGCTAACAGAAAGTGCAGACGTTTTAGGCCTAAAATCCTCTTCCTTAATAATTCTAAGGATTCTCTCCCTGGTCTCAAGGCTTACATCTGTTTTACCATTTATCACCCTAGACACAGTAGCTATAGAGACACCCGCATTTCTAGCAACTTCCCTGATATTCAAACATCCACCCTCCCCAGATAATTGTGATTCATTAATAATACAATAACATATCCATACCAGTTTGTAAATACCTTTTACGTAACAGTTACATAGTTTTACGGTATTATTTACATATAGTATTATCTAAACTGATATAAATAGCATGGAGATGGTATATCTTCAAGTTATTTATGATTTGTCTAGGCAATCAAATATTATCTGTAATTCATTACTCTCGTCTTGTTTTTCATACACTAGATTGAAAATTCAAACAGCTATTCAACCGCTACGTTCCGTACGTGTTTGATATGTTTCCGTAACAGTTACATAACTTACATAGATTGTACCCAGTCCGGGCAAATTAATACTTTCGTAGACAACAAAAAACCATCACATGAATGATGGTTAATTTAATCAACGCAATATAATAACGGGATTATTGTAACAAATATCCAAACTTCCGAGACACCACCAGAAACTATTATGTCCTCTGCTTAACAGATTCTCTCATCATTAGGTAATTTGTTTGAAGGAGTATCTTTCTTGGCTTATATTCCTTATCACTTACCATGTTTAGAAGCAGTTTCCCGGCTTCCCGCCCTATATCATATACAGGCTGGTTCACGGTTGTAAGAGGAGGATTTGAGCTCGCCGCCAGCTGCAGATTGTCATATCCCATTATGGATATATCCTCAGGTATCTTAATACCCATCCCCTGTAACACGCGCATTACTCTTATAGCTTCCTGGTCTCCAGCAACAAAAAAAGCATCCGGTTTAGCGTTTTTGACAATAAAGTCAAGCTTATAATACAAATCAGTATCATTAAAGAAGTAAGAATCCATAATATTGTAGCTGCTCATTTCAAGCCCTTCTTCTTCCAATGCTTTTTTTGCGCCTTCATATCTTTCTTTATGATCCAGATAAATAAGGTCTGCCATAACAAGAACAATGTTTTTATGCCCCATCTTAATGAGCTGCTTTGTTGCTTCATAAGCTCCTGCAAAATTATCACTTCGTACACTACCAACTTCCTCAGAGTCCATAAAATCATTACCAACAATTACAATTGGTACATGCTTAGCAAGTTCCTTTATATATATATCATCCTGGCTGGTAGAAATAAATATACCTCCACAAATATTTTTCATATTGCAGAAGTTGAAAAAGTCGATACCATCTTTTGATATTTTAAGTGAAGGAATAAGGTTCAGGATGTAGTCCCTGTTGAATATTGCGTTAGCTATACCGCTTAATACAATAGAACTGTACGGATTTGATATCTCGGTTTTACTGTTACCTAAAAATATCCCTATATTATCGGATATAGATAATGTATTTGTCTTGGGCCTAAAGTCTTTTTCTCTAATAATTTTAAGAACCTTTTCCCTAGTTTCAGGGCTTACATCCGTTTTCCCATTTATAACCCTCGACACAGTAGCAATAGATACACCGGCATCCTTTGCAATTTCTCTTATATTCAAAATTATTCTTCCTCTCAGCCATTTAATTAGTTGTAACAAGCTTCCAATAAATTATATCAATTATATCAGACTTTGTGAATAAAATATTATACACAGCGGATTTATGAGATTATTTAATCCTAAGAACGAAGGTGGCAAAGCCACTTTTGTATACGTAGTGTGACAGCGCCTTGGCACACTGCACCTTTCCTAGACAATAAACAAAGGTCAGGTACACAGTTACTTAATGTGTATTACCCGACCTTTATTGGATAAGTCTATCAACGTCTAGCCAAACTATCTATAATCCCATCCCTGTAAGGTTGGAAATTATACTTTCTCACCTTCACTCTTTCCCTACAGCAATGTCAACAGTCCTTTTTGCTAAGTCAGAGATCCTAACCTTTTCAAAATCCATTACACTTGATTTGAGAGTATCATTTAAAGGTAAAATCCACTCGCTTGGAAGGCCATTAGCACCAAGAACCATTCCAATAACGGATCCCAATGTAGCACAGTTGCAATCGGTATCAAGTCCTCCAAGCAGAGTAATCTCCATTGATTTTGCGTAATCAAGCCCTCCATACAACAAGCCTGTACACACAAGAACAGCATTTGGTATAACATGAACCCAATCATGCTCTACATTGTCCTTATATCTCTCATGGACATTTTCAATTACTTTTTCCGAGGATACGCCTTCTTCATGCCAATGGAGTAATTCATTTATCTGTTCGCTCAACCTGCAATTTTCAGGTATTTGTGAAAGACCGATTGTTACTATGTCCTTAGTGTTTTTTATCACTGCTGCCGAAGCCAACATGGCTGCTACAAACATTTCACCGTATATGCCATTTTTAGTATGCGTAACCGCAGCATCTCTCCATGCCATGTCAGCTGCACCTTCAGGACAGCCTGGATTTACATAACCGAATATATCTGCCCTTATTTGTGCGCCAATTAACTCACGATATGGGTTTCTGTATTCTGCAGACATTGGAGGAAAAATCAAGTTTGATAAATTTCTGTATGCAACCCTTTCGGCCGTACACAGTCCAAATAATGGTAAGCTATCCAGCCAGGTTTCCGCTATATCGTATGATGTAAAGTTTACTCCTGACTTCTCCAGTGTCTTTAGCCCTATTATTGTATAATTAAGATCATCATCAATGGGAGCACATGTAACCCGGTTTATCCAATTGCTGTCAGGGTTCATTGAATATTTTTGCTTGATCTTGTCATGTACATCATTTGAAACATAATAATGAAGTGGCACATTACCGGTCTCTTCTAACAACCCTTTAATTCTTGATCTCTGCCAACCTTCCACCGGCTGTCCCAGAAGACAGCCGCTGCATCTTCCAAGCCATGCTCCATAAATTTTATCAAATAGTTCCTCTTTACTAAGTTTTCGGTCTAGAAGATCATTCAAGGCGTATTTAGGTCTTACCTGTTTTATCTGTCCAATTTCAGAAGGCTCTATATATTTGTAATCCGAAGCTACACTTACAGCATTCATTTTCTCGTATAGATTTAAAGCCTTGGCTTCCCTCTCAGGGTTATTATGATCCATCATTTTGATTTCATCAACTATTTGTTTGAAGTGAGAAACATCTCTGCCCTCATCCATACATTGCATCCATTCTTGATCTACATTATCTCCATATCTGAGATAATAAAGCCTCTCCATTAACATTATATATTTCCTCCTTAGTTATAGATCATCCTATTACTTGTCCAAATCCTTTAATATCAGCTCCGGAAGCTTACTCATTCGCTCAGCAACCTTAGATAGTCTCCTTTCCATAAAGCCGCTCATTGTTGTATATATGTCGTCATTAAAGGGTTCCAGCCACTTGGTATCAAAATAATCCGGCCCGAAATACGCTCCCAGTATGGAACCTGCAGTTGCGCCAAAGCTATCTGTATCATTTCCCTGACTCACCTGCTTGCATATACCATCCACAACGTTTTCTGCAAATCTGAGTGTATTTATAACAGTACCAACTTCCTGATAAACCCTGCAAGCCGAATACTTCTCATACTTGGTGTGTATCCTTCCATAGCCGTCCAACCAGTCTTTTGCCTTTGAAACCTCATTTAAGGAATCACTCACTATCTTATAAAATCTACTATTTTGAGGAACATATTTTAGACCAATGTTAAATATTTCTAACGGGTCTTTTACTACCTGTGCACTGGCAATAACAGCAGCAATAAACATTGCTCCATATATACCTGTACGTCTGTGAGTCCAGCTTGCATCTTTCCAAGCCAATTCAGCTGCAAGTGCAGGTCTGCCGGGGCAAGCATACCCATATGCATCAGCCCTTATAAGGGCACCACAAAACTCATCTCCCGGATTCAGAAAACTAGCCCAATTTTCAACTTTATCGGATTGGTCATAAGCAATTGAACTTATTCCAGCCCTAAGAAGCATTGATCTTTCAGGACCCCAGGTTGTATAAATCGGAAGATTTTCTATCCAGAGTTGTCTGATATGATCCTTTGTAAATGCAGTACCATATTTCTCAAGTAACAGCATTCCCATTATTGTGTAGGTTATATCATCATCCTGAGCAACAAACCTAATATTCTCTTTTGTCGTTTCAGTCCACGAAGGATTTCTTCTTCCCATAGCCTCAAGAATGTCTACTGACACATAGTCATTTAAAGGCCATTTACCGACACTCTCCAGGGCCTTCCTTATTTCGTACAGGTCCGGATATGGTGCTTCTTCAAGGGGCTTTCCAAGAACACATCCACATACTGACCCATAAAACGCTGTAACAACTCTTTTTTTAGCTTCAGCTAAGTCTATTTGAGCAATAGCACCCATCGGACGTAACGGCTCACATTCTTTCCATATCTCATCAAGACTGCTTGGTTCAACGAATTGCCAGTCCTTCCTGAATGGCAAATCAGAAAGCTTTTCACCAAATGCAAATAATGCATCATAGCTATTAGGGAGAGCTTTCAGTTCCTCATATAAATTCTCGGTTTCGTGTCCCTGCTGCATCTTGTCAAAAAGAACACCTTTTAAAAGCTGTCTTAATCCTTCATGTGTTATCATTTTTACACACTCCTAATACAATATAGATTTATTAATTGGCCTTAGTCTACTGCTACTAACAAGTTTTATACATTATGTAAATATATAAAGAACATGAGTATTATGTAAATCTATTAAAAATACCCGCAAGTATTCAACTTAGTTGTAGTATAATATTAAATAAGCATAAATTCTTACTAAAAAGGAGCAATAACTATGCAAAAACAACCAAAATCTATTAAAAGATTATCAACTGAGCTTGAGTTATTGTATGTTCCATTTGAGTTCGAGCCTTATTTTCCTGTTAAAGGGATGGGAAAATACACGCATACCCTTGATTCCTCCCCCTTAACCTATCTTCATTACCATAATGCTTTGGAGATCGGTTATTGTATAAGTGGGTCAGGTATATTTATTGTAGATGATAAAGTTATACCTTTTTCCGCAGGGGATGTAAGTATAATATTTCAGAATGAAATTCATATTGCTAAGAGCCACCCTGAATATCCAAGTGTCTGGTATTTTGTTACACTGGATCCTATACAGCTGTTGCGCGATATGGCTGGTGATGGACTTCTCCGTATTATGAATTGTCTGAACGGCTGTCAAAGTTTCAAGAATATAGTAAGCAGCGAAGATGATTCAGGAATTGTAAATACCGTAAGGATTATTATTGAGGAAATGCAAAGCGCCGAAGACATGCACGAAGCTGCAGTTAAAGGTCTGGTTTTATGCTTGCTGTCAAAACTATCAAGACTTATTTCTCCAATAAACACCGGAAATAAGCAATCCAAGCACAACACTGTACTTCGGATATCTCCTGTTTTAAATTACATATTTAAAAACTACCATCAGCAATTGGAAATACCAAAGCTGGCAGCACTATGTGGGATGAGTGTAACCAATTTCAGGAGAACATTTATTAAAGCTATGGGTACAGCACCCTACGACTACATATGCGACTTCAGAATCCGAATGGCAGCAGTCATGCTTACCGGTACCGATACACCTGTTTTAGACGTGTCAATGCTTGTCGGGTATCAATCACTTTCAAGCTTTAACAGACATTTCAAAAAAATAATGAAAATGACACCCAGAGATTTGAGACAATTAAATACTAGAAGTCATACGGCTGCGGCTTTATTACAGCAGTCACATGACTAGTTATTTGTACAATTTACCTTCACAGACTAAGGGTACACTTTTCTTAACCAATAACGTCATTGAGCTTTTTATTCCTTAACCCACTCAAAAAGGTCTTTAAAGCAAAGTTAAGGCTATCTTCCTGTGAATAGTCCATTCTGAATCCAACGTCCATCTGTATTAATGAAAAACCATGCAGCATACTTCTCACGCCCCTAACTGCATGAATACTATCCTCATCCGATAAGTCATAGACTTTAAAAAGTTTAATAAAAATTTGTACCAGTAGATTACTTAATGCATCAAATTGCGGCTCATAAGGATCCGGAGCTTTTGATATTGAACTATATAAGCCTGGATTCTTGTTAACAAATCCTATATATGCTTTTGCTGCGGAAATGATTGCATCATCTCCTATACAGCCAATAACCGAATGCACTATTGAATCATTTAATATTTGAAGCCCATAGTAAGCCACTTTTTGTTTTAAGTCCGGCAAACCCTGAATGTGGTTGTAAAGAGAGGGTGTCTTTATTCCTAATCTTTTAGAAACACTTGATAGTGCAAGCTGCTCATAACCCTCTTCATTGCAGATATCAATGGCTGTTTCAAGTATTTTTGTCAAACTGATTTGAGCTCTTGATGACATATTTCCTCCTATTGAAATATATTATTTTTTGCTTTACTTATAGCTTTTTTCAGTTCTTCTAAGGGTTCATGAAGTAATTTACCATGGCCAGGTGCAATTACATCAGGTCCAGCTTCAAGTATTTTTTCAGCACTTTTAATTGCTAATTCTTTAGACCATGTTGCCATCGCCGGAAAAGGAAATGTCCAGTTGGTCACGCCTGCAATGGCAAGACCTCCCTTAGTCTGTATTGCATCTCCTGCAATAAGAATTCTATCCTGTGCGTTCCAATAAGATGTCATCCCCGGCGTATGTCCCGGTGTCCAAATTGCAGTCAAAGCACCAATACCATCTCCATCCTTAACGATTTCATCCCATATATGCATTACTTCTTTTGGGTAGCCTCCTTTTAAAGGAAGATTCGGTTCATTTGAATCAAGTGAAAAATCACCATTCATAAAGCGACTCTCTCTTTCAGGTACGATTACCTTAGCATATGGTAGAGCGGCTTTAAGCTTTGACAAACCTCCAATATGATCATTATGACAATGTGTAATCAAAATTCTTGTAATAGGCTTCTTTAAGTTTTCTGCAAATCTTATAATTTTTGACGTCATCACAGATACCCCAGCGTCAATGAGAGTTAGTGTTTCTTCCTCTTCAACTATATAAACATTAACAGGAAAAACGTCCGGCATATACGTAAGTTGATACATTGATTTATATTTTACAATCCTCATATATTAAAATTCCTTTCATAATGTTAATGATAAAACTAACTTATAAAACTAACTATATAAGCCTTTTAACTAATTATATTAGTATTATAACTAACTATATTAGTTTTGTCAACGCTTTTATCACCAGCAAATCTTCAGGTATATTTTTCACTGTTTATTGTACAATATTTCTTACTTCATTTTTTTCAAGCTCAGTTATTGCAATTATAGTGAAACCCTTTAATTACCTTTCCGGTATCAACAATTACATCCTCAGAGGATAACTAAATTCATTGATAACTACAATTAAGCCAATAATATACTCGAATAATTATGTAAAAAATCACCTGAATAACTTTTGTTATCACAGGTGATTTTTTATTCCATTTTATGAATCATATGAATTATATACTAGATTTCATACCACTTAATTTCATTTGCTTCCATGTGAAGTTCAAAGCTTGTGCCATCACCCTTGTAAACTATTGTTGACTGTGGCTCATAAGTATTGTTTACTACACAATATTTGCCATTCTTTACATATGCATGTACTTCAACATTAAAGTTTGTGCTGAACCATCTGTTTATATTTTCTTCATCATGAGCACTCCACAGTATTGCACGATACAATAAACGGTTATTTTCAAAGCTGTAAGGAAGTCCGCTGATATATACGGAACGTCCTTTCCCAAATTCATTTACAGCCATTTGTACCTCTTTGTCACGTTGACACAAAACTGTAGTACCTTCCAACGCAAATATATTTTTCTTTCCCTCACCAAAATCGATTGATTTTGTGCAGTCCTCAGTTATAAAGTGGCTATGCTCTTCCCAATTGTACTTATCGTAATTTAGTGTATATCCTCGTTCTTCTTCAACTCCAAGAATGCCTGCAAGCTGGAAGTAACGGCCATTTGCCTGATGAGCAGTAGGTTCACCCACTCCGATAAAGCCTCCTCCATTGTAAATGAAACTCTTTACAGCAGTAACAATCTCTTCATCTGTCCAGTATTCTCCACCTGTATAGCCTGTATCAGCGTCTCCCACATTAAATATTACATCAATCCCATTAAGAATTTCAGGATTTTCCTTAATATCCTCAAAGCTAATAAATTTAACATCGAATGGTGCTCCGGACAAAGCTTCTATAACTCCGGCATAGCTGTAATTCTGTTTATAATACAGTGCATGATGTACCATATGGTTACCCCAGGCTCTCATTTTACCCCAACAATTCAGGACTGCAACTGTTTTTACACAGTATGGTGTTGTTCCTTTTATATTTGTATATAAAGTACGGAACTCATCGCATACGCTCTTTACATAATCAACAAATTCAGGGAATTCAAGTGCAAGTTTCAGGTATCCGCCGTAACCGATACGGTCTATTGGCTTGCGAAGTATGGCACGACGTGCTGTTACCCAGTTTATCTTTGCCTCCTTGACAGGATCTCCTCCTTCATGGAATGTATCCAGGAAGAAATAAGGCAGGAATCTGCCTTCTGTGTATTTAACTCCCGGTATATCACTGATGAGTCTTAATGTTGACCCATTTCCAACGCTTCCTACTACAGCATCGAGTCCAATATCCTTAAACTCATCCATAAACGGTTCTGTGCCAATCCAGTGATCCCCCAAAAACATCATTGCTTCTTTACCGCATTCGTGAGTTATATCAACCACCTCTTTGGCCAACTTAGCAACTTCACAGCGTTGAAATGCCTGGAAATCCTTGAACTCTTTTGATGGAATACGGTAGTTGTTGTTAAAATAACCCTGATCAATAATGTATTCCGGACGGAACTTGTATCCGACTTCCTTTTCAAACTGCTTTAGTATATATGGACTTACCGATGCCGAATAGCCGTACCAATCAACATACTTTTCCCTTGCAAGCTCATCGAATACAAGAGTAAATTGATGGAAAAATG
Organism: Bacillota bacterium; assembly: GCA_023415305.1. Taxonomy (GTDB): domain Bacteria; phylum Bacillota; class Clostridia; order Acetivibrionales; family DSM-1351; genus Ruminiclostridium. The sequence continues at coordinate 167,024 of JAEZKZ010000036.1, forward strand.
TCGTGTAACGGATTACATTTACATATGGATGATCCTTTATGAATTTGCGTAATCTCTCCATTGTATACTTATGAGTTTTTGGCTGACGAACATCAAAAGTAATTTGACGTTCTACATCCTTCCACTCATTAACTACCGCATTGTACATATGGACAGGATCCCACATTATATATGCCAGAAAGCTTACTGTATAGTCATGATATTTCTTTGCATCAGTAATTGTAACATCTCCCGTTTCTTCACTGTAGCTCCATGAAGCTGTGGGAACTATTTCTCCAGTAGTACGATCGATGACTTCCCACCATACTGTAATATCATCATTACAGTTAACCTTCAACATGTCGGGATAAAGTCCTTTCATTAAGTGAATGCTGAGTGTTTCGCTTTCAGCCATATAAAATGGTGTCATCAAATACATCTGCTGTATTTCATCGGGATTTGCATTTGCCCAAACATTATCCTTACGGGTTGTATAATAGGTTGAGTAAATCTTTGCATCAATACTTGTTAATTCTTCAGGGAAATCTGTACCATCACAGTCACGCACTGCATCTGCGCCCCAGTATTTAATTAATTCCAGCGTTTGAGGAATAACATCCAGATCTGTTGGAATTGTAACTCTGCCATAATTTTCGTTCACTTGTTTACCTCCTACTTCTTAAGCCTGATAAGGCCTTAGCGGCCTGGTTTGCCCTGACCTGCTTCGCGTTTAGGTTAATGGAATTTGTTTCCATTTCTTGTGTTTATAATACCTTCCGTTATCATTTTTATTGCATCCATATAATCTGCATATTCCAAGCTTATTAATTCTTCAATTTTTCTACCATACCGAGGATGGAATTCAGTTATTTCTCCAAATTTAAAAATCTTCTTATATGCTTTATTTATAATGCTTTGAGCCTCAGGGTTGCATTTTTTGAGCATTTCTATAAGCTCATATGCCTGTATTCCTTTTAATAAAGCCTTATATCTTAGAGTTAATAGCGGAGTCCCATTATTTGCAGGATACACAAAATTTGTATCTCCTGCTTTCCAAACAGGCGCCCTAAAGGACAATCTTTCTCTTGGGTTTTCAGGCCACACGGTATAGTTCCAACGCAAAAAGCCAGCAAGTCCCATATACTGGGTAAGCCATCCTATTGAATAGCTTTCCAGCAGATTTGATGAAATAAATGTATTTGGAAACATTGGTTCACAACATACATACCAGTATAATCGTCCATCAATTTTGTGAATTAATTCTTTAACCTTGTCAAACCCTACACAGGCTTCTGTAAAATTAGGAACAAAGTCTGTAATACTACCACATACCTCCTGTATAAATTCAACATGGTTTATTGCAGCTTTATATTTAAACATTGGGGCTATACTCATTAAAAAATCCAATCTCAAATTGAATATTTTTGTATCGGCAGGTTCATCAGCAACAACCCTTACTTTATCTATGAGGCCAAGTTCCACAAAGTGATTTTCTATAGCTTTTAAATACGTAGTTATATCATAAATATTATCTATGTATTTAAAGCAGCTGTCCTTACTGTCAAAATACCTTACTCTAATACCATCGCTGAAGTTCTCAACAACTCCTCCAAAGCCCTCTTCAGGACACATCCATATATTTAGCAGCCCAAAAACTTCAATCTCTTTGTCTATTCCATATCTGAAACATAAATCTATATACCTGTCCATAGCAGTAAAATCACAAACCAAATTGTTGTTTATATCTTTCTCTACCTTAATCATACTGTACTCATATAAATCAGAAGGATATTGCCAATCCCTGTGACAAAATTGTCCTGACCAGGGAATTTCGGAAGCAATAAGCGTAATTGCTTTCTGTCCCAAACCCGCAAGCGACTTTATATAATGTTCCAGAACAGTAAAGTGTTCATCACTCCAAAGAGCCACCTCATGTTTTCTTGAAATGTTTGAGCTATGCTGCCACAAATCCAAATAAAAGCTATAGTCTTTTGGATCAGGCAGGGCTACATCGGATACTTCAATTGAAAACTCCAGTTCTCCAGCTTTTTGTTCCTTTGAAAATCCATTATGGATAAATACTTCTACTTTCCCTTTATATTGTCCGGCAGCAGCATCTAAAGGAATCTTAAATTCTACCCAGATGGGCTGGATTACTCTTTTCTTAACATAAGTACTTTCTTTATAAAGTATAATATCTGCCTTTTGGACCCCGTCGTCATCCCTAATAAAGCCAATAATATTCATAGATACTTTTATATTTGAGTTCTCACTATTGAGGCTCGTTTTTAATCTGATATTATCCATCAAGCCTTTTTTATCAAAATAAGCAGTGTCTGTCACGCTTAGTGAAAATTCAGAATCACTAAATAAAAGCACCTGAAAAGCAATTGTCTGATTTCTTAATGCGAATAGATCTATGCTCTTTTTCTCTAGCATTCCCGAAATATCAGGGTTAAAGTTATAGCCCCATGTAACTTTATATGTTTCTTCTCTTATACCTATTTGTAAATTCATTATATCGTTGCTCCTATCCCTTAACTCCACATGTAGCAATACCACTATAAAATATTGTTGAACATTTGAATCCTACCGATAGTATTTGCAGACTTATTTTCACAAGCTCCAGGATAGAGTTTTCAGTATTCGTGTTTCTATCCAATTGGACTTGCTGAGACAATTCTATTGTATATATTGCAGGAAGTCAGACGCTCTTTAGACATATTATTATAATCAAAGAACAATCTTTTTTCCTCCAGTTCCTCAATTCTATCAATTTCACCGGCTACATACTGATTAATTCTATCTATTGTCGTACTGACTCTTGCAAGAAGTCCTCCATATCTGATGTCCAGGACCTCCCATCCAAATGGTTTGCATGTGTAGAGCCACTGTTCCCTGTGCGCTAGTCTTAAATCGTTAATTTTATTGTAGAGGTCAGGGAGTTTCTCTGCGGCAGTTACTTTTAAAGCTTCTATGTCCTTTATGTCATAAAGCTTCTTAATCTCAATTCCAATACTACTCTTTATTTTTAGTACTGAGCAAAGCTTTGCCGGCATTTTGAAAACAAATTCCCATTCCTTATTTTCCTCAATATCCTTTAAAAGTCTTTGTTCTAAAGCGGCATAGTAAGCTTCCAAATAAAGTCCTTCAACCTGTTTATCAAACAACCCTATCAGCACGTCCTGCCAAAGAAGGTATTTTGCCGGATTAGCAATATCGTTTTGGTCTGTAGTCAGTGTATCCGGAGATGATAGATCCAAGAAGGCATCATACTTTGCTTTTGTAATGAATTCAAATCTCTGCTTTACTTTTTCCATATCTACATCCACTGAATACCCATGCTCAGCAAAAAGCTGCATACCAAGAAGAGCAGTAAAGACATTTGTTTCCGCACCATTATCACCCCATAGTGTAGCAACAACCTTCTCTACACCTGTTTTCTTACATGCTTTTAACGCTGCATTTGTAGTCACTATGCTTTTATTGTAATTTATACAATTACCATTCCAAGTCCATATGCCACCTGCGAATATGATATTATCTCCAAAGGATTTATGTTTTTTAAGAAATTGTAAATATGTGTCCTCGTCATCATGATAATAATCCCAATAAACCAACCCCAAATTATCAGGTACTTCGGCAATTACACTTTCTGGAATTGCCGCATCCAAATCATAATAATCTCCGGTTTTTGATCCCAATCTGAAGTACATATCACTCCAAATCATAGGATCCAGACCATATTTATCTGCAATTTCCATAACTCTTTTTATATGGCTGCTCATTATATCAAAACGATTTCTATAGCCATTCTTGTCTAGGTATTTTCCCAAACCCAGAGTATGAGCCTCGTCCATACCTAAGTGTATTTTTTTACTTCTAAAGGGTGCCGTGGCTGCTCTTATCATTTCTTCGATAAATATATAAGTCTCTTCACAGCCTTCAAGAAGAATATCTGCGGTGTCTTTTATATTATTTGCCCATTCCCACTTTAGTGCCTGCTCAAGATGTCCAAGTGTTTGAATACACGGAATGATTTCTATACCGAATATGTCAGCGTAATCATCACATTCCTTTAGTTCATTATTGCTGTATCTACCACGCATATACCCAAAGTACGGTCTTTCAGGCACCTCATAAGTATCCTCGGTATAGAGCATCATCATATCTAAACCCATAACAGCCATAATTTCTATAATCTTCTTGATACTTTCAACTTTTAACACTGCATTTCTTGATACATCTATCATATTTCCGTTCAACTTAAACTGTGGTTCTTCTTTCAAATAAAAGTCTTTATTTTCAGCCAATTGCTCTAAAAATAAACCCAATGCTCTGAAAAAGTGAATCTTGCGTTCCGCTTTAATAAAGCCCTTACCTGCTTCAAAGCCAACTTCAATATTACCGGAACGTTTTTCCAATATAACAGGTATTCCTTCATTACAAATCTGAAAATCCAATACACTTTCTAGAATTTTCAGTCCTTCATTAACATAATCAATATCACCCTGAAAGTTAATTATCATCATATGCATCGCAATCCTTATCAGAAAAATCTATAATTTACTAAGCCAGTTTCTCAAGAATAGATAGTATTTCTATGCGCACTTTTTCAAACTCAGCTGAATCATGCATATAATCAGAATTACTTCTAAAAACCTTGTTAACTAAATTGTTATAAATATCAATATCTTTTTCCTTTATTAATCTCAGAAGCTCAAAATCTTCGGCACCCCTTCTTTGTGCCTCAAAGCGGACGCTTGGCCAAACATCACCATTATCTCCAGGATAAACAATATATGCATCTCCTGATGGATAGGTTGTTCCATGTCCTGTGTTATTTGGGCTACAAGACTGTTCAAACGGGTTTTTATTTTCAGGATAATAATTAAATCCCCAGTGCAAGTAACCCGCAAGGTTATAAAAAGAACATCCCCAGAATATTAATCGGGAACGAATAAGTTCTATATCTAAAAACCTGTTTAAGTAATAACCACTAGGGCAGCAGCATACATAAATCCAAACCTCATCACCTAGTTTTATGAGTCGGTCAAAATCTTCCTTAAATTCTTCATAGTTAGTTGTCAGGGGTACCCATATATCTATGCCCGACTTGAATTCCGAAGATTTGACAGCTTCAATTACCTTGCAGCCTGGTATATATTTACGAAGTAAATTTGCAATTTTAAAATATTGCTGTTTTCGTTTTTCAAGAGCCTCCACAGATTTTATGTGAACATCAGGTTCATCGCAAATGTGAAATATAACTTTGTCAAGCCAATTATTTGTCTTCAGAAATGCAGCTAATTCCTGTATTAATTTAGCGGTGAAATAATACCCTTCGTCAGAGGAAATTGTTAAATCCTTATTTAGGCTGCATTTTAACTCATCTGTAAATAAAGTATCATGTTTAACTGCAAAGTTTCCCATTTCCATAGTAGTCAAGCCTTCTTGATAGAATATTTCAATAATTGGCTTCAAGTATGAGAAATCAAATATATATTTGTCTTTATCAATGATACATTTATCCCAGTCAAAAGTTATAAAGAAGTGAGTTTGGCGAACTCTGCGCATTGCTCTTGCATATTGACGTACAACTTCAAGAAATCCGGTACTATTGAGCTCAACATTATGAAATGCAGCCATATTAGGCAAACTAAACCAGTTGGTAATACTTAATGTTTCTTCTGGGATCAGAACATTATAAACTTTTATAATTACATTCAGACACACACTATCCTTTTCTTTAATAACCACCTGCAGTTGATATTCACCCGGTAAAATACCTGGCTTTGGACAAAATGTGAGACATAAGGCATATACATTGTTTTTTGCCTGAACAATACCACTAATTGGCTTTTGTACATCATAAACACGAAATGGCGCTTTTCTGGTACAGTAATCAGGTTTGGGCATTGATTCATCAGTTATAACAAAAAAACCGTCTTGCGCGGTTGCACTTTCCGTATTATATTCAACGGGAACATCCAAGAGCTGACATTGCTCAATGGTAAACATATCGCTATTATTTATAGTAATTTCAGCATTTTCTTTTTGCGCCTCAAGTACTAGTTTTACAGATTCTCTACCGTTTTTAGCAGTATGTATTGTTACTGCATCAGGAAGCTGTCCTAGTTCAGAATCAGGATAGAGCCATTCTTCATTCGTTGTAACTATACCTTTCATTATACATTTACCTCTTTCCCAAATATTTTATAAACCGAGTTCTCGGATTCGGATAAAAGAGGGGCTATTTCAAAATGCATTTCAGTCACAATATCATGTATTTGAATTTCTGTATAGGTCGATATTATGTCCTCAAGTGCTATTTTGAAACAGCCCTTTAATACCCTATTAAATCATCAATATAATTACTTTGATTTAATTACTGCATTTACTTCATCTATCATTTTTGATAGACCCTTTGATTCATAATTTGCCATTAAATCTTTATACATTTTTTCTACCGATTCAGTTCCGGTCATTATTGTTAAAAGATCATCCGCAGGCTTTATTATGAACTTATTCTTAAGTGGTGTCGAAATATTTGTATATGCTGGTTCAAAATCTGGTAATGTTGTCTTTTCAATCTTTGAGTAGTAATCATTTACCATTTTTATATATTTATCATTTTCCTTATTGCCGCTTGGTTTTAATCCACTAATTGAATTGTCCCATTCAATTAATCCTGATATATTGGTAAAAGGATATTTTTCATAAAGTACAACGCCTTCATTCGGTACTTTTGTTCCATCAGCTGATACAGTATAGTCTTCACCTTCAAACCCGTATCTCAACATGACCTTATTCTCATCTGTCAAGAAGTAGTCAGCCATTCTCAAAATAGCATCCATCTTAGTAGCATCTTTGGTTGCGATATAAGACTCTGACCAATAATCCTTAAAAACAGCGCTATATGTGTTTCCGTCTTTTGCCTTTAATGGGTTAACGATCTTGCAGGATTCTTCAAATGGCTTGTCAGGGTATACCTCTGCCCATGCATTAGCAAGCTTGCTCTGAATTGTTGCTGCTTGAGTGTTCATAATAATACCTGCAGATAGACCTTGTACAAACTTATCATATGCCTGCTGTGATTTTGTAAGTGCTATATCTTTTTCAATTGTGCCTTCAGTATACATATCTCTTGCCAACTGGAATGTAGAAAGAGCGTCTCCTGCAAAATATGCCGGCATATACTTTCCGTCTTTTTCTACCCATTTATAATCACTTCCGCTACCGTCAGACATAGCAAGTGGTAAGCTATACGGGAAAAGAACTCCGTCAATCATTTGTGTCTGAACTGAGGTTAAGCCTCCAATATTCTTACCTTCAGCATTATCCTTTGTAATTGCCTTTATCATTGTTCTTAATTCATCATAAGTCTCAGGCTCTTTTGTGATACCTGCTTTTTGTGCTAAATCCCAACGATATACAATGCCACGTTCAATACCTGACATTTTTACTTCTGGCCAAGTCATTCTAGGAATAGTATAGTATTTACCATCTACTTTTAATGCTTCAATATCAGGAGTCTTTAAATACTCTGCTAATTTAGGATACTTTGAAACATCCTCTGGAAGAGGTTGTACAACACCTTGTTCAATCCAATTGTAATAGAATGAGCTACCTACAACATCGATTGCAAATAAATCTGGAAGTTCGTTTGATGCAGCCCATAATTGGATTTTTTGTGAATAGTCATCCCATGTTGTATTCATTCCAACAATTTTTATATTCAGGTCTTCCTGAACCTTCTTAAGTACAGCATCTGATTCTCCGTTTTTAAGAGCATTTTCAATATCCCAGATCGCGACACTAACCTCTACAGGCTTAGCTTTTTCAGAAGTTTGTGACTGTGAAGATGTTGTTTCATTTGTTGCAGCATTATTACCACAACCAGCAAATGTACTTACAATAAGAACCATAGCCAAAAGAATTACCAGTAGCTTTTTCATTTATTAATTCTCTCCTTTATATTATTTTATATAATGGCCAATTCTATTCTTTTATAGAACCAACCATAATACCTTTTACAAAGTGTTTTTGAATGAATGGGTAAACGCATATAATAGGCACACTTGCTACCACTATACTTGCCATTTGTATAGACTGCATATTTGATTTTTGATTAGAGGCTATGATCGACTGTGCCTGAGTAGCTATTTGCGAGCTGTAGTTTATTAATATCTCCCGCAGGTAAATTTGTAATGGCATTAAATTCTTTTTATTTATAAACAGTAGCGCATTATACCATTCATTCCAGCGTTCAACAGAATAAAATAAGAAAAATGTAGCCATAAAAGGCATAGAAATTGGAATAATTACTTTTACAAGTATAGTAATATCATTTGCACCATCTATTTTTGCAGCCTCTTCTATGCTAGGTGGCAGTGTTGTAAAATAGTTTTTCATAATTATCAGGTAATATGTGTTTACTCCACAAGGTAAAATCATAGCCCATAGTGTATTCTTCAAACCCAAACCACCTACAACCAGATAATAGGGTATTAAGCCTCCACCAAACAGCATTGTAAATAAAATCAAGCTCAAAAGAAAATTTCTTCCGACTAGTCTTTTTTTTGATAACACATAGGCACCTGTTACTGAAAGATACATGTTCAGCAAAGTTCCTATTACAGTTACAAGGATTGTATTTCTTAATGAACTAAGCAGATATTTATCCCTGAAAATTTCCTTATATCCTTCACTATCAAAAGCATAGGGTAAAAGGTATGGCACATGGGTACCTAATGCTTTCGTATTTGCCACAGACACTATAACAACATTGTAAAAAGGATAAATTATTATTAAACAAAGCAATGCAAGAAAAACTATAATTATTTTTTCTGACAAGCCCATTGATTTATTCATACCTAATACCTCCAAATTTAATTGACAGTTTGAATTAGTACAATCCTTCCTCGCCCACACTCTTTACGAGCTTATTTGCAGCCACTATTAATACAACATTAATAATTGATTTAAAGAATCCAATTGCAGTTGTATAACCAAAGTTTTGACCTATTGAGAAGGATGCACGGTATACATAAGTATCAATTGTATCTGCTACACTGTAAACTGGAGCACTATATAAGTTGAATATCTGATCAAAACTAGCTCCATTGCTCATAATGCTTCCAATTGCAAGAATAAACATGATACATACTGTTGAGCGAATTCCAGGCCATGTCACGTGAATCATACGCTGAAACTTACTTGCACCATCCATTTCAGCTGCTTCATAGTATGTTGGGTCAATTCCAGCAAGTGCTGCAATATATATAATTGAGTCCCAACCTACTTCTTTCCAAAGATTTGATAGCCAAATAAATGGTCTGAAGGATTTAGTTGACATAAGAGGTGATACAGTTTCAAAACCTAGCCCCACTAAAATATTATTTACAATACCTGTGCTACTAAACATGCTAATCAATATACCAGAAAGAACGACCCATGAAATGAAATGAGGGAAAGTTAATACCGTTTGAAATATCTTCTTAGTTCGTACACTAGTAATTTCATTTAAAAGTATAGCTAAGATAATTGGTACCGGAAAATTGATAATAAGTTTACCCAAACTAAATATTATTGTATTCTTAAAAGCTCTCAAGAACTCCATATCAGAAAACATTTCTTTAAAATGAACAAGTCCCACAAAAGGGCTGTCCCACATACCCATATCAAATCTGAAATTCTTAAATGCCAGAGATAAACCACCCATTGGAATATAGCAGAATATGATATACCATATAATTACAGGAAGAATTAATATATATAGAAATCTGTCATTTTTTATTTGTTTCATTTTTTCACTTATTACATCTTTTTTAAAATATGATTTCATATTTATATTTCCTTTCATTTAGTCGTTGTCTAAATTATATGACAATATTTTTGTTAAAAAAATGTGAATAACCATGTTCTTTTAGCATAAAAAAAGACAATGTTTATTGTATATTTAAAAAAATATGAACAAATGTTATATATTTTTTAATAACATTTGTTCATATTTTTTTAGCGTATAGGGATTTATATATTTTCTATTCTTTTAATGTGTCAATATAACTAATTAATTTTCAGATTGTTCGTCTATAGTCGCTTGGACTTATTCCCACATACTTTTTAAATGTTTTAATAAAATAGAAATAGTCATTGAATCCACATTGCTCTCCTACCTGTGTGACAGTATTCTCCGGCTGAGCTAGAAGCTCCTTTGCCAAATTGATTCTGAGGGTTGTAATATAGCTGCTGTACGTAACACCTGTTTCTTTTTTGAACAATTGGCTAATATAATTGGAGTTCAAATGAAGAGTATCAGATATACTCTTAATAGATATATCCTTAGTAAAATTCTCACTAATGTAATTCATCATATCCAAGAAGTTTCTATTATTAAACTCTCCATCTTTGACATTTTGCTGAAATCCTTCGTCCAATATCGTACATAAACTATCAAGCATAGATTCAAAATTATCATACTCTCTGATAAGCTGATCATACGAATATATATAATTATCTTCCTCATTATCCTGTTGAAGATCATAGTAGTATTCAAAAATAATATTATGAATTTTTATGGCCTCACGAATTGATATTTCATTTTTTATATTGCTTATCTTAAAATTCTGAAGAAGTGTTTTCACTTTTGCAGGACTCTTAATACTACTGCTTAAGTCTTTTAATTTTGATAATCTTTCTTCTGAGGCTTTTACAAAAATCTTTTCGGTTCGGATTAAAAAAAACGAATATGCCAGAGAAGTTGCAAACTCAATTTCGCTTTTTAAGCGATTACGATGAATTGATATTCCAGACCCTCCAATCCCCAAAATACCATGTTCGTTTAGTAAAGACTCTCTATCAATATTAGTATTTATATTCTGACTGGAAAGATATAAATAACGGTTAGTTGCTATTTTCATAGTATAATGTGGAATAGTTATAAATGGAGAAGCTGAGCTTTTTCCTACAGAAACCATTAGATATAAATTTTCAGTAATACCTAGTTGCTCCAGATTCTTTTGCACCTGTTCATGGTCATTTTCATAAATAGACTCTATAAATGTAACACTTATTTCATTTTTATTTGGGTTAAGTCTTTCACAGCTCTTTTTAATTAAAAGAGTAATCTCATTATAATCAATTGGCTTAAGACAATAACCAACTACCCCAATTTGCATTGCCTTATGAGCATATGAAAAATCTGCATAACCGCTGATAATTATAAACTGAATATTTTGATTATGCTCAAGAATACTTGAACATAGCGATAATCCACTAAACGGGGGCATACTGATATCAGCAATGATAATATCTACTCGGTTGCTCATAACATAATCATAGGCATCCTTACTATTATTAAAAGTATTTATTACATTACAATTTAAAGCTTTCCAATCTATACCTGAAATTAAAGACTGAATTACTAAAGGTTCATCATCAGCAATAATTACGTTATACATTTTTCCTCCTGTTATAAATATAATTAATCCTTTTTAAGTTGATTGACTTTAACTGGCTTGTCCTGTTGTACAGGTATTTTCAGTGTGACTTTAGTTCCCTGACTTTCCCAGCTGTCAATTGAAATTCCATATTCATCTCCATAAGTCATTTTTATTCTTAAATGAACATTGGTCAAGCCAATACCATGATTGTTGGAACCAGTTGTTTTACCTGAATTTAAACAATTACGTATCTCCTCAAGCCTATTCTCAGACATTCCGCAGCCATTATCCTGCACAGTCAGAATTAAAATATTTGTATCTAGCTTTGATGCAATATATAAAACTGTTTCCTCAGTATTTGGTTCTACACCATGTTGGATGGCATTTTCTATAATTGGCTGCAACATCATCTTTATTACAGGTATATCAAGTGTTTCAGGTTGAAAATTATAAATTATCTTTATCTTTTGACCAAATCGCAATGCTTGAATATTAGAGTACGCTTTAACCACTTCCAGTTCTTCACGTAAAGGTGCTGTGGATGTACCCTTTATGCTATATCTGAATATTTTTCCCAGACAAGCAGTCATATCAGCAATCACAGGCATGTTCTCCTTAGCAGCCATTCCTCGAATAGCTTCCAAAGAATTATATAAGAAATGTGGATTAATTTGACTTCTTAAATATGAAACTTCAGCTTCTTTCTGCAAAATTTCCTTTTCATATAATTGATTTCTTGTTGTAAATAAATGTCTGGTAAGTTTATTTATTTCGTCCATCATATGATTCAAATTATTTGCAAGATCCACTATTTCGATATTACCATCACTTATCTCAACACGGTCCTTGACCGAAATGTAGCCTTCTGCTGACACACGATTAATATAGTAACTAATACTTGAAATAGGCGTAATCATTTTATTATATATAATAATAAAGCCTATACATATAACCAATGTCGTTAATCCAAATACCACAATTAATGTTGTTTGTATATAATTTATCCCCTTTTTTGTTGCCTGCTTATCTATATAACTTATTAAGTAGCTCTCTATTGATGGTATATATGAACTATATGTTAGACTTTCCTTATCATCCACTTCTATACTTTTAACCCCGCCTTTTTGACCAATATTATTTATAATTTTTTCTGCCACATTTTTATCACAATTAATAGGATAATATTCTCCATGTTTGTCAATTAAAACAAAGCTTATATCATCTTCATAGGCTTGCGTGAACTGATCTGCAATTTTTTTAAGATTAATGGATATTATAATATTTCCAATTTTTTGGCGGTAACTTGAATTGATATCTGTACTGTAAATATTGGTACAAAAAGTGAGTGTCGGGATGCTTGAATAATCTTGCCTCCAGTCTTCCTCACTAATTCCAACAGTTGATACCTGAACATCATTAGGAGCAGCTTGTGCAATTTGTCTTAATCTATCATAATTACGCATATTACTGTTAACATACTGTTTGCCTACCAGAGCTAAATCGTAAACATAGGTATAAAGTAGTTGTGAAGAAAAAATTTTATTTTCTACATCCTTCATTAGACTTGGAAAATTATCATTTAAATCTTCGTTAAAATATTTCTGAATGCTATTATCGTATTGAAAATATTTGGCAATTTCTTTGTTTTGCTGTGCAACTATCTCAAATTCACGCTCCAATTTCTGAGAAATAGTACGACTGTATTCAATGTTTTTATTCATAAAAGCTGTAGTTACAAGTTCCATTAAAATCATGTTCAGTATTAAAAATATAACAACAACAAATAAAATAATGGTTAAAAATTGAAACTTAGTACTTCTAATATTTCTCTGTATGTGCATGTTTGTAAGCCTCTTATGCTGTAGAAGTTAATTATATGAATATACTATAAGTCTTAATACTTTTCATTTTATCAAAACTCACTGAACTTCGGTATCTACAAAAAATGGAATATATCATCTATGAGTTTTCTATTTCTTTAAATATTCCAAGATATTTTATTGATGGATAAAGTCTTGATTCTGTTATTCTTATTCTTATGTTTTTTGCTGTTATCGTTTCAAAACAGCAAATACATTTGTATCCTATTACTGTACCTCTATATATTTCTTTCCATCCATCCGAATCGTGTGCTTCTATTATAAAGCTTTCTACATGTTGACCCGATGATTTGATATTTTCCATTAGTACAATTCTGTCGAAGGTTTTGTCACATACAAGCTCAATCTCTAATTCAGCTTTTTCTGTACCTTCCTTCGGACACCAAAACGAATCATTATCCTCAAGAATATTTACAGGGCTGTGAACTTCATCAATTGATTCCGAAGCCTTTATACATGCTCCAAGAGCAAGGTTTTCTTTAAATGTTTCCGATAAAATCCTTCCCAGTCTTCTCAGAATGGCTACATCATTTTCATATATAAGACCTCGTTTATCGGGAGGAATATTGAGTAGAAAATTGGAATTTCCACCTACTGATCTATAATAAATTTTTAGAAGCTCTTCAACTTTCTTTACCTGATTATCTTCATTTTTGTGATAAAACCATCCGGGGCGTATTGAGGTATTGACCTCTGCCGGATACCAAATAAGCTTTCCTGAAGTATTTATAACATTTCTGCTGCCCAAATCCTCATCAACATTATTAATCTTCTTTGAAAATTCACCATCATCGACCTGCTGAGATTTCTCAGCTGTTTTCTCAGCGTCCTGCAGATAACTAGGAACAACGCTCCATTCTGACTCACGACAGTGTCCGGCTTCATTACCACACCATCTTACATCGGGTCCACATACAGAGATTACAGCATTCGGTTGAAGCTTCCTTATCACACTATAATAACCATTCCAGTCATATATCTGTCTTTTACCGTTTGGCCCTTCACCGCATGCGCCATCAAACCATACACAAAATATTTCTCCATAATTGATTAACAGTTCTGTGAGCTGCTTCTTAAAATATTGGTTATATACACTTGAATCACCATAGGTTTTCTCATGTCTATCCCAGGGAGACAGGTAAACTCCAAATTTCAATCCATACTTACGGCAGGCATCTGAAACTTCCTTTACAACATCACCCTTTCCATTCTTCCATGGGCTATTTTTTACAGAGTGTTCAGTGTATTGACTTGGCCAGAGACAGAATCCATCATGATGTTTGCATGTGAGAATTATTCCCTTCATACCTGTTAACTGGCAGGTTTCTACCCATTGATCGGCGTCTAATTTACTTGGATTGAATATTTCCGGTTCCTCATTGCCAAGTCCCCATTCACGATCTGTGAATGTGTTCACTGAAAAATGAATAAACGCATTAAACTCCATTTGCTGCCATGCCAATTGCCTCTCAGATGGTAGTACCGATGCTGCATTTCTTATAATATCCTGCATATTATCCCCCATGAGCCACCATTGTGGCCACAAAAAGTAATTAAATATATATCCTTTATCGCAATGTGGCGAATAAAGGAGGTCTAAATTTCAGAAACATACTGCTTCATATCAATTACTTTCTTCTCCAACCTTGATTTTTCTGCTGCAAAAGCCATAAGGTGGCTTTGAACCGAAACATCCGCCGATGTAAGGCCGGAAATTTTACCATCTGACTGAACCAGTTTTATGAAATCCCTCATTATCCCCTGATCTCCTCCACCGTGTCCATTACCACCATTTATATCATCATTTTTTATTATCTCTTTTTCACCTGTTAAAAAGGTCACCAATTCAATTTCATTCTTTTCCATGTTTCCTCTGATTTCACCCTTAGTTCCCATGAGCTTAATTGTCCTGCTAATTTCGTTAGTAAATGCACACATTGTGAAGGCTGCCGTGACCTCATTTGCAAATTCAATATTAACAACCTGATGATCAACAACATTGTTGTCACAATAATAAACACATCTGCCATAAGGACCCTCTTTTAAGGCACGTTCGCGTGCAGCCATGCTTGTGTCCAAGCTAATTGCAGATGTTGGCCAGTTGATGTTTTCTGATAAATATAGTTTTGGAGCATAAAATTCACAGCTGTCTTTTATGGGACAACCGTCCATGCATCTAGCAGGTACACCTTCCGGTGCATTCTCTTTTCTAAAATGAGTAAGTTTTCCAAAGGATGAAATACTCACACAATCTGCTTCGGCAAGCCATAACAGTACGTCCATATCATGGCATGATTTGGCAAGTATCATAGGGCTTGATGTTTCTGAATTTCGCCAATTTCCTCTGACATAGCTGTGAGCATGATGCCAATAACATACATTCTCATTGTGTTGTATTGATATTAACCTTCCAACTCTTCCTTCTTCAATAAGTCTCTTTATTGTTCCAAAAAAACTTGTATACCTGAGAACATGGCATATAGAGAAAACTCTATTATACTTTTTAGCATATTCCGCCATTATTTTGCACTCAGCAGGTTTTGTTGACATAGTTTTTTCCAAAAGAACATGATAGTTTTTTTCAAGAGCCTTTAAAGTGGGTTCAAAATGCATTTTGTCCTGTGTGCAAATCAGTACTGCATCAGCCAGACGTGGTTGCTTTAGAACCTCCTCCCAACTCGAAAAACACATATCATCATTTATTCCGTGAATCCTTTTAAAGCTTTCCCTTCGTTCAACATCTGGGTCTGCAACTCCTATAAACTGAATTTCATCCGGATGCTCAACAGCATAGGGACCGTATGAAAACATTCCCCTCCCACCAGCTCCGATTAATATGGCCTTTACCTTACTCATAAACATTCCTCCATATACTATTGCATTAAATTGCTTTTTTATATCAATGTACTTTTTTGATATAGGAAACACACATATTTCAATTTTGCATCTGTACATTGACTTTATTCGCATTTATTATATAATGAAAAGCAATTGATTTCATGAACTCAATTGCTTTTATTAGCACAATATTGTCAGGAGTGTATAAAATGGACTATTCATTATACGAACATATGGATATGCCGGATCCAAATATCGCCATAAAAATTGCCAGGTATAAGCCAGAGATAACAGGCACAATTTTTCCAAGCCATTGGCATGAGCATATTGAGCTTCTTTTCATAATTAATGGTAGTATTGAAGCGAAATGTAACAATAGTTTGTTTTGTGCAAATAAAGGTGATCTAATCATATTCAATAGCAATGAACTGCACCGGGGAGAAAAAGTCTCAACTGAACTTGATTATTATTGCATAATTTTTGACATTTCATTTCTTAAAGGTCATAATATTGATGGATCTTTGACAAGGTACATTACACCAATCGCACAAAACAGTATACTCTTTAAAAATCATATAAAAGAAAATGAATCAATATCGGAATGTATTCTCACAATAGTCCATGAGTACGAAGAAAAAGATTTCGCATACGAACTCTCCATAAAGTCATTGCTCAGCAGATTAGTCGTAATTTTACTGAGAAACCATATAGGTAAGATATTAGCACCAAATGAGTATGACATTTACAACAAAAAAGCAAACAAAATAAAAAACGTACTGAAATATATTGAAACTAATTACACAAAAAAGCTTTCACTGGACCTCCTCGCAGATATAGCAGGCATGAATAAGTATTACTTTTGCCATTCTTTTAAGGCTGTTACCGGTCAGACATTGAATACTTATGTAAACTTCATCAGGATGACTGTTGCAGAATCAATGTTGAGAAATACCGATTTAAGCATTACCGATATCGCATTATCTGTAGGTTTTGACGACATAAATTACTTCAGCAGAACGTATAAAAAGCATATGGGTATCTCACCAACCGCAGCACGAAAGGGCTTTGAGAGATTAATTTATTAACCTGCGATTAAGAAATACAATAATTTGTATTGGCTTGGTATTTTATAGTATTTGTGGTTATATATATAGTTTGCTATAATAATGTATCAAATGGAGGCTTAATAATGATTGAACAAGAGGAAATGGAATATATCAAAACCCGCTTAGATTTCTGGGATAAATTAAGTGATGTAGAAAAAAGTATGATTGAAAACAACATCACAAAAGTATCTTATAACACTGGTTTTAATCTTCATAGTACAGACAACGAGTGCCTTGGTGTCCTTCTGATAAAAAGTGGCGGATTACGCGTCTATATATTATCTGAGGATGGACGGGAAGTTACCTTATACCGGCTTACACCAGGCGATATATGCGTACTATCTGCTTCCTGTATTTTAAACAACATCACCTTTGACGTGCATATTGATGCCGAAAGTAAAACCGATGCTTATCTGATAAACATTGGTACATTTAGCATACTCAGTAATCAGAATGTTTACGTAGAGAATTTTGCATACAGAAATACTATTGAACGCTTTTCCGATGTTATGTGGGCAATGGAACAAATCCTTTTTATGAGTTTAGATAAAAGGCTTGCTATTTTTCTACTAGATGAAATTGCAAAAGCTAACTCAACTGAACTCCATATTACACAGGAACAAATTGCAAAATACATTGGAAGTGCCCGGGAAGTTGTTAGTCGTATGCTTAAAGTATTTCAGTCAGAAGGAATTCTTGAACAGTCAAGAGGTTCCATTCACATTACTGACAAAGAAAAGCTACGAGAACTAGGTCTCTAGCTTTAATCTGTTGCTTGTAAAGCCTGATTGATTACATTAACCATAATATCTTTCGTCATCATTCCTGGAACATAGCCCACTATATTCCCTTCCTTATCAATCATAAATGTCGTTGGGAACGCTGAGATATTATAGTTATAAAAAACTTTTCCTGTTTCATCAAATACTGTTGGGAAGGTATATTCCCCATCCTCCAGAAAGGAAATAATTTCTTCTTTTCTCATATCCTGATTGTTAGGATAGTCGTCACTTGATGGATTTGCAATTCCCAAGAATACTACTTCATCCTTGTTCAGGTTATATTGCTTATACAACTCCTCAATATCCGGCATTTCCTTTTTACATGGCGGACACCATGTTGCCCAAAAATTCAGGAAAACGACCTTACCCTTGTAATCAGAAAGAGTGTGCTGGTTACCGTATTGATCCTTTAAAGTAAAATTATAAGCAGGGATCACATCTTTTTCCTTAGCTGTATTGTCATTCTCGGCAGCTTGCTGTTCTGATGTACTTTCATTACTAGAGGCAGTCGCACCAGAATTGTTCACTAAATCAGATTTATTTTCTATCTCTCCTGTAATGTTCTGTTGACTACTACTGATAGTATTTAAATAACCAGTTACACTATTCATCCATCCGGTGAAAATCATTACTCCCATTATTATGAGAATGACTCCCCCTACTTTAATGGTGTATTTTAACAGTTTCTGCCTCGACTTTAAGAAGTTCAATACCTGTGTAGTAAACAAGCCAAGCAGCAGGAACGGAATTAAGAACCCGATAGCATAGACAAATACAAGCATATTACCTGTTGCTGATGTTGTTGCTCCTGAAGCCATAATCAGAACCGAAGAGAGCGCAGGTCCGATACAGGGAGTCCATGCAAAGCTAAAAGTAAATCCCATAACAAGTGCTATTAAAGGATTCATTTTTTTGTTTGTCAGATTCATGCTTATTTTTCTTTCTTTTTGTAAAAATGAAAAATCAAATACACCAAGCTGGAATAATCCTAATACTATAATCAAGATTCCTCCAATCCTGGTAAGCATCAGCTTGTTGCTATTAAAAAAGCTGCCTAGCGTCGTAAAGGACATTCCTAAAATGAAAAAGCTAAATGATATACCCAAGACAAAAAACATGGTGTGAAAAAACACTTTTTTTCTTTCATATACGATGGTACCATCTTCAGCGACCTTTTTTCCACCGCCTGCCAAATAGCCCATATAAACCGGTATTAGCGGTATTACGCAGGGAGAAAAGAAAGATAATAATCCTTCTAAAAACACAAGTATAAAACTGACACTATTTAATCCAATTAAATCTCCAATCATAATGTCCCCCTTTCATTATACTTATTTACTAATTTTAGAGACTTTTCTTAATTCATCGCTATGTAAAGTAGAAAGAAGAGCAGGGTACATTTTTGTACTTGTACTATGCCCTTCTTAAAACATCCATTGACAATAAATTAATTTAATGACACGCTGCCAACAGGGATTCTATGCTAATTTTTTACATTAGATCATTGATAAAATAGCATGTTTTGATTGAACACCCACAACACGGTTTGCCACTTTCCCATTTTTCATCACAACAAGGGTTGGGATACTCATAACACTAAAAGCCTGTGCAAGTTCAGGTTGTTCATCCACATTGACTTTACCTACTTTAACTGTGTCTTTCTCTTCTGCCACCTGCTCAACCGTAGGTCCTACCATTCTACAGGGTCCGCACCAGGGTGCCCAGAAGTCAATTAATACCGGTTTATCTGAATTGATAACCTCTTGTTCGAAATTATCCTTTGTTATTGTTAATACGCTCATAAAATATTCCCCTTTCCACAATCCCTTTAATTTTTATACTTTTAATTCTATCTCTTATAATTTAATTATACAGATATTCTAGTTTTATTCTGTGATAAAGTCACGTATGCGCTTGATTACTTTATTTACCTGAAATTGTATTCTGTTACAATGCTTTCTCTTCCATTTACTATGTCATTATAGAATTCATAGAAAGATACTCCCAAAAAGCTACCTGTTATATTAACAACGTTGCGATAGCCCAGATTCTGAAGTGCCAAAGTTGCATTGTAGCTGCGCTGACCGGTTCGACAGTGCAAATATACCGGTTTATCTTTGGGAATTTCGTCTGTTCTTTTCCTGAGTTCGCTTAACGGAATGTTGATTGCTCCTTTGATATGCCCTCTCTTAAACTCATGGACTTCCCTTACATCTATAATGATATTATTACTTTCTACAAGATCTCTTACCTTATCAACATTTACTTGCTTATAGTCACCATTTAAAAGATTTGAACCTACATATCCCGCATAGTTTACAATATCCTTTGCAGTCGTAAACGGAGGCGCGTAGCTGAATTCCAGATCCTTCAAGTCCTCTACTGTTCCACCGAACTTAATGGCAGTAGCAATAATGTCAATGCGTTTTGTAACATCGCCTTTACCGATTGCCTGAGCTCCCAAAATCTTTCCTGTCGGTGTCTCAAACAATAATTTAAAATGCATTGGTGCTGAATCGGGCATAAGACCTACTTTATCAGACAAAATAACACGGACAATGTCATAATTTATTTTAATATTAAGTGCCTTGATTAAGGATTCATTTAATCCGGTAGATGCCCCATTATATTCAAATACTTTTATAGCAGAAGAACCAATATACCCTTTATTCAATGTACTCTTATGATTAATATGATCTGCAACGGACCTTGCCTGCTTTAATGCGGGACCTGCTAATGATAATTTTGTCATGGTATGGGTCAAAGCATGATATACTTCAATTGCATCGCCAACTGCATAGATATCCGGGTCATTCGTAAGATAATTTTTGTCTACCTTAATGGCACCTGTTTCTCCGATCTCAAGACCGGCTTCTCTTGCAAGATAGGTTTCAGGTGATACACCGATGGCCATTACTACAGCACTGGCATTCACTGTTTTTCCGGAAGCCAGGACAACTTTATCTTTTTCGAATCTCTCTACTTTATCTCCTACAATTAAATTTACCTTATGATCAATCAGCACTTTATGGAATATTTGAACCATATCATAATCAAATGGTCTTAATATCTGATTGCTTGCTTCTATCAGTGATACATTATATCCTGCTTCACTTAGGTTTTCAGCAACTTCAACTCCGATAAATCCACCACCGATGACCGTTATGTCCTTGGTATACATTTTCTTCACATATTGATTCAATCGATTAATGTCAACCACGTTTCGAACTGTAAATACATTTACATTTTCCATACCTGGAAACTTAGGTACAATTGGAGAAGCTCCTAGTGATAATATCAATTTATCGTAATATTCTGTATACTCTTCCTCTGAATCTGTTCTCTTTACTACTACAGTTTTGTTTTTTCTATCTATTGAAACTACTTCTGAGTTAACGCGTGCATCGATATTATATTGTTTTAAAAACAGCTCCGGACTCATTAAAACCAAGTCCTCCGCTTCCTTAACAACTCCACTTAAATGATAAGGAAGCGAACAGTTTGAAAACGACACATGGGGTCCTCTTTCAAACATAATAATCTGATCTTCTTCACTATTTCTTCTTAGTCTTGCAGCTGCCGATGCCCCCCCGGCTACTCCGCCAATAATCAATATCTTTCGTCTCATTATATAACCCCCCTATGTCTAATACTTATCTTCTATTTGTTCCTACATAGGAACCCATGCCTCCAGCAACATCGATAACATTGAATCCCTGTTTTGAAAGGGCTCTTGTAGTTCTTCCGCTTCTTCCGCCTGACTGGCACATGATATAGTAAGTCACATCCTTTGCTAAATATTTCTCAGGGCTTGATAACAAATTACCCATTGGGATATTTTTAGCGGTCTTTAGGCTACCACTTTTATATTCGTACGGTTCTCTTATATCAATTAGCTCAACCTTACCGATAAGGTTATCCATATCATTAACATTAATCACATTACTTTCATCGCTTTTTAAGAAATTAAACATTTTATATACCTCCCAGGTTTTATGAATTTATATTTAAGTTAATTTATAAGTTAATTTTTACTTACCTTTGATCTTAATTATAATGAATTTCATATTAATTTCCGTGACCAAATCACAGTATATATAAAATGTATACTTTTGCTTTTGATAACTGGAAGAATGACACGAAAAAAATTACACTTCCCTAGACAATAAAAAATGCACCCTATCAGGTGCATTTTACCAGTATTTATGATGTTTAATTATATTGTTTAATTATATAGCTTGAATAAAAACCCCTTTTGGGTAATACCATCCTGCTATTTATTTTGGAAATGCTTGAAACAATTCTCTCTTAGCTCCACATACGGGGCATTTATCTGCATGTTCACCTATTTCAGTATAACCACAAATAGGGCATACATATATGGTTTCATCTCCGATATCTTTTCCGTCTTTTGCCTTTACTTGAGCCTCCTTAAACATCTTTGCATGAATCTTCTCGGCTTCTAAAGCATAGTGGAAGGATTTTTGTGCATCTTTTTCGTTCTGGAATTTTGCTGTTTCCAGATACACAGGATACATCTGTTCTATTTCATGAAGCTCTCCATCGATTCCACCCTGCAAGTTCTGCACGATATTTGTGTGCCCAAATATGGCTCCGGCTGTGACAGTAGCATCTCCTACCAAGTCCTTCATTACATTAAAATGATTCTTGGCATGTACTCTCTCAGCATATGCAATTGCTTTGAAAAGCCTTCCGGTGTTTGGGTATCCATCCTTCTCAGCTGACTCTCCCCATATCAGATATCTCATATGAGCAGCACTCTCTCCACCATAGGCTGATCTGAGGAAATCAGCAGTCATTGCGTTATTAACTCCCATTCTTTACACTCCTAACAATAATTAATATCAAACTAATTATTAACTTATTACTCCTATTTTATTCCTGCTCCGATTGAAAAACTCGGGAGAGTCATGTCATAGTTATAGTTTGAATTTATTTATGATTTCTGTTATTGGATACTAAAATAAAATTTCGATTATTTATTGCTACAAAAGTACTCTCCATATGATAATGTATCAAATATTGCAAAATACACCGGCACGAGCAAGTCAGACTTGCTTGTACTGGTGTATCTCGTTTTGTCAATATAATTGTTTATTTCAATAACACCACATTGTTAAAATTCTATGGCATTCAAGAATGCCTGTGTAAGCACCATATGGCCAATATTATTGGGATGCACGCGATCCCAAGTGAGCATATTGGGGTGGTAATGTGTCAAAATATTATTAAAAGCTGCCTGGGTATCAACAAAGTATGTATTATACTTCTGTGCAACTGCCTTTACAGCAGCTCCATATTTATCCATCGTTGAGCGCATTGGATCATTAGCATTAGGTTCCAGGTAATAGGGTGTCATCAACACCATTCCCTTAAGCAGCGGCTTTGTAGTGCTGACAATTTCCTCAAGTGTACTGGAATACTCCTCCAAATAAACATGCTTCTCTGTTTCAAGGGGTAAATCGTATTGACGCCAGACATCATTGATGCCTATCATGATAGATACCCAATCGGGCTTTTTTTCTATAATATCAGTTTCCCAACGAGCCTTCAATGCCCTGACTGTGTCACCGGAATTCCCCATATTGACAACCCTAATCCGCCGTTCTGGATATCGAGCAAAAAGTTCAGCTTGAACAAAACTTACATAACCATTTCCAATGGCACCGAAAAGTCCTTCACCCTCCGGCTTTCCCCGACCGCAATCGGTTACCGAATCACCTGCCATAATCAATTTACTTCCTGCTTCAATTAACATAATTATTCACTCCCCGTATGGATTTAAGAGTATCGCTATATAATGCCCCAATTATTTATACTGCTTCAAAATCTCCAAACACCCTTTTTAACCAATTTACACTTAAATCAAACCAATTTGCAACATCATGATTGATACCTGTGACAGAACCTGATGATGTATGGCTCTTTGCCAGCGATAATCCATGCTTCCCGCTCAAAAACACATGAGCCTCAAACGGAATTTCTGCTTCGCTAAGCGCATCAATAAACTTTATTGTATTTCGAACAGGAACAGTACTGTCATCAAAGGTCGTAAATATGAATGCAGGTGGTGTATTGCAATCTACTTTATCATCAAGGCCCGGTACCGGCTTCGCCAATATGGAGCTAATTTCTTCCAATATACAGGGATAGCCCAGTATCATGGCATTTGGCTTATTTTTTCCTATTGTAGAGAGTGCTGCTGCCAGATGTCCGCCTGCAGAAAATCCCACTACTGCTATCTTATCGCAATCAACTGACCATACCTCACTGTTCTTACGTATTATCTCCATTGCCGCTTCAGCATCATAAAGTGGATTTGGCCACTCTGCATTATTGTCAGTAGAATAACGAAGAACAAATGCATGATACCCTTCTGCAAGATATGCCATTGCAATTGGTTCTGCTTCCCGATCAGAACACCATTTGTATGCTCCACCTGGAAATATCAATACAGCCGGGCGCAATCTGATATTTTTGAATTCATCGGAAGAATCCAGCAAATAAGTTGTAAGTGTCACACTATTCTCTTTATTAATTTCTATAACCTCAGATTTCATTCTTGTTACTCCTCTCGCATTTATCGGCCATTTGCAGCCTTTTACTTAGTATACATC
Source organism: Bacillota bacterium (assembly GCA_023415305.1). Taxonomy (GTDB): domain Bacteria; phylum Bacillota; class Clostridia; order Acetivibrionales; family DSM-1351; genus Ruminiclostridium. Next base: position 191,691 of record JAEZKZ010000036.1, read on the forward strand.
GCCATATATAGACCATGAGCAGCAATTAATTCATCGCACATTTTAACAATATCGTCGATGGATAGTTCTGCTGCCGTATGTGGATCCAGCATGGCTGCTTGATAGATGTTCTCGATTTTTCTCGTACGAGCTGCTCCAATGGTCATCAGCTGAGTGTTGATATTGGTCATATTCATGGCTGCCAATTGTACTGGAAGTCTGCCCACATGGCATGGATGTATCCCCTTATTGTCTACCAGACAAGGTGCCTCAACACAAGCATCTACAGGAAGATTATCAATCAATCCATGATTCAGCACGTTGCCCCCGATTTTTACTACTGGACCGTCTGTGATTGCTTCCATTATTTATCTATTTTGTATTAATAGCAACTATTAGACTTTTTTCGATTCCTTAGCATTATTGACACTCTGTAAAACAAGCTCGCTGAACATACTGTTTGCCCAAGCAAACCACTCTCTTGTATATATACTGGGGTCATCTTTAGAAAAACTCTCATGCATATAACCTGTACCCGCATCAGTGGCTTGAATCATTTCAAGCAATTCATTCTTTTCCTGACTATCAATTGAAGTCAAAAACTGCACAATCAGCCCAATATGCCAAATATACCCCTTAGGTGTATGAGGACTTCCAATTCCCTTTGCATATTCTCCCTCATAAAAGTAAGGATTCTTCTGGCTAAGAATATACCTTCGTGTATTCTGATACCTTTTGTCAGATACATCACAATAGTTGAGATAAGGGGCTGAAAGAAGGCTTGGTACATTTGCATCATCCATCAGGTTGTAATGTCCGAGCCCATCAACTTCATATGCATATACTTCACCGTACTCCGGATCATTGATAACTCCATACTTGTTGATACCTTCATCAATTTCCTGTTTTAATGTCTTAGCTTCTAAAGCCAAACTAGTGTCATCGTATATCAATTGTGCCATTTCTTCTATATATCCAAGCACAGTGACCGCAAACATATTAGCTGGAATATTATATCCATACTCACAAGCATCATCGCTTGGCCTGAAGCCCGACCAGGTCATACCCGTGTACCCTGTTCTTGTTCCTGCACCACTATTGGCTAATGTATCGCTTTCAGGACAGTTCAGCCTTGTGAATCGGTAACTGGACATTTCATCATGTCTTTGTTCCGTTTTCCAAAGCTTTATAATACTCATTAACACACTTTTGAATGAATCATCAAAGATATCACTGCTGCCTACCGCTTTCCAGTATAGGTAAGCCAATCTTATGGGATGACATAATGAATCCACTTCATATTTACGTTCCCATATCCATGGATTTTGTTCTGTTATATCATCCTGGTGTCCTTGACCATTAGGTTCTCTATTAAATGCATTTGCATATGGGTCTATAGATATGTACATAAACTGTTTTTTAATAAGACCCTCAATTACTTTTCTGACTTCTTGGTCCTTTTGTAGCAAATCAATATAATGCATAACCTGCTGTGAAGAATCTCGCAACCACATGGCAGGAATATCTCCTGTTATAATAAATGTTGAGCCATCCTCCATTATTTCTGTGGTTGTAAGTAAAGTGTTTGTATAACAATTAGAAAACAACTCTGCCATTTTAGGGCTTAGCTTTTTGGAAATTGTTTCAACTGTTTCAAGTACTGTCTTAGGTAAATTCAATTGTTCACCCTCCCCTCCAAACATTAGTTTGTATAAAATTTTATCTACAGATTATTGAAGTAACTAATTTCTATCCCTTTATTGACCCTATCATAACACCCTTTACAAAATATTTTTGTAAAAATGGATAAACGCATAGGATGGGAACCGTCGCAATAACAATAGTAGAATATTGAACAAGTGTACGATAAGCACTTTCTCCGTATGATCCTAACGAAGCCATCTTAACCATAGAGTTCTTATCACCTGAAATTAGTATTTCTCTCAATACAAGTTGAAGTGGATACAAGTTCTTATCCCTTAGAAGTATAGAAGCATTGAACCAAGAATTCCACATACCAACTGCGTAGAACAATAACATAACTGCCATTATTGCCTTTGAAACAGGTAATATTATTTTAATCAGAATAGTAAAGTCATTAGCGCCGTCAATCTTTGCTGACTCCTCAAGGCTGTCGGGAATTTCGGCAAAAGAGGTTCTCATAATTATAAGATTATAGGAACTTATAGCTGACGGAAGTACGATTGCCCATATTGTATTTAACATGTGCATATCCTTCATCAGCAAATAGAATGGAACAAGTCCACCTTGAAAAAACATAGTAATTATAATAAGAATCATTATCGGTTTTGCAAAGTATACTCGTTTACGTGACAATGCATAAGCTCCAAGTGTAGTCAAAACTAAGCTGATAAATGTACCTAACACCACATAAATAATGGTATTTATGTATCCCGTTTTAATACTCGGATTATCTAATACAAGCGAATAACCTTTCAATGTAAATCCCAGAGGTGCAAGGAGAACCCCCTGATGTGAAATCAATCTGTTTGGTTCACTTACCGAAGCAAATATGACATATAACATTGGATAAATACAAATCAAGGATAATAGTGACAAAAATACTATATTAAAGCAGTCAAATACTTTTTCGCTGGTTTTGCGTTTGATAGCCATATTAACCTCCTTAGAACAAGCTCGATTCTGAGAATTTTTTTGAAAGCTTGTTGGCAACTATAAGGAATACCAGATTTATTACTGAATTAAATAGACCTACTGCTGCACTATAACTGTAGCCAAATTCCAGTAGTCCTTTTCTATAGACATATGTAGAAATAACATCAGCTGTTTTATATGTAATAGGATTATACAGAAGGATAATTTTTTCATATCCAACATTCATCATACTGCCTAGTCTGAGAATCAGGAGGATAATCATTGTTGATGATATACATGGAAGAGTAATATGCAAGGTTTGCCTCCACTTTCCTGCACCATCTACTATTGCTGCCTCATACAGACTCGGATCGATGCCTGAAATGGCAGCAAGATAAATTATACTACCCCAACCAACTCCCTGCCATATATTGCTAGCAACGTATATTGTTCTAAAAAGATCGGCATTTCCTAACATATTGGCTTTTTCAAATCCAAATAATGAAAATACTTCTGTTATTAATCCCTCAGTAGATACAAAATCTTTAATGATACCGCAAACTACCACCATAGCAACAAAGTATGGAAGATATGTTAATGTCTGAACTGTACTTTTAATATACTTACCCTTAAGCTCATTTAATAAGAGAGCAAGGATAATTGGTGCCGGGAATCCCCAGATAATATCATAAATACTAACCAAAAACGTGTTTTTAATAATTCTGCCAAAATATACATCATTAAAAAAATCTTTAAAGTGCTCGAACCCAACCCATGGACTTCCTAAAATGCCCAAAGCAGGTTTAAAGTCCTTAAAAGCAATTACTGATCCATACATAGGCAAATACATAAATACTATATACCATAGGATAACCGGAATAAGCATTAGATAAATATACTTATTCCTTCTGATATCTTTTATTATAAAATCTTTGCTTACAGGCGTTTTTCTCTTTAGCATGCAAACTCCCTCCACATTGTAGACAGATATACGGAGGCAATACAAAGAACTGCACGCCTCCATATGTCTGCAACAACATTCTTAACAATCCGTCAACTATCTGTTAATGTACCTGTCATATGCATCTTGATAAATCTTAATCATTGTATCAAGTCCCATTTTCTTTATTTGTTCTTCATATTTTTCATAGTTGCTTAATGGTTCTGCGCCCATGATAAAAGCAACAATCATTTCTCTTCTATAAGTATCTATTTGTGTCATTATCTCTGCCTTTTGCTTACTTTCCTCATCAGTTAAAGTAACTGGAGGTAAAACATAATCACTTCCGGCTTTAGACCAAGTTTCCATTGCTTGTATTGCTTTATCTGACATTACATATGCCATAGGATTTCTAAGGTATGGACCTTGATGAACTTTATACTTGTCAACTGCAGTCCAGAAATCAACTCCGTCAGGATTTTTTGTCATTAATTCAGTAAACTCAGGATGCTGTGTAGCAATTTTACTCTGTAATCCTTCAGGGAAGAATGTTTTTCCACCTGCTTCGTCTACCGCTCCATCAACCCAATTATAAGTCTGACCTTCTACACCGTAATTGAAAAGCATAAACCCTTCATCTGAGTAAGCATAATCCAGCCATCTTACAGCAGCTTCAATATTTTCACAGCTTGTAGTAATAGCCCTATTTTGTCCTCTTACATAATCGTTGGTTTGGCGATAGTGTATAGTACTCTGGTCATCACCTGTATTAAGAGTAGGGTATAAACAAGGAGTAATATCATAGTTTGGGTTTATAGCCTTTCCACCTGCTATATATTTGTCATAACCACCATAGGCACTAACAGTATTTGCTCCTGCTTTTCCTGATGTAAAATCTGCATCTATACTTGGATAATCACGTGTTGCGAAATCTTTATCAATAAGCCCTTCTTTATACCATTGATTCATGGTTGTCAAGTAATTCTTGTACCCTTCTCCTATTGAACCATAAACAATCTTTCCGTCCTTTACCATGAAGCCCGCAGCTGCTCCGAAGGTACCCAAGAATCCACCTCCGGCACTCTCTAAGCCCCAATCCATATAATGTTGTAATGGGGATTCAACATTTAGTTTATCTTTAAATGCTGTTAGAACAGTGTGCCATTCATCTATAGATGTAGGAGCCTTAAGACCCACTTCATCCAAATAGTCCTGTCTGATATTCGGGCCAGCCCATGCTGGTTCCTGATCAAGCTGTATCATTTGAAAGCTCCAGATTGAACCATCATCTTCTTTTGTTTGTCTTGCAATTGATTCGTTAGCGGACATGGCCTTCTTGTAATTTGGAGCATATTTATCAATATAATCATTTAATTTAACATACACACCATCAGCAATTGCCTTACTTCCTCCACCAGGATACCTTCCCTCATCGTCAATGATATCAGGTAGATCTCCTGACGCTATCAAAAGATTATAACTTTCGTTTTCCTGTCCTACTGGTGGATTGATAAACTCAACTTTAATATTAGTCTTCTTTTCAAGTTCCTGAAACACTAGATTTTCAGCTAGTGACTTAATATATGTAGAACTAAACTGGGTCCAGTACTTTAATGTAACATCTTTAAATTTACTGTAATCAACTTCACCAGAACCTTCATTACTGCTTGAAACCTCTGTCGCTACAGTACTGGTTGAGCTTGCAGAATTACTACTTTCTGAAGAACTTTTTCCATTACCACAAGCACTCATTGAAACTACCATTCCTAAAACCAAACATAGAGAAGTAAACTTAACAGCTATTTTTTTAAAATGCATCTTGAACCTCCTGAATTCGATTTATATTGTTTTGTAAGGCGCCTTTTTATAACTATAGATAGTAATGCCTTGATTGTAAATAATCACAATTTTCAGCATCCTCATTATTTAACTATATCCACCTCAAACCCTTTAATTCTGTTCACTTTAAAGAATCGATGTTTTAATTTTTATTCTTTCAATTATACTCAAATCCTCATTTTTATCACAATGATCAAAAATTAACTTTTTGGCTATTGCAATAAAATAATGAAAAAAACAGAGCAATACTATGGAATTTATGTATTAGTATGCTCTGGCAATAATTAGACTATAATATGCAATTTTTACACTATCCTTAAAAATAAACATTATGCAAGATATACTATATTTCACGGAATTTACCAGGCGTTATGCCTTCGTATTTCTTAAACGTACGTATAAAAGCGGTACTGTTATAAAAACCAACTTTCTCAGAAATATCTTTTATACTCATTTTAGCATCACTAAGCAGCTTCTTTGCCTCATCGATTCTAGTTTGATTAATTACATGCAGTAGTCCTTCACCAGTGTGCTCTTTAAAGTATCTGGATAAATATACCGGATTCATATCAAAATGCTCTGCGATTGAGGTAACACTCAGATTTATGTCAACATAATTAACCTTTACATAAGCTATTATATTATCGATCTTTCCGTCATTGCTCTCTTTCTTCCTAATTCCATAGTCAGTACTTATTTTCTTCAACGTATCAACTATCTGTTCCTTCATTTGAATGACTGTAGTGCATTTGAGAAGCTTTTTTACTATATCCATATCGTTAAAATACTTATTATTAACAAAAGTAACATCACATATGGCATTTACTAGAGTGTTAATAATTGCAAAGGTTGATAACCTAACCATATCAATTGACACATTGCCTTTGAGTAAACTCTTGTCAAATACCGACTCAATTATCTGTATAGCATTGTCAAAGTCTCCTGCTCTTAAAGAATTTATAAACTGCTGCTGGGTTTCAATTGGATACACATCTGTATAAACCTCACTTTTAGGAACACAAATATCACTATAATCAATAATATTTCCATTTCCTAACACGATTTTGTATTCCATTGATTCAAGACATTCCTGATAAGCAGCCGGAATCCCATTTATCGTATGGTGTACATTACTGATGGTTATTGTAAAAACAATATTAAAATGCCTATAAAGAATATCTTTAAGCCTTGTTATTACATCCATTAACTTAGCTTTTATTTCTTTTTCATTGCCCTTTTTATCAACAGTATTTACTATACAAGCTCCTATCTGATCTACTTCAAAAATACAGTTATCGAACCCACCTTCTAGCAATTCCCCCATTATGTTACTTATTACAAATTGAGCCAGTTCTACATCTTTTTCCTCTACATCACTTCCCTCTTCATTTTTACTTTCCAGTTTTCCGAGATCCTCAATGCAGAAAAGCATGAAAATAAATGTATCCCCTTCAAATTTAATTCCATAAGTACTGAAAATATCATCTATGCTAATATTTTGAGATATGTTACCTTTCGCAAGCCTGGACAGAAAGCTTTTCTTTAGTGCTAATTTTTGTGTATTAATTATCTTTCCATCATGCTCAGTTTTATCCAAAACTTGCTTTATTGAGTCCTCTATAAAATTAAATTCATTATCATAATTGTTCAACTTAGATTCATCTTTGTCTGGAAAAATATCAATTAATCTGCTAAGAGGCATGTAGTTTTTTCTAGATAAAAAATATGCCATAATAATGCCAAAAATCAAACATGCTCCTATACAAGCTGAAATGAGATACTTAATACTCATTGCTTTTTTACTAAATATACTTTTAGGCACAATAGTTATATACTTCCAATCATTAACATCTGATTTACAATAAGATACTATGTAACTTTCCCCACTTATTCTTATATTTGTGATTTCCTGTACTTTTGAGAAATCCATGTCTTTTATATCGGTAGGAATAACTTCACCGTGGAAAGAAATTATTTCACTTTTTTCGTTAATAATAACTGTACTTCCCTGAAGATTCATGTTCAACCTGATGACTGAGTCACGAATAGATTTGCTATTCATTACTATTCCAAGGGTTCCGTGCACCTCTGCATTTTTATATGCCTCAATAGTTTGAAGGAACAAATTCCCGCCTTCGCCTGTTCTCACCATACCAGTTCCGCTTAAAGAGTACCCCTGGTTATTATGCTTTTCTGCTAAGAATTGCATCCATCCATCCAGATTCTTTATCTGATTATTATAGTAATTTCTAAAATACTGTTCTCCCTTACTTGTCCCTCTACAGGAAATAATTAAATCCCTAGCAGGAAGATAGATAAAAATATCCGCGATAGCATTGTTGGAAGCCAGAGTGGCCGAAAGAGTTTTTATGATACCCGGTAATTGTGTCCTGTAAATGGCTAATACTGGTTCTTTTAGACTGGCTTGATTAATAATAGCTTTATCCAGGGTAAAAGTATCTTTAATTTCATTAATATCCCTTAGATCATCATCTACTGTCTGTTTTAGTTGTTTCAGCATTGCAAAATGAGAATTATTAATTTCATCCTCGATTACTTTTATTGAGCCAACATACGCAATTATACTTATAAGTACTACAACCATAGTAATAACGAAATATGAAAATAACCATGATAAAAATATTTTACGTCTCTTCTTAAACAAGTTTGGTAACAATGATATTCTCTCCAATCATTGATTTTATAAGCAGTATATAAAAGAAGTTTCAGTATATGTATTAATATGTTAACATAAAATACTAGATAAGTAGTATATCATACTTTTCATAAAAAGACATATTACAAATCATTAACTTCCTTTGGAAACACTATTGCTGTTCCCAGTGTATAAGGAAGCTTAAAAGCTACAGTACCATTGCCAGCAATATATATTTCTTTACTGTGTTCAATAATTGTCTTGTTTGATTCTGTGGACTTAGATTCATCATATCTACTTTGTCTTGTTGAATACAGTGCAACCTTGTGATCTGTACAGAAATATATGCCTACGTTAGACCCATTATATCCGTGATGTGCAACCTGTACTATGTCAGATTTAACATATGATCCATAACGTGCTACTATTATTGTACATTCTGCAATATTCGCGTCACCAAGAAATAAGGTATTACTACCATCTATTTTCATTAATATAACAGTTGATGTATCATTGAAACATTCTACTTGTTGAGGATATAAATCCTCATGTGTAGCTAGGACTTCAATTTCCAGATTACGGATAAAAAACCTTTGTCCCGTATGCAGCTTCACACGTGGGATCTCCCTGTGGTTTTCAACAAGTTCATGAAATTCCCTTATTGTAACCTTATCGTCCTCCTTCCATTTATCAGAACCAGGTATGGTTAATGCAGGGAAGTTATAGTATAGACATTCAATTTTACAGTCCTTAAAGTCAGCTTTCAGAAAATTCATAAACATGGCTATGTGATCCTGATGAGCATGACTAAGAAACCATCCGGAAATCATAATCTCTTGGTCCACAGGAGTGAGACTACGCAATAAATTATATAATCTCGTGTGATCATTAACAGAATTCATATGAGCACTGTCAATAATAAAGAAGCTACCGTCTGCACATTGTGTAATATAGCACATACCACAGTCTATATTTCTATAATCAAGCTCCATTTGGTAAAGTGTAGTTTCAGATATTCTTGTATATGTAATGTCTTTTTTTCTCTTATACAATGTAGTATTAGGATCAACAATAATTCTAGCTACACCATCATTGGATGTAAAATACGCGTGTACAAGAACAGTATTATTTATATAGGTTGCATGATAATTATCCCTTATGCAATTGCTGTCATATAACGTAAAGCCTAATTGATCGAGGGTTTTAATATAATTGTCATACTCCTGTCTTGTGGTTTTGGATATGCGAAGCATATAACTGCCATTATTACAGTTAAAGAAATCATGTTTATCGCCACCTATATAAGGGGGAATATACTCCATTATATCAGAACTTTTAGCTAGCATTATTTTTTTCTCCTTCGTTAGTTAAGTGCATCTTAGTGAACATATTTTATTCACACTATCTTATACACTTTTCAACATTTTTGAGTCAATGATGAGTATTATAGCAAATATAATTTATCTATACAACACACGTTGCTCATAGATGACCTTAATCCGATTTGATGGACACAAAGAATCCCGATATAATTTGGGATAATTATAGAATGGCATATAAAAAGGAACACTATTTTTCTCAGTGTCCCTTTTTCTCATTTCTTTTGCCGTTTACCACTTCAAGCAAGTTCCGTAAATGTTGCATATACTCACATGCACAAGCAACTGTAGGCAGTTTACCTTACATTAAGTCAATAAGAGATTTCCGTTTTCAAAAAAGTCCCTTTTTCTAAGTCGTCAAAAGCTTTATTCAACTCTTCTCTTGTGTTCATAACTATAGGACCTCCCCAAACTACAGGCTCACTCAGAAGTGTAGAGCTTATGAACAATATTTGAGCATTTTTATCCGTTGCTTTTATTTCAACATGGTCGCCTGATGTAAGTTTTACTGCTGTCTTTTCCTTTATTAGCTCTCCCCCAATATATGCGTCTCCCAAAAGGGTAAACACCATAACAGAGCGCTCACTTTCTGTATTTAAGACGATTGATGCATTAGGGTTTAGGTGTATATCGTAATAATCCAGCGGAAGATATTTACTTAAATATCCTTGTCTTCCTTCAAATTTCCCTGCCAGCAGTCTTAGCCTGCCATTTTCCAACTCAATCTCTTCAATTTCAGAGTTCTTGATGCTGTGATATGCCGGGGGAACCATTTTATCCCTTGCAGGAAGATTAAGCCATAGCTGTATACCAAGCAATCTTGTAGATGGCGGAAGTTTTTCTTCATGTAAAATACCAGAACCTGCTGTCATCCATTGGACTTCTCCATCGGCAATGGTATCCTCATTGCCTAAACTGTCCTTATGAGTCATTTTCCCGTGATAAACATAACTGATAGTTTCGATTCCTCTGTGGGGATGCATGGGAAACCCCGCTGTATAATCATCTGGATTTGTGCTGTCAAAGGAATCAAGCAACAAAATCGGATCATACTCCTGAACTGTTCCGTTTCCCAATACTCTAATCAAATTTACTCCTGCACCATCTTTTGTTTTATATCCTCTAATCTGTGTTTTTACTGTTCTCTCCATGGTTAGCCCTCCGTCTTTTAATTTTTAAAAATAATCTATTCAAATAAATAGCTTGTCATAGACAATGAACCCATCATGCAGCTCTTGTTACTAATTGATATCTTATCCTCTTTGTCTGAGGCGCCAAGGATGTATAATATTGGGTAAAAATGATCCGGCGTAGGTACGGATAACTTTGCATTTTCCCCCAAGCTTAGATAATTAAATACGTTCTCATGATTTCCATTTTCAATATTTTCTTGAATAAAATCATCAAACTCATAGGCCCAGTTAAAACCATTGTCATTCCTTTCCCAATCAACTAAACGCAGGTTATGAACGATATTTCCAGTGCCAAATATAAGAACACCTTGATGCCTTAATGATTTTAGTTCCTTGCCTATTTGATAATGCACCTCAGGTGGAGCAGCAGCATCTATGCTTATTTGAAAGACGGGGATATCCATTTCAGGATACATATGGACTAGCACAGACCAAGTACCATGATCAATGCCCCAAGAATTATCGAATACACTTGGTTTTGTTATTAATTTTTTTGCATTCTCAGCAAGTTTTGGATTTCCGGGAGCACTATATGAAATCTCATATAACTGTTTAGGAAATCCGTACATATCATATATAGTTTTTGGATTCTCCTCATTTAAAATCTTAGTGCCTTTTGTATACCAATGGGCTGAGATTGATATTATTGACTCAGGCTTAGGGATTTTCTTCGCCATCTCTCTCCAGTTCCTGGTGTACTGGTTATCTTCAATTGCATTCATAGGCGAACCATGGCCTACAAACACCACCGGCATTTTTGACATATGGTCATCTCCTTTTCACTCGCCAATATTTTCTTATACTATAACATTTTTCCCCAGTTTTTTGTTTCTGAAACTATTAATTTACTGTGTAATAGAATATTAACTGTGTAATAGAATATTAATAGAATATTAACTGTGTAATAGAATATTAATAGGATGAACTGACATGGTTATATTAAACCCCGCGTCTAGGAATTTATCCGAATGTAGTTTTCACGTGTACCTGACTCAAGCGTAGTTATATTAAAACATTAAACGAATAAAAAATATATACTAGCTCCTTTACGCCTAGGGAAATATTAAAAACTTCAGGCAGGGACTAATCCTACTTGAAGTTTGCATCCTTTAATACTGCTGGTTAAGCTCTCTATATTTTTTGGGACATAGCCCGGTATTTTTTTTAAACGCAAGTGAAAAGTAGTTTGTGTCGTTGTAGCCAACAAGAAGGGCAATTTTACTAGCCTTTAGGTTTGTTGTCTCCAGAAGTAATTTGGCTTTTTCAATACGCTTTCTGACAATGTACTCATTACAGCCCTCTCCCGTTATCTTCTTAAAAAGCTTTGAAAGATAATTTGGGGTTATATATAAATAAGATGCTATTTCAGATACTGATAAATCATTTGAAAGGTTCTCATTAATATACCTTTTAGCTTTTGTAATTATTTCGTGAATGTTCTGTTCCTTCCCACTGCATAGAAGTTTTGTCAAGAATTGCCTTGTTAATTCCAGGGCTTCTTCTCCTGTAACATTTGATAAACTATTAAGATACAGTGCCAGCCTGTTATCGGCTTCTTCCCTTGTAGTGGAGAAGTATGCATAATATACAAGAGATGCAATTTCAAAACAGCATCTTATTATATATGAATCTGACAGATTATAGGAGTAAGTTGAGCGGCAGAAGGTTTCAAATACAGCCAGGATTCTTTCACTATTTTCAACCTCAGAATACATGGTATTCTTCAGTTCTATAAATACATCCTTAAAAAGGTTGTCCCTTTTCTGGGCATCCATGGTCTGGATTATTTCCTCATAATCCCTACTATCATTCTGGAGCAAATACAATGCATCCTGATAGGACAGACTCAAATTCTTCATTCCGCTTACAGGATTACCGACAACTATTTTTGCCTTCTTGGAGTATTCATCCTTCAGTATACCATTTAATTCCTGAATCCTCTCAAGAATACTCTTTTTTTGCCTATTGAGAAAAAAAGCTATTATGATCCTTCCAAGCTCATCCATGAAGGTCAATCCCCTGTTTTGTGCATCTACCATACTGATACAAATATTCTTTATTGAAAGAGAAATAAAGTATTGGTCTTCTTTACGGCTTTCCATGTGCAAGGGTGGAACAATAATGGCTACTTGAATATTCTGTTCCATATCATAATTATATTTCCTGCAGAAATCACTGATTTGCTGATCGGATTGAAGTGTTTTATTATGAACCAGATCCCTGAGAAATTTCTCAATATTCATTTGCTCGGTTACAGCATTAGCTCTATTTTCATTTATATCCTCAAGGTTTTTTATCTTATTTTGCTCTAAAAAAGCGGCCTGTTTTTTTACAGAGGTCATCAATTGCTTTTCATCAATAGGCTTGAGAAAAAAATCATGTACGTTTAGCTTAATACACCTTTGGGCATATTCGAAGTTGTCAAAACCCGTCAATACTATAATTCTGATCTCAGGAACAAAATTTACAGCTGCATCAATAAGATCCAATCCCGTCATTCCGTCCATATGTATGTCTGTAATCAAAATTTGAGGTTTTTCTTCTCTTATGACATCAAGAGCCTCCTTCCCTGATTTAGCAAGAAGGACTTCACTTATTCCAAGGGTGTTCCATGGAATGGCTCTTTTCATTCCCATTCTGATCATCTTTTCATCGTCTACTATCAGTACCTTGTACATTTCTACAACACCTCTTCATATCTTTGTACGTTATTACTGGGTAAATGAATAATGACCGTTACACCCCCCCAGGAGTTCTGTTGGTAATGCAGTCCGTACTCCTTTCCAAACATGAGCTCAATTCTTTTATTTACATTTCTGATACCATAGCCGAAATCCTTGTCATATTCTGAAATTGAACAATTCATTTTCTCAATCTGACTTTCAGACATACCTGTCCCGTTATCAGAGATTTTTATGTACACATCCTCTGCCCATTTGCTGGCTTTTAAATATATTCTTCCCGGTTTTCCCTCCCTAACCTTTATTCCATGATATATGGAATTTTCAACAAGGGGCTGAAGGGTTATCTTTGGAATAGGAATGTTCTTGCAATCTTCATCTATTTCCAAGTCAAATTCTATAATATTGTCATATCTGATATTTTGTATGTATAAATAATTCCTTACATGGTCAATCTCCTGTTCAAGTGGAATAACATCCTTCCCTTTACTAAGGCATAGTCTGTAATATTGTGCCAGAACTTTTACAAAATCCGATATATCCTCATTACCGTCAGCTGTAGCCTGCCAATGTATGCACTCAAGAGTATTATAAAGAAAGTGGGGTTGAATCTGGGCCTGAAGAGCATTAAACTTGATCTGGTCCATTTGCTGCTGCTCCAGCTTCACCTGCTCAACCAGTCCATTAATTTTTCCCATCATATAGTTAAAGCCGTTTCCTAGATTCACAAAATCTATACCGACATTTTCAATGTTAATCCTAACATCCAGGTTACCCTCTGCTGCGCAGTTCATACCCTTAACTATTTTATCAAGGGGTTTATAGGTTCTGTTCAATATCTTCTTGCAAATTATCATTCCGAAATATGCTACTGCTACAGATATAACAATCAGAAGCACAATCATTAAGAGACTGTCTCTGTACATATTCATTAATGGTATCCTGCTGACAATATAATAATTCCAATTACCTATCTTCTGGTAATTGTAAATATCTGAAATTACTGTGAAATCACCACTTGAACCCTTCAGCATTTCAGAATATTCAAATTTGGTGCCAATAGAATCACTATTCGTGCAAGATACAATAGTATTTGAAGTATCCACCAACATCATTTTCGAGTCGAAGCTCATTGAACTCTTATTTGAAAGTCCCTCAAATATGCTGTTATCAATTACTATGCACAAAATACCTATTTCATTAATCATTTTACTCACAGAATAAACAGGCATATATATACTCAGCATATTTTTATCCTTGATTTGAAACATATCGTTAACACTCATTCGGAGAGTTCCCGGATTTCGGCTGACAATACTGTTTATATAATCCTTCCTAAGGGTATCTTTAAAAGTGCTCAAGGTCATATTTATATTACCCTTGAAAATAGTATCATCAAAAGTATAGCTGTCTATAGCTATAACTCTTATTCCTGAATGTGAATCAAATGTACTCTGCAAGGAGCTATTCACGCTACGTACAAGGGAGAAATAGTTAGGGTCACTCGGACCCTCACTTCTTAAATATCTCTGAATTGATTCATCAATGATCATTGATTCTGCAAGCTCTTTATAACTTTCCAGAGTATACTCGTAGCTTGTAGCCATTGTTGATAATTGCATCCTTGCAATATTATTGGATTGCGTTATATAGGTTGCGATATAAAAGGAGGTAAAAAAGGTAATCGTTATTATTGATATTCCGTAAATCAAGCTGGTTACAAAAACATAAATCTTTTTGTTCAAATTCCAACTATTAAACTTTCTTATCAAATTCTCGGCCACTTTGTCACCTTTTCTCGAATTTTGTCATATAACTAATTATACCATATCCCTACAGAAATATCCCTTATTAGCTAACATTAATCAACACCTTACCTAGCCCTTGACAGCACCGGCCATTAATCCCTTCACCAGCTTATCCTGAAGGATAATAAATAATATAATCATTGGTAATACAGTGAGTACCAGTACTGCCATTATCACAGGTATATTCATGGAATGCTCACCCTGAAAGGCTGAAATTGCAAGCGGAAGAGTTTTGGCAGCCTTTGATTGTGTAAGAGTGTTTGCAAAAATAAATTCATTCCAGATAGCAACTCCGTTATAAATGGCCAGAGTAGATATTCCCGCTTTTGACAGAGGAAGAATTATGTAAAAGAAATTTCTGAACTTTCCGCACCCGTCAATTTCGGCAGATTCTTCAACTTCCTTAGGTATAGATGCCATAAAGGTTGTAAGTATATAACAGGATATAGGAATACTAAAGGCAACATTGGGCCCAATCAAACCCCAAAGTCTATCATACATATTCATGGAAGTTGTCATTTTGAAAACCGGTATCAACGTTACATGAATGGGTATTGACATACAAGCAATAATGAGCCCGAAAATGAAATTTCTCAATTTGAACTGCATTCTTGAAAGTGGGTAAGAAGCGCAAGCAGTTATAAACAGAAGTATTACTAATGAAACCACAAGTAAAATAACACTATTTATAAAATACCCGACAAAACCCTTAGACAAAACCTCAATGTAATTTTTCGGGTACCAGGATTCAGGAAGCTGAAACACGCCTTTTTGCAGCATCTCAAACTGACCCTTAAAGGAATTCAATACCATATAAATGAAAGGAAGTCCGGTTGCAACCACCCAGATTATTGCCAGAAAAAAAGCGAATATCCACGTTATTTTTACATTTGGCCTTGTTTTTTTCTCACTTTTTCCACTAAACATAATCTTCATTCCTTTCTTTTATGATAGATTGTATAATGAGTGCAATTGAGGTTACAAGAATAAACATCGCTGCTGCAGTAGTTGAACCATAACCCATCTTAAAGTGCTGGAAGGACATCTTGTACATGTATGTAGCCATAAGCTCGGTTGCTGTTCCAGGTCCTCCGCCTGTCATAACATATATCAGGTCAAAGTATTTAAGGGAGCCGATGAGACTTAGTATGCATGCAGTTTTAATAACAGGCCTTAATAATGGTAAGGCCACATACCTAAAGTATTGTCCCCTTGTTGCACCATCAATAATTGTAGCCTCATAAATATCGGTGCCGATATTACTGTAGCCTGCTATAAAGTACACCATATAGAAAGGAGTATACTGCCAGGCAATTACACCTATAACTGTATACAAGGCATGGGGCGCTCGACCAAGGAGATCCACCTTTCCGCCTCCGAGCCACTGTGAAATAGTGCTTATAATACCACCTGAGGTTGCCAGTGCATACGCGAAAAGAAAACCGATGGCAACTGAGGACATTAATAGTGGAAGAAACCAAATAACCTTAAATACATTAACTCTCTTTCCAAAGGCATCAAGAAAAGTTGCCAGTGCGAGTCCAAGGGGTATTTGTATTAGAATTGATAATATCATTATTATGATATTGTTTTTAAATGAAAGCCAGAACTTTGTATCTGCCAAAAGTTCCTTCCAATTATCAAGTCCTATATAATTCTTATTTGCCGAAATACCATTCCATTTATACAGGCTTATATCAAAGGTTTGAAAAATGGGATATATTATGTAAATAACCATTATGACTAGTACAGGTGCAAGAAACACGCTGGCAGCTATACGTGTATTTTTCCGCCTGGTTTGGGCAAGCGTCATGATTTTCACAGGATCTACCTCCAATTGGCTAATAATTTAAAGGAAGCCCACAGTAAAGTAAGTTCATCTTATTCACTATGGGCTTTCCCTATATCCGCTTATGCAGTGTTCTCTAAACTCTGATTACTATTTGCCTGCTAAGTACTTCTGCATAGCATCATTAAGTTCTTTGTTAGCTTCTTTTCCAGTCTTTGTAAGTCCAAAGATTTCCTGTGAAGTAGACTTGTGTGCTTCTGATACTTCTGGTGGTAAATACTGGTCGTACCAGAGCTGTACGTTACTAGCACTTGAGAAGTCCTTCCAAACCTGCTGCATACATTGATCCTGAATGGTATCACCCATTCCTTCTATTGAAGGTATTAATCCTCCTTCAAGTTGTTCCTTGTTGTACTGATCACCATTGTAGTACTGGGTTGCCAGTATAAAGCAGGCATTGAGTAGATCCTTGTCATCTCCTGTGTTAAAGTTGAAACCGTTACCTATTGATGTTCCAACAACTATAGATTGATCAGCACTGCTGGATTCCAGCTTAGGAAATGCAAAGTAACCAATATTTTTTGTATACCATTCTGCATTATCACTCTTCATTAATGTTGCCTGCCATGAACCATGTAACATCATCGCAGCTTCTTCCTTATACATTAACTGTCTGTCCTGGCCATCGTCAGTGTTTAAGCTGTTAACTCCATCTGGGAAATATCCAGCCTTAACCCATTTTTGGATTGTATCAGCTGCATATTGGAATGCAGGTGATTCAAAGCTTCCGGTTCCATCAACAGCTGCGTTAAATTCTTCAACACCGCCGTAACGGGCTGCCAGATACATAAAGTACATTGAACCTGTCCACTTGTTTTGGTTAGCAAGTGAGAAAGGTGTATAACCTTTAGCCTTTAAGGTTTCACAGGCTTTTTCCAGCTCTGCTATAGTCTGTGGAACCTGAATTCCGCATTTTTCAAATATTGTTTTGTTGTAGAATATACCGCTACCACCAATTCCTCCATATGGAACTGAGTATATTTCACCTTTGTATGTACTCTGTGCTATGGCAGCTTTTAAGAACTTAACATCACAGTATTTGTTCATGAGTTCTGTTATTGGCACTGCGAAGCCGGAATCTATGTACTCATTCATAGGTCCGCCACCCCAGTGTATGTACATGGTAGGACACTGACCTGAGCTCATTGCAACTACCAGTTTCTGTTTGTAGGTATCATTTTGAATGTGAGTAGTTTCAACCTTAACATTTGGATAATCCTTCATAAACCGATCTACGGCACCTTGTTGAATCTCTGCTTGGGGACTGTCAGTAGCTATGTCCCAAAGGGTAAATTTAATTTCCTTATCAGGTACCTTCAGGGTATCATCTCCTGCCGAACCATTTGAGGATGCAA
The DNA here is from genome assembly GCA_023415305.1 of Bacillota bacterium. Lineage (GTDB taxonomy): Bacteria > Bacillota > Clostridia > Acetivibrionales > DSM-1351 > Ruminiclostridium. The sequence continues at coordinate 209,986 of JAEZKZ010000036.1, forward strand.
CAGTACTTGAAGTAGCTGCCACTGATGAAGAAGCTGCTGACGAGTCAGAACTTGAACTTGAACCAGAGCCACACCCCATTACAGTTGCTGACAAGAATGCAAGTGCTGTCATTAACGACGCGATCTTTTTAAATTTCATACTTGATTCCTCCTTTAATTAATCAGTGTTTTTATAGTTAAATATTAACATAATAACTTTCCTTAAGAAATTTAATTATCTGCATATTTTCTATAAAATTCTTGACTAATTAAAAGTAGTTGATGACCCATAAAGTTTACTAATCGAATGAACATTATTTGGGTATTTTTAACCGTTAACCAGGGATTTCCTATTTAATTTGGTCATATTCAGGTCACATTCCCCATTTATATTAGGTATATCGATAATCATTACAGCTGTAATATAGATAATTAAAATATTTATAATAATCATATAAGGAAAGAGGTAAAGTTATGAAATTAGCATGGAAAGAAATAAAGCATAGCATATCAAAATATTTATTAATAGAGGGCATCCTTGTTCTGATGATATTTATGGTTGTATTTTTATCAGGTCTGGCAAATGGACTTGGTTGGGCAATTAGTGCCTCCATTGAAAAGACAGATGCTGAGTATTTCGTAATGAGTACAGATGCAGAAAAATTAATCTCTATATCCAATGTAGACCCAGAGGTATTAGAGCAAGTAGCAGCTCAATCCAATGACAATGTAACAAATCTGAACATTAAAAGATCCAATATCAACACGTTATCGGATGAGCAGAAATTAGATATTACCTACTTTGCTATTGATCCTGAGAGTTTTCTTTCTCCGGAAATAGCTGAAGGGGAAGCTTTATCAAAATCCTCTGCAAAATATCCTGTTTTATTGGATGATTCCTTTAAAGAACAAAATATAGGCATTGGTGATGTGGTAGAGGATTCATCAACAGGTCTTTCTTTAACAGTAGTAGGATTTATTCAGGACGAAATTTACGGGCACTCACCAGTAGGCTTTATTGGGGCTGATACATTTACAGCACTCAATCTGGAGGTAAATTCTTCTTACACTGAAAAGTATAATGCAATCGCAGTTCAGGGCTCGGATATCGAAAATATCAATATAAAAGGATTAGAAGTAATTGATAAAGCAACCGTGGTTAGTAATCTTCCAGGATACGCCGCTGAGCAGTTAACCATTAAGATGATTCTTTGGGTTCTGGTGATAATCTCTGCAGCAGTTCAAGGTGTATTTTTCTATGTAGTTACGATACAGAAGCAAAAACAGTTTGGTGTTCTTAAAGCCATAGGGATGAAGATGTCAGAACTTACAAGATATATAATGAGTCAGGTTCTAATTCTATCACTGATTGGAGTGATCATCGGCAATCTTCTTGCCATAGGTATGGCAGCTATGCTCCCGGGTAGTATGCCGTTTACTCTTAAAATACCGGCGGTGATTATTGTATCTATTGTTTTTATCATAATCTCCCTGGTAACCAGTTTAGTATCCATAAGAAAAGTTGCAAAAGTTGATCCAATCGTAATAATAGGAGGAAATGAATAATGAAAAATGAATATGCATTACAGTTAAATAATATATCAAAATCATATCAGGATGGTGACCAAGAAAATAATATACTAAAAAATGTTTCCCTGGAGGTAAAGCCGGGTGAATTCATTGCAATTATTGGTCCCTCCGGCTCAGGCAAAAGTACGTTTCTATCCATATCCGGTGCGTTACTTTCACCTACAGATGGCAGTGTGATGGTAGGGGGACAAAAGCTTTTGAAGAAGCAAAACAATCAACTGGTTAAAATTCGCAGGGAGAAGATTGGATTTATTTTTCAGAGCCATCACTTACTTCCTTATTTAACAGCAAAAGAGCAGCTTACATTTGTGACTGATATGAATAAAAAGAATGGGAAAACTAAGATGAATGCAGATGATATGCTGGAGGATCTTGGACTGTCAGGATGTGCAAATAAATATCCCGCAAAGATGTCCGGTGGTGAAAAACAACGTGTGGCAATCGCAAGAGCATTTATGAATAATCCAGATGTTATTCTAGCCGATGAGCCCACAGCGAGCTTAGATGGAATTAGGGGCAGACAGGTTGTGGAATTAATTAAAAAGGAAGTTAAGAAACATAATAAGGCGGCCATTATGGTAACTCATGATGAAAGAGTATTAGACCTTGTTGATGTTATATATCGATTAGAAAATGCTGAATTGAAAAAGGTAGTCAATCATTAAATCGAAAGTGGGTGATAGTATGTTCTCCATTCTTGTTGTTGAAGATGATGAGATGCTGAATAAGCTGATATGTGCAAAACTGCAGCAGGAGTCCTATCGTGTGTTTACGTCATTTGACGGAGAGCAGGCTTTAGACCTACTGGACAAGGAACATGTGGATTTGATTATTAGTGATATAATGATGCCAAATATGGATGGATATCAATTAGCCAGGGAGCTTCGTGATGCAGCATATACAATTCCTATTCTAATGATAACAGCGAAGAGTCAATTTGAGGATATGGAAAAAGGATTTCGTGCTGGAACGGATGATTATATGATCAAGCCCATCAGTATGAGAGAATTGGTACTCCGAGTGAAGGCCTTGTTAAGAAGAGCTCAAATTGCAAATGAAAAAAAGTTAGTAGTTGGTAGTACCTTGCTTGATTATAATGCACTGACAGTTAAGGTACCTGGGGAAATCTTTGAGATGCCACCCAAGGAATTCTATTTACTTTTTAAGCTTCTCAGTAATCCCAATAAGATATTTACAAGACAAGAATTAATGGATGAGATATGGGGGATGGATACCAATTAGCCAGGGAACTTCGTGATGCAGCATATACCATTCCGATTCTAATGATAACTGCGAAGAATCAATTTGAAGATATGGAAAAAGGATTTCGTGCTGGAACGGATGATTATATGATTAAACCAATAAGTATGAGAGAATTGGTACTAAGAGTGAAGGCACTATTAAAAAGAGCTCAAATTGCAAATGAAAAAAAGTTATTAGTAGGCAGTACCCTGCTTGATTATAATGCACTGACAGTTAAGGTAGATGAGGAAATCTTCGAAATGCCCCCCAAGGAATTCTATCTGCTTTTTAAGCTTTTGAGTAATCCCAATAAGATATTCACAAGACAAGAATTAATGGATGAGATATGGGGGATGGATACCGATGTGGACGACCGTACCATCGATTCTCATATCAAAAAGCTTCGTCGAAAATTTGAGCATTGTAATGACTTTGAAATAGTGACCATTCGTGGCCTAGGGTATAAATCAAAAATATAGAAAGGATTCATATAGTCCATGGCTAAGAAAAACAGGCAAAGAAGAATATCTCTACGTTTTAAGCTTGCATTGGCATCGGTTATAATCCTTTGCGTTTCCTGTGGAATTGCATATTTCATGGTATTTATCGGCTTTTCCTTCTTATATAATGGTCCGATTACCAGTACGGTTGCGTTATCCATGTGTCTTGTCACTTGTGCTATAACCATGATTTTGGGTGGTGTGGCACTTTGGCATTCAGCAGCTTATGTAATGAATCCTATTACTGAAATCAGCAAAGGGGTGCAAAAGGTAGCCGATGGTGACTTTACAGTACAATTATCCTTTCATAATAATCATCTAAAAAGGCAAAAAGAAGCATATTCCGATGAAATTGATGTAATGGCAAGCAATTTTAACAAAATGACACGGGAGCTAAATGGAATGGACTATATGAGAAAGGATTTTATGAGTAATGTATCCCATGAAATTAAGACTCCCGTTGCAGCCATTGCAGGCTTCTCGGAGATGCTGTTGGATGGAGGCCTTAGTGAACAAGAACAAAAGGAATACCTGTCCTATATCTATCAAGAATCGCAGAGGCTCTCTCGTATGAGTGAAAGCATGCTTCATATGTCCAGATTAGATCATCAGAATATCGTAGACTTGAATCAGGAAGTCCAAGTTGATGAACAAATTAGACGTTGTATTATTTCACTGGGAGAGAAGTGGCATGACAGAGATATACAATATGAGCTTAGTCTTGAGAAATGCAGTATACGAAGTGACTACGACTTACTCTTTCAATTGTGGACTAATTTAATCGATAACGCTATTAAATATTCAGAGCCAAAATGTACAATATGGATTGAAGCTAAGGTTGAAGACAATTCCTTTCAGTTTTCTATCAGGGATGAAGGAATGGGAATATCAAAGGAAAGTTTAGGTAAAATATATGATAAATTCTATCAGTGTGATGAATCACACAAAAAGCAAGGTAATGGGCTGGGTCTATCCATAGTAAAGAGGATCATCGAATTGCTAAATGGCAGTATTTCATGTGAAAGTGAGTTAGGAGTAGGAACCACTATGATCGTTATATTACCTATTAATTAAAGAGAGTGTCCTGTGAAAAAAGATAGCCCTTCTTCTTTTTTATAATTATGCGTCTGATTCATTCTTATCGATGTATTTAGTTGCATTATGCACAGATTATTGCTAAAATATATTTGCATAATGCAATTAATTTAAGTCTATGGAGGCATCCAAATTGTGGTGAATATAGATCTTAACCAAAAACGAATCAATGAAATCCTCTTTCTCTTTTTGCAAAGCGTATATCTATTTGAGAAAAGAGAAGCCTCTCTTTTCTCTGTGTCATGGGATGAAGTATATCTTCTTCAGCTCTTAGCACGAAAAAATCCCATGACAGTTACAGAATTGGCTAAGAAGTTAAAGGTGAAGAACTTTACTGTTAGCAGGATGATTACCCGCTTAGCTGACCAAAATCTTGTACTTCGGAAGCAGTCTACTGAGGATCGCCGTCTGGTAGAAGTTTCCATAACCTCACAAGGACTAAGCAAAATTAACGAAATAGAAACCTTCAATTATAATACAATCCTTGCTAATATTAATACTATAGGTAAAAATGAAGTACAAATACTAATGAACTCTATAGAAAATCTGGATATTTTACTAGGTCTAAAAGAATAGAAGGGGTGAGAAAGGATGAATTTGGAGAATAAGAATATTGTTGTTACCGGTGCCTCTTCCGGTATTGGTCTGGAACTTGTTATAGGCTTCCTATCCAAAGGATGCCGAGTGGTAGCCGCAGACAAATTCATTAATAAAAACTCATTTGATCGAGAAGACCTCTACCAATTCCAATGTGATCTCTCTACTACCGAAGGAGTGGAAAGCCTATTTGAATATGCTCTACAAAAGCTAGGCTCTATAGATGTTTTTGTTGCCAATGCAGGCTTTGCCTATTATGAAAAGCTGGCAGAAGCCAATTGGGAGCATATCTCCTCCATTTTCAACATCAATTATAACTCAGTAGTCTACAGCGCTCAAAAAATGAAACAACTTAATGGCAGTAAACCTTTTAATTTTGTCGCCACGTCAAGTGGGATGGCCATTCTTCCTTTACCCGGCTATGCCCTATACAGTAGCACCAAAGCAGCTCTTAAGTGCTTTGCCGAAGCTTACCGTTGGGAGTTGGATAAGGGGCAATATTTTCAGTTAGTCTTCCCCATTGCAACTAAAACCCAGTTCTTCAAAAATGCCGGAAACAGCCCTGTACCCTGGCCCGCTCAAAAAGCCCGGGTTGTGGCACAAAGTATACTCAAAGGTATCCGGAAAAATCGAAGGAGCATTCATCCTTCTAAATTATTTTATTCCCTTACTTTACTTAACAGGGTTTTTCCTATAGTTTTAAAGCTCTATTCCTATATTGAGTTTAAGAAATTTAAACAATGGTTAGCCAATAAAAAATAAATTATTATAAGGAGGTCCTTATGAAAGAAAACTATCCCGCTCCCTGGACCTTGACTGGGAAGGGCTACATTCTACTCTACAAATTCTCTAAACCCTTTGTAGAAGAAAAAACTAATTTACCTGAATTTTTGGAAGGTCAATTCGCTGGCGGCTTTGGAACCCTTATGCTGGTGGATTACAGCACCTCTAACGCTGGTCCCTATGGTGAATTGCTTTTAATTCCCGGCAAATTCAAGCATGAAGGCAAAAAGCTCAATACCATCAGCAAAATATATGTTTCCACCATGGCCAGTGTAGAAAATGGAAAGAGGAATTGGGGAATTCCTAAAGAGCTAGCTGACTTTTCCTTTCAAAGCACAGACCCTCATACCGAAAAAGTGTCCATTTTTTCAGGAGAAAATGCAATTGCTGAATTTACTCTAAAATCTGGTAAACTATCTTTTCCGGTCAACACTAAGTTCTTTCCCTTCCCCTTGGTTCAGTACCATGAGGGAAAGTATTATTATACCACCTTTCAGGGTAGCGGAACTGGCAAACTCGCCAAACTAAAGGATGTCCGCATTAATCCCCAACTCTTCCCTGATGTAAGCGGTTTTAAACCTCTTATTGCAATTAAAGTGGAACCCTTTAAAATTACCTTTCCTGTAGCAACAATTGCATCATCAGAGGATAAGTAAATTTGCGGATAACTATCATTTTCCACACCGAAAGGTGAATCCTCTTTTCAATTCTTTTTATATAATGGACCGATTACCAGTACGGTTGCGTTATCTATGATAAAAAGTCATGTGAAAGTGTCAATATATACACTACTCCATGACTTTTAATTACACTAATCAAAAATTAATTCTCCAAATTTTTCAGGCAAATGAAAATTGTCTTCTCCGGTAGGAGACCAAGACATATATTCCTCTTTCTTATTCTTAGGCCTGTCAATTCTGTATAAATTCATTAACCACTTATCGCCCTTTTGAGGCGGTATATTTTCAGCTGTAATGAATTCCGAAAAGGGTATTTCAAGCTCTACACTCCATATACCACTTAATTCATCACAAAAGACAGCTGATTTAACATTTCTGTCCACTCTTCCATAACCTATTTTATTTCCTTTAAGATCATTATGAATGCTATAATGCAATAAAGCATTTAACGGATTTACTTCAAGCTCCATATATGTTTTCATATCTCTATTGTCATCTATGAAAACTTCTACAACCTCTTCTTCATACAATTTGTCGTTATAGCCTGTCATTGTAGCGTTTATATCATTATCGACACACCTGAAGCAAACATATAGATTTTTATCATTCCATAATAATTTTGCACTTGTTGCTTGCTGCGGCTTACCGCCCGTTCTATTGTCAACCAGTAAAATCTCTTTAGCTGACTTCCACTGCAGCTTATCAACATTTCCATCAAGTAACAAATCATCTTCAATTTTAATACAATAATATTGCATCCTATTTCCCTTTCTAAAACCGAGAGCTAAAGGCTCTTATTTTATTTGCACATCATTTCGCTAACTTCCCTTTATTTACTATTTTTTGCATCTGTTCAAATTTATTTTCCATGTCGGCAACAAGCTTGAACTGAGTTCTGCAACGATCAAGATTGTGACCTTCTCTATGAATTTTAAAATAGGTATCACCCACAAGATAATCAGTTAAGAATCTTATACCACATTCATATGTCATTATTTTTGCTGAATGTGGCAAATGCAATAACTCCACATTAGTGAGGCTATCTCCTGCAGCGCCGAGAAAGCCTTTGGTAAATTGTTCGAAAAGGCCAATGTCCATCCAAACCTTGGATAAATCCTTTTCATCCTCTGCTGCCGGATTGGTACCAAAACGAATAGCATCTCCAAAGTCATATAAGGCTAAGCCCGGCATAACTGTGTCCAGATCTATTACACAGATTCCCTCTCCTGTTTTATCATCTATCATAACATTGTTAAACTTTGTGTCGTTATGGGTTACACGAAGAGGTAATTCTCCCTTTTCAAGCATACTTACTAACAGAACCGCTTCATCATATCTCTCTTGTGCAAAATTAATTTCTTGCTTTACATCCTTAGCACGATTCATAACATCTTTCTCTACTGCATTAATAAATGTATCGAACCGTACCTTTGTATTATGGAAATTTTGAATTGTCTCATATAATGAATCAGCAGGATAATCACTTAATAGTTTTTGAAAATTTCCGAAAGCCTTTCCAGCATTATAAAAATGGTCAGGCTTCTCAACAACTTGGTACGTCTGAGCTCCTTCTATAAATACATATACTCTCCAATAATCCCCATCGTCACTTTTGTAGAAGCTTTTTCCATCGACAGTAGGAATCAGATTTAATGTTTCTCTCTCCGGATTTCCACCGTTATCAATTATTTTTTTACGTAAAAAAGTTGTTACTGATTGAATATTTTCCATTAGCTTTTCAGGATTCATGAACACTCGATTGTTTACTCTTTGCAGTATAAAGCGTTTCATTTCACCATCTGGCATTATAAAATATATTGCATAGGTGTCATTGATATGTCCAAAGCCATAAGACTCGCTTTTAACAAAGCTACCTCCTAAAGCAAAGTTCTTAACAATATCTTCAAAATTATAATTAATATTAGCGTTCATTGATTCCCTCCCATAATTTTTCCGGGTATACACCCTGTTCTATAAAACCACATATAGCATTCTTTACTAATGGTTTATCTTCCTGATAAGTAACCCCATACCATCTTTCTTTTGAAGGCAGGACCTTTACTTTTGCCTTATTTTCTGAAAGAAGCCTGTCAACAACCTCAGGTAAAAAGTACTCTGCTTTTTGCAGATTGCTGCTATTTACACGAATAAAGTCATTAAACCTCGCTTCAAGTTCTCCGAAAATACTTGGAGTGAATCCCCAGGTATTCATAGAAACAATACTATTTTTTTGAATTTCAACCCAATTTTGACCATCATCAGAATACTTAGCTTTATCTCCGAATTTCTTAATATTCGTCCTTTCGTGTATTTCATGAAGATACCCTTCTGAATCTACATTACAAACGCCTCGTGCTACATGTCCATGATCAGATAGAGTGTTTTCAAGAATAAATCCCACCATGCTGTACCTATACATTCCCTGATCATCAGCTCCGGAAATTAAATAATCATAAAGCAGTTTAAACGTTGATGCACCATAAAAGTCATCTGCATTAATAACGGCAAATGGTGTATCTACAGCATTTCGGCAGCTTAACACCGCATGACCCGTCCCCCAGGGTTTTACTCTGCCTTCAGGCACCTGGATGCCCCATGGAATATCGCCATTTTTTTGGAATACATACTCTGTAGCTACCAACTTTTCTATTCTATTACCTATTCTCTCCTTGAAAACTTCCTGAAAATCTTCCTTTATAACAAACACTATTTTCCCAAAACCGGCTTTAAGTGCATCATAAATAGAATAATCCATTATTATTTCTCCATTTGGTCCGACTGGGTCGATCTGCTTTAATCCACCATACCTACTTCCCAATCCAGCCGCCATTATAACAAGTGTCGGTTTAATCATAGTATTTATTATTCCTCCTTATTCTTCATATCCATTAGGGTTCCCATTCTGCCAATTCCACGAATCCTTGCACATCTCTTCTAGCCCTTTTTCTGCACACCAGCCCAGTTCGGTCTTTGCCTTTGATGGGTCAGCGTAACATGCAGCTATATCTCCAGGTCTTCTCGCCACAATTTCATACGGTATCTCTCTTCCTGAAGTTTTTGAAAAAGCCTCCACAACTTCTAAAACAGTGTAGCCTATTCCAGTACCCAAATTATAGGTTACAACACCAGGATTGCTCCTTAGTTTTTCCAAAGCCTTCAGATGTCCCAATACCAAATCAACAACATGTATATAGTCTCTGACACCTGTTCCATCAGCTGTAGGATAATCATTCCCGTAAACACTCAGCTTATCACGCTTGCCAATTGCAACCTGAGCAATGTATGGCACTAGATTATTGGGGATACCCTTCGGGTCCTCTCCAATTCTGCCACTTGCATGAGCTCCTATTGGGTTAAAATACCGTAGTATAGCTATATTCCAGTTATTATCCGCGATATACAAATCCCTCAACATTTCTTCTATCATTAATTTTGTTCGTCCATAAGGATTAGTAGCTGATAGCGGAAATTCTTCTTCGATAGGAACTGTATGGGGATTTCCGTAAACTGTTGCAGATGAACTGAAAACAAGATTTTTAACACCGTATTTATTCATTACTTCACATAAAACCAGCGTGCCTGTAATGTTGTTATTATAATATCTAATTGGTTGTGACACAGACTCTCCTACAGCTTTTAGTCCTGCAAAATGCATTACTGCATCAATTTTTTCTTTATTGAATATCTCTTCAAGTGCGTCCCAATTAAGTAGTTCTTCTTTATAAAACTTAATTGACTTTCCTGTAATTTCCTCAACTCTTTTTAAGGCTTCTTCATTACTATTACTAAGATTATCAATAACGACAACCTCAAATCCTGAATTCAAAAGTTCTACACAGGCGTGACTTCCAATGTAGCCCGCTCCGCCAGTTACTAAAATGGACATATTATTCTGCCTCCGATTGATTTACTTTTCTTTATCTTATGTTAATCCTTTTGCATAATTATTTATTTATCAATAAAGTCAATTTATTTAGACTTTTGGACTACAAAAACCCTCCCAAACTTACTATAATATACTTAACTCCAACTGCTGAGAGGTTACCATGGATTACAAATCAACCCTTTTAAAAGAGGAAATAGTCATTAAAAAAATTGTTTCTGTACATTACTTTGAATATGCCAAGGATTATGTTTTCGAGGGTGAAAAGCATGACTTTTGGGAATTTCTATACGTTGATAAGGGAGAAGTCGAGGTTATGGCAGGCTCCCTCGGATTTAAATTGAAGCAGGGCGAAATTATATTTCATAAGCCCAATGAATTTCATAATGTATGGGCTAACGGCAAAGTCGCTCCCAACCTTATTGTTTTGTCGTTCGAGTGTAAGTCCCCCGCAATAAAGTACTATGAAAATAAAATACTCACAATAAGTGATTTTGAAAAAAACTTGCTTGTTCAAATCATCAATGAAGCTAAAGAAGCTTTTACTTCTGAACTTGATATTACCTATCTCAAGAAATTAGAAAAGAGACAAGAATCACTTTTCGGCTGTGAACATCTAATTAAAATATATCTTGAGCAGTTATTGATAAGCATGATTCGTAAAGGAAACAGTGTAAATAGTAACAGCAGACTCTCAACCGCTACCAAAGAGAGATCTGACACCGATTTACTTCAAAGAATTATAAATTATCTTAATGAAAACGTTACAAAAAACATTTCCTTTGACGATGTATGCCGGTTTTCCAACCTTAGCAGGACAAGCTTGAAAGTCTTATTCAAGGATAAAAAGGGTACAGGCGTAATAGAATACTTTAAAAAGCTTAAAATCGAAGAAGCAAAAAAAATGATCCGTGAAGGTCAATATAATTTTACACAAATTTCAGAGATTTTGGGCTACGCATCTATCCATTACTTTTCAAGACACTTTAAAAATGTCACTGGTATGACTCCGTCAGAGTATGTGATATCGGTTAAGTCTAAAGCTTCTAAACTTTAAGCCTTTTGCTGCTAAGAGTTCGCCCATGCTGGGCGAACTAGAAAAACCGTAGCTGTTTCAGTTACAGCTACGGCTAGAGTATTTTCTAATTATTAGGTTTAACCCTTATTCTTTTTCATAATTATTAAACTAATAACAGTATTTCTCCCATTCTTCCATTAAGATATATATCCTATTATCAATATCATTTAATTCAACAAGGATGTCATTTAACTTATTATAGTCCGTTTCAGTGTCAAGCTTTTTATTGCACTCTTTTTTCATTATTTCAAGTTCTTCGATTTCCGCTTCAATCCGCATTGCATTAAAGTTATCATTCTTAGTTTTTTTATCCTTTATATTAGTCTTATCCGCCCTGTACTCATTTTTACCATTAAAATTCTTTCGTTGCTTACTTACTTTTTCATTATCAGCAGTTTTTTCTTTTAAAAAGCTCTGTTCTTTTCTTTTCAACTCATTGTAATAAGCATATCCGCCTTTATAATCATATATTCTACCGTTTTTAAATTCCAATATTCTTTCTGCAAATTTATTTATAAAATACCTGTCATGAGATACAAAAATCAAAGTCCCATCAAATTCTTCTATAGCATTTTCAAGCCATTCCCTTGCTTTAAAATCAAGATGGTTTGTTGGTTCATCAAGAAGAAGCAAATTAACATTTTTCTGCATCAAAATACAAATTTTGAGCCTGATTTTTTCTCCACCCGATATATTACATACAGCTTTATAAAACTCATCCTTACAGAATTTGAATTTTATTAAAAGTGGTATCGCCATATCCTCGGCAATTTTCAACTCACGCTTTACAGTCTCAATTATGCTTAACTCTTCCTTTTCAAATTTAATATGTTGGGGAAGATATGCCGCAGTTACGCTGTCTCCGAGTTTAGCAGTGCCCTCATCCGGGTTTATTTCATTAATAAGGATTTTCAAAATAGTAGATTTACCCGTACCATTATCACCTATGATTCCAACAGCTTCACCCTTTTTTATAACAAGGCTTTCGTTGTTTAATATACACTTGCTGCCATAGATTTTTGATACATTTCTTAAAACTGCCACATCCTGACTAGAAAATTTACTTGCAGAAAAACTGCCTTCTAGTTTTTGCTCTTCTTCCCTTTTTAGTGCTCTTTTATGCTCATTTGCTTCTTCCTGGAGCTTTAATGCGGCTGCGTGCAAAACCCCTGCACTCTCTCTGCTGCCTTTTTTACCGCTCGCTTTTTCTCCCCAGTCATGCAGCATTTTCACAGTTGCCTCTATTTTTCTTATCTTTTGCTTTTTGAGTGCAGTTTCATGTTCTTTAATTCTTAATATATCTGTCTTTTCTCTCTGATAATACGTATAATTCCCCTTAAACATTCTGGCTTTGCCATCTTCTATTTCAATTATTTTTGATACTACATTATCAAGGAAATATCTATCGTGTGAAACAATTAATATTGTTCCTTTATATTCTTTTATATAGCCCTCTAACCATTCAATTGAGGTTAAATCGAGGTGGTTGGTGGGTTCATCAAGAAGAAGCACTTCAGGTTCTCTTAGAATTGCTTTTGCTAATAAAACCCTGGTCTTTTCTCCTCCCGATAGGTTATTAAAATTCTTTTTAAGGTTTTCTTCATTAATATTGAGACCAGTACAAACCCTGAAAATCTTATTCTCTATTTCATATCCGCCAGAATGCTCAAACCTTTCCTGATACTCGCCATACTTAGCCAATAAATTGGGTTCTATTGTCCCGCTTACCATCAGCTCTTCGATTATTGACATTTTTTCCTTTATTTCTAAAACTTTATCAAAAGCAAGGTTTACTGCATCTATGGCTGTCATATCAATTGAAACATCTGGAATTTGTTCTACAAAGCCAAATCTTGTATTCTTCTCTATAAAAAGGTCTCCTTTGTCCTGGACTACATTTCCTGCCAAAACATTAAATAGAGTTGTTTTTCCGCTTCCGTTACTGCCTACAAAAGCTACCTTCTCGCCTTTATTGATTTCCAAGCTGATTCCTTTTAACACGTGATTTGAGCCATGGTACACTTCTATATCTTTCATTTCAATCAAGTTCATAAATTCTCCTCCTTTAAAATGAGATACAACATCTCCTGGAGAATTTCTCGCTCATAAAAAATAATCTGAAATTAATAAGAAAGTGACTCAAGCATAAAAAAAGGCTCTATACTAAACGTTGGGGTAGAATAAAAAAAATGAGGCATAATGCTTCGAATTCTTGTAAACTGAAGTTACCACACCACACTTTTCAAGAAGGAGAATGTATATGCCTCATACAGATTATAT
>JAEZKZ010000046.1 GCA_023415305.1 Bacillota bacterium
CGTTTGCACATTCCATGGTCTGGGTGGGAGAACCGGCTCTGGAGCCCGGGAAGCTTTCCAGTACAAAGGTTTGAATACTGTCTACTATCAAAAGGTCAGGATCGATTTGCCCTACAACCTCAAGCACATTATCCATACTGTTATCGGAATAAACCCATACGCCAGTTTCTATATTATCAAAGAGCCTGTCGGCCCTGTTTTTAATCTGGCTTTCACTTTCCTCTCCAGATACATACAAAACCTTTAAGCCCTTGCCGGCCACATCTGCGGCAACTTGTAGCAGTAAGGTGGATTTACCCGCTCCGGGTTTTGCTGTAATAATGGTAATGGAATCCCTTACAATCCCACCGCCCATAACTCTGTTGAATTCATTGATACCCGTTACGATGCGATCACTGTTACTGGCTTTGATCTCAGTCAGTCGGGCTATTTTCTTTATAGCACGTGGTGCGGAAGCTCTACCGGTTTTTTTTGCCTCTACAAGCATTTCCTCAAGGGTGTTCCAGTTTTCGCAATCCGGACAGCGTCCAACCCATTTTGATACTTCATAGCCGCAGTTGGTGCATTTAAAAATTGTTTTACTTTTAATCTTAACCATCCCCCACTACCGGAAAAACTCACACACCGGCGGTTAATCCTCAAATATTTTATTATTGTTTCATAGTACTCCAGCAGCGTCAAGTTCTGAAATTACCTGGACATACATGGCATGGGACCAGGTAAGGGGTATAACCCACTCAGGCTTGCCTGTATCCCTGTTGACCTGTTCAGGAAGGAGCCCCAGTTCGGTTTTCCCATTAGCTGCCCAGAACAGATATTCTTTTGCCTTATTGTAGTTACCCGTTTTAGCATGATATAGAGCTACCCATAAAGTAGTAAGTATCCATGGATTTCCGCCTATATAGCCATCATTTTCGTAGCGCTTTATTCCTCCTATCCCGTGAGAGGTAAGAGTCTGCTCAATCAACGCAACTGTATCTCTAATTTTTGTATCCTCTGCTGAAAAAACCTGAAAGGGTATACTGAGTCCTACAAGGCTCACATCAACAATCCAGTCTTCAAGAGTAAAATCCCTTACATACCCTTTAGGGTTAACCTCAAGCATTACCGGATTATGCGTCTGTTCCGCTCCCCAACCGTTGAGCTTGACTCTGACGCTTCTTATAAATCTGTTGAAATCTTCCTTCCAGAAATACTTGATTATGGATTCCCTCATATTGTCAGCAATTTTAATCCATGTTTCTCTTTCAGCATGACTTTTTCCTAGGATATCAGCTATTTCTGCCGCCGCCTTAAGCCCTGCATACACAGCTGCAGCAGAATAGGCATGTTCACCCAGTCGTTCTTCCCACAAATCAAAGCTTGGTTTAGGTAACCCGGTTTCTTTATCGATAAATTCAGCTAAAAAGTCTGCGCCGGCTTTGACACTCTCCCAGACGAACTGTAAAAAATCAATGTTTTTAGTATATTTATAATGATTCAGCATACCCCAGAGTATTGTACCGGTTTCATCAATCTGAAGTCCCCAACACGGGCCCAGATTCCCATCCATGTGATATCGCTGCTGCCAGCTCCCATCTTCTTCCTGAACCTTTACAGCCCAGTTGTAGAAATTATCGACACATCCACTTAAACCTGCCTTATCGAGTGCCTCGGTTATAAAAGCAGCATCTCTTCCCCAGCAGTAGGCATATCTGCCGCACTTCGTAAAGTATTCGTCCAATTCCGGAGCAGCCATCAAGCCTCCGCTTTTTTTATCATACATCAAGCTGAAAACAAGTAAAGACCTCTTATATAGATTATCCAGCAGGCTGTTTCCGGTTTTAATCTGTTTTGAATTGTTAAGATATTCCTTCCAATATTTTTGAGTATCACTTAGTAGCTTCTCGGCACCAACTGATTTGCTTTTCTTTATCAGCTGCCTGCACTCCTTTAGAGAATGAGAAGCACCTATAAACAAATTAAAACCCTTAACCTGGTTTTTGCCAAGGCTCCCCAAATCCCACGAGACTGCAGCATCCTTCATCATACCTATGTCATCCTTGCCAATTAGATAAGTACTTACTGCAGCGTCATTTGCATTGTTGCCAAGCTGAAAGCCACACGAAGGTATATCCGAAAAAACAGATAAATAATTATTGCATCTATAGTGAATCAGGGCTTCGTTATTGAAATCAAACATCACCCCGGTAACATCCGGGTCAGAGCCGGAGGCTGCAGAGAAGGACATAAAGCCGAGTTCTCTTGGTTCGTTTGATAGGTTTTCGATTTCGCATTTACGTACAAGTATATCATTTTCAGGACAAACAAAATCATAAATTATAACCCTGTATCCATCGGAATAATTGGTTATTGTACTCTTTACCACATTGGTATCTGTAAGATAGTCCTGTTGATGCTCACATCTGTGATCATTCAGCCATACCGTGCTTCCGTTCACATTTTTTATATATATACCGCAAAGCAGCTTGTCAAACTGCTGCATATAGTCAATATTGGGCCAAAACAGCCTGAGTAATTCAGCCCTGTCGCTAAAGGTTGCAAGCATGGTTGAGTTACCGGTTATTGCATTGTTATAGTAGGACTTTTGCATAAACCCTCCGATTTTGTTATATATCAAAATCAGGTGAAAATGGACCCAACAGATATAAATTTATTAACCGGGCCCTTTCCTGAATTAGTTTTATTATAGCATATTAAGGTTATGTCAAATCTAATGGTAATAAATATTTTTGCTGATTTTGTGCAAACTATCCTGGAAGGGGATAAGAATAGAAAATATATAAATTCCTATACGTAAAAAAGTATGGAGGGTTAAATGGAAACCATAATTTATTATACCGTTTTTTATTTTAGCGAACTGATCCAGGTTCTTATATTCATAGCTGGCTGTTATTTTTTTGGTATATCTATCTTCGGATGGATAAAAAGAAAAGAACAAGTACGCCAAATTAAACCGAAGAAGAAATTTGCACTTGTTGTTGCAGCCCATAATGAGGAGCTGGTCATAAGTCATATTATTGAGAGCCTTTTTAAGCAAAATTATCCGCGCCGCTTGTTTGATGTATTCGTAATAGCAGACAACTGTTCCGATAATACCTCAAAAATTGCAGAAGATCATGGAGCCAAGGTACATATCCGTGAGAATAATGCAAAACGTGGTAAAGGTTACGCATTGGAATGGATGTTTGACAGAATATTTAAAATGGATACCCACTATGATGCTATCGCCGTATTCGATGCTGATAACCTTGTCTCCCCGAATTTTTTGACAGAAATGAATATTCAGCTTTGTAAGGGACATAAGGTTGTACAAGGCTACATTGACAGTAAGAATCCTTTCGACACCTGGATTACCTGTTCCTATTCAATTGCGTTCTGGCTCTCAAATCGAATTTTCCAGTTGCCCAGGCATTATCTCAATTTGAGCTGCAGCTTGTGCGGTACCGGTTTCTGCATTGATACTTCGGTTTTAAAGGAGTTGAAATGGGGTGCAACCTGCCTTACTGAAGATCTTGAATATACAATGAAGCTGGCTCTCAATGGCATTAAAATAAGCTGGGCTCATAAGGCTATCGTATATGATGAAAAGCCCCTTACGCTTAAACAATCCTGGAGGCAGAGAAAGCGTTGGATGCAGGGTCATGCCGACTGTGCTTCCAAATATCTTCTCCCCCTTTTCAAACAGGCTTTTTCTCAGGGAGATCTGATAGCCTTGGATTGTGCACTTTACTTATTTCAGCCTATACGTTTTATCTTTGTAGGACTGATGACAATAATGATGTGGATTCAGACAGTTTACCCAGAATTTCCGCTGTTCAGCGTACAGTACGTCTTCCCGGTACAGGTATGGTACTTCATGGGTTTGTTTGAGCTGCTATACGGTCCACTGATCATTTTAGCAGAGAGGAAATTTAATTTAAAGGTACTCCTTGGTTTCGCAATATACCCTTTATATTGCCTCACATGGGCACCAATAGCTTTCCAGGGCTTTCTGGAAAAGGATAACAAGGAATGGAACCACACTGCCCATACAAGACAGCTGAGTATAAGTGATCTGGAGAATGGAAATTAAAAAGGGGCTGTCGCACTTTTATTTTGTACGACAGCCCCTTTTAATAAATAATTAATTGTTGTTTTAAAGATATTACTATTGAATAGAGTGTTTACGCTTTTACTACATTCCTGTTCTTTTTATTTACAACGATATTTTCTCCATCCATACTTACACTTATGCTATCTCCGGCTTTAACCTTTCCTTCAAGCATTTCTTCTGCAAGTTTATCCTCAACCATACTTTGTATTGCTCGTCTTAAAGGTCTTGCACCAAACAATGGATCATAACCCTTTTTAGCCAGATGGTCAAGCACATCGTCACCGATTTCAAGATAAATTTCATTGGACTTCAGCCTCTGAACAAGAACATCTGTCATTAGTCTTACAATTTCTCTGATATTATCCTCGGTTAACGGGTGGAATACAATAATATCATCAATTCTATTCAGGAATTCAGGTCTGAAGGTTTTCTTCAGTTCACCCATTACATTACTCTTCATGTTCTCATAATTCTTTGCACTTTCATCCTTCACTACAGAGAATCCAAGGCGCTTTGGTTCGGTGATATTTCTTGCCCCTACATTTGAAGTCATGATTATAATGGTATTTCTGAAATCAACCACTCTGCCTTGTGAATCTGTAAGTCTGCCGTCTTCAAGAATCTGAAGCAGTATATTGAATATGTCGGGATGCGCCTTTTCAATTTCATCAAAAAGCAGTACCGAGTATGGTCTTCTTCTGACCTTCTCTGTCAGTTGGCCTCCTTCATCATATCCTACATAACCGGGAGGTGACCCAACAAGCTTGGATACGCTGTGTTTTTCCATAAACTCTGACATATCCACTCTTATCATTGATTTTTCATCTCCAAACATTGCTTCGGCCAAAGCCTTACACAGCTCGGTTTTACCAACCCCGGTAGGACCGAGGAATATGAAGGAACCCACCGGACGTTTCGGGTCTTTCAAGCCGACTCGTCCTCTTCTGATGGCTTTTGAAATTGATTTTACCGCTTCCTCCTGCCCTATAACACGATTGTGGAGAGTATCCTCCATTTTAAGAAGCCGTTCAGATTCTTCTTCAGCCAGCTTTTTAACAGGAATCCCGGTCCAGCTGGCAACTATTTCAGCTATGTCATCAGCAGTAACAGTATCTGTCTTGGTCTGGTTCTTTTGATGCCATTGATCCTTGATTTTATCAAGTTCATTTTTGAGTTTCTGCTCTTCATCCCTGATGTGTGCAGCTTTTTCAAATTCCTGACAGCGTATGGAGTCTTCTTTCTCCTTGGCCAGTCTTTCTACTTTCTCCTCCATATCCTTTATATTCGGCGGAGCAGTAAAGGTTTTGAGTCTAATTCTGGAAGCCGCCTCATCCACAAGGTCAATAGCCTTGTCAGGCAGGAATCTGTCGGTTATATACCTGTCTGAAAGCTTGACTGCTGCATCCAGCGCATCGTCAGTTATCTTTACTCTATGGTGAGCCTCATACTTGTCTCTTACACCCTTGAGTATTTCAACAGCTTCCTCCTTTGTGGGCTCACCCACCGTAATGGGCTGGAACCTTCTTTCTAACGCTGCATCTTTTTCAATGTGTTTTCTGTACTCGTTTAATGTGGTGGCGCCGATTACTTGTATTTCTCCTCTTGCCAGTGAAGGCTTCAGTATATTTGAGGCATCGATGGCACCTTCTGCGGCGCCTGCACCAACAATTGTGTGAAGCTCATCTATAAACAGTATTACATTTCCGGCCTTGCGGATCTCTTCCATGGCCTTTTTCAGCCTGTCTTCAAACTCACCTCTATATTTGGCCCCTGCTACCATAGAAGAAAGGTCAAGGGTAACAACTCTCTTGTCACTAAGAATTTCCGGAATATTTCCCTCAACTATCTTCTGCGCAAGACCTTCAGCTATTGCAGTTTTTCCGACGCCGGGCTCTCCAATGAGGCAGGGGTTGTTCTTGGTCCTTCTGCTGAGGATCTGGATAACTCTCTCAATTTCCTTATCTCTTCCTATAACAGGATCAATTTTACCGTCTCTGGCCATATCGGTCAGATCTCTGCCGAATTGATTAAGGGTCGGGGTGCTTGAATTTGAGGTACTGCCTTTCGGAGCTCCGTTTGATCCCGGCGTTTCCTCATTCAATATTTTCACCAATTCATTTAACAGCTTCTGTGGATCAACACCTAAATCCATCATAATCCGGACGGCAACACTTTCACCTTCCTTCATTATTCCCAGCAAAAGATGTTCTGTCCCTATATAGCCCTGGCCCATTCTTCTGGCCTCTTTGAAGGCCAGCTCAAGAACACGTTTGGTTCTTGGGGTAAAGCCTACCGGTGTTTCTCCTGCCGTCTCACCTCTGCCAATCAGTTCATCTATCTCTCTTAAAATTTTTTCCTCTGTCAGACCTTGTGCCTGAAGCACTCTTGCCGCAACACCTGTTCCTTCTTTTACAAGTCCCAGCAGTATGTGCTCTGTTCCAACATAGTTATGTCCCAATTCAACAGCAGACTGCTGTGAAAATGAGATTGCTCTTTCAGCTTTTTCAGTAAAACGTTGATACATATTACACCTCCATCTACGCGCAAGCGCGTATGCAAATAGTTATGAAAAGACACGTAGTGGCTTTTCGCGGCGTGAAATGTACTGCAACTTGCAAAATGTATTTTTCACGCTACAACTCCAGCTGTCTACGCTCTATATCTTTACACTTTAAACCATCTTTAGTATTTATACACTTTATACTGTTTTCAATTAATACACTTTATACTATTTTTCAATTTATACTCTTTATACTATCTTTAAAGTTATATATATCTGGGCTTCAAGGAGCCCACCTTTCTTACCCGACTTTTTGAAGCTTGTTTCTTATCAATTCAGCTCTCTTTACATCTCTTTCTTCCTGATTCAGCTGCTTTCCGGTTATTTTTTGCAGAGTAGCAGGCTGCGAGAGCACCAATATTTCATTCAAAGTCAGTATGTTAACATCATTAATTATTCCCATACTTGCTCCAAGTCTAACATCCGAAAGCAATTTAAAACATTCCTGGGTCGAAAGAACTCTTGCGTTTTCTAAAATACCATATGATCTGAAAATTCTGTCTTCAAACTTATGAATATTCTGCCTGTACAGCTGAAGTCTGAGTGCCTTTTCTCTATCGATAATTTGCTTGCATATAGCATCAATAGCTGCTATTGTCTCATCATCCTTTCGTCCCAAGGTTATCTGATTTGACACCTGAAACATATCACCGACAGCATCGCTGTTTTCTCCATATATACCTCTGACAGTTACTCCAAGCTTTGTACAGCTTTCAAGAATAGACTTCAGAAACCCTGTCATAACCAAAGCTGGAAGATGAAGCATAACCGAAGCCCTCATACCTGAGCCTATATTGGTGGGACAGCTGGTTAGATAACCATATTTATTATCAAAGGCATAATCAGCTTGTTCAGCAATTATTGAATCTATTTCATCACATACCTTATACGCCTTTTCCAGCATTATACCTGAAAATATCGCTTGTATTCTAATATGGTCTTCTTCATTTACCATTATGCTGACATTTTCTTTTTCATTTATGAATGCTCCGCTGTTTCCTTTCGATTCTGCCAGGTCAGGGCTTATAAGATGTCTTTCCATCAAAGAAACCCTGTCTACAGGGTGCATTGTGGTTATATCGGCAAACATCAGCTTTCCGTAAGCTGTATAGTCTGATATAATGCCCTGCATCCTTTTAATTAGTGTGTTCTGGTGCTTCGAAGTCATTTTTGCCGAAAATGGAATATCGGCAAAATTTCTTGCAAGCCTGACTCTGCTGGAAACAGCCACATCAAGGTCAGATCCTTTTTCTACGGGCAAACCGGTCATTCTCCCACCTCCAAGGCTTTGATCTTATCACGGATTTTAGCAGCTTCCTCATATTCCTCTTTTTTAATATGCTCATTAAGGAGCTGTTTCAATTTATCTATTTCATTAGGAATACTAATCTTACTGCTGACTCTCACGGGAACTTTACCATGGTGCTCTGCATTACCGTGCAGGCGTTTTACTATAGGATCTAGTTTTTCTTCAAAGGCATGGTAGCATTGTGCACAGCCGACCCGTGAAGTTTTGAGAAACTCTTCGTATTCCATTCCGCAGTTTTTGCATTTAAGTGACTCCGGCTTTTCATGCTTTAATTGATTTCCAAACAATCCGCTAATAAGGTCATTAAAACCAAAGGGGGAAACAAATTCTGCGTGGCTTATTTTACCTGCACATTCTTCGCAGAGGTAGATATCTATCTTGGAATTATTCATTATTTGTGTTAAATGCACATTTGCAGCTTTCTGCTGACAATTCTGACAAAGCATATTAACCTCCTAAGCCACTTTAGTGGCTTTGATACCTTTGTGGGCTTTGGCCACAACTTGTGGCAGCAAATAGTAATTATGATATATATCCTTTATCGCAACAGAGCGAATAAAGGAGGCTAATTGGCTATACTAATAAACTCATAATCATGTTTTTAAGCAGGGCTGCACGTATAACATCTCTATCCGGTGTAGGAATTGTACCTATTACCTTGTCACTTATAGCCGCCTTCATAATATAACCTTCTCTTTCACTTATTACATTATAATCAATAAAATTATTTATAAATACTTCTGCTGATTGCTGTGAAATACTTGTGCCCATAGATGATACTATGTGCATAAGATAGTTGCCGGGTCTTGTAATATTTATACGTTTAATTCTTACATGACCTCCGCCGCCTCTTCTGCTCTCAACATAATAGCCCCTGTCGGTAGTAAACCTTGTAGATATAACATAATTTATCTGCGAAGGGACACAATTAAACTGGTTTGCCAACTCATTTCTCTGAATCTCAATAGTTCCATCCGTATCTGATATCAATTGCTTGATAAAAGTTTCAATAATATCACTTAAGCTTGCCACAACATCACCTCCTCCTTCTAATCGGGAGTTTGTAATTAAACTGATTTTGACTATCTTTGACCTTAGCTAAAGTATATTATATTTTTAAATTGTTTGCAATCCTTTTTTATGATTTTTATATGGAAATTCCACGGGTCAATTTTATTGCGGCACCATAACACTAAAGATACATAGTACTTCATTTTCCGCTACCTTTCGGTTTTGTGATATCGTTCAATCGGTTAACAATCTTCACCTGATCCTGAGGCAGCTTCCACTCCCAAAAGGAAGGAACAAATTCCGGGTATGGAGTATTGACTTCCTCAGGATTTTTCATATTAACCACTGTTTTAGTCTCCGGTTCGTCTTTTGTTACTTTGTAATATCTCATAAGCTACTCCTCCTGCGTATATATAAGTCTAGTGTCATCAATAAACCAGTTAATGGTTCAGAAGTATAACAACTTTTTGATATATAGTTATGATTCCTCTAAGAAAAAGTAATATACAACAGAAAGTTTATTTGAAATGATTACCTTCATTTTTCTATTTTCAATTGACAGACCCTGATGAAAATATAATTGAAATCACCGGGCACTATTCACCGAAAGAAGGGGTTTTTATTGATTAATGTAAAAGGCCTGTAGATCTATCCTACAGGCCTGATTTTATGTTTTTGTTAATTCTTTCAATAATGGAACGCAACTCGCATGATTACTTGGCAATTTTTGCCTTGTTCTCATCTATTTTTGCCCTCTGGTAATCAAGAGCCTTTTGGTAGCCAATTGAAGTCTTGTAATCTTCATAGTCTTTCCAAATCTTATCGAACTCTTCGTCAGTTTTAGCCATAAATAATTTAGGCAGTATTTCTCCCCATTTGTTTTCAGCCTTTGCGAGGATTTCTCCTTCATCGCTGTCAGCAACAGGTCTGATATTCTCATATACACCATAGTGTTCGCTCTTACCTTTTGCCCATTCACGATACTGATTAAATGGTTGGCCTGGGTCTGGCTCCCATATGTTCATCATTGAAGAGTTGAACATCCATATTTCACCGAATGTGTTGTATTTCTGCTTGAAGGTAGCCATATCAGAATTCTTCATTTTGTTGATTTCAGGCTTTATAACAGGCTTGTTATCAACCATGTCATAGGTTACGCCTTCTTTACCAAGGTAAAGAGCTTTCTGTCCATCATCGCTCATACCCCAGGACATAAACTTGATAGCTCTGTCGGGATTCTTACAATTCTTTGTTATCATTGTGAGCTCCCAGCCAGAGTAACCGCTTGTTGAAAGCTTGGGAGGATCCAGCTTGCTGTTGGCAGGTCCGTCAACTGAAATATATATTTGATCTGGTTTATTTGAATATAACTGTCCAAGTGGAGTCATAGCATCCTTCCACTGATATAACAGGGCAAAGTATCTTCCCTGCTGGATCTTTTCTTCTATTTTGGTTCTATCATCAACAAATACATCTGTTGGCACCATTCCCATTTCATAAGCTTTTCTAAAAGTCTTGAGCCATCTTATGTATTCAGGACTTGGATTTCCACACTTTACGTCGTAGAATTTTCCATCAATTTCTCTTGGAACCGCAAGAAAATCAAGAAGTATATCTTCATAACTGGTATTACCGGTTGAATTATACTCTCTGGCTGCGAAAGGAATCAGTGACTGACCGTTATCAACCTTTGGGAACTTTTCCTTAGCCGCCTTTAAAGCATTGAGGAAGCCCTCAGGAGTTCTCATGTCCGGCTTACCAATTGCCTCATAGATATCCTTTCTTACAAGGAAGGATCTATTTGTAAGAACATTATACTTTTCGTTGTCATCAGGTGTATTTCCGTTACATGGGTATCCGAAAAGGTTACCATCCTTATCTTTATACCAGTTAACGATATCAGGAGCTGCAACCTTCCAGAAATATGGATCATATTTATCGGCAAGTTCGTTTAATGGGTATGTATATGTATCGGTGGACAGTTGTGGAACCTGCTGTTCATACCATCCGAGAGTTACCAGGTCAGGCAGTGAATTCGATGCTATCATGGTGTTTAACTTTTGACCTGCATTTCCAACAGGAACAATAAAGTTTATATCAATACCAGTCTGTTCCTTAATCAATTCATGAGCAAGATTTCCATCAGGATTTGCGAACCAGGTTTCATTTATATACCAGTCCAATTTCATTGGAGAAGTATCCTTTTTCCATCCCGGTTCTTCGGCTGCAGCTGTGGAGCTTTCTGCAGCTGTGGTAGATATTGCTGTGTCGGCAGCCTTTGTTGTTTCACTACTGCCGGCCGTTTCACTGCCGCCGCAACCTGCAAGCACAGTAACTGCCATAGTTAACGCCAATGTAAGACATGATAACTTAGCAATTTTCGTCCTTTTCATAAAATTCCCTCCTGTTAATTATGTGTTTATTATATAATCCTAAAGCTTAGGCTTAGGGTCATAACGAATTTTATTCTTTTACCGAACCGATAAGCATACCCTTTACGAAATGCTTCTGTAGGAATGGGTAAATACACACAATCGGTATAGTTGTAATAATCATTGTTGCCATTTGCAGAGATGTAGATGTAAAGTTTGTTGTACTTACTGTTCCTGCCATAAGCGATGTTTTTGCCGAATCAGAGGTCATTATTATTTTGTAAAGATACGTCTGTATGGGATGGAGATCCTGATTGTTTGTATATATAATTCCCATGAAATAATCATTCCAATTAAATACGCCATTGAATAACAAAATAGTTGCTATTACAGCCTTTGAGAGAGGAAGAATTATTCTTGTAAATATGGTAAAATAATTTGCTCCATCAATCTTTGCCGATTCTTCTAGAGCTTCAGGAATTGTTCTGAAAAATGCCTGGAAGATTATCAGATCAAAGAAGCTGAACATCACAGGTATTATGTAAACGATAAAATTATCAAACATTCCCAAAGTGTTAATAACTATAAAGGTTGGTATTAATCCACCTGAGAAGAACATTGTTATAAGACCCATAGTCATATAAACTTTTCTCCCTACCAGTTCCTTTTTAAGAAAGGAATATGCTACCATTGACGTAAAAAACACATGAGCGGCTGTTGCAAGTACAGTTCTGGCAATTGTAACGAAAAAGGCTTTTATTATTTCACTATTTCTGAATGCTTCCTTATAATTATCCCAGGTGAATTTACGGGGCCACCAGTAAATTCCACCCTGTGCTGAGTCAAATCCGTTATTAAGTGAATGTATTAAAACATACCAGATGGGATACAGAGCGCAGAAGCAAATCAGAACCATAAATACAATATTTAATGTGTCGAATATTTTAGAGCCCAAAGACGATTTTATCTTCATATCCTATCCCCCTATCAAACCAATGATGTATCTGTAAGTTTCTTAGACGCTTTGTTTGCTGTGTACAGAAGTAAAAAGGCAAATACTGACCTGAATAAGCCGACTGCTGTTGCGTATGATAGTCTGCCATTTTCTATACCTAGACGATAGGCATAAATATCAATAACATCGATTACATCGTACAAAACAGGCTTATAGAATACAAACAACTGATCAAAATTGGAGCCTAGAAGATTACCGATATTTAAAACTAGAAGTACTGCTACCGTACCGCGGATTGATGGGAGGATAACATTCCATACCTTTCTGAACCTTCCAGCACCATCAATAACGGCTGCTTCAAAGAGGCTGGGATCAATACTGGATATTGCCGCTATATAAATAATAGCGTTCCAACCGATTTCCTTCCAGGTTTCGGAAGTGATAAGAATACTCCAGAAGTACTTCGGCGTTCCTATAAGGTGAATGGGTTCTTTTAAAATTCCAAGGTTAACCAGTAGAGTAGTTATCAAGCCTGAATCCGACAACCAGTTATACATTATTCCACCAACAATAATCCAGGATAGAAAGTGCGGGAGATATGAGACTGTCTGAACAAATCTTTTGAATTTGATAGAATATATTTCATTTAATAAAAGTGCAAATATTATAGGTATTGGAAAACCAATTATCAGCCTCAGGATGTTTAATCCAAAGGTATCCTTCATGACAAGCCAGAATCGGTCATCTGAAAAGAATTCTGTGAAGTTGCTGAACCCCACCCATTTGGAGTTCAATATACCTTTTGCAACATTATATCTCATAAAAGCTATTATAATAAAATACATGGGAATAAAATTAAAAATTATCATCCAAATAACGCCAGGAATAGCCATGGCCTGTAAATCTTTCTGTGCCCACATTTTGGAAATCAAACCTATAATACCGGTTTTTTTAGTTCCAATGTTTCTTCTTTCTGTGATAGGCAAATTAGACAATATAACACACACCTTCCTCAATTGTTGAGAGTATTAGTACGAATTAATTGAACTGTTATTTGTGTGGCCAACGATCAGTTTGTAGCTTTATTATAATGTAAGTCGAGAAATATAAACAGGTAAGTGGTTTTAGATTTGGTTCGTTTTTTTTGGTTGTTTTATACAAAAAAAACGTACTTTACAAGAGACTATTTGTAAAATTTCTCCATGTGAAATATACCGTTAGTCATTACGAGGCAATTTAATTGATAATTTAGTAAAGGAACCCTTTTTACTTTCAATTTCAATACCATATTTATTTCCATAAAACATTTTAATTCTTTCATTGACGTTCCTAAGGCCGATTCCATTACCCTTTTTCTCCAGTCTTGTATCCACAGGATTTTCAGTAGTAAGTGCCAGTCTGACCTTATTCAGGCTCTCTTTATCCATGCCCATTCCATTGTCAATTATATCAATTGTAGTAAATTTTTCATCGGTACAACCCAGGATTGTTATTTGGCCTCCCTGCCCCAGAGGCTCAATGCCATAATATATTGCATTCTCAACAGCCGGCTGAAGCATCATCTTAAGCACCTCAAAATCCATAAGTTCCTCCGGGATTTCAAGGTTTAACTTTATTTCATAATCAAATCTTATGTTCATTAATGCAACATAATTTAATATATACTCTATTTCTTCCTTAAGCCTAACCTGTTCCCGGGTCCACTTCATACTGTAGCGCAGCAGCTTTCCAAGTGAGTTTATTGCATCTGCAACCTCATATCTACAGTCTATTTCGGCCATCATACTTACGTTTTGTAAGGTATTAATGATGAAATGAGAGTTGATCTGGGTAAAAAGGGCATGTATCTCGGCATTCTTTTTTGCTTCCTGCTTTTTAACCACCTCCGATATCAACTCCCCAATTTTGGAGAGCATCCTGTTGAAGTGAAAGGCCAGTTCACTCATTTCATCCTGTCCGGAAATTTTAACACGGATATCAAGCTTACCATCCTCTACTTTTCTCATAGAGGCAATTATTTGCTTCATCTTATTAAGAAGAATATTTGTAATGGAATATATTATTAAACTCATTATGAGCATAGCAAGAATACTCTCAGCAATGATCAGATTCCGTGTGTTATTGAGATTCTTTATTATACTGTCATTTGTAACTACATAACATATTGTGCAGTCAACTATGTCTATATAGTCATGAATAAGTGTCATCGGGACACTTCCTCTATCGAAATGTATTTCAGATCTGTTGTCGGTAAGATCATGGCCCTGTATCAGTTCCATAATGCCGGCACTGTTCAAATTATACCTTGATGCAAATGCACTTTTACTGTCAAAGAGAATATTGCCTTTATTGTCAATAATAAAGGCAATAAAGTTTTCATTATCAGACTGGGCATACATGTGTCTGAAAAAAGTATCAGTATACATTGTAGCCTCTAAAAAACCCAATTCTTTATAATTTGAATACTTTAGAGGATAGAATAAAGATACTATGTTCTTCCTGTCAAGGGTGCCAGGATTAAAGTTAACTTCAGTATGATTAAACTGCCAGTATCCTTTGGGATTTTTTGAAGTTTCATTTTTTATGGTCTGTAAGTTCTTTAGACGTGAATCACTGTAAATAATTGAACCGATTTCCGGAAACTGTGGGTCGCTGACATAGATTCTGAACTGATATACACTCGGGCTCAAATTTCTTATGAGCAGTATTTTCTTTGATAGATTAATACTGAAGTCAACAACTCCAGTTTGGTCGCTTTTATCCCAACCTTTTATATAGGACATTGTGTCGTAATCTCCAGTAATAGCATCAATAGTCCTGTAGCAGGTGTCTATTTCCTGTTCTATGCTGTACTTTGTTTCTTTAAGTAATTCCCGGGAGTCGTTGACCAGATCCAGTTGGGTGGATTTATTAGCTTCATTGACAAGCTGACTGGCAAATAGTAGTATTGTTATACCAATAACAATTGAATAAGTAATAATGAGCTTATGTGCAAGCTTTAACCCACCAAAGAAATTCATTACCGTAACAAAAAGCTTTTTTGCCTTCATGGTTACCCCTACCTCAGCCATCAGTTAATATACAGCTTTTCCCTATATTCCTTCGGAGATATTCCAGTGAGTGTACGAAAAGTGGTGGTAAAATGTTTTGTATTATTGTAGCCTACCATTTCAGAGACTTCATAAATCTTATATACCGAATTCTGCAATAACTCCTTGGCCTTTTCAATACGGATCATTCTGAGGTAATCGACAAAATTCATACCTATCTTCTCCTTGAATAGTATTGAAAAGTAAGAATAATTGAGACTGATATGGTTTGCAACCTCCGCCATGGTGAGATCATTTCGGTAGTTTTCCTGAACATATTTTACTGCCATTTCAATTGTTTTGTCGGTATTACATACGTTCTTAAACTGTAATAAAACGTCGTTTATATTTAAGACAAATTTTTTTACATGTCTTACATAATCATTGATATTACAAAATCCGAATATGCTCTTGAAGCCGTCCTCCTGCTCCTTTATGAATTCTGCCTTATGAGGTATGTACTCCGAGAGGTATTCTATTATCTCTGTCTTTAAACTATCTGACAGCTTTTTAAGATATCCGATATTATATTTTCTTATTGCTTTATCGTCAAAAATCTGGTTAATTACTTTGCACAATTCATCTTTTCGTTCTGTGTCGAGCATACCGGTAAGAGTTTTCATCAGCCTCACAGGAATGACAAAATTATTCTCAGGCTCAGCTATTTCACTGTAATAGATTACTGAACTGTCAGGAATAAAGAGCTTGCATTTTAGAGCATAGTCCGATTGACTATAGGACCGTCGCATTTCGGAAACTCCTTGAAATACCGTACCTACTCCGGCAGTACATTTTGAACTGAACATTTTCGCAACCGAGTCAAGTAATTTTTCTATATCCGTCTCTCTGTTCAGAATCAGTACCGCATTATCCTCATTATCAAGGAAACAGTATCCGAAGGTTTCGGTTTCCTTAAAAAAATCTTTTATATTTGCAACCAGAGACATATTATTTTCCAGCTTTTCCTCATATTCATATACATCACATGAATTAACAGTTATAACTCGGTAGGACTCATTTGTGAAATCCATTCCGCAGGTTGCTAGAAGCTTTTCCTCTTCGGCTTTAGTTGTATTATCACTTAGGAGCATAAGCTTAAACTGGTTTGAGAAGAATTCTGACTTTTCGTTATTATTTGTGGAGATATTGGAATTTAGTTTTCTTATGTACTCTTCTTCAGCTTTTTTGACAATATTTAAAAGTTCATTTCTGTCAACAGGCTTCAGAAGGTATGCTTTAACACCATACTTTATTGCCTTCTGTGCATATTTAAAATCATCATATCCGCTTAAAACCACAGTATAAGGTTTGTAATCCATGCTGTCAATCCTGGATACCAGCTCAATTCCATCTATCTGAGGCATGATAAGGTCTGTAATGACTAAATCGTATACATTTTCAGATAACTTCTGTAAAGCCTCAATTCCATTTACACATTCATCGATCTCAGTGAATATGGACCCAGATCGAGCTATTATTGCTCTTATCCCGTTTCTAATAAACTTTTCGTCATCAACAACCAATGCTTTAGCCAATGTTATTCCCTCCAGGACAAAAAATAATTAATTTTCATCAGCAGCATAAACAATTTTATTATATAATAGTTAACATAACAGTTTCAATACATTACAGAATTGTATGTGGTTTACTCCCTATAAGTTAACTTTACATCAGACAGACATAGATATTCGCTACCTTAAAATCTCTTATGTCATATGCTAAACTACCCTTTACTATTTCACCCTCAACTTCCAAGCTTGTGTTATCCTTGTAATTCAATACGTATTTCACGGGCTTTACTGAGTCCTCGCCATATGTATTTCTTCTATGGGGATTGAAGTAATTAACCATTATTCCACCAAGGAATTTAAAGCTGATATTATTGCCAGAGTCAAACATCCAGCCTGGCAGTATCGGCTTTAATGTCAGTCCCAGTTCACCGTCAGTATAGGTGAAAACGTCCTTTCCAGCCATCATCATAAACCATATGCTAAGCATTTCTGCTGTCGACCCACTCATTCTGGCGACAAAGCCTCTTCCGTGAACTTCTTCATCAGGATTTACTGAACTGGCGATAAATGACGAATTCTCAAGAGTACTTCTGCCATAAATCTCAGGTTTCATAAACGGTACCAGCATTGTACGGATATCATTGAAAAACTGCTCATACAGTCCTGCCTGCAGCATTGAGAGAAGATATTTGTATTCCATATGAAGGAATATAGCTTCTCTTTCAAGCCATCCGGGAGTGAATGCCCGTAGCCGCCCTATTTCAGTACTGCTCCCTTCCAATGAAACTGAAGTTTTGTACATTTCGAGTTTTGTGTCAAATAAATCACTGGAACGTATCGCTTTATACAGCTTTAATGCCTCATCCTTATCCTTCATGGTCTTTAATATTCGAGCCGGCCCTTCAAGGAATGCAGGAAGCGCATTACATCTAAATTCCTTTACAATTACATTCTGACGTCCGTTAACGGGATTCCTACTTCCTTCCGCTATTTCATACTGAACAGCTTGGTAGGTAAAATATGTGGGAAATACTCCGTTCCCAAAGTCTAATGCCTTTTCTATGCCCTTCAGTAGTTTTATTTTAAATCTCTTAAATACTTCAAGTATATTCTTAACATCTGTCTCAAGCTCTTTTCCTGTTAAGCCGTTACGTATTTCACTCCTGTACTTTTCCTTTGCTGAAGCTGTTAAATCCCAATATTCATAATCCGAAAGTTTCGATGCCAGATTATCGGATACAAGTCTGTCTGCTGCCAATATAAGTGAATAGATTTCAACAGGAATTTGAACCCTTTTATCAAATTGAGTACTTACGGATATAATAAATTCAACAATTCTTAGGAGTTCGGCAGTTTCACACAAGCTGGAGCCAAAAAGTCCCGATAAACCGTTGAGAGCGTCGTTCCATCCGGGCTTGCCAGCTTCAATCTCTATCCCCATACCTTCGGGGTCAAGGCTTACAAACTTGATTAGACCAAGAGACATAAGCTTTACATACAGGTTTGTATAATATATCTCTCCCTTACCATTTTCAGTTTTAAGCCAGGAGTCCTCGGTTTTTTGATGAGCGTTCTTCTCTTCTATAATTGCTCCGTACTGTCTTACTTTACCTTCCCACAGAACATATTTGTCCGATCTGGGCAGCACGAACACGGGGCTTTTGTAAAAACAATAGACCTTGTCTCCGAACACAAAGTTTTCAATATTATCAGGATAAATGGCCAGGTAGGTATCCATCAGGTCCATGTTGTAGGTCCAATGGTCACTCCAGTAACCCTCTCCGAAGTCTGCTTCAAAGTTCTGACTTGAGTTTTCAAGTGCTTTCTCCATGAACGTTTCCTTTGGTACTTTCAGCAGGCTATTATGTTCAACCATAAAGGATATAAGCATACCAGGAGTGTATTTTCCCGACAGTAATTTTTTTATTTCAGAATAGTGGGATAAAAGCAGTGCTTCAATTTCGTCCCAGAAATTCATGTTAAAGCTGAATGTACAGCCCTTAACAGATAGGGGATTATATCCATCTGCCTGTATAAGATTCATAAAGTGTCTGACGTTGAAGTCCTTTACTTCCGGTTTTATAAGCACATCGTTTCTTCTGTTCTGACTTACGTCTCTGAAATTACCGTTTCCCTGTGAGTATAGAGACGGTTCCAGTGAGAAGAAATTATATTCACGTTCAAGATCTCCGTGTTTTCTTGAAAAGACGTGATATACATGGTTTTTACTTCCTGCCTTGAATACAAGAGGGTACCCGCCCCTAAGTAAATTATCCAGATAACATTGCTCTATATATTTATCGAACCTACTAACTGCAGTTTTTGTAAATATATCCCCAACAAGACCCTCCACCAGGTCAATTGCCTGCTTTTTCTTATGGTTTATATACTCTAGGCTGAAGTCAGCTTTTTTTGAGTTTATCATGTCCACACTTGATATATGGCCTATAACAGAGCATAATGTAAACGTACAGTCTCCAATGTTGACCGTAACTCCGGAAAAGCCCCCGGATACCTTGTTCTGGGCAATTTGTTTTCTGTTGACAAGTTCCTCTATGGTACAATCCCAACCATCCGGTCTGGACATACCCTTGTTTTGCCCGAAAATAATGTCCATATCATATATTGGCTCTAAAAACCCATTACTTCCCGAGCAAAATGAAAAGAAAAAGTTTCCCTGTTCATATTCACTTACCTCAACTGTATCGGCAGTTGAGGCTCGAACCTTGTAAAAGGCTATTCTGTTTTCTGTGTTATAAACCTCATACCAGGATTTCATCAGATTGGACATCTCCTGATAGCTTGTATTTGTAGCTCCTACCGGCAGCAGCTGAGGCAGTCCGTCCAGCAGTTCAATCTCCCTGTTTTTTCCGTCGAGACTTTCTATATCAACTTTTCTAACCATAGCTGCATAACTTTCCCCAGGCATAGTAAAATAAGTTACAGTAATTTTCAAACCCAGAGTTTTGTTGACTTCAACAATCATAACTATGTTTTTTTCTATAATTAGGCTTCTGTTGTAATCATCCTCCGATATTGATGAAAATATTTCATGAATCTTACCATTGTATTTTACGAAAGTTCTGAAGCCTTTTCTCTCTATGTTCTGATACATGGTATGCGCCGGAAAGAATTCCATGATTGTCCCGTTTCTGTCCTTTACGCCAAAACTGCCCATTACCTGTCCTCTATTAACGTAAAATGCCCACATGGGAATCCCGTCGATACCTGCAATTCCCGGTAAAAAGCTTGCAAAGGTTTTAGCCCTGTCGTAATGTTCTATAACAAACTGATTTTTATCGTTAAAAATATAATTTGGTTTCATGCCTGTCTCCGTTCTGCGTATACATAAAATACACACATCATGATTTCTAATATATCTGTTTGATATTTGTCCCGGTCACGACGCATTTTTTCGTACCGATTCCTGATACTTCCTCAAGTACCTAAGCAAGTTCAATTTCAAAAGTATTCTCAAAGTATGCATCTAAATTTAAAATGGTTGCTCTGCTAACTATCACAGAACCTTTATTAATGCTGCCTTCAATTATCTTTCCATTAGCGGTGACACTTCTGACGGTATAGCTGCCATAATCCAAATGCTTCACATTCTTATAAATCAGAGTTATTTTCCTGTCGGCAAAAATAGTGCGCACCGCAGCTTTCCCATTCTTATCGAACTGCTCCTTCTTCAGCTTTGGCTGGATAAGAAAATCTCCGGTACTGCCACGAACACCGTACACCTCTGTAAGCATCAGCAGCATGAGCCAGCTGGCCGATCCTGTAAGATAGTGATACATACCTCTGCCCTGCTGATTTATATACTCAGGGATTCCCGGATAAATTCTGGCCTTGTCAAAGTCAGTACATATTTTGTACAGCGATTTGAGTACCTCATAGCCTTCAGAAACAAAACCCTGTCTGTATAAAGCAAAGGAATACATTACAGCCATATGACTGAAAATTGCACCGTTCTCTTTGTGCCCGAATGCAAAACCAAAGCATCTTCCAAGGTCAAGCTTCAGTTCATTAAAATTATTGTTTAATCTATAGCTTCCAAGCCTGCTGTCATATAAATAGCGATTAACAGCTTTTACAGCACTATTTATCTTTTCTTTTGGAGAAATGCCCATCATTATTGGAAAAACCTGTCCTGTCAGGGTTATCCGTACTCCTGAATGGGTTTGTCCTTCTACTTGTTTTCCTGCATTGTCATAATAGCCATTAAACCATTCGAAGCCTTCGTCTGATTTAACTGTTTCATTGTTTGCAATATGCTGTGACAGCCATCGGCCTTTTGCATTAAGATCCTCCGAAACCTTTAATGTATCAAGCTTTACCTTCTTTCCGCTGATATTGTGAATACAGGTATTATAGTATTGTTTCAATAGTTCATTCTTTGCGGAAGGATTACTGTAATCTATACCCTCTGTTAACGTATCAAAAAGTACTGCTATTTCAGAAGCAACCTCCAATTGCTCAACTCCCTTTATATCCTTTAGCTTTAGCAGCAACTTTCCCAACTCAAGGAGATTTCCTGCATAAAAGGCTGTAAATGCTACAGTTTCACCTTTTGCAGCAGCCATGTCGAAGGCATCATTCCAATCAGCGTTTTCAATACGTATATTATTGTTTTCTCCTGCGTTGAAGAAGGCGCACAGGTTTTGAATCAATATGTGTTCAAGAATCGTTCCTGTATATGTTTCTCCATTTTGGCACTTCTGCTTGCTGCCATACTCTGGAGTCCAGTCAGTGTCAATGCTTCCAGACCTCATAACCAGTCTGTCCTTAAAATAGGTCTGTTTTTCGAGCAGAAAATCCAGGTCTCCGCTCTGATTTAAATAAAGGAGTGTTGTAAACAACGGCCACACTCCGTGATCCGACCATACCCTGCTGATATTGTTTCTGTCTGCAATGAATTCTCCAGGACCTTTACCGATAATAGTTGCATTTGTACCATCAAGACGTACTCCGCCAAAATTATTGAGAAGTTGTGGCCTGACTGTATCGGTCTCCATCAGCAATAATGCCAGACAATCCTGCCACAGATCTCTCCAACCGCGGCCACCCTTTCCGTAGTCATGGTGCGGCATAAAGGAGCAGCCGTAAATCCTTCTTAGAATTGGCTGAAGAGATACCCATTTCATCCAGGTATCAAATTTATTATCACTGCTTCTAAAACTGATTTTGCCCAGTTTATCCTCCCAATAGCCTTCTGTTTGATTAAGCAGCTTTTCAAAGCCTTTGAGATTAAAGTACTCCAGTATCCCTGATTTATCACCTTCCCTGTCTGCAGTTACAGACATTGCTATTATGTAGGTTTTACTTTCTCCGGGTAAAAGCAGCTGTTCTTCAAATCTTAAAGCTCCTATGGCTTCATAGCCATCAACAGTACCTCCGTTAGTAAGGTATTTATCGCTGTTTAATATTATAGTTTCAGGCCAGTCATAGCTTCCTCCTTCACCTATAAATTCCTCTGCCATAGGAAATGCACCTAAAGGAACCTTTCCCTTATCATCGACCCCATAAACATTATAGGATACATGATTGACCTTGTGCCCTCTTTCGTCAAAGGTCATCGCAGGCTGAACTTCAATACCCTCTCTGACAACATAAACCCTGTGCAGAAGGCTTGTTACATTACGGTGGTCCCTTACACTTTCTGCAGAACGCCCGTATACAGGAATAGCAGCAGTGGGAGTAATTTTGATTTTATCTGTACCGGTATTAGTAAGAGCGACTCTCATTAGTTCAACCTTATGCTGAGTAGCAGGGACAAAATTTGTAATTTCAGACTTGATTCCCAGCTTGTTGTTTTCATGGGTTACCTTATGCCAAAGGAAACCAGCCTGCAGGGTTACCTTCTCGGCAGGTTCTTTATTAAACATATCTGCGTTCTGAAGCGCCGAGGTACCTGTTGCAGACCAGGCACCCTGACCCTCAATATAAACCCAGAAATTTCGGTTTGATTTTGTATTATGTAAGTCTTCAGAAGAAATCGGAAGGTTAAAAAAAGTATTTTGTCCTGTCTTGACATCACCATTTAAATTAGGCGTAATAGAAGACATCATTCCTGCTTCATTAGCTATTGGAAAATATAGAAAGCTATTTTTGTGAGGTGCATCTATTTGGAAAGTACCCTTATCGTCTATAAAGTTCCAGCCTCTTGTCATTGTTTTACCCCTTCCTGTTCCTATCTTTATTTGTATTTAATCCCTCCAGCCTTAAGAGGCTGAAAAACTTCGACTTATCTAATTTTCTTAGCTTGCCATCCTATTTCTTAAAGAAAAATTCATATCTTCTTACCCACCTCTTCGTCTGACCAGGATCCAGTTCCAGCCTTATAAAGGCTTCCGGGCTTATTACATGCCTGCTGCCCCATATGGCTAATTTCGACACCGGAAAATCATTTATTTCTCTAAGTCCTGCTCTCGCATTACTGTTATACAATTCCCAGGAGTAACCGCTGCTATTATTGTAGTCTTTTACTACGCAATAGAATTCCTGCTTCTGCTCATAATGCGGCCAGGTTAAACTTTTATCCTCAGCTACTCTAACCTCTCCCACAGTATTTTCCACTTTTATATCACCGGGTATTTTTAATTTATAACTGCTTGACACCAAATTATTATCTATTCCAATGAAATTATGGCAATATTCTGTTGTTTCAATTTTTTGACTCCCCATATTTTTTAGTGTATAAGTTATAATTAAAAAATTGTCCTCCAACATAATTTCTTTAGAATACTCGTATGAATAGCCGTCTAAGATAACAGGCTTTCCATGGAATGACACTTTCTGACCGGCTAACGTGATATCACAGGCATGTGGAACGACCGGGTATCTTCTGAAAAAATCATAGGGCTTGCTATCTATTTTTTTCAGATGCCCGACACCTATCTTTACAAAATAATTATTTACATAGGTGTCCTTATATCCAAGCCCTTCTTCTATTCCAAACTCTCCGCAAAAGCCCTGTCCCCCCGAACCTTTTCCGGGGATCAGTGATTCAGGCACACAGAAGGTATGTCTGCCGTCAAGGGTGACCTGAGTTATAAAGCCGTTCCAGTCAAAACGAGAACCCTTGTATACAGCCCCCGGATATGAAATCTGTACAGACAGTCTGTTGTTGTAAATACTAATCTCTGAATTCTTGACATCTACCAAAGCTTATACCTCCAAAACAAGGGTTGCTATCGAATGGGCTGGAAGGGCGTGACATATATACTCTTCACCAAACTTTGCATTAAAGTTTTGTACATTGATTGTTTCATTCATAACAATAAGCACAACTGCTCCGTCTGGATTCTTAAAAGCAACATACTGTATTTCTGTTTCAAAGTCTGCCATTACATCTATCCGTACTGCTCCGGGCTTTACATATTTACTGAACTGCCCGATGTAGTAAAAGGAGCTGTTGTAATGTATCTGCTGCGTGCTGGTGTCAGCAATTATCGGAGCATCGCAAAAGTTACCTGCGTGATTAGGACCGCCTTTCTCATCAAGGATAAGGTTCCAGTCCAGCCATCCCTCCTGCCAGTTATTGAAATCTCCGATCATATTTCTTCCATATCTTTCACCTGTCACCCATGAGCCAAGATGAACTCCTCCCTCCTGACAGCCTTCAGAAAATAATATGTGCTTATCAGGATACAGTTCATGTACTTTTGAAAGGTTTTCAAAATCCTCAGAAACATACCAATGATTTGCAATACCATATACATACTTTGAAGTTTCAGGATCTGCAAGTGCACCTGTAACTCTTTCAACGATAATATCCCTGTTATGGTCCCATATGTATACTTTTACATCTGAAAGACCTTCCCTTTCCATAATCGGACCAAGATAATCCCTCACAAATTCACCCTCTTCTTCTGCCGAATAAATGCAGGAATCCCACACCTGAACTGCCGCAGGCTCATTTTGAACAGTTATAGCCCAAATATTAAGGCCCTTTTCTCTGGCAGCTTTAATATACTTAACGATATAATTAGCCCAGACCTCTCTATATTCGGGGAGCAGATGTCCTCCGTGGTTCATATCATTGCTGGTTTTCATCCAGGCAGGTGGACTCCAGGGTGATGCAAGTAGCGAAATATCGCCATTTCTAGCCCTTATCGCTTCCTTTATCATTGGAATCGTCCATTTTTCTTCATGAGATATATCAAACGACTTCAATTCCTTGTCATTTTCCTCTACATATGTATAGTTACATAGCGCAAAATCACAGCTATGAATATGCACTCTTCCAATGGAATAACCTATTCCTGTCTGGGGGTCGAAATAGCTCCTTATTATCTCTTCTCTTTTAGCCGAATTCAGATTATAAAATGTATATGCAGCTGCTTCTGTAAATGCGCCGCCAAAGCCAATTATCTTCTGGTAGCCTACATTCTCGTTGATAGAAAGAACAATCCCTTTCGATTTGTTCTTTACAAGATTGAATTTACCCTTTTCAGTTAGTCTGTCATTTGTATACTTGGCTGTTTGAATTATTTTCACAGTGTTCATGTTGGACTCCCCAATCATAAATTTAATTATTGTAATTACTTCTTAAGAATGTATCCTTTGAAGCTATTAACAATAGAATATATGGCACTAAATAAAAATACTCGCAATAAACCTGGTACTTGTTTCCAATATTAATCTAGCGGAAAATGTTAGCGCTAACATTTTGGTGTAAAAAATAATGATAAAACTAATGTAAAATTTCGACTTCTATATACATTAATTAATATAAAGCAATAAATTTACTAATTACTATTTATTTTTATTAGGTCCTACAGATTCTCTCCATTTCAGTTCAGGCTCAAGGTACTTCTTCTCGTATGGTAAGTCAGGATCTTTAAGTCTTTCCAGCAGTCTGGCAGCAAGTGCCCTGCCCGACTCGTATACCGGCTGTCTCATTGTTGTAAGAGGTACTTTGGGGATCAAATCGAAAATAAGTCCATCAAATCCGGCAATCGAAATATCCTCAGGAATTTTTAGCCTTAATTTTTCGGCTGCCCTGAAAGCACCAATAGCGAGAAGATCCACAGAGCAAAAGATAGCTGAAGGTTTTTCTTTAATTAAAAGATCATATGAATTAGTAAACCCGTCCTGTTCGGAATTCTCTGCATATCTTACAAGCTTTTCATCATAAGGGATACCGTGCTTCTTCAATGCCTTCCTGTAACCCTCAAAACGCTCATGGGCATAGCGCTGCATAGTATTTCTCATAAGAAAGCCTATTTTTCTGTGACCGTTTTCAATAATTTTCTCGGTCATTATTAGTGCTCCCAACTCATTGTCTACGTCTACACAGTCGATATCAAGATCATTCTTACCAAATAGTACGAAGGGTACCTTTATCTTTGAGGTAAATTCATTTTCCTCGCTAAGATCCAAACCCATCACTATGACACCATCACATCTGTGGTTGAATTCCAAGTCTCTCTTAATCATAAATAGATAATTGACATTGCTTAATTCCTCAGCCACACCAGAAATCAAATGCATTATAAACGGGTCGGATATACCTATGTTTCTTGGGATGTACAGGTTAATTGTCCTTGTGTTGTTTTGGGCCAGAGCTTTTGCTGCAAAGTTTGGCATAAAGTCCAGTTCTTCCATAGCCTTTTCAACCTTGAGTCTTGTTGCCTCGGTTACAATTTCAGGAGAATTGATTACTCTTGAAACTGTAATAAGCGAAACCCCGGCCAAAAGTGCTACATCCTTCATAGTGGCCATTAATCCTATTCCTTTTCCTTTGGGTTTTAACGGGCATATGATAGCGCTATCATTATATAATTATATTATATCCATTTGTAATATAAGTCAATATTACTGACAAGTTTATTTCAAACTAAGCTAATTTAACTCAAATTCGTAATAGTATAATTTTGCTTAGCAGAAAGGACCCAACTTTATCCTTTGAGTCCTTTCTGCAATGTATCATATCCGTCTATTCTTAATTTATTCTTTTATTTGTTCGTTTGTCTACTTATATAGTTAATTATATTGGGTGCATTTTTTCCTAGTCCTCATCCTCTTCAACCATTTGCTTCTTGGCTTCCTCAATTATCTTATTGGCTACCATTGCCGGAGCCTCCTCGTATCTTTCAAACCATAACTTAAAGTATCCGCGGCCTTGAGTCATTGATCTCAGGTCGGTAGCATACTTGAACATTTCGGATTGAGGCACCTCTGCTTCAACCTGCTGCATCCCGCCGTCCTGAGGATTCATTCCCAGTATACGGCCGCGTCTCTTATTCATATCGCCAATGATGTCTCCCATATATTTTTCAGGCACGTATACTTCAACATGGGCTATTGGTTCAAGCAGCACCGGGCCAGCCATTGGCAACCCCTTCTTATATGCGAGTCTTGCTGCAATTTTGAATGCCATTTCCGATGAGTCAACATCATGATAGGAGCCATCAACCAGTGTCGCCTTTAGATTAACTACCGGATAGCCTGCCAGAACACCTCTGACAATTGCGTCCCTCAAGCCCTTTTCTACTGCAGGATGATAGGATTTTGGCACTGAACCGCCGAAAATCTTTTCTTCAAAAGTAAGATCTTCCTTTTCGCCGTGTTCAAACTCAATCCATACATGTCCATACTGTCCATGTCCTCCGGATTGCTTTTTATGCTTTCCTTCAACCTTTACCTTCTTTTTAATGGTTTCTCTATAAGGAACCTTCGGGTCTACAAGATTAACCGCTACACCGAATTTTGCCTTCAGCTTGCTCACGATTACGTCCAGATGCTGTTCTCCTACTCCGGAAATAAGCGTTTGATGAGTTTCAATGTTGGTTGACACCTTAAAGGTCGGATCTTCATCCTGCAGTTTATGCAAACCTGAGTTAATCTTCTCTTCATCGCCCTTTGCTTTTGGTTCAACAGCCATAGACAAGGCCGGATCAGGGAACGCAATTTTGTTCAGAACTACTTTATTTGTCTGATCACAAAGAGTATCATTGGTATTTGTAGCCACCAGCTTGGCAACTCCTCCAATATCTCCGGCAATAAGCTTGTCGGTAGGTATTTGTTTCTTTCCGCGCATTACAAATATCTGACCGATTTTTTCAATTTTTTCAGTGGTTGAGTTATAGACAGTTGAATCGGCTTTCAAGGTTCCTGAATATATTCTGAACATTGAGATTTTTCCTACGAAAGGGTCGGCAATTGTTTTAAAGACTAAAGCAGCCAAAGGAGACGACGGATTAGCCTTTATCTCAACAGCCTCATCGGTTCCTGCCTTAACAGCCTTAGTATTGATGCTTTCAGGAGACGGCATATACTCTACAATAGCATCCATTAACTCTTTAACGCCCATATTCTGAAGCGCCGAACCACTGAATACCGGAGCAATGGAACCATCAGCTATCCCAGCTTTTATACCCTTTTGGACTTCTTCCTTTGTATAAGCTTCACCGCCAAAGTATTTCTCCATAAGTGCCTCATCGGTTTCAGCGATAAGTTCATTTAAGGAATCTTTTATTTGAGATATTTTATCAGTTAAATCGGAAGGAATATCAGTATCTACTGCCTTATCCTTCTGGAATTTTTTCGCAGTCATATTGATTATATCTACATAACCAACATATTTATCAGCTTCATAGATTGGAAGCTGGAAAGGAATAACTCCGTTTCCGAATGTACTTGTCATTTTTTCTAATGCGGCATTAAAATTTGCATTTTCTTCATCCATTTTGTTAATAAAGAATATTTTAGCTGCATTATGTTCTTTTGCATATGCCCAGGACTTTTCTGTACCGACAGAAACACCGCTTTTTGCTGAAACTATAATAACCGCGCCTTCAGCTACTCGGATTCCCTGCATTACTTCACCAACAAAATCAAAATAACCAGGAGTGTCGATCACATTAATCTTATGGTCCAGCCATTCACATGGAGCCATAGCTGTGCTAATGGAAATCTTTCTTCTAACTTCCTCAGGGTCGTAGTCTGTTGTGGTTGTACCATCTGCCACTTTGCCGAATCTGTCCAACACTCCCGTATTAAACAGCATAGCCTCTGCCAGGGTAGTTTTACCTCCATTGCCGTGAGCCAAGAGGCAAATATTCCGTAGTTTTTGTACGGCATAGTCCTTCATAATCATTCCCCCTTATTAATTTTAATCGTTTTACACTGTATATGAGGAAGTCATAAAGATATACCTAAAATTTGGATTCTACCTTTATGTCTTCCCAAAAACCGCTTTAAAATAAAAGCAAATTTCAAGAGGTACTTACCCCCAACTGCCCATGAATCACATTTCATAAGGGCAGGTGCAAAAGAATAAACAGAGTAGATTTGAGACCATATTTCTGAACAACCTTAACTACTAACACCAACTATATATATTATTACAAAACAACGTATAATAGTTATATT
Organism: Bacillota bacterium; assembly: GCA_023415305.1. Taxonomy (GTDB): domain Bacteria; phylum Bacillota; class Clostridia; order Acetivibrionales; family DSM-1351; genus Ruminiclostridium. The sequence continues at coordinate 29,285 of JAEZKZ010000046.1, forward strand.
TAATAAATAATCAGTTATGAAATATTTAATTTTCATGCAGATTCAACAAAAATTCACTGTATTATCTATTCTATTTAATATAGCATATTCCTTTTTTTTAATAAAAAAATTTTTAAAAAATAGATTTATACCGTCTTATATATGTAGTTTATACCAAACATGTAAATTATATTTATTATTTATCTTAGAAATGAATTTTACTACTTAAAAACTGATTATATATGAATTAAAATCTTAGCAGCTTAACTTAAATGGTTTATTAAATTGCCGATTTATTATATAATATTTCATGTAGCGACCGGACCATTTTATAAGGTCTTTCTAAAAGTGATTGTCCGGTCAGGTATTATGGTAAAAAGTTTTAATTCTTACTTAATGTAAAATGGTAGAAAGGATGTTGATTTTATGATCATTGTAATGAATCAAAAGTCGAATCAAATGCAGATCGACGACGTAATTAATGTTTTAAAAAACTCCGGACTAGGAGTACACATCTCCCAGGGAACAGAAAGAACTATTATTGGTATTATCGGCGACAAGAGTGTTTTGAGAGATATACCCCTCGAGCTGATGCCCGGTGTTGAGAAGCTTGTTCCTATTGTCGAATCCTTCAAGCTTGCAGGCAAAACCTTCAGACCTGAGCCCAGTATTGTAGATGTTAACGGTGTTAAAATTGGTGGTAAAGAACTTACTATTATGGCTGGCCCATGTGCTGTAGAAAGTTACGAACAGATAATGGAATCTGCCCGTGCAGTAAAGAAATCAGGTGCCCAGTTTTTAAGAGGAGGAGCCTTCAAACCGAGAACTTCACCATATGCTTTTCAGGGACTTGAAGAAGAGGGTCTCAAGCTTTTAAAAGCCGCAAAGGATGAAACTGGTCTCCAGATCATTACCGAAGTGACCTGTGAAAAGGCTGTGGAGCTTTCAATCCCTTATGTGGATATGTTTCAGATAGGTGCAAGAAATGTTCAGAATTTTCAGCTTCTAAGAGAAGTTGGAAAATCCATGAAACCCGTTCTTTTAAAGAGGGGATCGGCTACGACTATAGATGAGTGGCTTAATGCAGCAGAATATATCATGAGCGAAGGAAACTACGATGTAGTCCTTTGTGAAAGAGGTATCAGAACTTTCGAAACAGCAACAAGGAATACCCTTGATATAAGTGCAGTTCCTGTTGTAAAGAACATGAGCCATCTGCCGGTAATTGTTGATCCAAGCCATGCTGCAGGTAAATCTAAATTTGTCATACCACTTTCAAGAGCGGCCATAGCTGCCGGAGCAGACGGTATAATCGTTGAGGTTCATCCGAATCCTATGATGGCCATGTCCGATGCTGCCCAGCAGCTGAATCTTAAAGACTTTGACTCCTTGTGCAAAGATATTAGCAAGCTGGCATCAATACTGGAAAGAGAATTTAACTACTATGGTTAAAAGTATTTCAATAATAGGCCTTGGACTTATCGGCGGATCTCTGGCCAAGGCCCTTCGCCTGAAGCATCCGGAACTGAAATTGTTTGCTGTTGATAACTACATCCCCTCTCTCAGACTTTCGGAGGAGGAGGGTGTTATTGACAAAGGGTATTGTGAGTGTTCCGCCGACATTTTTAATTCAGACATCATATTTATCTGTACTACTGTCAGCAAAGCTACCGATTATATAGTACAGCTTACGGATAATATTAAGGAAAACTGTATATTGACGGATGTTGCCAGTACAAAAAAGGAGATTTGCGGCTTTGTCGAAAAGCTCAGTCGCCCTCCCCTTTTTATTGGCGGGCACCCCATGGCCGGAACAGAAAAATCCGGCTATTCTAACTCTTTTGCTCATTTATTTGAAAACGCATATTATGTGCTGACCCCGACAGTAACTTCAAACGAAGGCTCCATTATCGTAATGAAAGAGCTTTTAAAAGATATTGGAGCTCTTCCCATAATTGTGTCACCTGAGCAGCATGATTTGGTTACGGGCTGCATCAGCCACGTACCCCATGTTTTAGCCTCTGCCCTTGTAAATTTGGCCAATGAGAAGGAAAACAGTGACGGACTGGTTAAGCTTCTTGCTGCCGGAGGCTTTAAGGATATTACCAGAATAGCTTCCTCAAACCCGGCTATGTGGGAAAACATAGTCTTAAGTAACAGTGAAGTAGTTGTAAAACTACTTGAAGAATACAACAAAATTATTAATCGGTTTACTGCTCAGGTTCAAGCCCGCAATAGTAAAGGCATATTTGATTTTTTTCAGGATGCAAAGGTTTTCAGAGACAGCTTTTCTTCAAGGGCTACCGGGCTGATTCCTCCTAATTTCGAATTGCTGGTGGATGTTAAGGACGAGCCAGGTATTATAGGTAGTATTGCCACGCTGTTGGGCACCAATGGTATTAATATCAAAAATATCAATGTATCCAACAGCCGCGAATTTGAGCAGGGTTGCTTAAGGATAACTCTATCCGATCAACCCAATGCTGACAAGGCCAACTTTATATTATCAACAAACGGTTACAGAGTGTTCAGAGTAGAATAAGACACAAAACTATTTGGTACTAATAGGGCATTTCAAATCATATTCATATAAAAGAGTACTGGAGAAAGAGTGTAAAGTTGGTTGATTAAGGTAAAAGTCAGTTATAGGCCAATAGTCGGGAAGATTAATTTACCGACTGTTTTAAAAACAGCTGTATTGCGCGGTGACTCTACCGAGAGTTTATTTATTGCCACTCAGGTAGGAGAGATTTTTTACGTCAGAAACGGAGTTTTAGGAACTTTTTTGGATATTCGCCCACGAGTAATAGAACTTGGAACCTCCGGCGGCGGTTATGATGAACGGGGGTTGCTTGGACTTGCGTTTCACCCTGAATTCTATAATAACGGATTATTTTATCTCCATTATTCTGTAGCCGGAACACAAGGTCCTGGCGCTCTTGCAAATTCTTTTAAGCCCGACCCGTGTGTTCCCGGAACCTTAAGCCTTAAATGGGTAAATAGAGTAATCCGTTATGATCATATTGATACAGTAGAAGAATGGATTTTGCATGCAAACGGTCAAAACCAGAAGCGTCGGACATTGCTTAATTTAAGAAGACCTTTTATGAATCATAATGGTGTAAATAGCCTAAACTTTTCACCGGAGACAGGTAAACTCGTTTTAACAACGGGAGATGGTGGTTCAGGTTATGACCCATTCAATTTAAGCCAGGAAAACCTGGAGATTGCCGGTAAGATAATTGAAATTGATGTATTAAAGAATACATCTACCGAGAATCCTCCTGTAGTCTCACGTTTTAATGAACTTCCCCCACCTGTTCAGGAAACACTTACGGTTATCGCCAAGGGCGTCAGAAACATGCCGGGCATTTCTTTTCAAAGGGTTAATAATAAATATATCAAATATGTAGGAAATGTCGGTCAGGATATGGTAGAGTCCATCTATTCCTTTGTTCGTTATAAGCCAATCCCGGTTACTCAGCTTATTCATGGGTATTTAAACTCCGAATCTGCACAGGAAGGTTTTATTAATCTTGGCTGGCGTGGATGGGAGGGAGCTTTCCCTACATCAATAATAACAAACTGCAATTTAAATTCTACATTAACTGAAAAAACAATTGCTTATTACGATGAAGCAGTTAAAACCTCGGTACAGTGTATTCAGCCACTAACCAATTATTTTCATGAGGACCCCCGACCAGGTAAGTTTGAAGGAAGTGCTCTTACAGGAGTCCAACCATACCTGGGAAGTAATATCTCGGCTTTGAAGGGCAGTATTGTGTTTATTGATTTTGCCCGTGAAGACTCTCAAAATCCCGTTAGAGGAACTTTGGCATACACCAGATTAAAAACTGATTGCAAGCTAAGTGACTATAGTGTTATTGAAACCGATTATGATTTTGGTGCTCAATCAGCTTACTATGTCAGTTTGGGGACTAATCAGGAGCAAACAAGGCTATATCTAGGGGTATATGGCTCCATGAATGTAACTGATTATAATCAGGGTACTATTTTTGAAATTGTTCCATGAAATAACCGTATTTTTAGATACCGGTTTGGAGGACTTATAATTGAAAAAAATGAATATAAGCAGGTTTGTTTGTGTTGGCGGTGTATTAACGACATTAACAGTACTCTTCCAATCAGCACCCGTATTTTTACCAGGTATTGGTTTAGCCCTTAGTCCACTTAGTACTCTGCCTGTGGCGGTAGCTGCTGCTTCCGATATTTTTCTTGGTATAGCCGTATTTTTTTCTTCCGCAGTACTTCTCTTTTTAGTCAGTACGCAGGAGTCAATAATTTTACTTTTAACTACAGGTCTTCTGGGTATTGTGACCGGAACATTACTATATAGGAAGGGAATAATTATTTCTATAGTATTTTCAAGTATAGCATTATTTCCCGGGATAGTAGTTTTAACTTACATAACAGGTATCTCAGAGATTAAGGTAATAAAAAATCCTTTAACAACACTTTCTTCTTTAATGATTATTTTGTTTTTTTCACTTGTTTATGCCGGTGTTTGGAACATTATTTTATATAAATTCAATAAGTATTTAAGAAAAATTAAATTGCATCTGTAGCTCTCCATTCATTACCAGAAGGCTTGTCATCTGCACAAGAGCTCAAGAGTTTTTACTGATCAAAAAAAGCCGGTATCAACCGACTTTTTTTATATTGTACTATTCTCTTGAAAACTTTTCATTAAGTTTGTATCCCAGAACCATTAAACTATCACTAAGGTGTACGTTTTCAACTATTACATCATATGGAATTTTCAGATCCATTGGTGAGAAGTTCCACAGACCTCTTACCCCAAGCTTTGCAACCCTATCAGCAAGTGCTGCAGTTTCCTTGTATGGAACACAGAGCATTGCTATATCAACCTTATTATTTAAAACAAAGTCATCAATATCATTGAGACTCACAACTTCCATATCCTTTATTTTTCTACCGATAACATCGGGACTTATATCGAACACTCCAATTATGCGAAAGCCTCTTCTTTCAAAATTCCCATAATTAGCTAATGCCTGTCCCATATTTCCTGCACCGATGATAATACAGTTAAAGGTCTTGTTTATTCCTAAAATATTACCAATCTCAGTATATAAGGACTCAACATTATATCCATAACCCTGTTGGCCGAATCCCCCAAAGCAATTCAAATCCTGTCTGATTTGAGAAGCAGTGATTCCCATTCGAGTACTCAGTTCTTTCGAAGATACTCTTTTTATTCCAAGCTCTAATAAATAATTCAGATATCTGTGATATCTTGGAAGTCTTTTTATTACAGCCATAGAAATTTTCTTTGAAGCCATCGGAATTTTCACCTCATTATTCTATTTGTGTTGGTATTATATCATCTTTGTTATTTTATTGTCAATAATTCCTCATTGTAATATATGTTATTTTCTGTTATTAATAGTTTGTTTTGTAAATTCTATCTATAATATATCATATCAATAAGTTGGTGGCAACGAATCATAACTTATTTTGGATAATTATGGCAATAATATGTAAACGGACACTAAATATCTGCAATACATACTGATAATGGGCTTGATTTAAATTGAATAGTGTCAAATCAGCAAATGCATGGTAAAATAGTCATGTAATATACAAAAGAAAAGCAATATGGAGGATAAAAATGAAAGTTTTGCACATTATCGGCGGAGGAGATGTAGGCGGCGCAAAAGTACACGTTCTTAATCTGGTCAGAGAACTTGCTTCCAGTACAGATGTAACGTTGCTTTGCCTTAGACCTGGCGCCTTTGCAGATGACGCCCGTGCAATTGGGATTAAAGTAGAAGTTATTAAATCATATAATATTTATTCTGATATAAGAAAAGCCATCTCTTATGTAAAAAACAATAGATTTGATATAATTCATTCCCATGGTTCAAAAGCCAATATTTTTACATATGCAATAAAAAAAGCCTGTAAGTGTCCCGTTGTAACTACCATTCACAGTGATTACAAGCTGGATTATCTGCATAGTCTTTTTAAGAGACTGACAATTGGTGCCATAAATTCACGAGTGCTCAGAAAGCTTGACTATTACATAGTTGTGACAAGTGCTTTTAAGAAAATGCTTGTTGAAAGAGGCTTTAGCAGTGGAGAAATTTTTACCATTCTCAATGGAATGGATATGAGTAAACCTACAACAATATTTTCCAGAAGTGAATTTTCCGCTAAATACGGTATTCCCATAGAAGATGATGATATTCTCGTGGGTACTGCCGCAAGACTTGATCCGGTTAAGGACATAGGTACCTTGCTGGAAGCAGCTAAACTTGTTATTGAAAAAAATCCAAAGATTAAGTTTCTAATCGGAGGCGAAGGCGAACAGAGTAAGGAGTTAAAGTCAAGAACTACAGAACTGGCTCTTGATGGTAATGTATTTTTCCTGGGCTGGCTTAATAATCCCTATGAGCTCATCAGCGTATTGGATATAAACGTTATGACTTCAATCAGCGAAGGATTTCCCTATTACCTGCTTGAGGGAGCCCGTTTTTCCAGAACTACCATCTGCAGCCGTGTCGGAGGAATACCCGACCTTATTGAATCTTCTGTAAATGGCTATTTGTTTGAGCCCAGAGATTATTCAACATTATCTGATCAAATTCTGGATCTTGCCGCAGATAGTACAAAACGGGAGACCTTCGGCAAAAAGCTGTATGAGAAAGCGAATAGGGACTTTTCCCTAGAAGCCATGCGAAGAACTCAGCTAGGTATTTACGAAGCCATACTATCTGATATAACCAGCAGAAGATCATCTACGGGGAAACCTTCTAAAAAAACTGTAAGAAAAGAGAATTATGATGTAATTATTTCAGGATATTACGGATTCAGTAATATTGGTGATGATGCCATGCTCAGATCAATCGTGGAAAACCTCAAACTGCAGAAGCCTGAAATATCCATTCTGGTCATGTCAAAGAGACCAGCTGAAACATCCATCAATTACAATGTTAATACTATAAACAGAAAGAACATTTTTGCTGTTTACTCCGCAATGAAAAGGGCCAAGCTGTTTATTTACGGAGGCGGTAATATTATTCAGGACAGCACCAGTTCCAGATCCATACTCTTTTATTTAAGTGTCGCCTGGCTTGCTAAAAAAATGGGACTTAAGGTGATGTTCTATGCCAACGGAATCGGTCCTATTAATAAAAGAAGAAATATCGAGTACTCCAAGAAAATACTAAATATGGCAGACGTTATTACTGTCAGAGAAAAAATTTCTTTTAAAGAACTGGAAAAAATGTGTATAACCAAGCCTAAAATCCTTCTTACTGCCGATGCAGCCCTTGCTGTACGTGTGGACAGTAAAAATAATCCTGATGAGATATTCATGAGTGAAGGTATACCTTTAAATGAAAGTTATGCCGGTTTTTCAGTACGAAAGTGTCCAGATTGCGACAAACACCAGCAGGCAAGGTACGAAGATATTATTGCTAAAACAGCAGATTATGTTTATACCAACTATAATCTGATACCTGTATTTATTCCAATGGAATACCAGGTAGATATAGTTACTATCCAGAATATAGTAAACAAGATGAGAACCAATGGCTATGTTATCACCAACAACCATTCGGTTTCAGAAACCTTTGAAATTATCAAAAGAATGAGCATGATGATTGGAATGCGTCTTCATGCCTTGATATTTGCCGCATACATGAATGTACCTCTCATAGGCATAAGCTATCAGCCCAAGGTTGAAGGTTTCCTTGAATACATTAACCAGCCCTCTGCGGGCCATGTAAAGGAAATTACTTTCGAAACACTGCGTAATAAAGTGGACCATTTAATGCTGAACAGTGAGGAAGTTAAAAGGGATTTGGAAAAGTCTGTGGAGGTTCTTGTTAACAAGGCTGAAGAAAACTCACGACTGGCAATTGACTTGATTTCATAAGACCAATTAAAAGCTGCTACAAATGGAAGTCTCAACTCCTGTATGTAGCAGCTTTAATGTATTTATAACTGTTTCAGATACTATTAGCAAGGTTACAGTTTTTGGTTGTTACAGCTTAGGTGGTTGTGCTTTAGGTGGTTACGGTTTACGTAGTTATGTCTTAGCCACCTATGTCTGACTACCGACTACTCGGCTGCTAATTTTCAAGTTGTTCGGTAACCTGGCCCCAAACTGTATATAATTCCTCCAGTCGTTGCTCTTTCAACGCTTTTTCCTCGCTTAACTCCAACAGCTTATTATGATCGGAAGCAGCTTCAGCCATCTCATTATCAATATCAACCAGACGCTTCTCAATGTTTCCAATCTCCCTTTCAGTATCTGCAAGCTGCTTTTCCAGCTTTCTTACTCTGCTGCGCTCCTCTTTGGTAGCAATATGACTTTGCTTCGCTTCGGATATTATATTTACTTCAGTTCCCGTATTCTGAGACAAATTATTTTTCTTAAAATGGGAGCTAAAATACGTATAGTTTCCCTGACAATCCACTATGGGCTTTGCACCGATATCTATTATCCTGGTAGCAAGTTTGTCTATAAAGTAACGGTCATGGGATACTATAAGCATTGTCCCTTCATAGTCCATCAGTGCAGCTTCAAGAATCTCTCTTGAATTTATGTCCAGATGGTTTGTTGGCTCATCCAGAATAATAAAGTTTGCCTCAGAGAAAATCAATTTGAGCAATGACACCCTACTCTTTTCTCCTCCGCTGAGGACGGATATCTTTTTAAACACATCCTCACCGGTGAATAAAAAGGCGGCCAGAGCGCTTCTTACCTCGGTCTGGATGAGCTTCTGATTCACACTCCATACCTCATCAAGGATAGTATTGTCGTCATTGAGATCGGCCATTTCCTGGTCATAATATCCAAGATCGACTTTGGCTCCAAAACTAAATTTTCCGGCAGTAGACTCCAGCCTTCCAGCAAGTATTTTAAGCAAGGTGGACTTTCCACAGCCGTTTGGACCCAACAAAAATACTCTTTCAGCCCTCCTAAGCTTAAAACTGATATTTTCAAACAGTTTTTTATCCCCATAGGCCTTAGATAGTGAATCCAGTTCAAGAACCTCGTTACCGCTGGTTATAGCCTGGGTGAACTTCATTCTCATTTTGTCAGGTATTTCCTGAGGTTTTTCCAGCTTTACCATTCTGTCAAGGACTTTTTGCCGGCTTTCAGCAGCAATTATGTTCTTTTCTCTGTTAAATCTTCTTTGCTGTTCTATAATCGCTTCCTGCCTGGCTATTTCTTTCTGCTGAAGCAAGTAGTGCTTTTCCTGTATCTCACGGTTGACCAATTTTTGTTTTACATAGCCTGAGTAATTTGTATTATAAAAAGTACTGGTCTTGTTTTCGATTTCTATTGTTTTATTTGTGACAGAATCAAGGAAATAACGGTCATGAGATATAGTAAGGAGACATTTTTTATAGTTTTTAAGATAGTCCTCCAACCACTCAACCGCAGCAATATCCAAATGGTTTGTGGGTTCGTCCAGGAGGAGTATGTCCGGCTCCTCCAAAAGTACCTTGGCTAATGCCAGTCTTGTCTTCTGTCCTCCGCTTAGTATACTTACCCTTTGCTCGAACTCACTGTCTGTAAAGCCAAGTCCCCGTAAAACACCTCTGATTCTGCTGTTATATTCAAAGCCTCCAAGGTATGAAAACCTTTCGGTAAGTCTGCTGTATTCTTTCATAAGAGAGTCAAGCTTTTCCTGCTCACTAGTTAAGCTTATCTCTCTTTCGACGCATTTTATACTTTCCTCCATTGAAACAAGTGGGCCAAAAACCTCTAAGAGTTCTTCCCAAAGCGTATTTTCAGTAGTAAGAGCGGCATTTTGCTTCAGATACCCCAACGCAAGTTCCTTTGAAATAAATAATTCTCCTTCTTCCTGATGCAGCTCACCTGTTATTATTTTAAACAAGGTCGACTTTCCAGCGCCATTAACCCCAACCAGACCTGCCTTATCGTTTTCCTGAAGATTAAAGGATATATTCTTTATTATGACATCTGTTCCATATGAAAATCCTATATTGTTACAATTTAATACTATCACGGTTATTTCTCCATATTCTCTATTTTTATCACCAGAGGCCATACCCTGACCTAAAAATCAATCACAAAATTATCTAGTTTATTATAGCAAGATTCTGTCAGGAAATAAAGTAACACAAATATGGAATCAAATGCTGGACAATAAAAAATCAGAGATGGTCCCTGAAGACATAACCCTGATTTAATCAACCGACAGTATGTTCGCTTATATTAGCTTCCTGATTAGGTACAAGCGTTATTTATTGTTCTTTTCTGTTTCCTTATTTCTATTCTTGTAGTAATTATCTATTCCGCTCTTGATTGCTCGGGCAATTTTATTCTGATATTCCTCGCTGCCTAAAAGCTTCTCCTCATCTACATTGGAGAGAAAGCCGCATTCTACTATAACAGTTGGAGTCTTAACATTTTTTAAAATCATTATCTGATCCTTCTTTACCAGCGCAGCCCTGTCATTGGCATTATCTACATTCAACCTTATTGAGCTCTGTATTTCATTAGCTAGCTTTTGACTATCAGGTGAATTAGGAGGGAAAAAGGTTTGAGCCCCATGATATTTAGTCTGAGGAAATTTATTTAAATGTACACTCAATGCAATATCGGCTCCCGCCTCGTCCATAATTTTCTTTCTCCTGGTCAGATCCTCTTTTCTCTTCTGTAATATTGTTTTAGCCTCCTCACCATATTCAAGCCGATCTGCCTCTCTGGTAAGGATAACCTTGTAACTGTCTTTCTCCAGAAGGTTTTTTACAAGCATTACAATATTCAGATTTACATCCTTTTCTCTTAAACCACTGTAATCGCTAACCGCACCAGGATCCTCCCCTCCATGACCAGCATCAAGAATTACTGTCTTGAGAGGGGGCATTTGCTCTCCCGGTGACAGTTCACCGTTGGATTCCTTCCCGGACTTGGTTTCAGACTTCTGACCCGGTACCTGCTTTTGGTTCTCACCCGTAACAGGTTTTGAATAATCGACTGCAAAGCCGATGCTGAATACCGTTAACGAAAATAGAAGCAAAAGACAAACAAATAATATGTTCTTTTTACTGATTACAACTATCATATAAACCATCCTTGTCTATTAGAGTATACTTATTATTATGGATATTCATAACTATCTCTGATATGCATAGAAAAAGGATTTGTAATAATAAAAAAAAGACATACCCTTTGATATGTCTTTAAGTTCTAACTGTGAGGAACCAGGTCGTTTATTTCTCCTCCCAGTTTTTTTATTACAGCACGTATATGATTGAAGGTGGCCCTGTCGAGTTCTTTAATATTCTTTAGAATATAACCTCGTAAAAGCGGTATTGCCCTTCCGTCACCATAATCACCAAGAACTTCAACAGCAAGCTTAAGATTTGAAACTACTCTGAAAGCGTGCTTTAAAAAATAGAAAATTTCATCAGATTGATTCTCTCTTGATATCTCGCCCACGCAGGTAAGCAAATACTCTTGGACCTCGGGTTGTTGAGTTGCGTTAAAAGCTTTTACCAAATCCTCCAAAATATCTATATCGTATTCGACAATTGCTGCGCAAACAGCTTCAGAAATCAAATCATCCTTAAAGCATTCCAGCAGCAAAGCAATAAGCTTTTGTCTGTATTCCTTATATCTGAAGCAGCCAATAGCATACACCGCCTGGGAAACAGCAGAAACCTTTTCAGAATTCTTACTATCAAGCCAGTCCTTAACAAAGTTAAAAAGTTTATCGGCAGCCGGTTTCCCATATTCCTTGAGCCTTTCTATAACAACATCAGGAACGCCTACATCTGAAACCGATGATATATCAATAAATAATTCAATTAGTTCGTCTAGGTTATTAATAGAATTAATGTACTCCAGGGGTGATTCACCGTTAAGTTCGCTCATCCTGTTATTAAGCCAATCGCATTCTATTTCGGCAATTAATTTCTCTTCATCTATTTTTATTTCACTATTCTCGCTAGTCGCATGTGCTTCAAGATAATTGTTAAAACCCTTATCGACAGCAAGATTATAGCTTTCAGCAATAATAGCACTTTTTCTCATATTACCAGAACCTTCTCTTCCTATTAGTTGTAGGTCTCTTCTTTGGTTGCAGACCAAGCAAACGCCTAGTATAAGCATTTAAATCAAAGCCCTTATAGCCTGATAAATAACCCAGGAAAGCAATGAGAACAATTGTGGCCCATGCTGCAATATAACCCGGCAATTTGTAACCACCAAGCTTGGCTATGAATAGCATAGGAGCCGCTAACCCTTTTATGAGATTTACCTTTAATATGTCAAAATTAAGATATTGAATATCAAGGCTTAGAAAAGATATGACTATCTGAATCAATACCATTGGAGCAATAGCAATTAATGCATATATAACTCCGTCTATGGGTTTTACAGCGCCGTAGCGACGTTTATCCACACCAGCCAGATGGGTTAATTCATAATAAATTAAAAAGATCATTACAACAAAAATGAATATAGAAAAAAGGCTGGTCCTTGTGTAAAAACCTACGAAGAATATATAAAAGAAAATCATTGCAAATATATAATTCTTTAATACTGCCCAACCACCGGACAAATACTTCTTCATGGGATCCTCCGTTAAATGTATGATGTTACTACGAATTATAGCACACACATTAAAATAGGTACATTACTTTAACAAATTTATTTGACAAAATTAGATTTTGTCAAATAAATTTGTTATGGAATTTAACTCGGCAGACTAAAAATCTTTCTCCAAGAGCCCTTTCTTAATATTGTTAAGCTTAACATAATTAGTCGAACTGTTTCCGTTAAGATATAAAATATTAAGCGCTTTTAAGTTAACCAGCGGTGAAAAATCAGTTATACGGTTGTCCCTTATATATAACTCTGTCAGTGCATTCAACCCAGACAGAGAGACTACGCTGGAAACCCTGTTTCCATTAAGGGACAGCACCTCCAGTTTGGTAAGACCCTTAAGGGGAGTTATATCTGTTATACTGTTTCTCTGAAGGTATAAAACTCTCAAATTCTTCAAATTGCTTAAGTTGTATATGCTGGTTATCTTTGCATTACTGATATCCAAATATTCCAGGTTTGTAAGTCTTTTAACATCAGCAAGAGATTTCACCCCGTTAGGAACAGCAAGTTTGTAAACTCTGCTCAGTTCATTGCTGTATATGCTGCCGGTTGGTTTCATCAGTTGTTTTCGGACTGCAGCTTCTACTACCTTGTCAGTAAAACTAACCTTCGCTCCGGTCGTTGCCGAAGCCTTTACGGGGAGAGAACCAATAATACTGTCCCAGACATCCAGTCCGTATGCCTTTGAGGTTTTATCCGTATAATCGGGGACATTTGCCAGACTCCAAAGTGAAATGCCTCCAAGACCGTATTCCTTAATCAAGTCAATTTTGGCTTTTATACTCTTACTGTTCTCATATAATGCTACATTATAGGTTTTATCAACTACATTAAAAAACTGGAGCACCGGGCTTTGAAGCTCATTATTATATGAGTAACTCATTTTTTCAGCCTTGGCATCCTTATTCTGAATACGGGCATAAAGCATCTCATATGTTGGCGTATTCCGAGGTTCCATACTTTTTTCAGTTCCCGGGGTTTTGTTCCAGGCCTCAGCCGATGTAATTGAAAATCTCCACTGTGCAGCATCAAAACTTATCTGTAGCATTACTTTAGACAAATTTGCTTTATCCACATATTTCTTCACATCTTCCATGACAAGCTTGATTTTCTTAATTGGTGCAAGCCCATCGATAGGACTAAGGCTGTTGTAGCCTGTATACTGCATAACCTGTGATTTATCCAGTTCTGTTACAGGTTCATAATCATGAGCCATAACTATCATTTTATCAGCTGTGGCTGAAATTGCTTTATAATTATAGCCTGTATAATTAAGCAAGGGATTAACTGCAACATACAAGGTCTTGTCCATGACCTGCAATTGGTTCTTCAATTCTTTAAGAAATTCATCATACCAACTGCTTATAGTCTTACCGTTGATCAGTATAGTATTCCCCTTGAGGTCTTTGTCTTGGAGACCCTCAAAATCAATTACCACGCCATCAAAGAAAATTGAATCACCGTCGCTGACATCTCTTTTGAGCAATTCAACAACAGCACTTACCGCTTTTTCTCTCTTTTCCTTGTAGGGAAGTATCTTCTCAGCATTTACACTATCTGAAAAAATATTAAGCTGAATAGACTTGTTCTTACTTTTTGCATACTTCAATACGTCAATATAGTCTGCGGGGTAATAAAACAGTGTGTTTCCGTTTTCTCCAAGCTGCGTAACCACCCCGGTTTCCAGATCGTCGTACATTCTTCCCCATGCAAAACTAACAGAATCCAACGCATCTATATATTTTTTCGCGCTATCTGAAAAAGTCATTTGTGCCGGATAAAAGGCATGAAGTTCCAATTTGGTGGAGGATGCAGCGTGAATTGACAGGGAAAAGCTCGGTATGAAACCAAATACCATTGCCAGAATTAAAAGTACACATAAAATACTTTTTGTCTTTCTCATATATATGTCCATGCCCTATATTTCATAAAATAATTGTTAAGAAATGGCGTAGACCCGGCCCCCCTTTGATATATTTTTTAATATCTAATTTATTAAACTTTCCCATTAACTGAAAAACACTCCAGGCATTTTCTAATTAATGGTCAATCTAAAATAATAAATACTTCAATATATTTTACCATAATTTCTTTGGAGGGGTGTGTTAAAAGTTCGTTACAACAAGCCAAGTTGGAGGAAAAGCCCTTGTAAGAGAAGAGTATCGATTCATATAAAAAGTGAATTATAGGGTAAAACCCGGCAAAAGTATTTACCGGGCTTTACTGTTTACTTTCTTTTATTATCTTTTTCATTTTCAAAAGTGTCTTCACTCTTTCCCCACTTATACTCTTTATTGAATGGTGAAGCTTTTAAGAAGCTTCCTATTTCCATATCTATCTTACCGAATGGATTCCAACCTTTCATAAATAAAACCTCCCTATAATTTGATTAAATAACCTGAAACTTTCAGCCTTTTGATTTTACAATGATTACATTAACCAATTACTTCGGTAAATTTACTGATCCCGTAATTACATAATTTATCGTACTCTAACATTTTAAATGTTTCAAGGTATCAATTAACGTTTTATAGATATATTTTATTAATTATTTCATTTTTTATAGTTGTCAAATTTAGTTTATACCCTAAACTCCCGCGAAATTATACTATACAGATATAGCTGAAAGCCAGGCAGGCAAACTGTCAGTAGACAGTCCGCAGGCATTAAAGATATCCCGTTGTTTCTTAGTTATTGGTGACAGGAGTTTTTT
>JAEZKZ010000081.1 GCA_023415305.1 Bacillota bacterium
GTATTGCTGTTGCTGTTGGTATTGCTGTTGTTGCTGTTGGTATTGCTGTTGTTGTTGCTGTTGCTGTTATTGCTGTTGTTATTGTTGTTGGTACTGCTGCTACTATTACTTTTATTAGTATTCCCCGGACTGTTATTGTTACCGGATTCATTTTTAGAATTCTTACTACTTTCTACATTTTTATTTCCGGATTCCTCATTCATTATATTATTTTTAGGTTTATCGGTAACTTTAGTTTTATTGTCTGGACTTGTCCCGTCAGCTGATTCAACGTTTTTTTTGTCGGTATAGTCTTTAGGCCAATCTGAGTCAGATTGGCTTTTTGAATCCTTTTGTGGTTTATTTTTATCTGTATTACCTTGGTTTGAAGGTTTATCGGATTTATTTGGTTTATCAGGTGTATCTGGTTTATGGGATTTAACTGGCTTATCGGACTTATCTATTTTATCGGGTTTATCAGATTTATCATTTTCTGAAACTGGGACTTTCTTGTCCGACTTATCCCTATTAGCAGGTATAGTATCGCTAGTTTTATTGATTTTATCTTTGGCGTCGGGGCTACCCGGGGCATTTCGCATTTCAGAACCGGAGTTGTTATTATCATCTTTTTTATCGGCAGACTGCTCTTTATCCTTATCTATGTTACTGGACTTACTATTTTTAGCCTTATCCAACATATCGGAAACACGTTCTGTTTTTGCCTTTTCAATAGTTATATCAAGGTCGGATTCTTTGATTTCCCTAAATAATTTATATCTTCCCATAGAGATATTATTCTCAACAGCAGCTTTTCTGAACTCAGGTGTGAGTTTCAGGATTTCAGGGTGAATGCCCGTTGAGCCAATTTCAACTTTAAGGCTTTGAATATCTGCCAGCAGGGAAGATAATGCCTTCTCATTATCGGTATTACTCATTTCTGAATCCAATGCAGCAGAAACCAATACCTTGTTTGATTTTTCCTCGCTTAAGTAGCCCATTTTTTTCGAGGAGTCAATTATTGACGAAATAGCTTCCTTTACCGGTAATTCCTTAAGATTAAGCTCTCTTAGCAGATTTTTTGCATCGGCATTTAAAGCTTTGATACTTAATACCTTGGAAGAATGGTCAACAGCAAATTCAATACTTGGGTTAATATCCACATCAACGTATGCAAAAACCGTTACAGGGGCGAACAACTGCAGGTATAGAACAGAGAATAGAGCCAAAACAAATACACTTGCTGCTAGTGCAGCGTATCTTATATAACTGTTAGTTTTCTTAATAGGTTTTGCTTCATTGAAGACCAATTGCTGACCGACAAACATATCCGGTGTTCTTTTTATGGAAATGAAATCACATTTCTCAGTCATAACAATAGCTTTTTTATTGTTAAGTTCCAGAATGGAACCCTTGAACTCTGCCATTTTATTTACCTCCTTTCTCAACATTCTCAACATAACCCTTTAGCGTTCCAAGGGGACTAATGAGAATTATATAAACTGAAATGATAAATTTTCTATTTCTTTCAATGGTTTTATGATTAACCTCTACCAATTTCATAAGATCTGTCATTGGCAAGGTTTTCTTTTTTTCTAGTTTTTCTGATAACTCTTTATTTTCTGCAAGTACCTTTGCTATTTTTATGGATAATCGTTTGGAATCCATGTGTTTAGGGGCGGTATTAACCAGATCACTCAATTTGATACCAAAAGAGGACAACCTTTTAACAAAACTCTCAATTTCTTCTTTCACTTCTACATTGCTGAATTGGGAAGATGAATCTATTGTAAAAAATTTATTTTCAAAGGAAATATTTCCTTCCTCATCCTGACGTTCAAAATAGGATATTGGAAATACCTTGCTATTTTTGGCTTCTTTTCTCTTAAAATCTATAATACGTCGCTTAATAACGGTTTCCGCAAAGCTTAAGAAACCGGAGTTTTTACTGTCGTCAAAGCAATCAATGGCTTCATTAAAAGCCAGAAGTCCGACGCTGTATTCTTCACTATTTTCCAAATCAACATATGAGCCCATGTTTTTGGAAACAACCTTAATAATAAAAGGGTTGTAATCTTTGATAAACTTTTCCCTTAAATCCATGTCACCTTTTTTTATGTTTCTAATAATCTCTCCAAAGCTTTCGGGTTTTCGTCGTGATTTATTAAATATATGTAAAATAGTCAATAATACTTCACTCCTCGCAATAATATTCGTACCCTTGTAGTAATTTCAGTGGGGTAAACCGAAGATTTTGAACTTTCTATAAATAAAGTATAGTTGATTTATTCATAATAAGAAAGGTAAATCTCCGGTGGAAAATAAACCCATATTCAAAGAACCACAGAATATCATTCTGGGTAGTGTTAGTTAAATAGCTGGTAATAATATGCATCTCTATTGACACGTATTTTTAGGTAATATATAATTATTACTAGGTAATAATAACTAATAATATTTTAAAGTAATAAGTCAACCTCTGGGGTTGAAGAAATAGTTGCATTTTTCCA
The DNA here is from genome assembly GCA_023415305.1 of Bacillota bacterium. Lineage (GTDB taxonomy): Bacteria > Bacillota > Clostridia > Acetivibrionales > DSM-1351 > Ruminiclostridium. The sequence continues at coordinate 2,487 of JAEZKZ010000081.1, forward strand.
CTTTTGCTCTTAGGCAGGATATCATGAAGGAGGTTTATATGTCACAGAAAGAAAAGATTGAAAGCTTAAAAAGTATGAAAGCATCTATCGCTTTAGGCGGTGGGCAGGATAAGATTGAAAAAAGACATACAGAAGGTAAATTCTCAGCCAGAGAAAGAATTAATATGTTATTTGATGAAGGCAGCTTTGTCGAAATTGATGCTTTTATTGAATCAAGATGCTTTGATTTCGGAATGCAAAAAAAGAAGCTTGCCGGTGATGGAGTTGTTACAGGCTACGGAACAGTAAACGGCAGAAAAGTATTTGTAGCCTCTCAGGATTTTACAGTAATCGGTGGTTCACTTGGTGAAATGCATGCAAAGAAAATTACTAAAGTGATGGATATGGCTGTTAAAATGGGAGCTCCCTTTATTGCTATAAATGACTCTGGAGGTGCCAGAATAGAAGAAGGACTTGATGCTCTTTCGGGCTACGGTGATATTTTTTACAGGAATACCCTTGCTTCAGGTGTTATTCCACAGATATCGGTAATCATGGGACCGTGCGCAGGTGGTGCTGTATATTCTCCGGCAATAACAGACTTTATATTCATGGTTGAAAATACAAGCCAGATGTTTATAACAGGTCCTCAGGTTATAAAATCAGTTACAGGTGAAGATGTATCCGTTGAAAAGCTCGGCGGAGCAGATGTACACACAGCAGTAAGTGGTGTTGCTCACTTTAAATCAGCCAATGAGGAAGAATGTATTGAAGATATAAAAAGACTTCTCAGCTTTATACCTGATAATAATGTTTCTGATACTCTATATTACGGTACTGCAGACAGTGCTAACAGAATAAGTGAAAGCCTGAATGAAATAATCCCTGAAGAATCAAACAAGCCATACGACATGTTCGGCATAATTGAAGAAATTGTTGATGACGGCGATTTCATGGAAATACACGGTGCTTTTGCTCAAAATATAATTATAGGGTTTGGAAGATTGAATGGAAAATCAGTTGGTATAATAGCCAATCAGCCAAAAGTAATGGCTGGTTCATTGGACATGAATGCAGCCGATAAAGCAGCTCGTTTTGTCCGTTTCTGTGATGCTTTCAATATTCCGCTTTTGACATTAACAGATGTACCTGCGTTCCTTCCGGGTGTTGCCCAGGAACACAACGGCATCATCAGACATGGTGCAAAGCTGCTTTATGCTTTCTCAGAAGCTACAGTGCCCAAGGTAAATGTTATCTTGAGAAAGGCATATGGTGGAGCTTATATAGCCATGAACAGCAAAACTATCGGAGCAGACATGGTGTTTGCATGGCCTTCTGCCGAAATAGCCGTTATGGGTCCTGATGGTGCTGCTAATATAATATTTAAAAAGGAAATAACTGCTTCTGAAAATCCCGCTGAAACAAGAAAAGAGAAGATAGCTGAATACAGGGATAAATTCTCAAATCCTTATGTGGCCGCGGCAAGAGGGTATATAGATGACGTTATTGAACCTTCAGAGACAAGGGCAAAAATTATTATGGCCCTTGAAATGTTGAATACAAAGAGGGAAAACAGACCTTCCAAGAAGCACGGAAATATTCCGCTTTAATTTAGAAGTCAGAAGTTGGAAGTAGGATGGATGTAGGAAGTAGGATGTTAGAAGTAGGATGTTAGAAGTAGGATGTTAGAAGTTGGAGTAGGTAGCTAGGAGACAGAAGTCAGGAGTTTGTGGTTAGTAGTTAGCTGCCGATAAAATAAAAGCATCATGTGTAATAGGAAATTCATTGATATGGAGGGAATTACTATGAGTAAATATATAATTAAGGTAAATGGAACCCCTTATGAGGTAGAAGTGCAGGAAATAGGCGGCTCAAGCTCCGCGACAACATCTGCAGCTGTTAAGCCTAAAGCAAGAGTAGCGGCAGGACAACAGGCTGTAAAGACAACACAACCAGTTGCTGCAAGTGCCGGGGATGTTGTAGCCCCAATGCCTGGAACTGTTCTTAAGGTTAAGGTTGCGGCCGGTGATACAGTAAGAAAGGGTCAGGTATTACTGATCCTTGAAGCTATGAAGATGGAAAACGAAATAGTTTCTCCGGCTGACGGAAAGGTTGCTGCATTATATGTTGAACCCGGCAAGTCTGTAACAGCTCGTGAAGTTATGGTAACTATTGCTTAACAACGCGAAGCAACCTTTTGTGTGATCATCTATGCTCTTCGCGTATCAAAAACCGAAAGCGGTTTTTATCACTATTTGTAGACGTGCCAAGTACCTAATACTTGGACATTTTTAAAGGAGATAGGTATGGGAGTTAGAATTACTGAAACAGTATTAAGAGATGCACATCAGTCACTTATCGCCACCAGAATGAGAACTGAAGATATGCTGCCCATTGTTGAAAAACTCGATAATGTAGGCTATCATTCACTGGAAGCATGGGGCGGAGCTACTTTCGATGCATCTATGAGATTCTTGAATGAAGATCCCTGGGAGAGACTCAGAAAAATAAAAGCTGTAGCTAAGAAAACACCTTTACAAATGCTGTTAAGAGGTCAGAATCTTCTTGGGTATAAGCACTATGCTGATGATGTGGTCGAATATTTTATACAGAAGGCTATTGCAAACGGTATGGATATAATGAGAATATTCGATGCCTTGAATGACCCGAGGAATATAGAAACAGCTATAAAGGCATGTAAAAAGGAAGGAGGTCACGCTCAGGGGTGCATATGCTATACGGTAAGCCCTGTTCACAGTCTTCAGCTTTTTGTAGAGGATGCAAAAAGAATTGAAACTATGGGAGCGGACTCCATATGTATAAAGGATATGGCGGGTCTTTTGGTTCCATATCAGGCATATGAGCTTGTAAAGGCCTTGAAGGAAAATGTTAAGATTCCAATTCAGCTGCACACCCACTATACAAGCGGTGTAGCCTCAATGACCTATATTAAGGCAATAGAGGCAGGCGTTGATGTTGTTGACTGTGCTATTTCACCGATGGCGCTTGGAACTTCTCAGCCACCTACCGAACCATTGGTTGCAACACTTAAAGATACTCCTTTTGATACAGGTCTTGATCTTGCAATTCTAAGTGAAATAGCAGATTACTTCAGACCACTAAAGGAGAAATATATAGAAAGCGGACTCCTGGATGTAAAAGTTATGGGAGTTGATGTCAATGCACTTATTTATCAGGTACCGGGTGGTATGCTATCAAATCTGGTATCACAGCTAAAACAATCCAATGCACTTGATAAATATGAAGAAGTGTTAAGAGAAGTACCACGAGTACGCGAAGACTTCGGTTATCCTCCGCTGGTAACACCAACCAGTCAAATTGTTGGTACTCAAGCGGTTCTCAATGTTATCACCGGTGAAAGATACAAGATGGTTCCAAAAGAATCAAAGGGTATTGTTAAAGGAGAATATGGTAAGACTCCTGCTCCTATCAGTGATGAAATAAAGACTAAAATACTAGGTGAGGAAAAGCCTATTACCTGCAGACCTGCAGATATTATTGAGCCTGAACTCGATAAAATAAGGGAGACTGCCAAAGAATTTATTGAGCAGGACGAGGATGTACTCTCATATGCCATGCTTCCTCAAGTTGCGGAGAAGTTCTTCAAACAGAGGGTTGAAGACAGGCAGAAAGCTGCCACTACAGTACAGAAAACCGAAGGTATAAATCCTGAGGTAGTTGCTGCTATATCAGCTGCAGTAGGTGAAATAGCAGCAAGAGATGGAAAACAGTATGCTATCGGTAATATTTCAAGGCTGAATAACCAGAACAGATGGGGCCTTTACGGTATGCTGGAGAGATTCAGAACAAAGCTTTAATATAAAATCCCTAAGAAACCTGCTATGACACAAAATACTTGTTAATAGCAGGTTTCTTATATAATTTATTACCCTTGAGAATATCTTGACCTGAAAGCAGTCGGAGGCATTTCCCTGTATTTTTTGAATATTCTTATAAAATAATTAATGTCATTAAAGCCGGTCTCCAGTGAAATTTCAGTAATATTCATACTTGTGCTGAATAGCAATTCAACTGCCTTATTGATCCTAATATTATTTATGTATTCTGTGACGGTTTTCCCCGTTATTTCCTTGAACAGATGGCAAAAGTGATAACGGCTTATATTGCATAGCTTTGAAAGCTCTGCTCCGTTTATCTGCTTGGAATAGTTGTTTTCAATATACTCCAGGACCGGCCGCAGTCTTTCCAATTCCTTTTTTCGTAATTCGTAGTTATTTTTATCAACAGTATTTCTTACGTGATTTCTCATCAGTAATACCAGAGTTTTAAATATGTCTGATTTAATTGAAAGTTCAAATCCGGGTTTTTGCATATCAAATTCTGAGAGAATTCCGTTTATACAGTCTAAAATCTCTTTATCATCACAGATTAAATTGTTAAAAATCAAAAGATTCCTTGTTATCGGATTAATGTACTTAATATTACAGGCATCTGCATTACTGCTCTGTAAAAGAACAGGATCAACTATAATGCAGTAATACATAAATAAATCAGACAGGCTGTAGCCGCAGTGAAGCTCTCTGCTGTTAACCACCACAAGATCACCAGGCTTTACAGTGTAGGGCATTGAATTACATTCAATTATTCCTTTTCCTTTTATAATGTACAAAAATTCAATATGGTCATGCCAATGGTTCGGAAACACATTACCATGTTTATTAGTATTACAAACTGAAATACTTATCGGGAACATATTACTCTGTAAACAGGGTATTTCGTGCAGGGCTTCAATATTCATATATATCACTCCAAAATAGCAAAATTGTGCTTATATCAAGCAAACTGATATGAGATTTTCTTAAGATTTAAATATATAATATGTCTAAATCTCATCAGTGTAAATAGCAAAATAGTATTAATTGATTTAGATATTACTTGAAACCAGAATTGCTTTATTGGAGGTATTACTATGAGAAGCAAAAAATATTTATTGCATATACTAATGTTTTTTTACTTTGCATCAGGGGCTATAATGTTCCCTTATTTGTCAATTCATTTGAGTAAAAACCTTAGGCCTTCAGAGATTGGAATTCTTATGGCAATTATTCCAACTTCCATGTTGTTACTCCAGCCATTTTGGGGGTGGGCCGCTGATAAATGGGGCCCAGGAAAAGTTCTGAAGTTCACATTGATATTTACTATTCTTTCGGCTGGTGGGTTTTTGTTTGTTACATCCTTTAATGGATTCTTTACAGTACTACTTATATATTCAATATTTGCTGCATCAATAAATTCCCTGATAGATGCTACCGTTTTATCTTTTAAAAACGACAAATATGGAAGCATAAGGCTGTGGGGATCAATAGGCTATGGTGTTGCAGCTTTTTTAGGTGGACTATTCAAAAGCAGTATTCTGGGGTTCTGGAGCTTTGCAATTCATATAACTCTATTAGTTGTAACCCTGGTAATTGTTTTAAGGCTGCCGAATAATCATAGTGCAGCAGGAAACAAGAAAGTTTCAATAAGAAATAGAATGGATTTTAGTCACTTTTACTTCTTTAAAAATACAAGATTTATATTGCTGTTATTTTCATTATTCCTCACAGGAGTTGTACTTAAAGGGTACGAAATATTTTTTCCGGTTGGACTGAATAATCTTAAAGCATCAGGGCTGATACTGGGGTCTGCCTGGGTAATTGAAATATTACCGGAAGTATTTCTGTTTTATTTTCTTGATAGAATTATTGGAAGGATATCCCCGTGGCTTATTTTATTATCAGGAACAGTTTTGTATATAGTACGAGTAGGTATACTGGGGTTTTTTCCAGTGTTATGGGTTTGGGTTGCATCACAGCCTGTATCAAGTATCGCATTTACCTTATGGTATTTCGGCTCTGTAAAATTAGTCAATAAAATGGTTAATATAGGTCAAAAGTCAACAGGTCAGGCAGTCTTCTGGTCTGTAAGCTATGGAGCGGGGGGCTTGACCGGGAGTTTTTTAAGCGGGCAGTTGGTAAATGTTTTCGGCATATTTTCATATTTTAAAGTTGCAGCTTTAATCTGCTGTTTATCGGTAATGGTACTTGTTTTCCTCTCAAAAACTGAAAAGGCATCTACTTCATATATAAATGAACAAAGTATTTAAATTCTTTCTTGTCTTCTGACTAATTGCTGTTCCTCACACCCTTTATGGAGATATATAAAATTAAGCTGATTGCTGTAAAACTCAAGAATTGCAATATTTGAGCCTTTTTTGATCCGTTTCCCGCATTTGAGACAGTAATAATTTGTATGCTCCATCTTTGAAAAAGCTATAGTCGGAGATATATCCTTAAGCTTTTGCCAGCTCTTCCAGCCTACCTTACATAGAAAGATACGGTTTTCATAATCTGATAATACCCATCTAAGCAGTTTATGAAAATGGAAGGGATAACGGGTATACTTGATATATTCTGACGGAAGCCCCAACTTAATCGTATATAATTCAAAGTTTTTTTCAACCACCTCTTGGATTCTTCCTGTAATTTGGGTAACATACCAGCAGAAGCCATTATCAGTCAGCCAGGGCTTTAGCTTTTCAAACATGTACCCACGGCAGATTTCTATTGTTTCATGCTGATTAACCTTCAGAGCATCAAAGGCCTTTTCAGCTATATCAACTACACAGTCGAGGTAGAGTTTTTTTTTAAAGTTGTCAATATCATAAAGCTCAACAGGTATAATGTCGAAATAGTATTCATTTGTCTCAGGACGATAAAACCCAATACAGGTTCCACCGACAAAACTGCCGCTACCTGCGTCATCTATCTGAATCATAGTTTGCTCCGAATCATTAGGTCAATTACCGAAGAAACCTTTGTAATTGACCTAGAAAATTATAATCGTTTTTATTATTAGTTAGATTTAAGATTAATAATCATAATACATATTAAAACTTGATAATATTTAACTAATTGATTAATTGACCTTAATAAAATATAATGGTATAGAACGCATGTTCTAAAATAATAATGGGAGAAATACTATATAATGGTTAATTTAAGTCGCAAATACCAACATATTATTTGGGATTGGAATGGAACACTGTTGAATGATGTTTCAATTGTAGTGGAAGCGATGAATACTATGTTGATCAAACGGGGTTTACCTTTACTGGATATAGCTCGGTATAAGGAAATATTTACGTTTCCGGTCAAGGAATATTATAATAAGCTGGGATTTGATTTTGAAATGGAACCGTTTGAAACACTTGCTGCAGAGTTTATTTGTGAGTTTGGCTTGGAAAAATACAATTTCAAATTGTTTGATGGAACTGAACAAGTACTTTCTGATATAAAAGCTTCAGGCTTGAAGCAATACATATTGTCAGCAACACAACAGTCGGATTTGGAAAAAGCGATAGAAACACTAGGTATATCAAGTTTTTTTGACAGGATATCGGGTCTTGATAATCACTATGCAGAAAGCAAAATTGAAGTAGGTATAGCACTTATGGATCAATTGAAGCTCAAGCCTGAAAGAGTACTTCTGGTTGGGGATACCCTGCATGATTTTGATGTATCAAAAGCCTTACAATGTGATTGTCTGTTGGTTTGCTACGGACACCAAAGCTATAACAGGATATCAGAAACTAAAGCTGATATTATAAATGATATTTCAGAATTAATTCCCTTTCTATTAAATTAATTTTTTTGTTTATTCTATGATATATAAGTCAACGAAAGATGGAGAAAACTCATGAATAGAGCAGAGGTTTTGGAAAAAGTAAAGAAGGCTGTGTTAGCCATGCAGCGCTGGCCATGGGAACAAGGAGTGGTAGCACAGGCATTTTATGAACAGGGGGATATTGAAATGGCCGTACTCATGGCCAGAGAAGCTGTGACGAATCAACATACAGATGGAAGGCTGGGAATGAAGTATGAAAGGGTACCTGTCACAGATGCTGCCGCAAACGGGGAAATAGTACTTAGGGCTGCTGAAATTACCGGGGAAGAAATTTTCAGGATTGCAGCTCAAAAGATGCTTGATTACTTACTATATAGAGCTCCAAAATCAAAGGATGGTATCATATACCATAATGAGAATGAAGGTAAGTTCTGGGTGGATTCGGTTTATATGTCTCCGCCCTTTATGGCTGCAGCGGGTTATTATGATGAGGCTGTAAGGCAAATACAGGGCTATAGAAAATACCTTTTCAATGTAGAGAAAAAACTTTATGCTCATCAGTGGGATGATAATCTTTGCTGCTTTTCCAGAGGACTTTACTGGGGAGTTGGAAACGGATGGGTTGCAGCCGGGTTGGTAAGAGTACTTAAGGAACTTCCCGAGAGCATGAGCAGTGAACGTGAAAGTCTTAAGGGCTATTTAAAAGAAGTTATAGATGGCTGCCTGAACTATCAATGTGAAAGTGGCCTGTTTCATGATATAGTCGATGATCAGCAGACCTTCATTGATTCAAATCTTGCTCAAATGCTAAGCTATTCTATTTATAGGGGTGTGACAAACAACTGGTTGGGCGAAGAGTATATCTTACAAGCTGACAGAATGCGTACAGCTTGTTATGGGAGAGTTGATGGCAACGGCCTTGTACAGGGTTCCTGCGGGGTACCTGACTTTAATGCTCCTTCCACTGCTCCGGAAATACAAGCCTTCTATATATTAATGGAAACAGCTTATGAGGACTATTTGAGATGTATTGATAAAAATGCAAGGACTTGATTTTTATCCTGCAAAAAGGTAATATTATAGTGTGAATTTACAGAATAGCTTTACAAATAATTATGTGAATTACGGATATAATTTGGAGGAAATATGAACGGTACCCAAAAAAACAATGATCTGATAAATATTATTCAGCAGAAATATAATGACTTCAGTAAGGGGCAGAAGCTTATTGCAAACTATATTCTGAACCATTATGATAAGGCAGCCTATGTTACAGCAGCCAAGCTTGGAGAAATAGTGGGAGTCAGTGAATCAACTGTTGTACGATTTGCCATCGAGCTTGGTTTTGATGGATATCCCAAGCTTCAGAAAGTTCTTCAGGAGTTGATTAAAAGCAAGCTGACAGCAGTACAAAGAATAGAGGTGTCCTCCAACAGGATAAATGAAGACAATATACTTAAGAGTGTACTTCAATCTGACATGGACAAAATTAAAATAACACTTGAGCAGATTGATAATTCCGACTTTAATAGTATTGTAGAGACCATTCTTAACGCCAAGAGAATTTATATTCTCGGTGTCAGAAGTTCGGCTCCTCTTGCAAGTTTTTTAGGCTTTTACTTCAATTTGATATTCGACAATGTAAGACTGGTTCATACAACCAGTGTCAGTGAAATGTTTGAGCAGATTATAAGAGCCAAGGAGGGAGACGTTGTTATAGGCGTCAGCTTCCCCCGTTACTCAAAGAGAACCATTAAGGCAATGCAATTTGCAAAAAATCAGGGGGTCAAGACTATTGCCCTGACTGACAGTGCCGAATCACCTGTGGCAAAAACGGCGGATCTATCCTTGCTGGCAAGAAGTGATATGGCTTCTTTTGTGGATTCCCTTGTTGCGCCCTTAAGCCTGATAAATGCACTTATAGTTGCAATAGGTATGAGACGTAAAAATGAAGTGTACAATACATTTGAGAAGCTTGAAAAAATATGGGACGAATACCAGGTCTACGAGAAAGATGACGAGTACAATAATGAAAAGCTCTAGAATGAAAAGCTCTAGATAATAAGGCTTTTCTTACTATATCAGATAATATATCCAAAGCTGTTACGCAGCTATATGGGTTATGGTTGAAAGAAATCTAAAAGTAAATCAAGGAGGTACCGGGCCCATGCCTTTTCTTTCAAGGAAGTACATATTTCCTTGATGTTCTTTTATGAAATGCTGGGCATGGGCATAAACATGGACACAAAAAAAGTAATTGTTATCGGAGGAGGGCCTGCAGGCTTTATGGCTGCAGGCATTGCTGCGCATAGAGGTAATTGTGTGGTACTTTGTGAAAAGAATGACCGTCTAGGGAGAAAGATATTGATTTCAGGAAAGGGCCGTTGCAATATAACAAATGACACAGATATTGAAGGACTAATAGAAAATACTCCAGGTAACGGCAATTTTTTATATTCCGCTTTTTATACCTTCTCAAATCAGGACCTTATAGAATTTTTCAAGGAACTTGGTCTTGAGACAAAGGTTGAAAGGGGAGGTAGAGTATTCCCGGTCTCAGATTCAGCCAAGGATGTGGTAGCAGCCCTTATGAGGTTTTTAAATAACAACAATGTAAGTATACGGACGAATTCTCCTGTGAAAAGTATTCTGGTGGAGGACCACAGTGTTAGTGGTGTTGAATTGACCGATGGTACAGAACTTGAAGCTGATTCTGTCATTCTTGCCGTGGGAGGAATGTCCTATCCTGGGACGGGTTCTACCGGAGATGGTTATGAAATGGCAAAAAAGCTGGGTCATACCATTACAACGTTACAGCCCTCTCTTGTACCACTGGTGACAAAAGAGGAGTGGGTAAAGGATTTACAGGGCTTGTCTCTTAAGAATATATCTGTAACTTTTAAAAATAATAAGGGAAAAGAAATATATAGTGACTTTGGTGAAATGATATTTACTCACTTCGGTGTATCGGGGCCTGTAATACTCAGTGCCAGCAGACATTTGCTTTCTTATAATTTTAATGATGTTAAACTGTCAATTGATTTAAAGCCGGCCCTCTCAGAAGAAAAACTTGATGAAAGAGTACAGCGTGATTTTGATAAGTACAGCAGAAAGCAGTTTAAGAATTCACTTGAAGAATTACTGCCTCAGAAGCTGATACCGGTTATGATCGCTCTTTCCGAGATAGATCCATACAAGCCGGTACATCAAATTACAAAAGAAGAAAGAAAAAGGCTTGTTACATTATTAAAGCATCTTCAGGTAACCATTACGGCTGCACGACCCATAAAGGAAGCAATTGTTACAGCCGGAGGTGTAAAAATCAATGAAATAAACCCATCAACGATGGAATCAAAAAAGGTAAAAGGTCTTCATTTTGCTGGAGAAATCATAGATGTTGATGCATATACAGGAGGTTTTAATTTGACAATAGCTTTTTCAACGGGTTATTTGGCGGGAATGAGCTGCTGACATAAATACTGAGGATACGCGCTTGTGTTTTAGTATCAGTCGTAAAATCCGTGTATTTGATGGCCACTTTAGGAAATGATGACTATTTCGCCCCAAAATTGAGCATATTATCAATGTGAAAAATATATGATCATTGAGATTGGGGGATTAAGAATTAAGATAAAAATTTTCAAATTTAAAAACATTCAGGATAAAAGTGAAAAGAATACTTTTCTGGAGAATATACTGTTCAGCACCTGTATATTGTGCTTTTTAATATTGATAATAGTTCAGGTAATTCTAGCAGTCCCCTCCTTCAGAAATACGTTACACCTTACTGATAAAAGTATCGGGCTGCCATTAAACGGAGACGAATATCTGTACACCCAGGGACAAATGACTTTAAAAATGATTGGGGAGGAACCTGACCCGATGTTGAAAATTCTTGTAAACGGGGATAACATCGCTCAGTTTGACACTACAGAGATGATAATAAATGTCAGGGATGGAGATGTAGTTGAAATAGACGGAAGTCAAAGCCTTGTAGGACATATAGTTAAGGTGGAGTCAATTACAACCAATATAAATGCTAAATGCAAAAATGCTGTAATCAACATTGAAAATAATATAAAAAGATTGGTTAAGGTTCAGATGGGATAAGGAAATCACCCCAGTGGCAAATAAACTAAAGATTGTTTTATAACCTAAAAACCTATATAATATTTTGTATAGGTTTTTTTGGATATACCACTTCTGCGTTTATTTGGCCAATGGAACTTTTTATTTTTATTTATGCTATAACTTCCTTTATTTGCTTATTGCGGATATGGGAGTGAAGAAATTCATCAATATTTGGTGGCCGCTATTACGGCTCAAAGCCATTAAGGTGGCTTAGGAGGTTAATGTGACAGAATTCGGTAGTAAAGATATAGCAAGTGCAGCAATAAAAATAGCGCTGACAAATGACAGAGTATCCGAAAAGAAATTACAGGCAGAATTTGCTCAATCGGGTATACAATCTGCTGCGGTTGATTACGGTGGAGAGTTTATTACATCGGTAATGAAGATTGTTGAACGAGCTGTTGTATCATCTAAAAGGGAAGGCGTCATCTCTGAAAGCCATGCAGAGCAGGGTGCTGTTGCGGGAGCAACAAGAGAAGCAATCTCACAGATTATGCCCAAGGCAATTGGTTTAAATGTCGGAGGAAAAATTGGAATAGCAAGGTATAAGGATCATATTAGCGTTGCAGTATTTTTTGGAATCGGATTGCTTAACCTTAACGAGGTTGCTATCGGTCTTGGACATAGAGTAGTTTAATTTGAAATATCAAACATAAATTTGGGGGTTGGAAGGATGCAAGTACGAGCCATACGAGGAGCTATAACCGTTCCTGAAAATACAAGAGACTATATTTTAGAAGGAACAAGAGAGTTACTTGATGAAATAATAAATAGGAACAATGTTAATAAAGATGATATAATAAGTATCATTTTTTCTATGACCAACGATTTAAATGCAGTCTTTCCGGCGGTAGCTGCCAGGGAGCTTGGCTTGACCGACGTTCCGCTTATGTGTTCAAATGAGATTAATGTTCCGGGGAGCCTAAAAAACTGTATACGGATTTTGCTTCATCTAAACACAGACAAAGCTAACAGTGACATAAATCATGTATATTTAAAAGATGCAGTTGCTTTGAGGCCTGATTTAGCCTGTAAATAACAAAAACTAGGTTGTTAAAGGAGACGGTAATGTCGAGAAGTATAGCAATAGACGGACCTGCAGGTGCCGGGAAAAGTACCATAGCAAAAAAAGTATCCGCAAATTTGGGTTTCATTTATCTTGATACAGGCGCCATGTACAGGGCTGTGGCTTTAAAGGCAATCAGAAGCGGTATTGATACAAAAAATCAAAAAGAGCTTGCTGCTATGATGGATTCACTTAATATATCTATATCCCATGACAACAACCTCCAAAAAATTTTTCTTGATGGTCAGGATGTTTCCGAAGCTATCAGAACTCCCGAGGTTTCAGTGGGTGCGTCAAATCTCGCAGTATTCCCAGAAGTCAGATTAAAGATGGTTGATTTACAGCGTAAAATTGCCTCTGAACACGACGTTGTTATGGATGGGCGTGACATCGGATCATATGTACTGCCCAATGCCGATTTGAAAATATTCCTGACTGCTTCAGTGGATGAAAGAGCCAGAAGAAGATACGAGGAGCAGAATAAAAAGGGGCAATCTGTCACTTTTGAGTCAGTCAGGGCAGATATGGTTTACAGAGACAATAATGACAGCTCAAGGGCATTTGCACCGCTAACCAAGGTAGCAGACGCTATTGAAATAGATTCCACAACGCTTAGTATTGATGAGGTTGTTGAAAGGATTCTATATTTATTTAATAATTATGCCAACATTAAAATTGATGAAATATCCTAGACCGGAGAACAGGGGAATTACTTATGGAACTGATTATAGCTAATACTGCCGGTTTTTGTTTCGGTGTAAACAATGCAGTAAATATAGTTTTCGACCTGGCGTCCAAATCAAATAAAAAAATATACACTTTAGGTCCTATTATTCACAATGAGCAGGTTGTTGACAAACTAACCCAGTATGGAGTCACTGCCATAAACAGTCCAGAAGAGGCAGAAGGTGATGCAAAGGTTATAATTCGAGCTCACGGAGTTGGTCCGGACACTTTAAAGCAGCTGAGAGAACGAGGTTTGGAAATAGTTAACGCCTCCTGTCCGTATGTTGAAAAAATTCAAAAGCTTGCCAGTCAGAAATATAAAGAGGGTTATCAGATAGTAATAATAGGAGACAAACAACATCCTGAAATAATCGGAATTAACGGCTGGTGTGATAATACTGCCTATATTATAGACTGTGAGGAAGAGGTTAACAGTTTACCCGAAATTGAAAAAAATATTTGTGTAGTTGCTCAGACTACATTTATTCGAGATAAATGGGAAAAAATTATAAAGAGTTTAAATAAAAGGTTTGAAAATGTTATAAAATTTGATACAATATGTAATGCAACAGACTTAAGACAAGTTGAAGCTGAAAAGATTTCAAAAGAAGTTGATATGGTTCTGGTTATAGGCGGACAAAATAGTTCAAATACCAATAAGCTCTATGAAATCTGTAAAAAGAAATGTGAAAGAACTTACAAAATACAAACAGCCAGTGACATTCCACCGGTTGATATAAAAAAAATTAAAAAAATTGGTATTACTGCAGGGGCGTCAACACCTGACTGGGTAATCAAGGAGGTTATTCATAAAATGAGTGAATTAGATAAAC
>JAEZKZ010000095.1 GCA_023415305.1 Bacillota bacterium
AAAAAACTCCTGTCACCAATAACTAAGAAACAACGGGATATCTTTAATGCCTGCGGACTGTCTACTGACAGTTTGCCTGCCTGGCTTTCAGCTATATCTGTATAGTATAATTTCGCGGGAGTTTAGGCTGTATAGTATAATTTCGCGGGAGTTTAGGTTCCAATAAGTCTTGTCCTGGCAAGTCAATTTTACTTGTAATATAACATAAGCATAAAAAAACCGTTTCTTTTATAATGTACCTGACATTACAAAAGAAACGGTTTTTGTTGGAGCGGGTGATGGGAATCGGACCCACGCAATCAGCTTGGAAGGCTGATGTTCTACCATTGAACTACACCCGCGTTAGTATGGAGCGGGTTAAGAGATTCGAACTCTCGACTTTCACCTTGGCAAGGTGACACTCTACCGCTGAGTTAAACCCGCATCACTATCACGCAAAAGTTATTATAAAGTGGTTCGCCGATTTTGTCAACCATTTTCCCGAAAAAAAATATTATTTTTATATATTAAAAAACCTCTTCAGAATAATCCCAAAATTACATAATATAATACTGGTATGAAAATTGAAGGAAGCAGATTTCCCACATTTATTTTCTTGATTTCCAAAAGGTTTATCCCTATTGCAAAAATTAGAATTCCACCCACCAAAGACATCTGAGCTATAACCATATCGTTCAGCCATGGCTTGATAAAACCGGCAAGCAATGTTATTCCCCCTTGATACACAAGCACAGGAATTGCCGAGAACGCTACACCTATCCCTAATGTGGCAGCAAATATAACAGCTGTAATCCCATCAAGAATGGACTTGGCATATAAAGTTGACGCATTTCCCGATAATCCATCTTCCAGGGCTCCCACTATGGCCATGGCTCCAACACAGTATACCAGGCTTGCTGTGACAAAGCCGGTTGAAAAGGAGCCATTCTTGGAAGGAATTTTCGCCTGAAACCAATTTCCGATATTTTCAAGCCTTTCTTCTATTTTAAGAAGTTCCCCCAACAATCCTCCAATTACAAGACTGAATATCATAAGCATAACAAACTGCCTGTCCAGCTTATTTCCGTTCACTATGGTAAGCATTTCCTTTATGGTCCCTGATATTCCGATAAACAGAACAGATAGACCTATCCCCTGCATCACCGTTTTTTTATACTTTTCGGGTATACCCTTTCTAAGCATGGTACCCGCTATTCCGCCTGCAATAACTGCCCCGGTGTTCACCAGAGTTCCAAGTCCAACCAAAATCAACACTCCCCCCAAGTACTAAGTAAGTCAAATTAATCAGAAATATACTGTCTGGCCAATTCTATCAACTTCTCCTTTTCATTCAGGTCTGGCTTCTCCAAAACCTGTTCAAAAAGCTGACCGAGTACCTGTCTTATTTGTTTCCCGGGTTTCATTCCAAGTGAAATTAAATCATCCCCGTTTATGGCCAAATCAGAAATATTTATACACTGATGCTTCTCTTTTATTTCTTCATAAATATGCTTAATATTATCCAACGTTATAAGTCGTTTGTCCAGATAAACAGGATTCTGTCCCATCGCATCAGCCCTCTGTACCTCCAGAAGACTTAAAAACAGCTCTTCTCCCACCTTGTTTATTACTTTTTTGACCGAGCTCTCTGTGTCAAACAGATCCATATCGTGATATTTGATCAAGGTTAGTATTCTCTTTATCGAAGCCTTGTCAAAACGCAAATTATTTAAAATTTTATCAGCCATTTCAACGCTGACCTCGGGGTGTCCGTAAAAATGATCGATCCCCTTTTCATCTGTAGTTTTTCGGGAGGGTTTGCCAATATCATGGAGAAGCATTGTCCATCTGAGTATCAAAGTTTTTGGTACACTTTTGACAGTGATCATAACATGTTCCGCCACGTTGTATATATGGTATGGATTATTCTGTTCAGTAAAATAGCAGGGTATGAATTCCGGCATTATATTGTTAAGAAGACCGGTAGTATAGAGCATGTTGAAGCACGAAGGATTCGAGGAGAGCAGTATTTTGTTTACTTCCTCCCTTATTCTCTCTTTACTGATATTCCTGATAGAGCCTGCATTTTTTGAAATAGCGTCAAAGGTACTCTTTTCTATTGTGAACCCCAACTGTGCACTGAACCTTATTGCCCGTAACATTCTGAGGGCATCCTCAAGAAATCGAACTTCGGGGTTGCCTACAGCTTTTATGCTCCTCTGTTCAATATCTTTAAGACCTTCAAAATAGTCTATCAGTCCTGTTTTTGAATTGTAAGCCATAGCATTTACAGTAAAATCACGTCTTGCAAGGTCTTCTTTCAGGCTTGTTGTAAAGCTGACATTATCCGGCCTTCGTGAATCGGAATAGGTACCATCTATTCTATAGGTAGTGACTTCAAAAATATCACCATTTACTGCCACACTCACTGTGCCGTGGCGTATACCTGTATCATAGGTCTTGTCAAAAATCCTCTTAATATCCTCAGGCTGGGCATTGGTTGTAATATCCCAGTCACACGGAGTCATTCCGAGAATGGAATCCCTGACACAACCTCCCACTATAAAGGCCTCAAATCCGTTTTCATTCAGTCTTTCAATAATGTAACCGACGCTGTCGGGGTATATTATTTCATTTGTATATATCATATATCCTGCCTTTTTTTTAGTATCATTCAGCGCTTAATCATATTGTTTATTACCATATAATTTATTTCAATGGAATTCACTACTATGTAATTTTATCACATATTAATATGTTTAATACACCTAACAAAAGTTCGGACCTGAATTTAAGTTATTATGTATAAAGGCTGATATGGCAGCTATTGGGATAATTGCTGTAGAACCTGTTGAAGCCTTCTTGTTAAAAGGGCATAGAGCACAGAAAAGTATATTGTCAGTATTGCAGGTGCAGGCATTTCCAAGAGAACAGGCCGGAGGCATTGAAGGCAGCATAAGAAGTTTTATATAGGTATTGGTGCCACCCATCAAAACACCGGTAAAGCCCTTACCCACCTCGCCTCCTGCATTTACAAATACCGTAACCGTCTGGCCTATGTATTCCTTAAAGTCAAGTTCAAATTTTATTTCTTTTTTATCTTTAACTACAGGGGTATCCATATTGCTTTTATCCTTATTATACAATGCTTTCTTCCTATATGCCCTCATCCAATAAAAACCCCTGAAAGAACTTCTAGTTTATTATATTAATTTTATTTTATATTGCTATTTTTTATTTGTAACAAAAAAAAGGCTTCTGAATAGTATGTTATTAGTCAGGTAAATATTGCTTATAACTAAAGCCAATTGAAATACTTACCTGATCTACTTTTAATGTATTAATAATAAATATTTTGGAGGGAGTGTTTTTATGGGTGGTTTTTTCGGTGGTAAAGGTAGCGGCTGTTTTGATGACGACATGATTTTTGTAATAATTATTCTCATTATTCTATTCTGCTGCTTCTGCGGAAACAATGGTCATGATTGCTAAAAAAGACGAAAACTCAGGGGCCTCTTGCAGCCCCTGAGTTTTTATAGCTATGGCCTATATACTCATTTTATATAGCGAACCTTTTCTAATTCTACATCCATCTTTTTTCTTTCCTGATATCTATTTACCAAAACTGATGTAATTACACTTCCTAAAAGAATTGTAAAAATAGTTAGCAGGGAATAAATTATCGGTATTTCAATATTGAAGAACAGTATTCCAAGCTTAACACCGGTAAACATTAATATCAGCGCAACTCCAAACTTAACATACTTGAATTTCTCCTGCATTGCCGCCAATACAAAGTAAAGGCTTCTGAGTCCCAATATTGCAAATATATTTGACGTATACACAATAAACGGATCTGTAGAAATTGAAAAAATTGCAGGTATTGAATCAATTGCAAAAAGGATATCGGAAAATTCAATCAGCACAAGTATTGCAAAAAGTGGGGTAGCATGAAGTACATGATTTATTTTTACAAAGAACTTTTCTTCATGCAGTGTATCTGTGACCGGCAATATTTTGCTTAAAAGCTTTAGTAGCTTACTATCTTTATGATCCCCGGCCTCTTCTCCGCTGAACATCATCTTGACTCCGCTGATTATCAGTATTATACCGAATATATATAATATCCAGTGAATTTTATTGATAATTGTTATTCCCAATAAAATAAATATCAATCTGAGAATAATTGCACCTAATATACCATAATTTAGAACTCTTCTCTGATGTTGCGGCTTTATCCCGAAGCTTGTGAATAGGATAAGGAATAGGAACAGATTATCCACACTCAAACTGAGTTCAATCATATACCCGCCTAAAAATTCCAACGCCTTATGCTGACCTTCAAAAATCCAGACTCCGACGTTGAAAAGGATAGCAAGTCCAATCCAAAGTAAAACGAATTTTACTGCTCTTTTAGTTGACATTTTAGCCTCCTGATAGTAGTTATATCAATATTTTCCCTTTCCTTTACAAAAAAAAACCTTGAATGCAAATAAAACATTCAAAGGTCTTGCTTTCCACTTTGGAGAATAAAGCCAGGCTTTAAGAAACCGGTTGTTGACTTTATCGCTTGTAAGCTACTCCCCTTTAATTCTATTAAGTTAGTTTAACAAATTTTTTCTGTCCAGTCAATCAGAAACTTGATTTACAATTTCATAAAACTTGGCTTATACTTTCATAAAACTTGCTCAATTATTTTATTTCACCACTTAAAGTTATTTTTTACATTTGCATTGTACTGCAGTTCATATTTGCTTTCAATTGAAAAAATTATTAGAAAAAATTCAGATATATCCTTTACAAATTTATATATAAGGACTATAGTTATATCAAATAGTTTGAAAATCAAAGTAATTGAGGTGTCATATCAGATGGATTCCCAACCGGTAAACGAGCTATTAATTGTTGATCAGCTCTTCAGAAAGCTTTTTGATAAATATAGCAAACTTGAAAGTAAAAAGTTCTTCAGTAAAGCCCTGGAGGATCTAACAGTAATTGAGATCAATACCATACTGGTAATTGGACATGGTTCTGAGAATAAAAAGATGTCTGAGATTGCCAATACCTTAGGTGTTACCTTTGGTACTCCAACTGTTACAATTGACCGACTTATAAAGAAAGGCTATGTTATCAGACAGCGAGACCAGGAGGACCGACGCCAGGTTTTTATTTCTCTGTCGGAATCGGGTGTCAGTGTGTTTGGGTCAATTGTGCAATTAAGGAATAAGTTAGCAGAAAAAATTTTTGGTATTCTTGATATTGAGGAAAGAAAGTCATTGATTGAAATCCTCTCAACCTTGAATTCTCATTTTGATGATATTTTCAATCCGTAGTTTTTTTTGTCAATATACTTTGAATTTCAAAATATTTAAAATTAAAATATTTTAGGAGGTGAAATATTTTATCATAAATCATAATTTTTAGAATGAAGGAGGCAGAATTTATGCAAAAGCTGAAAAAATATAAAATAATAGCTGTGATTTTTGCAGTTATAGTAATACCGCTTGTATATAGCTTTTTTTACCTTGATGCTTTCTGGGATCCATATAGTAAACTAGAATCTCTTCCGGTAGCTGTAGTCAACCAGGATTCAGGAGCGACTATCAACGGTGAAAGCAGGAATATTGGCAATGAGATAACCGATAACCTGAAGACAGATAAAAACCTTAAATGGGTGATAACTTCTGCTGATGATGCCAAGGAAGGTTTAGAGAACAGAAGGTACTATGCTTCGATTTATATACCCTCAGATTTCTCTATAAGAATTTCTTCGGTGACCGACAGTGAGAAGTTGAAGGGTACTTTGGTATACAATGTCAATGAAAAGAGAAATTACCTTGCAAGTCAGGTATTAAGCAGAGTTACCCTTGAATTCAAGGATAAAATATCACAGAATATTCAAAAAGAAATTGTAGGTACACTTCTGGAGCAGCTAGAAGACGTTCCCTCCTCCCTAAAAGAGTTGGATGACGGTCTTAAAAAACTCAATGACGGCTCAGAAACACTATACAGCAAAACCGGAGAATTACTGGATGGTCAGCAAAAATTCAACGATGGTGTTAAAGTTTTGAACAATGGACTTCAATCGGCTTCCGTAGGATCAGTCAACCTGAAACAGGGTGTGGATAAGCTTGGTGCCGGTGTAGATCTGTTCCATCAGAGCCTTACACAGGGAGCCTCAAAGGTATCCCAGCTGACACAGGGGTCGTCTAAATTTTCATCAGGCCTCCAGTCAATGAATGATGGCTTGAATAAACTAAATTCCGGAGCAGGACAGCTTGCACAAGCATCGGATGAACTTAATAAGGGCACGGCTTCTTATAATCAAAATATGCAGGCTTTTACAACTGGATTAACTAAATATATCGATTCAGTTAACGAAGCTACAGAAGCACAGACCAATATTGCAAAACTGATAACTCAATATACTGCCGAACATCCTGAAGCTATGAAGGATCAGAATATTCAAGCTGTATTGAAAACCCTTCAGGCTACACAAAATGTTCCTGATCAAATAAAAAAAGTCGGTGATACACTTGACACCTCTGGTAAGGAATTAGCAGCAGGGGCTGCCCTTATTTCGGAAGGAGCAGAAAAACTGGACTCAGGAATGGGCTCATTGACAAATAACATCGGCCTTTTGGCAACTGGTGCAGATAAGCTGGGATCCTCTTATAC
>JAEZKZ010000103.1 GCA_023415305.1 Bacillota bacterium
GCCATGTATCGACTTATAGGCACCGCATAAGGTGTACTAGGATGGAAGAACACAGTTGTCAATTATCAACTGAATACTCGCTTCCATAACACGCCGGGGGACTCGGGAACGAGTTCAAGATATAGTCAGTGCCAATGGAGACATTGGAATAGCGCGTCCCCTCGCCTCCACCAAAATTTGAAAGGGTTGTGATGATAATCACAACCCTTTTTACATGTGTATGAATCTTTTGTAGAAATCATTTTTAGATTCTATCAGCTCAATTGAGTACCTGCCGTTTCGTGGAGTTAATTTTTTGTATTCTTTCAAAAGCAATTGTGCCCGGGCTTTCTTTGAGTGTATAACGAGGTATGGTTCAATTTCTTCAAGAAGAGTTAGTGCATT
Source organism: Bacillota bacterium (assembly GCA_023415305.1). Taxonomy (GTDB): domain Bacteria; phylum Bacillota; class Clostridia; order Acetivibrionales; family DSM-1351; genus Ruminiclostridium. The sequence continues at coordinate 385 of JAEZKZ010000103.1, forward strand.
GTTGTATCTGATTGTATATGTGAATGACTCCTGATGTATCTTTGGTTTGTAGTTCTTTTTAGACTTGATTGTTCCAAAGCCTGTCTTTGCTTTTATCCATTCCAGTAATTCCAAAGAGGTTGATGCAATGCTTATGCAGGGTGATGGAAATTGATTACTGTGGAATTTAAGCAGCATTATACTGCCTTCACCATCTATGATTCCAGCAATGTAGGCGCATTCTTCAGGGGTCATTTGTACACCTCCTAATGCAAACATTTGTTCTGATTTTATTATATTATAAGTGTTTGGAAGGTGCAAATGTTTACAAAAGATTAGCCAAGACCCGTCAGTGGGTGGCGACTCGGAAGTATGCGAGTGAAGCGAAGCAGACGGTCGACTCTGAGCCTCTTTCAGCCAACCTAATATATCTACATCACGGGTTTTTAGAAGAATTTGAAAGCATATAAATACAAGTATTATATAAATATGGTATATTATATATAAACATAATTCGACTTAGGTATGTAGTGTGTCCTTATATTTGTAAATACATTGTTATTTTAGGGGAGATATGATGTCAAATGAAAAAGACAACTCAACAAGAGTGGTTAGCATAGAAGATTATATAAAAAATATTTCAGAATTAATAAGAGATAAAGATGACGAAACAACTGTGGTTTATAGGGGAGAGGACGAAATTTATCCTACACCTTGTCAACCTAATATATTTAGGGGAAATTATTTAAAAAGGAATAGATTTTTTGAAAAAAATTTATTTGATGAGATGCGAGCTAATGATTTAACTGATGGTAATACATATTTAGAAAAGGCAATTGATGCACAACATGGGGGATTTCCTAGTAGATTATTGGATGTAACTTATAATAGTTTAGTAGCTCTATATTTTGCTGTCACTCCAGAGACTAAACTCAAAGAAGATAGTAAGGATGGGGAGGGGAAAGACGGGGCTGTATATGTTTACTTTATAAAAAAAATATTCTGTCCTTCAGGACAAAATATTAATTCTACTTATGATGCTATAGTAACAAGAGAAAAAACATGGTTATGTGAACAAGAGATATTTCAAAGAAACCATAAATTAATTGATCATATTAGAAAAAACAAAAGAGTAATAGCCCAACAAGGAGCATTTATACTATTTCAGGGTGATTCAATTAAGCCTATTCCTGAATTTGATTATATAAAGATTATAATAGATGGAAGATATAAAGAGCCAATTAGGAAAAATCTAAAAGAGTTATTTGGCATACACACAGGGTCTATATATCCTGAAGCAGGGAATTTAATTAAAGATATGGTTAGTAAAAGTATGAAAGTAAGTACAGATGAATTTGAATTGAATACAGAATTAGGTATGTTATTAAATAACCTTGAAAGAGAGCTAAATCATTATTATAAGAAAATAATTAAAATGGTTAGTCGAAGTGACGGTGAAGAAAAAATATTAGAAGAAATAAGCTATTTTGAAAGAAAGATATATGAATATAAATTTGAGTATAAAGAACTGTATAGAGCTATCGATCAACCAAATAGGTTAGAAATGGAAAGCATACTGGAAATAAATAGAGAGAAATATAATGACATCATAGAGATTTTTTGTACAAATATTTCGAGTTATATAAATGGTTTTGGTATTGAATTTTCTAAAGATGAGCTATTAATGGGGGAATATAGATGAATAATTATATATTAGTAGGTAGAATATCAGATGCTATAAAAGACATTTTAATTGAAGATCAATTAATTATAGGTGAAAACACAGAACAAAAAATAAGAAGTGAAATAGGGTTGATTCTCCAACAAGAAAGGTTATATTTTGATACTAAAACAATCGGTGTTGAGTCGGATGATACATATTTATTTATAGAGAGTAATAACTTTTTAGATAAAGATGAATTAATGGAGGATAAAATAGGTAAAATATTAGCAGAAGCAGAAAATAGTTTTAATGGTAATAATAAATTAAAACTATACTTTATTGTTTATAACTACTCTGAAGAATTAGATATTAGAGAGAAATTGAATATAAAAAAATTCCCTAAAATGTTACAAGACATCATATTCAATGAGTTAAAAAAAACTAAGTTAAAAAAATTTGAGTTAAAAAATATAGTAAATGGTGCGTATGAAATAAAATATTTAATGGTAAACAAATTATGTGAAAAAGATTACATAATTAATATTGAAAGTAGAATTAGATCATTAGAGGTAATGATTGGGACAAGGGAATCCCTAAATGTAAAAGGCTATGTTTTCGTAGCAAATTTATGTGATATAGTTGAAATTTTTAATGATATAGGAAATGAGTTATTTGAGTACAATGTTAGGTTTGGAATAGATGATAAGTTGGATGTTGCAAAAGAGATTACAAAAACGATAATAAGTGAGCCCGAAGAGTTTTGGTTTTTGAATAATGGAATTACAATGATAATAAAGGATGATGACTTTAATATAAAGAAATCTAATTCCATTACATTAACCTATGCAAAAAATAATAAAATATCGGTCATAAATGGAGCTCAAACTATTACGACTGCTGCTGAGGTTTTTTATAATAAAGAATATAAAATAGACAAAAAAGAAACTGCAAAGGTAATGTTGAGAATAATACATATTACAGAAAAAAATGTAGAATCTAATGAAGGCTTTAAAGATTTAGCAAATAAAATCAGTTTATCATTAAACAGACAAAAACCAATAGCACCAGAAGATTTGGCATTCACTACCGACTTCGTTAGTAATATCAATAGTTTGTGGGCTGATAATAAGAATGATAACTATACATTTAAATTATCTAAAAGAACAAAAAGTTCTGCAACAACAGGGGTTAAGTTAGAAGAATTTGCAAGGGCTATTAGTGCATATTTAGAGCAAAATCCTGGTCAAGCACGTTCACAAGGAAGAGCTACACTAATAAAAATAGAGAATAATGATAAAAATAGATATTCTTTTAAAAGTGATGCCTTTAAAATAGAGTTTTCAACTAGTAGTGATTCAACAATTAAAAACTTATATAAATACTACAAACCAGTTAACTTAGCCATATATCTTTCTGATAAGTATCAATCAAATGCAGAAGCAATAAAGAATGGGATTAGTGATAAAGAATTGCGAGTTGTTATTAATTATGGAAAATGGTTTTTCATTGCTTACATAATATATGTACTTAATTATGAGAATAATAAGGATTTCACAAAGTTTGAATTTGAGTACCCTGAAAATACTAAAGATATTAATGACTGTATAAAGGAATTTAGTGAAATATATGCAGATAGTATTAAGGAAAATGGGGGAGAGTTTGATTCCAATACCTTTAAAAATAGTATCCTTTACGAAAATTTCAAAACAAATGGTATAAAAGATGAAAAGAAGCTTGAATCTTTTAAGATACAGGTATTTAAAACTTTTAAAAATGATAAAGTGTTAGACTTTACTAGCTATTTATCAAAAAGTCAAGTTGCAATGAGCCAGGACAAATAGTCATTTATCGGTTAAAGTAATAATGGAAAAAGATTATATTAAAGGAGACTATACTTGGAAAACTTAAAGATTAACGTCTGTGTTTTAGAATTGGTTACAGTTAATGAAGATACTTTTTAACTGCCCTAAATAGTACTTGAACATGTACTCCTGCAATATTAAGTTGTGCTTAATCAGCGCTACTAAATCAAAGGGACGGTTTAATTTTCAGATATAAAAAATAGAAAGGAACTCTTATGCAGTGGTCAAAATTACGAAGTAATATTAGGTCATTTATCTGCCCTCAATTAAAAGATAGAATAGATATTCACTGTACCAGGTACCATGATGCTCATGATGATTATGGAGAAGTTTGGATAACTGTAGATAAAATTAAAATTCAAGGAGGGGGATATTATCATTGGTATAAAGCTTTGAGTGATATGGTTTCTCCAGATAAATTAAATATTTCACATGGATTTCACAAAGACTTTTATAGTCCTAAGATAGAAACAAAAGAAGTAGAAGAAATAATGAATAAGGGTATACATAGCACAAATCATATCATTTGGTCATTAGAAAATTACTTGAATACTCCATTAGAGGAATCGCTTGTGTCAAATAACCCTATTTTTAAGGCATTTGCATTAGTTGACAGACGACTAGGTCAAAGAAGATTTGATAAAATAAAATTAGTAGAAGATGAGAATGAACTTGTAAAGATATTCTATAAATTAAGAAAAGATAGTTTTGTAAAATAGGATTGCATTCTTCTAATTGTGAAATTGAAATTGTATGGACAGTTGAAACTATGAAGAAATTATTATTACTAAGCGCGAGGTGGATTGGTGTGTCTGTAGCCTTCTATTGAAGTTGTTATCTTTGAATGGTACGGTTCGCCTCTACCAAAATAAAAAGTATCACCATCAGGTGATGCTTTTTTATTTTGCATAGAAATCGGAAGGGGTGTCGAACCTCGCGGCAAGTGAGGAGCCAGGACTCGTCAGTGGATCGCGACTCTGAAGAATGCAAGAAAAGAGAAGCAGACGGTGACATACTTTTAAATTGATGTCAGAAAAGAAGGCTCTTATGTAATTAAGACATAGTACATGCATATACAAATAAAGTACCCTATAAAGTTTGCCTGTAAACAGTTTTTAAATATGTATTAATATTACAGCAAAGGTGATAAAATGAATTTGTATAATTAATAATTCTGTGAGGTATGGTTGGTATGAATATTGGAATAATTGTTTGTTCTCATACTGGGAACACATTGTCTGTGGCAGCAAAATTAAAAGAAAATTTAGCTACACATGGGCATATGGTAACTTTAGAAAAGATTGAAGACGATACTCTCTCTAAAATAAACACTTCATTAATAAATTCATGGGATGCTGTAATATTTTGTTCATATGTTCAAGGTGGGGCCCCTGCAGTGCCTATGAAAAGTTATTTAGAAGGAGTTCCTTCGCTACAAGGGAAAAGAGTTGCCTGTCTGGTAACAGGTGCATTTCCGTCTTGTATTGGCCGGAAGCAAACCATCAATTATATAAAACAAGCTTGTGAGTTAAAAGGTGCGAAGATTTGTGGAATAGGAAGTGTGGGATGGTGGAGTTTTAATCGCAGTAGGCAAATCTCGGAAGTAGTTAATCATTTGACAAATTGCTTTAAATAGTTTTAGGACATAAAATACAAGGGTAACTGTATTCCGCTAGGGTTGTGATGATAATCACAACCCTTTTTAATTTAATCTCTAACCTAATCAGTGTCCGCCTGATTGAAGGTTCAACTGCCTGCTAATCCGTTCCTTTACCTGCGATAGAAAATTATCTGGTCCCAAAACTTTTACTACTGGTCCAAAACTTAAAATACGAATCAGTAGTTCGGTTTCATCTGCGGGGTCAAAGTTGATGCGGCAAGTGTAAGTATCTCGGTCTTTATCATACTCTGTCTGCCGTTCAAAAGATGCAAATTGAAGCATACAACGTTCTAATGCGTTACGTTCTTTTGAAATTTCTAAAACCACAGGTTCATTGTGGAAAGGTTCTTTATAAAGTGCATCCAAATCAACAAAAATATCAAATTGGTTTTCTGATGGCATAACAGATTTTATGCGCCCAAGATTTAATGTAATCCGTTCAAGTTTGTTATGATGACGGTTGAATGCAGCGCACATGAGCCTGAATTTATCGTCGCGCGCCGAATAGCATATTTTATACGGATGATATTGCCGCTTGGTACGGCCACCCTTACTACTGCCATATTCGATAATCAGGGGCTGATGTGCTTTGCAAGCACCGAGAATAGCTTTAAATCGGGCAATATACCCGTCATCGTTGTAATCATCACCGTCAAGATGCTTGTCATATATATGAAAGTCATTCTGTTCATATAGTGGTTCGATATTATTCAGCGATTCATCTAATACCGTTAGTTGGCTGTCATTTAAAAACAATTTTATACGCCGATCATTAAGAAGTGCTTTTAACCATGATTTTTCAAGAGTAGTTAAAGGCCTCTTTGTTTCACTGTTGAATTTTGAGAAATATTTTTTGTCCCTTTCCGCAAGTAAACTCCATTCACTGGAAAAGAGTGAAGGCAGCAGATGAAAAGCTGTATCATAAAAGCCGTATCCGGAAACAAGTTGTTCAATCTCGGATTTAGATAAGCCGTTCTGGGCTTGCTCCAAAATTTTAGCCACAACAGTGAAATAGCATCCATAAATTTCGGAAAACAATTCCATCACTGCTCACCTCCTATACTATACATCTCTGCCATTTGGTTAATATCACTGTAAAAACGGTTGACAACAAGCTCGTTTGTCCCTTCAAGCGCGAGAATGCGGCCGGTGAATGTCTTAATCCATGGCGACATATCTGATGAGTCAAACATTTCCTTGGTGTATAGAAAAGTATTTGTGTCAAGATGCGTAAGTACACCGCCCTGACCCTCTCTCAAGATACGATGGATGATATATTGCTCACGTTTTTCATCAATGTACAGCTTCATGCATATAACTTCCTTACGGTGTTCACCGCCAAAGCTGACTCCCCAGACCTTATCTAGATTAGTACTTAGCTTTTCTTTGATTTCAGGAGCAAAATCAATTACAACATCAGGCACAACCGATTTAATATAATCCAAACGATAATTGAAAAAGCGGCGTTTTCGTAGCGAATACATGCATGCATATCGGCGCCCGGTTGTCGCACTGACAAATATTTTCAGCGGCAATGCATGTGTGGTCGTGGTCTTTCCGCTTCTTTCGCTTTGATTTTCAAATACTACTGATTGATTTTTGTGAATAGCTGTAAGCAATTCAAGCAAAATACCGTCCTCAAGAGTGTATGCGATATAGTGATGTTTAAACGCAAATAGGTCATTTTCAGCATTTTCGTTATCCAAAATATAACTGCCAACTTCCCCGATTGGAGCAACTCCCTGAAAAAACTTGATTGCATCTAAGAATTCATGTGTTATGTTGATAGTTTGCGGGGCGATACCGTAGAAAAATACTTTCCCTTGTTTTTCACAAGTCATCATGCCGATTCTTACATACTCATTGCACTTTCCACGGACTGTCTGAGCATCAAAAGTGACACCACTTTTTTCGCAAATATAATCAGTAAGTGCATCCACGGCCATTTTTCTGCTTCTTAATGCGTCCAGAATATAAAAATGCAGCATAATATCATTTGAAGTAAAACTTTTAGACTTCCATGCTGCGAACAATGGATTAACAGGAATTTTAGAACTGTCCACTGATATGAAGGAGGTTTTACTGCCATCTTTGTAATCCCATTTCATATATTTCTTGAGATAACTCTCACATCGACGTTTTTCATTATCATAGGTTCTGGCGGATTTTTTAGTGAAATCATTGCGCGACTTGAAGCCATATACATAGAAATCTCGCATATAGTCTCGGATTTTATCAAATCTTTTTATCAGTTCTGAAAACTCTGCCATGCCCCTCACCCAATAATATGATAATAATTATTCCTTAAAAAATCAACTTCGCAAACTTTTTTAAATGAAAGCAAAATAAGTTACTGGTAAAATTTAACCATAGAAAGGAGATGAATACAATGTTTGTAATTTCAAACGAAAACACAAATGTACCTATTAAAATTTGGCTGTCAGATGAAAACAAAATTGAGGAAAGCTGTCTTGAACAGGCGTACCACCTCGCTAATCTGCCATTTTTACATAAATGGGTTTCATTAATGCCTGATACACATACGGGCATGGGAATGCCAATTGGTGGTGTAATTGCCACAACCGGTGTAATAATTCCGAACGCTGTTGGTGTAGATATCGGATGTGGAATGGCTTTTGTCGGAACAGATATTAAGGTCGCTGAAATTCATGAAGTTATGACCGGGAACGGTTCACTTCTTCAGGGCATTGTTGGAGACATCCTTCGCAATGTACCAGTCGGCTTTAATCATCATAAGAATATTCAAAGTTGCACCACTCTTGATGTTGCACTTGATAATATGGATAAATATGAAGCAAATACCGAGCTTGTAGGGCAAATTGATGCTGGCTATTATCAGATTGGGACACTTGGCGGGGGTAATCACTTTATTGAGTTACAGGAAGATAATGATGGCAATTTTGGTATAATGATTCACTCCGGCAGCCGTAATTTTGGTAAGCAAGTATGTGACTACTTCCACAAAGCCGCCCGTGATTTAAATCAAAAATGGTATTCAAAGATTCCTGATGAATGGCGGTTGGCATTTTTACCGGTTGATTCAAGTGAGGGTAAACAATACATTAACTGGATGAATTTAGCGCTTGATTTTGCTGCTGAAAACCGTTCTAAAATGATGTATGCAGTACGTTCAATCATCGAAAAATGGATTGGCAAATATACGAATATTAGTTTTAACTATGCTGATGAAATAAACTGCCACCATAATTATGCTGCAATTGAACATCATTACGATAAAAATGTATGGGTTCACCGCAAAGGGGCGACCAGAGCACGACTTGGTGAAATCGCAGTTATTCCAGGTGCAATGGGTTCCTATAGCTATGTGGTTGAAGGTTTAGGGAATGAAATGAGCTTCTGCTCGTCTTCACACGGGGCAGGTCGTCAATATTCACGCAAAGTTGCAATGCAGAATTTTTCTACTGAACAGGTCATGGTCGATTTGAAAGAGCAGGGTGTTATTCTCGGGAAGCAAAACAAAGAAGACGTGGCGGAAGAAAGTCGCTTTGCATATAAGGATATAGATGTTGTAATGGAAAATCAACAGGATTTGGTTAAGCCAATCAAAAAGTTAAAGACTATAGGTGTGGTCAAAGGTTAGGTTTTAGGGTGTTGCAGCCTTATATACAACTGATTTATTCTATGCTAAGGGATCAAAATCCTTTGCGGTGCCGTAGCGACTAGCTTCACGGTATGCCGGGTAGATCAGAAAAATGACAGACAGTGTCGGAGGTTCGAATCCTCTACCCGTGAAAGGGTTAACTCAGTTGGAAGAGTATGTCTAGTTTTAGACTGAAAAGCTAAAACTCAAATGGTAAGCGAGCAGTCGCCTGAGGTTCAAATCCTCAATCAGGGAAAAGACCTTTCAAGTCTATTCACAAATGGTAGAAATCAAAAATGTCCGGCAAGAGATGGACTGGAAACCATATCATCTTTTGCAACGATTAGCCAGCCAGTGGTGAAAAGGATACCGTTTGTTTCAGGATTGTTCCATAACGTTCAAGTGATGAATGTACACCGGACAATGACGGAAAAACTTCAATTTTTACCCCGCGGGAAAAGCGTGGACATTTTTGATAGAAACCGAAATTAAAAGGAAAGAGGTAATAAAATGAAGATTGTTATTAATGAAAATGAACGCGGCTTTTTATTTAAGAATGGTACATATCGTAAATTGCTATTACCTGGAAAACATCATATTTACAGGTGTTTTGGAGAATCATATGCACGAACTGATGTTGCAAAGCATGTGCAGGTTGCCAATACGGATATCGCTGTACTGTTAAAAGATAAATTATTTGCAGAAAGCGTTACAAGAATTGATGTTCCTGATGGATTTGTCGCCATACGAATGGAGGACAGCAGAATTACAAGCACTCTACAGCCTGGAACATATTGTTTCTGGAACTGCTACCGAACTCAAAGTTTCAAATTAATTGATATTTCAAAGCCCGAGGTAACCGATTTGACACGCGAACAGTTAATGGCTGTGCCACGCAATATGTACGCAAAAATTGAAATACCGGAAGGTGAGACAGGTTTGCTGTTTTTTGACGGCAAGCTAGAGCGCAAACTTGAAAGTGGCAGCTATTACTTCTGGAATAGTATGACGAAAATTACATGCCAGAACATTGATATGCGTGCACAGCAGCTTGACATTGCTGGTCAGGAGATCCTGACAGCAGATAAAGTGTCGCTGAGGCTTAACTTTGTATGCACCTACAGAATCACTGATGCAGTCAAAATCGTCAGCGATATCAGGGACTACAAAGCACAGATTTATACTATGACACAGCTTGCTCTGCGTGAATATGTCGGCAAGTTTCGTTTCGACGAATTGTTGGAGCAAAAGGACTCCATCGCCGCTTTTGTTCTGGAACAATTAAGGGCTAAACAGGACGCGTTCTTTGTGGAATTTTTCGATGCTGGTTTGAAGGATATTATTTTGCCTGGAGAAATCCGTGACATTATGAACACTGTGTTGATCGCCGAAAAAAATGCACAGGCTAATGTGATTGCTCGCCGCGAGGAGGTTGCATCTACCAGAAGCTTACTGAATACTGCTAAGT
>JAEZKZ010000002.1 GCA_023415305.1 Bacillota bacterium
CTTTAGTTTCCGCGGGTATTCTTGGGTTTATTTCTACATGGAATGCTTATTTACCTCCATTAATTTACTTGGTTGATAAATCAAAGTATACTGTTTCCCTTGGGATTAGATTTTGGCTGGTAGATGATGCAAGAGAATATAATTTAGTTATGACGGCTGCAGCTAGTGCCATCGTCCCTGTAGTTATTTTAGTAGTATTCTGCCAAAAGTATTTTGTCGAAGGTATTGCAATGGCTGGCATGAAAGAGTAACAAAAAAAATCACAGAGGTGATAAAGGTGAAATTTTCGGTAAGTAGCCTGAGCTTTACAGGCGGAAAAATAAAATGGATGCAGGATATGCCCTCTGAGCTTGGAATTGAAATATTTTATGAATGGGGAAGTCGGGATTATTGGAATAACATCCTTCCATGTCTGTTGGAGGGAAGGTCAGGCGGATTCAGTATTCACGGTCCTATGATGTTTGATGACCTTTCTGTACTGTGTGACGAACGTATATTATTTGAGCACATGAAAGCGCCGTTTGATATATATCATAAATTTCATGCTGAGTTTTACGTAGTACATACTAACGCTGGAATCCGATATGAAGCTAACCCGAAAATAGAAGAGGAGAATAGAAAGCGCGCTTTGGAAAGAATCACAAGACTTAATGATATATGCATGAGAGAAGGCGTGCGCCTGGCAGTGGAAAATATAGGGTGGAATGCAGAAAAGCGCTTTCTATTCAATCATAGACAGTTTCTGAATCTTTTCCGTCAAGTACCGGAAATAAGTTGCCTGATAGATATAGGCCATACTTTACTGTCTGACTTAAGTATTACTGAGCTTCAAAAAGAGCTGAAAGATAGAATAATTGCTTACCATATTCATGACAATGATGGACTAAAAGATCTGCACTTGCCTGTAGGTGAGGCGAGTTTTGACTGGAAGGGATTTATGGATAACGTTCAGAAGCATACTCCTGACGCTACACTGGTACTGGAATATGCCGACGTAGCCAATCCAAAGAGGTATTGTAAAGACAGTATTTATCTCAGAAACTTATGTGCAGAACCGTGAACATCCCAAAAGAGGGAGTTGTTTAAGTTTGAAAGGAACTGAAAGTTTCTGGAGAACTAATGCACAAGTGCCTATTTTTTAGGTACTAAAAAATAAATGGCACGTGCAATAAATTGAATTTAAGCCCATAAAAAATTTCGCGAAATTTTTGTTTCTGTTTTGGGCAAATTCATTTTGCACGAAGCAGAAATGGAGCTTAAGATGAATGAGATATCATGGCTTGGACTTGAAGGAAAAACTGTTATTGTAACAGGAGGAGCTTCAGGAATAGGCTACGCAATTGTAAAGGAACTTTTACTCGATGGTGCAAATGTCGTTGTGTGCGATAAAAATCCGGATGCGCCGGAATTCGACTTAGAGAATAAACGCTATTTATATGTGGAAACTGATGTGACAAGTGCGGACAGCGTTAAACATATGATTGAACAGGCGAAAAAATCCTTTGGCAGTATTGACGGAATTGTAAACAATGCGGGTATCAATATCCCGCGTCTATTGACTGATAAAGAGCATAAATACGAGCTCGACGAGGTAATTTGGGATAAGGTGATGAATGTAAACGTAAAGGGCGTTTTTATTTGTGCGCAGGCTGTTGCACGCGAGATTGAGAAAAATGGAAAGGGAGTCATTGTTAACATTTCCTCAGAATGCGGACTGGAAGGTTCTGAAGGGCAGAGCGTATACTCGGCTTCGAAGAATGCGGTGAATGCATTGACACGGTCCTGGGCTAAGGAACTAGGTAAGAAAGGGATACGGGTAGTGGGAGTTGCACCGGGGATTCTGGAAGCGACAGCGTTGCGCTCAGAATCCTATGAAACAGCACTTGCTTATACAAGAGGGATTTCAGTTGAGAAGCTTCGTGCCGGGTATTTAGAAACCAGTTCGATTCCTATTGGACGCGCCGGAAAGCTAGAAGAGGTAGCAAGCGCGGTGGCCTTCCTGATAAGTGAACGGGCCAGTTATATCCATGGAGTGACTATCAATGTATCCGGGGGAAAAACAAGAGGCTAAAAAGGATTCTAGGTGTTTTGCTTTAATGAAACACGGAATTCAGTAGGGGTAAAGGTTAAACAAGCAAATTTACACATGGACAAAGGAAAGAATGTGACAAATAGGCTCTCTATGATAGATGCGTAGAATGTACGGTATCACCTCAAAGCCACAGGCGACTATGCAGCAAGCCGGGTACATTTAGGTAAGCTGAGCGCTGCCGGGAGAATTAAGGATTTAATATTATAAAATATTAATATAAAAGTGTGTATGATGTTTACTTGAAAAATAGTATATCATGCACACTTTTTTGTTTTAATTTTTAATAATGCTTCTTGTTAACCTTCAATATTATTAAGTATAGCTGTTTACCTCGGCAATTTTCTGGCGAATAGTTTGGAGAACTTCCATTCTGTCCTGTGAATTTCCCACAATATCATACTTGGAAGCTTCAATAATAAGAAGTGGTGAAAGGTTATAATCTGAGAAGTAATCCTCATATTCCTTATTGAGTCTCTCCCAGTATTCTCTTTCAACAATCTGTTCATAATCACGTCCCCTTTTCCTGATACGCGCAATTGCCGAGTCGGTATCAATTTTTAGATAAATCATGAGCTTAGGTGCTTCTACATGCTCCAACATATTTATCAGAAGATCTCGATATAAGATGTATTCATCCTTTTCCATATTCCCTTCTTCATAAAGCAGTTTGGCAAATATCATGTCGCCATATATACTGCGGTCCATGATAGTTGGTTTTCCTAATTTGGATGCCTGTTTCAGCATCTCAAATCTTCGATTGAGAAAGTATACCTGAAGCGGAAAAGAATACCTCTTTCTATCATGATAGAATTTATCCAATAAGGGGTTATCCTGCACAGGCTCTTGGAAACAGGATGTATTCATGTCCTTAGAAAGCATCTCCATGTAAACAGTCTTTCCAGCGCCAACAACAGCATCTATAACAATAATTTCATTAGGGTTGTTTTTTCTAATCATATTGAAAAACTCCTTGTACACAATTATCCTCCTCAAATTTTTGCGTTCGTTTAAAAGTTCGTTAAAGGCAAATGTATTATGTAATCATATCATACCCATGATACTCAATATGTTGTATTGTGTCAACTGTTATATCAATATATGGTGGTTTTCTTTTGATTTCTGATTAGTGCCAAATAAGATTAAAATAAAAGTGTTTAGTATTTTATTGGAAAAAACATATTTTGAAATTGCAATAGATACATGAGTAAGGGCATAAGCTTAATTCATTTTCACCGCTTAAAATTAAACTTACTATGGACGGTGGTACTATGTTAGAGTACATAATAGTTGAAAAGGAACAGATTACAATAATGGGATAGTTGAGAAGGTTTAAAATATTGAGACCTCTTATGAGGAAATACCAAAGTGGCTACCAAATTGTAAAAAACAATTAACAGTTCCAAGTACATTAGTAGATTTATATAGAATGACAGGTAGTCTATATGATTATCTGTCGATTTTATACTTTTTTTATCATTAAAGAATTGATTCCTTACTCGATCTTCTGGGTTTCCAAAATTTTAATATTACGACCTTGTAACTTTATTATAAGAAATTAGTTGTAAAATAAAGTAGTACTTTGAAGAAGGTACAGCATTTATCTAAAGATGATCAAAAATTATTGATTTAATTATGTTAAATTATATTTCGGGGGTAACAGTTATGATGAATAGAAAAGGTAAAAAGTACCTATGGATATTAATCATATTTTCATTTGTATCGTTAATTACTTCTTGTTCTGATAATAGACAAGGAGAATCGAAAAATAATGATTTAGTCGTGGGTAGTCTAAAACAGGACCTTACCAATTATACATCTCGAAATAATAAACAACTATTGGATTCATGGCTTGGAGACTATATTTTCACAGAATACACTAATTCAGAGGAAACTAATTTCTATGAGGTCTTTATATATAAAGAAAATGATAATTACAGTGCTAAAATTAAAACTGTCGATGAAGGAGCAGGGGTGTATAGATATGTACAGGCGAAAATAAAGGGGGATACTAATCATATTGACATTATTTTTAGTGATTATTTACCTGATGAAACTAACTCAGATATGCCTTATGTTTCAGGCGATAGATTACTTGGTTTTACAAAGACAGAATCGAGTATCAAAACCCAGTGGGGTAAAATAGTTCCTTCCAATGAAGTTAATAAAGTAGATGGAATATATTTTAAAACACGAGAAAACAGTGAAGGATATTTAGGACATTGGTATACCTCTATTCCATATACTGGAGGGAATAGTACAACAATTGATATTAAAGAAATTTCAAACACGTCAGTAAGCTTTCATTTATATTTTTGTCGCACCTATTATTATGATGGTACAAATATTAAATTAGAGAATAATATCGCAAAGTTTGTTGATACAGATGGTGAATATAAAACAAGTGGGACAATAGAATTTGTCAATAAAAGTATAATAGTTAATATAGAAAAAACGGATTTACCAATTCTAAAAACAGGAAAAACGGTATTCAATTATAAAGTCAGCGAGTTCAAGGAAGTTACTACAACTCCACGCAGTGGAGCAACAGATGCAATATTTGAGAAAGGGATAGAACTTGATTTTGGTAAAAAAATTTTTAATACGACTAATAGCATAGCGGCATCATTAACCAAACCAAAAGTTCCATCTGGGCAAGATGATGGTTCCATTAATCTAATTTGGGAGATTAAAGGTAACAAATTGCTTCTTTCACCTGACTTTGAATACTTAAAATGGAGAAATTTAAAGATAGAAGTGGGACAAAAGTATGATCTTATCATTGATGAAGGAGTGCTTAGAGATGAAGAGGGTAATATTAATAGCAAAATAAGCTTGGAATTTACATTAGCCGAACCGGAAAATATAGAAATAAGTGCATCCGGCAAAACATTGGATGATTTTATTCCAAAGAATTGGAAGTTAATTGATAAAGCGGAAGGGGATTTAAATAATGATAATCTAAAGGACATTGCAGCCGTCATTGAATATACTGTTGAACATAAAAGTGACAAAGAATGGTTCGGGCAACCAAGGATATTATTTATTATATTTCAAAATAACGATGGAACATATAAGTTATCAATTCAATCTTCAGAAGTAATTTTGAGCGCGGATATGGGAGGAGTATATGGAGATCCTTTTGCCGGAATCAAATACAGTAGAGGTTCCATTGTTATATCGTCATATGGAGGAAGTGCTTGGCGGTGGGGGTTTACAAATAGGTATAGATTCCAAAATGATGGATGGTATTTAATAGGTATGACAGAGTTGTCCGAATATATTCATACTGGTGAATCTGAGACTATTGATACAAATTGTTTAACTGGTGAACAAATTGTTACTACAATTGATGAAAATGGAGAGGAAACGGTCGATACTCAAACTATTGGAAAACAGAAATTGGCGAAACTGAAAGATACTCGATATGAAGAATAACAAGGATTTTGAGAACTAATCAAATAGAATGTGTGTATGATGTTTACTTGAAAAATAGTATATCATGCACACTTTTTTTACCCATTTTTTGATGTTTTTTTGGATGTGATTAATTCGTATACTTTACCGTAAACTCAATAGAATCAAAGATTTCAGTCTTCCTTAATAAGGGAAGAGGAGTGTTTATTCATATCGTCAGAAGTATGTGGTAGTTATAAATATGCCTTAGTGTAATTAGTACCTTGCATTATTTGGTACAAAGCAGTATAATATACATACTTTGTAAGATTAAAACTGTAATGTAATATTATTGAATTTCTGTTACCGTAGCTATGAGTAGTATTCGTGAATTTGAATGATATGTAGATTGCATATTTACTGGAAGAGGGAAATATGAATATTCAACTCAAAAAAGGTATATTGGAATTATGTGTTTTATATTTACTAAATAAACAAGACTGTTATGGATATGAGTTAGTTAGTATCATCTCTAAAAATATACTAATTTCTGAAGGTACAATTTATCCATTACTTAAGAGGTTAAAAGATGATGGGTGCTTTGAAACATATCTCCAGGAATCACAAGAAGGTCCTCCGAGAAAATATTATAGAATAACCGAAAAAGGAATAAATAAAAAAAAGCAATTACTAACAGAATGGGAAGCAGTAAGTGCTGGTGTGAGAAAAATTATGGAGGAGACTATTTCCAGTGAATAAGAATAAGTTTTTAAATGGATTGAAAAAATCTCTTAAGGCTTTACCCTCAAAAGAAATTGAAGAAATATTATCGGACTACAATTTATATTTTGATGAAGGAATACAGAGTGGTAAAACTGAATCTGAAGTTTTAGAAGCTCTTGGAGATTACAAGAGTATTGCAAGACAACATAAAGAAAATTTCATTGATAAAGAGATTAAGAGAGAAAAATTTCTACAACATATATTCAGAACTGGTATACCAGCGTTTGGTGTTGCATTTTTTAACCTTATATTCGTTCTTGGACCAGTTGTAGCCATTATTGCCTTTGTATTTGCATTATTCTGTGGAGCGCTTGGCATAGTCACAATAGGAGTATTGTTGTTGTTAGCATCAATTGACCAGACTTTTTTATCACAATGGATTTACATTCCAAGTATATCTGATAATACTATTTTTCAAATTATATCCTCTATAGGAATAATTGCAATTGGACTTCTATTATTTATAGGGGGGTATTACTTGAGCAAAGCTGTACAGAATTGGATAAAACAATATATAAAGTGGAATTTAAGAATAATTAACTGGAGGAATATTGGATGAATATCAAAAAGGTCATATTGGTTTTATGCTTAATTGTTATTATTAGTTTAGTTTTGGGGGTGTTAGTTATGAAAGATTCATTTATTGGCGTTTTTAATAATTCTGGGTCGGGAGTTGCTAACATAAGTGATGAAAAGGTTTTTGAAAGTGCTGATATCAAGAATATAGCTATAGACGATGTACACACCAATATCAATGTAATTCCAACGTCAGAAAATAGAATTAAAGTGCAATTATATGGATTGTTAGAGAATAAGAAGGAGCCTGATTATAATCTTTCAACAAATATTAATAATGGAATTTTAACTATTGAAGTAAAAAGCAGGAAATATGAATTATTAAATTGGAAAAGAAATCATAGGCTTGATGTATTTATTCCTCAAAGTTATTCAAATGATTTGAATATAAAAACTACTGTAGGTACAACAGATATTGGAAGGTTAGACTTAAATAATTTAGAAGTAGAAGCTACATCAGGGCACATTTTAACAAAAGACATGACAACAAGAAGTGCGAAATTAGAAAATTTATCAGGAAGAATAGAATTATCAGGGTTTGCAGGTCAATTGGATGCCACAAACAGTTCTGGAGGTATAACTGTTAGTTATAAGGAATTTAACAGTAATACACTCAATCTAAAAAGTAACTCTGGAAGTGTTAAACTGCAACTTCCTCAAAATTCAGCCTTTGATTTATTAGCTAAATCATTATCAGGGAGTGCAAAATGTAGTTTTCCAATAGAGATTAAAAAGACAGAGCGTAATTATATTGAGGGAGTTGTAAACGGAGGAACAAACAAAATTATTATAGAATCCAAGTCTGGGAATATTGTAGTTGACAAATAAGATAGCGGGTAAACCTTGCCTTAAATTCAAACGTTTTGTACAAGAAGAATACTTATTTTTTGAAGGTGGTAGTAATTAATAATGGAAAATTCTAAAGTAGTTCAATCAGATGAAACGACTAATTTTAAGATTAACATTATCCTATTAATCTTAGGCCGTGCTGTAGGTGATATGGGATCCAATGCTCTGAAATTTGGAATAAGTCTGTATGTTTTGGATATGACCGGTTCAGCCAGTGCATTTTCAATGATTCTTGGTTTTGCTATACTTCCGGGTGTACTAGTAAATATTTTTGCTGGTGTAATTATTGACAGAGGCAGCAAAAAGAAGTTTATAGTTGCCAGTGACATACTATGTGGTATTGCAATTCTCATTTTTACTGCTGTTTTTGAAATCTACTCTAAAAGCATAGTGCTGTTTATTGTTTATTCAATAACGATTGGATTAGTTCAGGCGTTTTTTCTCCTTGCGCTTAACTCCTCAATACCGGAAATTGTCAAGAAAGAAGATATAGCTAGAGCTAATTCGGCTTTCCAATCCATTGGAGCAATAACAAATGTTGTAGGTCCTGTGATTGGTGCGATAGCTTATAATACAATTGGGCTCGGAAGGATTTTCCTGATTTCCGGGATCACATTTTTGTTGGCCGGAGTCTGTGAAATGTTTTTAAAGTTTAACCAGGGCAATAAAGTTATTCAAGATCAAAGCTACGTGGAAGGCCTGAAAGAGGTATTTACATATCTGAAGTGTGAAAAAGGAATAAGATTCCTACTTTTAATTGTAACTATTGTAAACTTTATTTATATCCCTTTGATATCTCTGGTGTTAACGTATATCAACTATAATCAGCTTCATGTATCAGGAATACAGCTGTCAGTAATCCAGGGGTCCTGGACCGGTGGAATGATACTGGCTGCAATATTTATATCAACTAAAAAGACCACAGACAATATATTTAAAAAAGTATTTGTAATACTGATGGTTGAATCGTTTACCATTCTATTATGGGCATTTCCCAAAATTCCTGTTTTCCCTGTAAGCGCAAAAACTACCATTACCATAGTATTTGGTGTCATATTGCTTGCAGGCGGAATGCTTAACGCTATCATAAATATTACTGCATTTACTTTTCTTCAGATTAAAGTACCAGAGGACATAAGAGCAAGGATATTTGGCGTTGTTACCACTGCAAATCTGATATCAGCACCGCTGGGAATGGCTGTATATGGAACGTTGTTGGAAAATGTTAACTGGGCATATATAACCATAGTGTCAGGAATTTTATCTATTGCCATATCAATTGTAGGAAATTCTAATAAGAATTTCAAGGAGCTTACAGATTACAGGGAGTTACCTCCTCAAAATGGATTGACTATAGATGAAGCAAAAGGGGTGTAATCGAGATGGAGATAAACATGAAAGACTGCTTTGTCTGCTTAACCCGCAAAAATAGGAATAGCATACTCTATAGTTATATTGGTACTAAGTGTTTGTTTGTTCATTCTAATGTATAAAAGAAAAAAATCCTTTGTAAGGATTATGATATATTATTTAATTTTTATATTAGCATATCGCATAATTCAGTACGGAATAGCCAGATATACTGGTGTAGATGTTTTACAAAGTTTAAAAAACATGATGTTCAGCCTTGTTAGTTCTACAATATGGATTTTGTACCTTTTACAATCCAAAAGAGTTGAGAAGACATTTATATATCCTACTAAGTAAAATCAATGCAAGATGTTTAATACTATTCCTTCCCCATTTCAATAACTAAAAAGTGAGAAAGTTCATTCGCCAGGATTGTAATGTTCTCTTCCTTGATTTCCATAGCATCTCTTGCATTCAATACAACACCGTTTATTGTTGAAGTACCCTCAATTTGGACTAAATATGCCTGTCTGTTAGCTTCAATAGGAAAACTGATTTCACGTCCCATCTCCAACAAATAATCTCCATATCTCTATGAGGGTGCATATCAAAGCCGGTATTGGATTCTATCAAATCATCATTTAGAACCCTCAAAACACCGAAGTTTATATTGTCTGGATTATAATATTCTGCAAAGGAAAAATGAAAAATACTATGAAGCCACCCCAGATCGCTTTTACCCATCTCAAATTCATGTACGGAAAAAATAATGCGAATACAGGATACGAGAGTGAATAATTGTCCGGTTCTTCAAGACAACCATGTCCCCGATTAGCCTTTTTATGTAATAAATAGCATAGAGGAATAATAAACACAAAATTATGCTCTCATTGGGAACAAAAAAAAGTCAATTAAGGACAAAAATGCGTAGTACCCACTTAAATTAAGTATGATGATATCAACTATTATAAGAGGAGGTTTCAGATGCGAGACTTTAAAATAGGAAAAAAACTTATCATCACATTCGGTATTACTATCATTCTTTTTGTTGTTACGGTTATATTTGCTGTAATGGGTATGCGAACGATGTCAACTAATTTCACTAACTTCTATAATGGCCCAAATATAAACAGCACTGAGGCCATGAATTTACGAAGGTCGTTACAGGAAATAGAAAAGTATCTTATTCTTTTTTGTACACAAACAAGTGCCGAAGATTACCAGCAATATTCCCAGGGTATGGATGAGGCATTGGATGCTGTAAATAATGCAATTTTAAAATTGGAAGACCACCTTACAATACAGGAAAATAAGGAGTTGTTGAAGAAGTTGGCTGGTGCTCTGGATGCCACAGAGGCAGACAGAGAAAAAATAATAACACTGGGGAAAAATAACATAAATGAAGAAGGTCTAACCCTTTATAAGACTAAGGTCGGACCTGCTATTTATGATATACGCATGCAGGCAAAAAGTATCGGAGAATCCACTGACCAATTAGGTACAGAGTTCTATAGCGTCAGCAAAGCTGCCGAACGGAACGCCTATATTTGGGTTGTAGCGATAGTAGTATTATCTCTTACTGCCATAGTTCTTTTATGTAATTACATAACCCGCAGTATTACAAAACCCATAAAAGAAATTGAGATGGCCACCAGACAGCTTGCTACTGGAGATTTGAATGTTGTCATAACATATCATTCTCAGGATGAGCTCGGCTCTCTGGCAGACAGCACCCGTACTTTAATCGATAAGCTTAATCAGTATATCCATAACATTTCTGATGTCCTTGGTAAAATGGCAGAGGGTGACATGACGGCTTCAGTTACGATGGAGTATTCAAAAGATTTTATGCCCATTAAAGCATCCATGGAGAACATTCTGTCTTCTATGAACACATTGCTTTTTCAGATCAGTCAAGCTTCTGTACAGGTGGCCGCCGCTTCCCAACAGGTATCTGCCAGTGCTCAGAATCTCGCTGAGGGGGCTACGGAACAGGCTGGCACGATTGAAGAATTGGCAGCTACGATAGCGGATGTTTCAGAACATGTAAAAACTAACGCCGAGAATGCAAAACAGGCTAATGTATTAGTCTCCAAAACAGGAGCAGAGATACAAAATGTAGACCGTCAGATGAAGCAGTTGTTAACAGCAATGGACGATATCTCAAATACCTCTGATCAGATCCACAAAATTGTTAAAACCATTGATGACATTTCTGACCAGACCAACCTTCTTGCGTTGAATGCGGCAGTGGAGGCAGCAAGGGCGGGCGAAGCGGGAAGAGGCTTCGCAGTCGTTGCAGATGAAGTGCGTAAGCTTGCTACTATGTGTGCCGAAGCTGTTAAAAATACAACCATGCTTATCGAAAATGCCATTCGTTCAATTGGCAATGGTATGGCGATAGCCAGAGAGACAGAAAAATCCCATAAAATTATGGTAGAGGAAGAGGTGAAGGTCAACAAATTGGTCAATGAAATTGCGGCCGCATCCATTGCACAAGCTGATGCGATTAGTCAGATAAATTTAGGAATCGAACAGATTTCAGCGGTAGTACAGACTAACGCAGCAACCGCAGAGGAAAGTGCCTCTGCCAGTGAAGAACTTTCCGGACAAGCTGAAACTGTCGCGCAGCTAATCAGCCAGTTCCAGTTGAAATAAACGCCTATAGAAATTAAGCACCAGGTTACCGTGCATATACTGTTATCGGCAGTGAAACAGCAGGCTTTGAGAAATACCAGGCTCCCTGTATTGCATCACAGATAAGCTGAAACAAACATTAAGCCGGGGCTACTTATTAAGTAAATCCGGCTACATCTATTATAACTTATTCATTTCCAGCTATCCGGCGTTGACAACCCAGCTTTTCGTTTTTATAAGTAACATGAAGCGGATATTATATATTCCAGCATGGAAACAGGTGATAGCTGAATCAGTTTAATTATTGATTATTTTTCTGTTTTTATTCCGATAAGAAGATTTATCGAAATAAAAGGAGGCTGTAGGAATAGATAACTGAGCTGCAGCAGAATGTACTGGTTTTCCCGATGATTAAGAAAGGATGGATAGATTATGAAAAAAAGAGAGAACGATATTCTTTTAGAAACAGGAACAAATGAGTTGGAAGTATTGGAGTTTGTTATTGCCGGAAACCATTTTGGTATAAACGTTGCGAAAGTAAGGGAATTGATCCGCTATCAGTCAATTCAGAAGATTCCCCATTCAAAACCCGGCATTGAGGGAATTATTCGATCAAGGAATATATTGTTTGCGGTGGTGGACCTTGCAGAAATTATGAATTACCAGGCTTCAAAAGACCCCATAAATGACATATTCATTATTACAGACTTCAATCAAATGAGTTTAGCTTTCCATGTTCATCAGGTGCTAAGCATCTGTCGGATTTCATGGAAAATGGTTGAAAAGCCCAGTGCTGCAATCTATGGTAATGATGATGGATTAGTCACTGGTATCGCTAAGTTGGAGAACAGAATAATTACCTTGATTGATTTTGAAAAAATAATATATGATATTATCCCTTTATCAAGTGAGGAAATAAATACAGGCGGGCTAATAAAAAAAGTGGAACAAAGCAACAGTTTGAAACCTATCTTGATTGCGGAGGATTCTCCAATGCTGAATAAGATAATTATTGACGCACTACATAATTCCGGATACCGAAATATCATCAAAACCTCTAATGGTCAAGAGGCCTGGGATTACCTTCAGGCTGTAAAAGATGAACCGGGTTCCGTAGCTTGTGTTATTACCGACATTGAGATGCCAAACATGGACGGGCATCACCTGACAAAACGTATCAAAGAGGATAGTATACTATCTAAAATTCCTGTTGTGATTTTCTCATCCCTGATTACCGATGCAGTGAGACTAAAGGGTGAGAAAGTGGGGGCTGATGCCCAACTTTCAAAGCCTGAAATAGGGCAATTGGTTCAGACGATCGACAAGATAATGTGTAGCGGAGGGTGCTGTCAAGATTTGACGGATACTTCTTTTCGCTGAGGTTTATTGAAATACTCTTGAATTACTCATGTCGGATTACATATTTCTTTTTTGCGAATACTAATATAAGCTTCTTTATTTATTAGTTCTATATATGCAGTGCATAATTGATTCTGTGGTGGTTCCAGTATGGAGAGATGTTATACATTATACAGATTAATGTTCAGTTATATACCGGTATTAATGAACGATACATATTATGGATAGAATACAATCAGACAGTTAATTTTGCAGGTAAGCAGTAATGTTCGTGAAATGCGGAGAGGATAAGAATGGTGACAATATTTTTATGTGGTGACAATCAACAGATAATAAATGAATATTGTAATTTGATTAATAAATTTTCTTATAAAAACCGTATAACCTTTACACTTTCTGTGTTTGAAAGAGGTGAAGCGTTAATCTTTCACCTGTCCGATTCGCCAAATCAAGCAGATATAATATATCTGGATATTCTGATGGGTGATCTCAACGGGATAGAAACAGCTAAACAGCTGCGGAAACTTGGCTGCAACGCTGAGATTATTTTTTTAACTACCAGCCAAGATTACGTGTTTGAAGCATTTGATGCTTCGCCGGTACAATATTTAATCAAGGAGTCCACCTCTGCCGAGCGATTTGAGGAGATTCTATTGCGTGCCGTTTCACTGGCGGAAGGCAAAAAGACCGAGATGTTTGTTTGTGAATCAAGAGGGACCCGTAAAGTCATACCTATAAGAAATATTTCATGTTTCGAAATATATAAACGATTAGTAAGGGTACATTATCAGGGCGGAGAAAGCTTAGAGTATTATGGTACAATGGAACAACTGGAAAAGCAAATGCTGGAGAAAGATTTTGTCCGGGTGCACCGCTCCTATATGGTCAATTTACATTACATCAAAAAATTTCAGCGACCAAACCTGATTTTAAAAACCGGAGAGGTAATTCCTATTGGTGTGACCTATTCAAAACTGGTGGACCAAGCTTTTTCTATGTATATATCCAAGTTTCAAATTTATAGGTAACAAATTAAAGCAAAGAAAGTACAAAGCCATTCATGAATAGTATAACTGGCGATTTTGCATTGCGGTCATGGAGTGTTAAGAGGGGGAATAATTAATTGTTAGATAAGCTTGATATACTTGTGTCAAAAGTGGCGGATCAACCAACATTCCGGGCACTTCGCAGAGGATTACTATATCTGATGCCATTGATTTTAATCGGCTCCATAGTACTGGCATTGATTAATCTGCCCATAACCGCTTACCAAAATTTTCTACTGCAGATTTTTGGTGAAGGGTGGCGGGAGATCGGACTAACAATACATAAAAGTACACTTCAGATCATGGCTGTTATAACACTGATTACTGTCAGCTACGCCATCTCAAAGGAAAAGGAGCTCGTGAAGTCCGGTGAGGTAAATTCGATCATTATCGTAATAACCGCATTTTCCTCATTTTTTGCGTTTAACGATAATACTGATATGATAATAAGTGAGAAAATGGTGGGTTCTGATGGTATGTTTGAAGCTATAGTCATATCAGTACTGGCCTGCAGTCTATTTTGCTTTTTTTACAAATGCCGGGACCATTTCCTGCCCTCAGATATAGTCTACTATAGTGAAAGTCCTCTGATACGGGCATCTTTTCGTGCAGTTGTTCCTGCTATGCTTACAATTTTATTTTTTTGTACAGCAAAGGCATTGTTTAAGTTTACTGGCCTGAGTAATATACAAACGATGTTTTTACAGGCTATAAATGAAACATGGATGACGGGAAATAACTACTTTGTCGCATTAATCATTCTTCCCATTACTCATATTTTATGGCTTTTCGGAATTCATGGGGGTAATGTTGTCATGGATGCGATGTCAGGAGCAACACAGGTTGTTGACTCCTTAACAGATACCGCTATCCTCAAAAAAGAATTTTTTGATACATTTGTTTTTTTAGGAGGTGCAGGCGCAACATTCGGACTACTGATTGCCTTGCTATTAAGTGGGAGAAAAAACAGCCGGAACAAACTGGCAAAGGTTTCGTTGCTGCCGGCAGTTTTTAACATAAATGAAGTCATGATTTATTGTTTGCCAATCATATTTAATCCATATTACGTTATTCCATTTTTGTTATCTCCAATTGTTTTAAGCTTTACCGCCTGGGTATCTGTGCGATCGGGATGGGTGCCTCCGATAATACAGGAAGTAGAATGGACAACCCCCATTTTCTTATCCGGCTATCTTGGCACAGGATCTGTTGCAGGGATTGTTCTGCAGGCAGTGAATCTGGTTTTAGCTGTATTGATTTATATTCCTTTCGTCCGATTGCAGGAAAGAAGCCAACATCGCGCTAATATTACGGTTTTTAAGAACCTGATTAATGAAATTCAATATATTCAGGAGAGACAACAGAGAACCATTCTTGACCGGCGCGATGAAACGGGTTATCTGGCCCGTACTTTGATGACCGAAATTAAGCATGGACTGACTAATAACTGTGTTCCAATGCATTTGGAATACCAACCAAAAGTAAACTACAAGGGAGAAGTTATGGGAGCGGAAGCCCTTTTGAGATGGAATCATCCTATTTATGGTTATGTGTCCCCACTTATCATCTTACACATTTGCGATGAAGCCAACTTAACAAACAAATTGGGAAGGTGGATCATTAAGCAGGCATTCAGCGATCTGGAGTATTGGTATCAACAGAAGTTTGACAAAATATGCCTTTCTGTGAATTTGAGTCCACGGCAACTACAGGAGGATGTAACGTTGGTTCAATATGTGAAGTCCTGCATTGAAATTTTCAATATTGATCCCTGTTATACCGAACTGGAACTTACCGAAAATGCAACAATAGATCAGAGTGATTCCACACTGGGTAAGCTGAAGCAGATAAGGGACTTCGGCATGAATATCTCTATTGATGATTTCGGAATGGGGCATAGCTCTTTGTTGTATCTCTGTGACTTATACGCAAATGTTGTTAAGTTAGATGCTTCACTGATACGCAATATTACCACAAATGAGCATTATCGGAGAATTATTATATCTATCCTTTCCTTATGTGACCAGTTGAAAATCAAGGCTGTGGCAGAAGGTGTTGAAACAAAAGAACAGGCTGATATGCTGCATGAATTGGGATGTCATTATTTCCAGGGCTTTTATTTCAGCAGATCACTGACTGCTGACAAGTTTATTGGATTTTTAAATAAAAACGGGTGTATACAGGAAGCCCCGGTATTGATAGACAACTAGAAGTTAGGCTTTCCGACATTAGAATAAGAGTGATGCATGTGGTCGAATTATTGTCCTGGGCTGCTTCTATGGCGTCACAGCCCAGGATGAATTTATGTTTACATGCTGACGTTTGCTTTGATATGCGTATGTCATATTAATTTCATTTTTCTTTTTTACTTGTTTCGTTATAAGCAGAACCTTGTATTATAAACAGTACCTGCCCAATGGTGAGCACATCGCTTGTCAGGTTGTTCAGAGTCTTTATAGAGCTAACTGTGGTATTGAACTTCTGCGCAAGCAGCCAAAGAGTATCGCCTGACTGAACGGTATAGGCAAAGCCGGGGGTCGTGGCTCCAGTATTGGGGATCAGTAGTACCTGCCCGATGGTGAGAACATCGCTTGTCAGGTTGTTCAGAGCCTTTATGGCGGTAACGGTGGTATTAAATCTCTGTGCAAGCAGCCAAAGCGTATCGCCCGACCGGACGGTATAAGTAAAGCTGGGGGTTGTGGCCCCTGTAGTGGGAATCAGCAGCACCTGCCCTATTATGAGCACATCGCTTGTCAGGTTGTTCAGAGCTTTTATGGCGGAAACGGTGGTATTGAATCTCTGTGCAAGCAGCCAAAGCGTATCACCCGACCGGACAACGTGCTCAATCACAGGACCGGTCTCCGGGGTGGGA
This sequence comes from Bacillota bacterium, assembly GCA_023415305.1. Taxonomy (GTDB): domain Bacteria; phylum Bacillota; class Clostridia; order Acetivibrionales; family DSM-1351; genus Ruminiclostridium. Next base: position 16,958 of record JAEZKZ010000002.1, read on the forward strand.
GCATTATCCCTAATACCCCAATAAGTTTTATATAGCGAATTCCAGGTTGTCGGACCAACAATACCGTCCGCGTTTATACCCATCATCCGTTGAAAAGCTATTACAGCCTGGACTGTTTTGCTCTCAAAAATACCATCCTGGGTCAGTTCGGGAATGGTAGGGTAAAACTGACCTATAAAGCTTAGTATGTGTTGCAGCGTGATTACATCAATCCCACTTGAACCCACCTTAAGTATTGAACTGGGCGGAACTGTTCCTATCCCCAGAGCTGTACCCTCGCTATCCAGACTTGCCAGCTTCGCTATGGCGACGTAAATATAAGAAATTTTATTCCAAGTTGCTTTTTCAACTTTACCATTAGGAGTCAGACCGAAAATACTCTGAAATTTAGTTACCGCCGCCTGGGTACTGCTTCCAAACTCACCAGGATTATCGGTTATAAGTGGAATAGCGGGATAGTTTCGTCTGATCCTGTTCAGATAGGTCTGTATGGTCTGCACGGCCAGACCTGTACTCCCTGATTGCAGCGTTGCACCGGGATATGATACAACGATATTGGTAATGATATTGGTTTGTGAAATTTCAATATCATTTGGATAGTAATAGCGCAGTATCTGTAATGCCGCCCGACCTTGGTCAGCCAAGGTTACCGTTCCCCATTGGGACAGCCCGGGGCAGGTAGTGGTTGTTCCATTACAGAAAGATGTGAAGAACGGTGAAATCTGTCCCTGTCTGCGAACATATTGATTGAAGATCTCATCTACAACCAGGCTAATGGATTCATAAATGGTTCGCCCATATTGAAAATACTGGTCGTAGGCCGTACTATTTGTTATATCAAAATAATATCCTCGGCTTCTGTACCATTGCGTGAACACCCTGTTTAAAGCAAATGTGATGATAGCATAGATATTTGCCTCCAGTGCCGCCTTCGGCCAGGTTGGATAGATTTCACTGCTGGCAACATTTTTGACATAATCAGGGAAGGGCACATGTACATTTTGCGCAGATGACGCAGGTGTGCCAAGGTGTACGGTGATGGGATCGGGAATGATAACATGGCGTAATATAAGGGATTCCATAAATGGCCCTAACTGATTCTGACGTTTTGTCAATGCAATAGCATGTTTTCCAATGAAGATATCCTGTCTATGTGGAATTATCTGCCCTTCAAGCATCGGAATCAATGTCACAGGCTGGATGGCTTTCTCTCCGTCGAAAATTTGTACACCGGTAATATGTAAGCTGTTGAATCCTTCAGCCTCCGCCTCCAACTTAAATGTAGAGTATGGTATGCCCGTATAACTTGGATCCAAAGACAACCTCCTGTCTACTGCTTGTAACGAAATCTGTTTGGTTTCTCCGTTCTCATCAGTTATTAGCTCATGTAGTACCATACCTTGGTGGCCCTTGATTCTCACCCGTACACCAGTTAAAGGTAATGCACCATCAGCGGTGCGGGCTTGTATTATTAAATAACCTGTACCCATTCTTAACTTCCCTCCTATTAACACGCCCGTTTAAATGATTGGGGTGAGCTATGATTTACGGGTTTCTATAATTCATTTTATTCGCCACTCGGTGTAGAAGTGATTTATTTGATACTAACAATTTATTATTATGCCTAAATAGAAAAACATAACGCCATGTGATATAATGCCTTTGAATTTTTGGAAGAATAGAGAGGATGAATATAGCTGACAGTAAAATCAAATTCTCATATGAGAAATTACATATACTTTCAAATATGGACAGGATATCCAACTTATGGAAGTATAAGAAAACATTCCAATAGATGAGATTAATATTTAAACGTTAAAAAATTATGCTTGTTATATCTGCCATATCAACAATTATGGTTACTGATGTTAAAGGGGGTGGAAAATCATGCAGCTTTTGGGGATGGGTTCGCTGATTTCTTATGTTGTATTTATCCTCCTTTATTTTAAAAAGGTATTTCCACCTAAAAGGAATGATTGGTATTTTTATGTAGTCGCTGTCGCTATCAATATCAGTGCTATGTTGATATCCGGCTTATTTGATTATTATCTAATCCGTATACTACTTAACGTAGGCTCCATGATGTTCGCTTTTAACCTTCTGTTCTACGGGAATTTCCTGCAAATTTTGTATTCGGGTAGTATCTACATGTTTTCATTATATAGCAGCAGAGGAATTATCGCTTCAATTTATTCTATTGTTTTAAACGATAGTATTAATGAAGTTTTCGAGCAGGATACCTATTACAATACAATACTAATCCTATCTGTTGTAGTTACAATACTGCTCAGCCTGTTTATCCGTAAGGTAGCCATGCCGGATATAATGGCCGGCCGTATGCTTAAAAATAAAGGACAGCTTAGCTTTGTAGTTATATATCTGTTAATTCAATTGGTATATCTTCTGCTTGTAAATAGCGGGCGTATCCTTGAAATTAGTCACCCCTGGTTTTCAGTACTATATTTAATGTCCTGCGTAATTAGTAAATTGGGGCTGCAGGTTGTCTTAAATCATACAGCCAAGGTTGCAGAATTGCTTGATTATGAGCTGAACACCCAGCAATTACATGAACAACTGTCCCGCCAGATGCGGCATTATCAATCCTACCGCAGATTTACGGAAAGCTACCGGACATTTCGGCACGACTACAATAATATGATGGCTTCGGTAAAAACTTTGTTGGCCAAAAAGGAGTATGAACATGCTGCTCGGCTCCTTGACGAAATTCATGATACCATGCAGAAGGATGTTCAGATTCATAAAACTTATTCCAACAACATCCTGTTGGATGCTATTTTACAGGATGCTGCCAACACCTGCGAGGAAAAGGGCATCTGTTTTTCGGCCGTTGCGCATCTCCCGGAAAGTGTTTCATTGGCTGAGATTGATATCGTCCGCCTTTTTACAAATATAATTGATAATGCTATAGAAGCATGTAATAAGATAGCAGGTCCAGAGCGGCTCATTGAGATTACGAGCAGTTGTAATCAGGATTGGGCTGTCATTAATGTTTCAAATTCTTTTAATGGAGTATTATTAATACGGGACGGTGAAATAAAAACCACTAAAGGAAATAATACTTTTCACGGTCTTGGATTAAAAATTATAAGGGAAACCATTGAAGGCCTAGGTGGCATGATGTTCATAGAAACAGACCAGGAAAAAAGAATCTTTATATTGAAACTATGTATCCCCAAAGCTTCATAATGTTGTCGTACTCCCATACTTTATTATATCTTCAGCTACTTGATTCAAGAAAGGAAGTAGATACTGTATATCCAAGCCAGTACGATAGTCAGAAGAGATTTGGCAGGGGACGTTCGAATACATAGAGGCTAACTATGAGATTGATAAAAAAAGGTTATATACTTATCTGGGGATGGGGCTCATGGATAAAACCGGGCTGGAATATTTTTCAACTCCTTTCAGAGTATCAATAGTGTCCAACTTTATGTCCGCACCCCCGTCCCTTAGGATTTGTACGTTTTGATATCAATGGGTGGAATTCTGATTTCAACCAACGTGCCTTGGTTAGGGCTGCAATGTCATTTCAATAACTAAAAAATGAGAAAGTTCATTTGCCAGGATTGTAATGTTCTCTTCCTTGATTTCCATAGCATCTCTTGCATTCAATACAACACCGTTTATTGTTGAAGTACCCTCAATTTGGACTAAATATGCCTGTCTGTTAGCTTCAATAGAAAAACTGATTTCACATCCCATCTCCAACTCTAAAACGTAGATATTTGCATCCTGGTTTAGCCTGACAGGAGCTTCCCCGTTTTTACCTGAAACTATATGAAGCCACTTGTTTTTCCTCATATCCCAAGCAAACCGGTAATCTCCGTAATTGGGAGTGTAGCCTTTTTTATCAGGTAAAATCCATATTTGAAGAAATCGTGCTTGCTTGTTGTACAGATTATGCTCACTGTGGAATACACCTGTCCCGGCACTCATATATTGTACTTGGCCGCGGGTAAGGGTACTTTTGTTACCCATACTATCGCCATGTGTCAGCTCGCCATCCACAACATAAGAGATAATCTCCATATCTCTATGAGGGTGCATATCATAGCCGGTATTGGATTCTATCAAATCATCATTCAGAACCCTCAAAACACCGAAGTTTATATTGTCTGGATTATGATATTCTGCAAAGGAAAAATGAAAAATACTATGAAGCCACCCCAGATCGCTTTTACCCATTTTGTTGCATTCTATACGCTTTAGCATTTGCTTCACCTCATTTGTTTAGTAGACTTAAAATATATTTTCCCTTTATCTCAACTTATTAGACCAAAGGCAATCGTAATTTTTACAGCTCATTGGGAAAGTCATGTTCTTACAATATAAAGTTTGTACAGGTAAAGGACGGTGATTCCGAAGTAAGGGGCAGGGTTGGGGCTGGCGGTGGTCCGGGAGATAATTGAAGCTCACCGGAGCAGGATTTGGTGTGAAAGTCAACTTGATGCTGGGAGCAGTTTTACTTTTACATTAAATATTGCAGAAGGGGAACAAAAGCAATGAAAAAGGTAGTTTTAAAGAGAATCAGAGAGCTAGGCATCAAAACTCCGGTAATAATAATTACAGCATATACAACAGTTAAAAATGCAGTGGATTGTACCAATATGGGTGCAGTAGCATATGTTCAATAACCCTTTTCAGCTGACAAAATAAGAAGTGTCTTGGAAGAATTTGATACTAATTATATAAATACCAATAAAGAGATAATAAATACTGAATCTATCATTGATAGTATAAAATCATCTTTGAATAACCGCGAATATGGTAAAGCTCTGGAACTTGCTAAAAAAGCTTTATCGGTTGAACCAAAACACTCCTGAAGTATATTTACTGATAAGCCAGGCATATGTAGGTTTACAGGATATTGAGAATTCCCAGCGATTTGAAAAGATGTTTAAGTTATTTGAGGTCTGATATGCCGTGCTGTAAAATGATAAGCGATCAAATAAGGTATATGATTGAAGGTGAATATGTTAATGAATATATGGATACGTCCTTTAGAAGTTAGCGATTACGAAGAAATAATTGAATTAATAAAAAATGAACTTGGTTATGATAGCTTAACTAAAAATACATTATTAAGTCAGTTAGATGCTATTAAAAAGAATAAGAACTATCAGACTTTTGTTGCGGTTTGCGACGGGAAGGTAATTGGATTTATTGGGGCATGTAGATTTATAACGTTTAACATTCAGGGTGAGTATTTACAAATCATAGCATTGGCGGTATGCAAGGAGTATCAGAATAAAGGTATAGGAACGAAATTACTTGAAAAAATTGAACAACTAGCCCGAAATGAGAATATAGCCATAATAGGATTAACCAGTAGCTTACACCGTGAAAGTGCACATGCTTTTTATGAACAAAAGGGTTATCATAAACATGGTTACAAATTTCAAAAAACTCTAATTTTAGGACTTATATAGTTCACTTATACGTGATAATATGTTATAAATGGTTTTTATTAACATATACATTCTACATCTTAGGAGGTCACTTAAAGTGAATAAAAAACTGATTGTTATCGTACTTGCGCTGCTTATACCTATGTGTATGAGCAATATTTTTGCTAAAGCATCTATTGTTGAAAAACCGGATTTAAAGGTTTATGTAGATGGAATACTTGGAGTGTATTCATCAAATCCCATATCTGTTGATGGAAAAGTTTATCTTCCACTAAATGAATTGATGGTATATCTGGGCGTACCAAACGATAATGCACATATAATTTGGAATAACTCCGATAAGAGTATTACTGTTAAAAAAGATTCCACAGAGATTATTCTGAAAGTGGGCAGTAAAACTGCTAAGATTAATAATATCTCAACAACACTGGATGCAGTACCGGTAATTTACAAGGACAGAGTATATATTACGCCTACAAGTTGTGGAAAGTGCTTTGAAAAAAGTTCTAGATTTGAAAGAAATACAAACAGTATTTTACTGGGTCAAAGGCCGGATTCGAAGATTAAACAGGTTATCGTAAGTTCGGCGGCACAGCTTGTTAAGGAAATCGGATCCGATACAAGAATCTTACTCAAGCCCGGTATATATAATCTTTCTTCAATCAAGCAAACCGACAGTAACGATAAAAAGGTAACCTGGCAGGAAGTATCAGATGGTAAGGAGTTAAATATCAGCAATATTTCCAATCTTACAATCGAAGGTCCGAATACCGGGATTGCGGAGTTGGTGATTGATCCAAGGTATGCAGAGATTATTCGTTTTAAGGAATGTGATAACGTCAATATTAAGAATATTAAAGCAGGACATACACCAAATACATATGAGTGTGATGCCGGAGTGCTTTCCTTCGAAAAATGCAATGATATATTAATAGATAGGTCTGAACTTTATGGATGTGGCAGTATCGGTCTTAATTTATATGAAACAAAAGGGCTGAACTGTACCAATACAAAGATAAATCATTGTTCTCTTAGAGCGGTGCAGCTTTTTAATTGTGAAGAAATATATTTTACCGGCTGCAAGATTTCTGACCATGAAGCTTATAGTAATATTGTTTACATTGTAAACTCTAAAACCATTAAGTTTGAAAGGTGTGAGTTTTCAGGCAATAAGTCTTTCGAATGGGGATTTTTTGAAGTGAGTAACGGGTCAGAGTTGTTAATAGAAAAGTGTAAGATAGTAAACAACTGTCAAAAATCAAATGGTATCTGGGATGAGAAAGCGTATTTCTTTAAAACGATAGATCTTTTAAGTGACAAAGATAATAGCAATAGTGGTATTGTTGTCAGGGACACTGTTTTTAGCAATAATTCCTGTGATGACTTCTGTGATGATGAGGCTTCGGTTACATTAGAGAATTGTACTGAGACCGGAAATTCATGGAATAAATAGCCGGAACAAATAGGCCGGAGAGTTAACGTACGAGGAAACTTATATTAAGGCAAACATAAAAGGGAGCTTGTTATCAGACAGGCTCCTTTTCAACTTCAACTCTGATTACATTTTATAAAATATATGGTAAAATACGTATTGTTATATACTGGTAATTACAACAGTTGAATAAGAGGTGAAATATGCTCAGAAAAATTTTATGCCTGGTAGGTTTTGTTCTCTGTTTTGCTCTAGTTTCTAATAGCAAATTGGCAGCTGATTCACAGCTGGACAATTATCAGTGGAATAAGATAAGTAAATATATTACTGGCAGAGATATATACTGTGTTACATATAACGGAAAAGAATTTGTTGCCGTTGGACAAAAAGGTCTGATAATCAGGTCTGAGGATGGTCTCTCCTGGACCAGGGATCAGGTTGGCTATGAGGAAGACTTTGGCAAAATTGAGCTGGATGGAGATAAATTAGTAGCGACGACAGTGAGCGGCCGCAGATTTGTAAAGGATAAAGATAGTGACGATAATGATAACAATGATATTGGTAAAATTAAGGAATGGATTCTGACCACTGAAAAAAGTGAACCAATACCTCACGCAGCTATTAGTGCCTCAGACACTAAATATATATCATCATTCTGTAAAATATATGGCTATGCTGAGGGAGAAAATATTGCTGTTGCAGTAGGAGAGTCAGGAAATATATTTGTCGGAACCAAAAAGGATCAGAAGCCTAGTAAAAATAAACGCGATTCTGCCGAAGATTACAGTTACCATAGAGAAGAAGTAACAAGATTGGGGAATTCAACTATTTTACATATAGGAAGTAGTTCCCTTTATACAAACAATAATCTGCTTGATAAAGATATTCCAGCCCCCTACGTTGAAATAATAAATAAGCAAAAGGTTGTATATATTCCTGCTGAAAGTGCTGTAAAAGCTTGTGGCGGTCAATTCAGTTATAATCACTTGACTTCAGAGATAGAAGTCAGCCTTGACAAAAACACCGTAAATTTAGCACCGGGAAAGAAAACCGCAAGTGTTAACGGAAAACAGACTGATATTCCCTACCCAGCCCTTATAAAAGACAAGCATATATATATTCCAATAAATATTATGGAATCAGTGGGTAAAAAAGTCTATACAAATAACAAGCTTATTGCTTTTAGCGATGTTGACAAAATGTTTGACAATGATACCGATGAATTTTTATTGGAAGCCCTGTCACAGGTGTTTTCAAATCCCAAAAGTCAGCTGCAATCCCTATCTGAGAGTGTTGTAGATACTTTAGTGGAATTAGGGAAAAAGCAGCTTGAAAATGAGGAGACAGACACGGATAAATTTTATTTGTTAAAGGCAATAGATATTGAACCTAATTCCGAAATCTGTACAGTTTTTATAAGATCAAATCGCTTAAGTGAGCCTTACTATATAGAAGATTACTATCAGAAACAGTTATACAGTGATGCATATAAATATTTTCAGTTAGGTTTGGATTGTAATTGTGAAAATGCTGCATTATACGCTGAAATGGTGTACATATACTGTGATCAATATTGGTTTGGTAAGGCCGAGGAATGTCTGAGCAAAGCCACTTCACTGGCTCCAAAGGGAACAGACTATAAAGCTCAGGCAGCCTACCTTGCAAAATGTAAGGGGCCGAATGAAGCAATAAAAGAAATTACAGTTTCAAATTATAAAGAGCTTTTAGAAGCCATTGGCTCCAATAGAACAATAAATGTACTTCCCGGAAATTATAGTTCTCCGGACAGTAATAGCAATGTAGAGGAACCCGGAAAAATAACTGTAAATAATCTCACAATTATTGGTGTACCTGGAGTTGGAACTAAAACAATTAATTTAAAAGGTTTTGCTTCTATGTTTGATTTTGCATACAGCTATAATGTTAGTATTAGTAGTTTGGAGATAAATTCATTGAACTTTAGTAATTGCTCAAAAGTTTCAATTAATAACAGCAAGATATACCACGGTCTTAAAACACGGAATGTATATGATCTTGTTTGTACCGACTCCTACATTGAGGGAATAAATGATGACGGTACCTATGAGGACAGTATGCTTGAAGTTCATTCCTCCGAACAGGTTAAGTTTGATACATGTACTATGAAAGGCTATACTTTGAGAATCGGGGATTCTTATTATGAGCCAATACAGGATATTAACCTTTATAACTGTAGTTTGATTAATGATGCCGGAATTTGTTCCACCTGGAGTAATTACGTTCCCATCAAGGAGGACTGCGGATATGAAATCTTTATGGGGACAGAAGAATGGAACGAATGGCGGTTTCTTGCTGGAATTAAATACACTAAAAATAATGGCTTTGGCATAAATTATGAAAATACCTACGACGGAAATGAAGAAATATATAATGATGGAAAATTTCTAAAACTTGCCGATAAGCTCAGTAAACTGACAAATGGAAGTGCATTTCCAAGCATAGATTACATACCCGGAGACAATGAGGGGTGGAATGCATATTTTGATTATTACGGTACCCCTAAGAATAAAAAACTCAATATAATCTTTCACATAAAAGATTTGGTAAACCCCGACATTGATAAAATGTCTGAATTAATTACACAACTAAAACCCATTCAAGAGGATATTCTTGCCTATGGCTGGCCTGTCACCGTGGTTTTGACAGATGCCGAAAACCCATATTGGAATGTGGCGGTAGCAGACTTTTCAAATAAGTCCTTTAGAAATTTCTTAAACAGTGGGGATAGTGAAAAACTAAAAGACTACTGTGGTATTATGTTTACTTATCAGTCATGGGGTAAAGAAAAGCATGCCTCTGATTTCTTCAATATCAAACCGATGTATACTGAGGAGGAGGTTTCAAAGCAAATAGAGGATTTGTTCCTGACAAAAATGCTCAATGTTAAGCCAAATGATGACTTCGGACAGATAAATTCAATCAAATTTACTGTCAGGAACAGTGATGGTACGTACTATATAACTCCTGTCGAAAGTTTTGAAAGTATGGGAGATTTCATGCATTATAATACTGACATGATAATTAAAACCGATGTAATAACAGGACAACATTACATAGCTGCACAGAATGCAACTTATAAGCTGGCAGATGCAGAATATCAAAATACCTATAACAAATATAAGGCTCAAATATTTAGTCAGCTGGTAAAAGATAAAAGGCTTGACGATGATAAGTTGGACGGAGAAAAGCTGGATAGAAGCCCCTGCAAGGACGTGCTGGTATTTCTTGAATCCGACAAAATGGATAAAGAATTAAAGTTTGTTTTCCTTGCATCACATGATAATGGTTCTGAAGATGGATACGATTATGGTCAATACTTTTTTAGTTACTTTACGGGGACGTTTAACATTGCAAGTCAAAAAATTACTGATGTAAAAGCACTCGATCTGGTGGACTTTGAAGAAATGCTATATAAAGATTGATGATATAAAAGACTTCAAATGAATATGGCTGCCCGGTATTGAAAATGAAGTGAAGGGATTTGAATTGATGAGAACAGAAGTAGATATAACCAAATATAAGATAACAATTATATTTCCGATAATTATAATGGTGGCTTCAGCTGTCTTTATGGTTTTAGCGGTTTTGGCAGCTATACGTGAAAATAAGTTAACAAGCCTTCCATTCTATATGGTGGGGGCGATAGCTGTTATTTTTCTGAATCGATATCTGCATGAGGCGTGCCACTACCTTGTCGGCAAAATACAAGGCTTTAAGTGCGAAATGAAGTTTGGGCTAAAAATGTCAGAATGTAGAGTTGACGGAGTTCAGAGTTACAAACAGGTAATCGCACTATCATTGGCACCGCTGTATGTCTATATTCCAATCTCATTACTTATACTTCTTTTTAGTTCGGCATTCATTTTTATAGCAATGTATTTAGGTGTACTATGTCTTTTTGTTGGTGGAATGATTGGAGACTTTATATATGTATATGAGGCCTTGAGAAATAGGGGTGGGAGTTTTACAGACAACGGGCATGTTCTGATAATTGAAAAGGGTAAGGTTATCTAAAAAATGAAGGTATTGATTTTAACAGCATAACATCAGATACTATATATATTTATATATACGAGTATATACGAGGAGTAGCTATGAACCTGGAAAAAATTAAAGAATTGGCTTTTCAACATATGGCAGACCGGAAAGCACACAAGGAGAGAGAAAAGGGGTTTATATTCTATCATGGGGAGAGAACCGGAAAGCTCGCAGTCACTCTCAGAAAAGCACTCATACCTGAAAATACTCAAAAGGATCAAATATTACTGGTTGGAGGTTATTTCCATGATGTGGCTAAAGGAATCGAACCACATGGAGAATATGGTGCAGTTCTCGTCAAAGAAATACTAAAGGATCAGTGTACTCCAAGTGAGTTGGAAGAAATTTCAGAATTGATATTTTATCATCAAAAGAGGAAGAAGGATCCTAATTACTCTGATTACATTAAAATATTTCAGGATGCAGATATAATAGATCATTTCGGTACTATAGAAATATGGATGAATTTTAACTATTATTCGTTCATGGAGCAGCCCATAGAAGAATCTGTAAAGTTTTATAGTGAACATTTTGACGGACATGCAAGAAAGATGAGAGAACTACTGAACTACAAAATATCGGAGAGAATACTTGATGATAAAGTTCAGTTTGTAAAAGACTTTGCTGAAAGAATGAAAGTGGAAGCAAAGGGTGAGCTGTTTAATTTTGATAAATTTAAATAGCCTATAATACATTGGACAGGGAATAAAAAATAAGTTCAAAAATGCCTTCATCAACTGAAGGCATTTAATTTACAGGTCAATAGCATAGAGATAAAGAGCTTTAAACCTTATTCTATTTTTTTTAAGTTGTAAATTACTGTTTCTGTGTTGACTGAGTTTCCTGTGAACTTTGATAATTTGATGGAGCATGATAGCTTGACTGATAGCTCTGGCTACCTGACTGATTCTGGTAGTTTTGACTGCCGGAAGTGCCCGACTGACTCTGGAACCCCTGGTTCTGGCTACCTGACTGAGACTGCTGTGTCATGCTGTTTAACTGCTGCTGAGCTTGATCAATAATCTGACTCATCTGACTGAGAACCTGGTGAGAGATAATCTGTTGTTTGGCCTGAGCGAGATCATTTATAGCCTGCTGAACAGAATTCTGAAGCTGCTGCTGAGCCTGTTGCTGCTGCTGTTGAGCCTGCTGTCTGAAACTCTGAATCTGGTTCATAAGTTGAATAGCAGCCTGCTGACTCTGCTGGCTCTGCATTGCTCCCTGAGAACCTGAAGGAGACACAGCTGTTGACTTAAGTTGATTTAAAGTTGATTCCATAACGTTAAGCTGATTTTTTAGATCAACCAATTCACTGCCGAACTCTGTGTCATTCTTTTTCATAAAGCTTTCTAAAGTTTTTTTATTTTTTTCATCCATGGTTTAAAGCCTCCTTTTGGCTAATAAATATTTATTTCAAACGATATTATATTAACCTGTTGAAGGCATTTTATGCTGTTAGAAATTATCATAAAATAAAAAACTTATCTTTTGAAATAGATAAGCTTTTTATTAAAATTTATATTAATCTATAGTTAATTTTTTAAAAAATAATTAAAAAGAATACTTTGAAATAAATAATATCAAATTAATAAATTCTGTAAGCACTCTGAAAGTTCTTTATCCAATAAGAGGAATTAATAGAGGTAATCCTGACTTTACCCTGACTGGAAGAAGCATCTATCATCTGTCCGTTCCCAAGGGCAATACCCACATGTCCCCTATAGGATATTATATCACCCCTCTTGATATCCTTCATACTGGATATCCTCTGATATCTTGATGTACCCTGCCAGGAGTAGGATGTCATATAGCTTTGTCTGATACCGGCCTTGTTAAGTACCCAGTAGACAAAGCCTGAACAGTCAAAGGTATTTGGTCCCTTAGCACCATATACGTATCTGGAGCCCAGTTTGGATTTTGCGATTGAAATGATTTTGTTTACCATGGAGCCGGATGAATAGCCGGAATCGCTGCCTGAACTGTTTCCTCCCGAATTACCGCCTCCGGAGTTGGAGCCCGAACCGCCTCCCAAGGTACTTCCGTTCCAGCTTTTAGCTGTACCTGAAAGCAGCTTGCTAATTGTTTGTGAGCCCACTTTACCGTCAGCACTAAGACCGTTTCTTTTTTGAAAATTAATTACTGCATCGTGAGTATCCGAACCAAAGTAACCGGTTACAGTTTTTAAGTATTTAAGCTTTTTCAAGTATGTCTGTATATTTTCTACATCATCACCACGGTCACCAGTTTTTATACAGTAGGCTTCAGCCTTCCCTGACATTAGCAGTTCCTTAGTTGCTGGTCCTAAATATCCGTCAGCAATAATACCGTTATTGTCCTGAAAATGCTTAACTGCTAAAACAGTGTCGTTTCCATACTTACCGTCAGGCTTTGTAGTGAGATAGCCAAGCTCATAAAGCTTTTGCTGGTATTTTCTTATCTCGTCGTTTTCGTCTCCGAGATAAAAGGAGAGGGGTATGGCATCTGACGAATACAGCTTTTCACGAGTGTTTTTACCTACATTTCCATCATCAAAAAGTCCGTTTCTCTTTTGAAACTCCTTAACAGCTGCTTCAGTATCTGTTCCAAAGTAACTGGTAATTTTATTTATGTACCCCAATTCGTAAAGACGTGTTTGAAGCTGTTCAACATCTGTTCCTTCGGTACCGATATAAACGGTGTATTCTTTAGCCTCATCAGACATGAGTAAACGATAGGTTTCGGTGTCCATCACACCGGATATTTCCAGTTCATGCTTGCGCTGAAAAACCTTGACAGCTGCTTCTATAGACTCGCCGTACTCTTCTGTAGGTTCGTCGGATTCCAGATAATGAAGCTCAACTAATCTCTGTTGGATTGCCGTAACAATAGTGTTTTTAACGCCCAAGCCTACAATGTCTCCCTTTAACGGATCCAAGAGACCTTTTTCACCACGAGATATTTTGTTTGCTGTTGAACCGGATTCTAAAGCTTTGGTTGAAGCAGTTTCGTTAGTACTACTGCCGGCTTCCTCGGCTGAAAAACTGTCTGCTGCTGCATAAAATGAAGCAGTATTAACTGCCTGGTCAACTGCTCCGGAAGGGGAAGGTTTTGTGGATGGAAGAGAAGTGCTTACTACAACTGCTATGGTTATTACCAAGGCCCCTGAGGCTGAAATCAGGAAATACTTAAATTTCTTGGGGTATTTGTTTTTATAATTTTTGATTTTTTTCTGAAAGTTTTTATGTAAATTTTTTAAGTCTCTTATCTTCATATTTTCTCCAGTAAATTATTATTGGTTTATAAGGCTGATATGTCCATAGTATCTTAGACCTTTACCTCGTCGAAACGCGCTCAAGGTAATATGATTTCTTCTACAGACGAAAAATTCTCAATTAAACTATGCATTAAAAAAATTATATAGGAATTGGGATGGATTTGAATAAAGCAGATGAAAAATGGTGATGCAGGAAAAGTAAGTTTTTAAGGTATGAGTAACTATTATAAAACTTATGAAGGCATCAGGTTAAATTTTGACAATTCCAAGTATTCATAACTTTTTTAAATTGTTATGTATATAATAACATAGACTTAACCTTTTTGCATTGTAACTAAGCTAACATTAAGTAGAATTAAGCATTATTTTGTCTGGAAAGCGTCGATTTTCGGCGATTGATGGCTTAGTTTTACTTTATCGATCAAGTATATAACATAGCCTAATACTAAAAAGCCAAACGTCAAGAAGCCTGCATTTTTTATAACGTTAATCCAGCCTAGCAAATCAACGTCAATAAAAAAGTAGGGGTAGGGGCTTTGAACAATTTCAATAATACCACCGAACTTAGCACGTAGCAGTACAAACACAAAGTAGGAAATAGGAAGGAGCAACCATACTATGGGGTCGAACCAGCGGAAACTGTGTTTTTCATCAAAAACCAGCCAGTCGAAAATTGCTGCCAGCGGAACAAAGTAATGAACAAGTAAGTTCTGCCAGGTTAGCAGATTGTAAGTTCCGGAAGCAGTCATAAACTGAGGGACCAGAATAAAATGGTATATTAGAAAAGTTATAGCTATTGCCATAGTAACGGCACCTTTAAAATGAGGAAATAAAGCAGAAGAACCCTTAACTCCCTTGGCTAATAAATCGTAAAAGGTTTTGATAACTAAAATAGAAAAGAAAACAAAACATAAAACATTACTTTGAATAGTATAAAAAATCAGCATGTAAGGAGCAGGCTCCCCACTTGGAAGGCCGGAGTTAAGGTAAAGACCTATTCCACATCCCATTACAAACACAAATCTAAAAATTAATGCGAACAAGCGATTATGAATACACATAACATTTTCCTCCGCATACAGCTAATTTTTAATACTTATACGTTGCAATATTTAGTTTTTATATTATCATTATAACATCTGTGTACTTTTTTTAAAACAATTTTGGGTATGTATACAATATTCTTACTTATATTTTATAATTGATCCCCTAATATGGTATAATTAAGCATAAGTATAAAAAACAGCTGTATTTATGAGGAATTTCCATACTCGTTCTCTATAAAAATATGAAAATTAATATTTGAATCCTAATTCATTATTCTAGTTGCTTAAAAAATATAAATATATTATCATAAATACATTAATAAAAGACATTTATAAAACTGGGTGATTATATTATGACAACAGGTAGAGTAAATAGTATTGAGGTTAAAAAAATAAACAGGAAGGCCATATATAATTTTTTGTATATGCGAGACTCCATATCTATTCAGGAAATAGCGTATTCTTTAAGCATGAGTCTACCCACAGTTACTCAAAACATTAAGGAACTGCTTGAACGCGGACTTGTTATTGAAACCGGATTGTTTGAATCAACAGGGGGACGGAAGGCAAAGGCCATTTCCTATAATAGTACGGCAAGATATGCTGTAGGGTTGGATATTACAAGAAACCACGTGGGTATTGTTGTTATTGATCTTAGTGCCAGAGTAATTAAGAATCTCAGAAAGCAGTTTCCTTTTGAGAATACTGAGGAATACTTCAAAGGCGTCGGAGATTTGGTTAATAGTTTTATTACCGAATGTCAAATTGAACCTGGTAATATACTGGGCGTTGGGATCGCGTTGCCTGCAATATTGTCGGAGGACAGCCGATCTGTAAGCTACGCCCAGGTTATAGATTTTGAAGGAGGCAGTATTGAAGCCTTTGAAAGATTCATACCTTATAAATGTACCCTCAGTAATGATGCAAATGCTGCAGGCTTTGCTGAAATGTGGGGAGATAAAACAGAAGAAAGTGTAGTATATTTATCATTGAACAATTCTGTAGGCGGATCAATTATTATTGGAAAAAATATATATAGTGGTCAGAATCAACGAGCCGGAGAGTTTGGTCACATGACTATAATTCCGGGCGGAAAAACCTGTTATTGCGGACAGAAGGGCTGTGTGGATGCTTATTGTTCCGCCAAGATACTATCCGATAGTACAGGTGGAAATATATCAGAATTTTTCAGATTGCTCAGACTAGAACAGGAACCACAGACAAGAATATGGGAAGAGTATGTCTCACATCTTGTTATTGCAATCAACAATCTGAGAATGCTTTTCGACTGTAAGGTAATCCTGGGAGGATATGCCGGTGCTTATATGGATGAATATCTCGATGAGTTGAGAGAAAGAGTTGCAAATTACAATACCTTTGAGCCTGACGGAAAATATCTTCATGTCTGTAAATATAAACTTGAGACAACTGCAGTTGGAGCAGCGCTTCTCCATGTAGAAGATTTTATTAAAAATATCTGATTTGAGCATTAGTCAAGGTTTTTAAAGAACTGTTAAGATATATGTTTATTGTAGGAATACAGAGTATATAGCCTTCATTGGAAATCACTTCCCGGGCCGTATGCTCTTTTTTATCAAAAGTGACCCATAAGTATTCCTTTTAAAAAATGATATATTGACTTTGTATAAAAACACGATATAATCTTATTAAAAGCAATTTATAAAAGTCTTATATAAATTAATTGATTAATCTTTTAAAACAGACTACTACAATTATATTGCTATATAAACTGTATAGTAAAATAGTAACTGAAAGATTATGATAATTAAATAATTTGTAACAAATAACTTGAGATAAATTTAACACAACATTTTTTCTTAGTAACGATATTTTATATATTAATTGGAGGGTTGAGTGATGAAAAACAGAGCGGCATATATGACCGGAATAAAGCAAATTGAAATACGGGATATTGAAGTTCCAAAACTAAAGGATAAGGATGTTCTGGTTAAGTTGGAATATGTAGGGATATGCGGTTCGGATGTACACTATCTGGAACATGGCAAAATTGGTGATTTCATTGTTAATGGCGATTTTATACTCGGGCATGAATGCTCAGGTACTGTAGTTGAAATAGGAAGTGGCGTTCAAAACCTTAAGGTGGGTGATAAGGTGGCTCTCGAGCCGGGAATTACATGCGGTCAGTGCGAGTTCTGTAAAACCGGCCGATATAACTTATGTCCCGATGTAGAATTCCTTGCTACGCCTCCATATCACGGGTCTTTAATGAACTATATAGCCTTCCCGGAAAACATGTGTTTCAAGTTGCCTGAAAATATATCAACTAAAGAAGGAGCACTTGTTGAACCTCTAGCCGTCGGTTTGCATGCAGCAATGCAGGGTAATGTAAAGCTCGGGGATTCAGTTGTTATATTAGGAGCAGGCACTATCGGACTTGTGACCCTCCTGGCATGTAAGGCCTACGGAGCTACAGAAATCACCATTGTAGACGTGATACCAAAAAGACTTGAATATGCTAAAAAACTCGGAGCTACAGCTACTATCAACGCAGCTGAAGCGGATGTTTTTGCTGAAATAGATAAAATAACAAATAAAAAGGGTGTTGACATAGTTATTGAGACTGCAGGTTCTGCAAGAACAATTTCCCAGACTCCTTATCTGATAAAAAACGGAGGTACTATTGTTCTTGTAGGTTTGGCTCCACAGGATATAATTGAATTTAATTTTGCAAAGATTATGGCCAAGGAAGCCCAGATCAAATCTGTATTCCGTTACAGAAACATATATCCTACAGCTATCAAGGCTATTGCCAAGGGAATGATTGATATTACAGGTATTGTTACACATGAGTTTGAGTTTGACGAAACAGCTAAAGCTTTTGATTATGTCATCAATAATAAGCAGGATGTAGTAAAAGCAGTGATAAAAATTCAGTAATAAGATTACAGCAATAATTGACTCCTTAAAATATATATCTCTAAAATAGCTGTCGCATTGCGGCAGCTATTCTTTTCGGTGCCACAAAACAGGAATAGAGCCGCATCACAATTTACATCTGCTGCAGTTGCTGCAATCTCCACAGAACAACCCGGCTCGGGTCTCGCTTGAGATGTTTAACACTGTAAATTCTGAAGTTAACATATCAAAAACTCTGATTGTTTCTTCTTCAAATCTCACACAGTTCCCTTCGAAGGAAATTTTTAACGGAATAAGAACAGACTTTCCTTCTTCAACGGGGTCAGGTTTCACGATTGGCCCGATTACGTGTATAACACCATCTTTGTTTATAACAGCAATTTTGCTTGAGGAGGTTATCAGAGAGTGGAGGCTTCCATCTTTTTTAAAGCATAAAGAGTTGTTTTCTCCCGATATCCCCAGCGCATTCTCATCAAAAGCCGTTATCCAACCTATTGGAGTCGGAACTGACAGCTCGTACGCCGGCTCAATAGATTTCAGGCTGCCATCCTCATACAATGAAAAGCCGGTCCGTACTGGGAAGAGCTCAGTTTGTTTTTTTAATATAACTGTTTCTCCGGGCCATAAAGTAAGTGCCTTCAAATTACCGCTCTCGTAAAAACATAAGCTGATAATTTTTGCCTTGAAGCTACCGAAAGATAAGGAAAACCTGAACTTTCTGCACAGTTTTTCCTCGTCAGCTTCGGTCCAGTAACCGCTTATTTTCCCGTTCAGAGGAAAAAGTCTCTTAAGGGAGCCGCTTTCGTAAAAGGTTAGCAATTCTGCAGGGAAGGCTCCAAGGGTTGTCATAATATCTGCCTGCTGTTCAAGAGAAAGGCTTTTTACGGCTCCACTGCGGTAAAAGGATATTGATGGCTTGTACTTTCTTCTGATTTCCTCAGGACCGTACCTGGGGATGAGGTTTCCGTATCTGGTGGGAATATAATTTTCTTCATTCAGTATACAATCTCTGACGGCACCATTTTCATAACAATAAAGGCTGGCTACACCTTTTAGACTTACTTTTGCGGTAAAATCACTAATATATTTTGACATGCTATCCCTCCTATCTATGCAATTGAACTAAAAATAATATATGGAACTTGAACATATGATGGTTTGTTTCAACATAACAACTTCTTTACTAATAGGTATCTTTAACAGACTTCTTTAGAAATAGATACCTTTAGCTGATTTTTTTCGAGTTCCTCAACGCTGTAGGTCAGTCTTTTCTGCGGAAGTATTACATTAAACCATGGCGGTACGTGGCTGCATATTAAATCAAGTCTGTAAAAACAGTAGGTTTCAATAAAAGCCTGAAGCGCTTTTTTAGAGGATATCTCTGGACGTTTTTCCTGAAGCATTATCAGATTAAGAAAAAACACTCCCTGTTCTGAAGTTTCCACAGGCGTAGTCGGAACTTCAGCGGGTAAGGGAATGAAATGGGCAGCTTCTGTCTCCAATTCGCTATTGATCTCTTCCAGAAGGCTGTCGGATACCGATTGAGCTTCATATATCTCAAAGCCCATCCTTTCTAATATATTATAGGGAAGACCTGTTATTGTTTTTCCTACAATTACTTTGCAATCATCCAATTGCATTAAGATAGCTCTTATATTATTTCTTATATCAGATATATCGGAGGTTAAATCCAGAGAATACCTGATTTCATTCACTACCCGCCACACGTTGTTCTCTTTGCCGAAAACCGACAAGACCACACCTCTTTCAAAGGCCGTTAGTTTGCCTGACTCATTCAGAATTACTGCAATCTTGTATGACATTGTACTCCTCCTTTCAAAGACCACATAAAACTTTATATAAATTAAATAAATTAATGCAATAAAAAAAGCGGACTGAGTCTGAACTCAATGCGCTTCTTTGCACTGTTAATTTATTTAATTAATTTTATTATATGTAGTATGCTCTCACTTATCAACTATTATCTATGAAAAGCACAGGCAACAGGAAGCATTTGTAAGTAATGCACAAAAACTACCATATAAAATATGTCTATTATGTACATCTTCGTGCATTGAGAATGGAAAGAAATACATTTATACTCTAAGTAAGCTGATTTAATACAAAACGACGACGAAGTCTCAAAACTCTTTGCAGAGTTTAGGGACTTTTTTGTTTATTAACAGCAGACAAGTAAATAACAAGACGAAGAGGTCTTTGGCATAAAACTGTATGTTTTATGTCAGGGACCTTTTAATTTATTTACTTTACAGGGACAAATTTAATTATCTTTTAGTTGTTAATTTGGTATTAAGTTGAATTACATTTTAACGCGTGCCGGACACGCAGATTGGAGGGCATTATGAGACAGGTAGCTATTTATGGAAAAGGTGGAATTGGTAAATCCACAACCACTCAAAATTTAACTGCTGGGTTGGGAGAGATGGGTAAAAAAATCATGATCGTAGGCTGCGATCCTAAAGCCGACTCAACAAGACTGATTCTCGGAGGTCTTGCTCAGCAGACCGTACTTGATACTCTGAGAGAAGAGGGCGAAGATATCGATCTTGATCTGGTAATGAAGGACGGCTTTGCAGACATAAAATGCGTTGAATCCGGGGGGCCGGAACCCGGTGTGGGCTGTGCAGGACGCGGTATCATCACTTCAATAGGACTGCTGGAAAGGCTGGGAGCCTATGAGGATGATTTGGATTATGTGTTTTACGATGTTCTTGGTGACGTAGTTTGCGGCGGATTTGCAATGCCAATTCGTGAAGGAAAGGCACAGGAAATATATATAGTTGCCAGCGGTGAAATGATGGCACTGTATGCGGCAAACAACATTTCAAAAGGTATTCAGAAGTATGCCAAGACCGGAGGAGTCAGACTGGGAGGAATTATCTGTAACAGCCGTAAGGTTGATGGTGAGGCAGCTCTGGTTGAAGCTTTCGCAAAGGAACTGGGATCTCAAATGATTCATTTTGTTCCAAGGGACAACATGGTACAACGTGCTGAAATAAATAAAAAGACTGTAATTGATTATGATGCCGAGTGCAATCAGGCTGATGAATACAGGGCACTTGCAAAAAAAATAGATGAAAACAAAATGTTTGTCATTCCCAAGCCCCTGAAGCAGGAAAGACTGGAAGAACTGCTGATGGAACACGGAATAATGGATATATGATGCAAAGCAAACTTTAGTGTATACATCGTTGTCTTTGTACTAGAAAAAGCCACAAGCGGCTTTTTCTGAAAGCAGACTATGAAAATTAAGAAAAGGTGGTTGAGATTATGTTATTGATCAGAGCGATTATAAGACCGGAAAAAACAGGTATTGTATTGTCGGAGTTACTTGCAGCAGGTTTTCCTGCCGTAACTAAAATGGATGTTTTCGGAAGAGGAAAACAGAAAGGGATAGTTATCGGCGATGTTCAGTATGATGAAATTCCAAAGGAAATGCTTTTAATTGTTGTAAATGATGAAGACAAGGATGATGTTGTAAAAGTAATAATGAGAAACGCACGTACAGGTGAAAAAGGTAACTTTGGTGACGGAAGAATTTTTATAAGCCAGGTGCTTGATGCTTATACCATCAGTACTGCAAAACAGGGACTATAATATGTTTTTTCATAAGTAAAGGATACAGATTTTCAGTACATTTTGTAGCCGCTAAGCGGCTCAAGCCATTAAAGTGTCAAAGCCACCTGAAGTGGCTTAGGAGGTTATTATGAAAGAAATTATGGCATTTATCCGTACCAATAAGGTCAACAGAACCAAGGAGGCCCTCGCAAATGCCGGCTTTCCGGCATTCTCCTGCAGGCCGTGTCTTGGAAGAGGAAAAAAGAGCCTTGATGCCTCAATATTAAATTTTATCATGGAGACAGGAGATCTTCCTGTAACTCAGGCAGGTGAGGCATTTACAGAAACCGCAAGATTAATTCCGAAAAGATTTTTTACTATTGTAATTGAAGATGATCAAGTAGATTTGGCGGTTAAGACTATTATAAAAGTTAACCAGACAGGTAACCCGGGGGACGGAAAAATATTTATTCTTCCCATAGATGAAACCTATAAGGTTAGAACCGGTGAAACCGTACTATAAATAACGGGGTGGTGAGTCAAATGAATGTTAGAAATATTGTATTGGATAAGTACAGTGCAAAAGTGTACAAAAATAGAAAAGAACATATCCTGGAAGTTACCGAGGAGACAAAAAAACAGCCCATTGCTGCCAATACCCGTACTGTTCCGGGGATTATAACAAACAGAGGTTGTTGCTATGCAGGCTGTAAGGGTGTTGTTCTCGGACCTTTAAAGGATGTACTGGTATTAACCCATGGACCCATAGGCTGTGGTTTCTATTCCTGGGGTACCAGAAGAAACAAGGCACGGACCGAAGACGGCAGAAACTTTATTGAGTATTGTTTCTCAACAGATCTTCAGGAGCCCGATATAGTTTTCGGCGGTGAAAAAAAGCTCAAACAGGCAATAAAGGAAGCTGTTGAAATATTTAACCCAAAATGCATTATGATATGCTCAACCTGCCCGGTTGGTCTTATCGGCGATGATATCCATGCAGTGGCTGCAGAGGCTGAAAAAGAATACGGAATAAGCTGTATGGCTTTCAGCTGCGAAGGTTATAAGGGTGTCAGTCAGAGCGGGGGTCACCATATTGCTAATAACACTGTTATGAGAAGAATTATTGGTACAGGAGATGCACCTCCAACGAAGAAGTTTTCAGTAAATGTCCTGGGGGAATATAACATAGGCGGAGATGGCTGGGAAACAGAGAGAATACTAAAAAGGATAGGGTACGAAGTAATAGCTGTATTTACAGGTGATGGAAGCTATGAAGCTTTGAAGAAATCTCACACCGCTGACCTGAATCTTGTTCAGTGTCACCGCTCAATAAACTATATTGCCGAAATGATGAAGACAAAATACGGTGTGGACTGGATTAAGGTTAACTTTATCGGCGTGGAGGCAACTATCCAATCGCTGAGAGAAATGGCCCAGTATTTTGGTGATCCCGATTTGACCGCAAGAACTGAGGAGGTCATAGCAGACGAAATGGCAAGTATTGCCGAAGCAAAGGCCTATTACCATTCCAGGTTAAAAGGTAAAACAGCTGCATTATTTGTGGGTGGTTCAAGATCACATCATTATCAGAAGCTGTTAGCCGACTTTGGCGTCAAGACAGTACTGGCAGGGTATGAATTTGCTCATAGGGATGACTATGAGGGCAGAGATGTAATCCCCACAATTAAGGAAGATGCAGACAGCAAAAACATAGAACATATTGAAGTGGAAAAGGATCCTGAAAAATATAAGGCCTTTCTCACCGAGGAACAGTATGAGAAGCTTAAGTCCAAAATCCAGCTTGAAAATTATTTCGGAATGATCCCTGAAATGGAAAACGGAAGCATTGTTGTTGATGATTTAAACCAATTTGAAACTGATGAGTTTATAAAGCTGTTAAAACCGGACATTTTCTTTTCAGGAGTAAAAGATAAATACCAAATTCAAAAAGCGGGAGTTGTATCAAGACAGTTACATTCCTATGACTACAGCGGACCTTACGCTGGTTTCACAGGAGCAATCAACTTTGCCCGTGATGTGACAATGGGACTGTATACTCCAGCTTGGGGACTGGTTACTGCACCCTGGAAAAACAAATCAGTACTTAAAGCAAGATTAGCGGGAGGTGAAGTATAATGCTTAAAATGACACCGAAAGAAGTATCAGAACGCAGTGCGCTCAGGGTTAATCCCTGTAAAACCTGTCAGCCTGTAGGTGCTATGTATGCAGCCCTTGGAGTTCATAACTGCATGCCTCACAGCCATGGTTCCCAGGGATGTGTTTCATATCACAGAACCTTTTTAAGCAGACACTTTAAGGAGCCTGCAATAGCCTCAACCAGCTCCTTTACCGAGGGTGCTTCTGTATTTGGCGGAGGCAGCAACCTTAAGACGGGTGTTAAAAATGTTTTTGAAATATATGATCCTGATATTATAGCTGTTCACACCACTTGTTTGAGTGAGACCATCGGGGATGACCTGA
Source organism: Bacillota bacterium (assembly GCA_023415305.1). Lineage (GTDB taxonomy): Bacteria > Bacillota > Clostridia > Acetivibrionales > DSM-1351 > Ruminiclostridium. The sequence continues at coordinate 41,153 of JAEZKZ010000002.1, forward strand.
ATGCCTTCATACAGGATATAGACATACCGGAAGGAAAAATTGTAGTTCATTCAAACACACCAAGCTATGTTGGTTCACATATCAATGGGTTTTATAATATGATGGCCGGGTTTATCACTTATTTATCAAAGCACTCAGGAAAATCCAACGGTAAAACTGCCATATTCCCGGGTTTCGTCAATCCGGGTGATATCAGGGAAATGAAAAAAATCGCCAGGCTGATGCAAGTACCCTTTACCATGTTCCCTGACCAAAGCGGTGTGATGGATTCACCGATGACCGGAGACTACTCCATGTATCCGAAGGGAGGCACTACAATTCCCGAAATAGTGGGCCTTGGAGACTGTAAAAAGGTTCTGGCCTTGGGAGAGCTGACTTGTGAGGAGCCGGCAAGTATATTGGAGAGAAAGTGTAAGGTACCTTACAGCTTACTTCCTCTTCCAATCGGGATTGAGGCAACTGATAAATTCGTTATGGAACTGGCTGAAATATCAAATACAGAGGTTCCCTACGAACTGGAGGAGGAGCGCGGACAGCTGATAGACCTGATGCTGGATGCACACTTCTACTTCTATAACAAAACCGTAGCAATATTTGGTGATCCTGATACCGTTTTAGGTCTTACAAGAATAGTACTTGAGCTGGGTATGGTTCCCAAGTATGTGTTGACAGGAACCCCGGGTGAAAACTTTGTGAGGCTGTCAGAGGCACTGTTTGCCCAATATGGTGTAGAGGGCTGTACGGCAAAGGCATCAGGTGATTTGTTTGAACTTCATCAGTGGATAAAGAATGAAAAGGTTGATTTGCTGTTGGGTTCTTCTTACGGAAAGCAAATTGCCAAAGCTGAGGATATTCCATTTGTCAGAGCCGGCTTCCCCATTCTCGACAGATATGCCCATTCAAATTCGCCTATAGTCGGTTATAAAGGTGCTATGAGACTGGTAGAAATGATTGCAAATGCCCTAATGGAAAGACAGGACAGAGATGCAAGCGATGAAGAATTTGAGATTGTTATGTAATTGCTTTCCATTGCTTAAAGCTGTGCTCGCGTAAGATATCAGAATGTCAGCAATAAAATTTGAGTAAATAATTCACCATAAAGGGGGTCAGTATGATGGAATCGGCAATTTTAGAAGAAAGAAAAGATTTTATAGGCTACGGCAGGACACAAAAAACCATCAAGTGTGAAAGTGACAGCCTTTCAGGTTCAGTAAGTCAGCGTGCATGCGTATACTGTGGTGCCAGAGTTGTACTGAATCCAATTACTGATGCTTTCCATATAGTTCATGGCCCCATAGGCTGTGCAAGCTATACCTGGGATATCAGGGGCAGCCTGTCCAGCGGCAGTGAACTGTATAGAAACAGCTTTTCAACAGATCTGAGTGAAAAGGACATAGTTTTCGGCGGAGAGAAAAAGCTGGCCGCGGCTATTGATGAAGTGGTTGAAAAGCATCACCCCAAGGTTATTTTTGTATATGCAACCTGTATTGTAGGCGTAATTGGTGATGACATTGAGGCTGTGTGCAGACTGGCAGAGAGAAAGTATGGCGTAAGGGTTATACCTGTAAAATCTCCGGGTTTTTCAGGCAACAAAGCTCATGGATATAAGATGGCCTGTAACGCAATACTGTCTCTTCTTGAACCCCATAAGGGCATACCAAAGGCTGAAGGTGTCAACATACTTGGTGATTTTAATCTGGCAGGTGAAATGTGGCTGATAAAAAACTACCTCAGGGAAATCGGTATTCAGGTGGTTTCAACCATAACAGGGGATGCAAGCCACGATAACCTGATAAAGGCACCTTCAGCCCGGCTTAATATAGTTCAGTGTGCCGGCTCCATGACCTATCTGGCAAAAAAAATGGAACAGGAAATGGGAATTCCTTTTGTTAAAATCAGCTTCTTTGGAGTTGAAGATACAACTCAGTCTTTAATACGCATAGCTGAGGCTGTCGGAAACGAAGAGAACATCAGAAGAGCAAAAAGCTTCACACAGGTTCAAACTGAAAAATTAAAAAGCTTTTCTGAGAAATATAAAGGGAATCTGGAAGGTAAGAAAGCAGCTATATATGTTGGCGGCGGCTTTAAGGCTATTTCACTTATAAGACAGTTTAATGAAATGGGAATTGAGACAGTAATTGTAGGAACTCAAACCGGTAAAGCCGAGGATTATGAAATGATTGCAAGCCTTGTAGGAGAGAATACTGTAATTTTGGATGATACTAATCCTGCTGAATTGGAAGCTTTTATAAAGGAAAAAGGAGCCCACATACTAGTGGGAGGGGTAAAGGAAAGACCCCTGGCCTATAAGCTCGGTATAGCCTTTTGTGATCATAACCATGAACGAAAACACGCCTTGGCAGGTTATGAGGGAGTTATAAACTTTACCAGGGAAATAAATCTTTCCCTGAACAGTCCGGTCTGGGAGTACATTAATAAAGTCAGTGAAGAGTGACAATTCACTATTCGACATTCTCTATAAAGGCAGAAGGGGGAGCACAGCGTGAATAATACATTTGGTAAGTCATCGTGCTATTCACGCAGCAAAAACCCGCCAAGCGGCTTTTTTATTACTATTGCATACGCGCTTTGCGCGTGGATGGGGGGGTTAGTATGAGCAAGAATTTAGTTAATCTGAACGTAAATCCATGTAAAATGTGTATGCCCATGGGAAGTGTGAGTGCTTTTTACGGCATAAGAAAATGTATGACAATACTGCATGGTTCTCAGGGCTGCAGTACCTATATCCGCCGCCATATGGCAACTCATTATAACGAGCCGGTTGATATTGCGTCCTCATCTCTGACCGAAGAGGGAACTGTTTTCGGCGGCGAGGATAATTTGATAAAAGGACTGGAAAATCTTATAGAACTGTATAATCCTGAGGTCATCGGAGTGGCAACCACCTGTCTTGCAGAGACAATAGGGGAGGATATACCCGGGATTATAACCAGGTTTTATGATACACACTCCGATACAAATGTAAAAATTATTCCGGTATCCTCGGCAGGCTATTCGGGATCTCAGTTTGAGGGTTTCTTCAAGGCTTTGCGGGCTATAGTTGAAAATGTTGAAATGTCCCTTGAGAAGAATAATAAGGTAAACATTATTACAGGTTTGATTTCTCCTGCAGACACCAGATACCTTAAAAGCCTGCTTGATAATATGAACATTGATTATATACTGCTTCCCGACATTTCGGACAATCTGGATGGAGAGCACACCCAGCATTACAACAGACTGCCTGAGGGTGGTACTTCAATTGAAGAAATCTCAAAAATGGCCGGTGCGAGGCTGTCTATTGAAGTATCAGCTTTCGTAAGGGCGGATAGTTCTCCGGCACACTATCTCTATGAGGCTTATGGAGTTCCTTATGTAAAATGTAATCTTCCGGTGGGACTTAGAGATACTGATAATTTTATCAAGGAATTGGAGAAGGCCGGAGGCAAAAAATCCGAAATCATAAAAAAGGAGCGGGGCAGGTACCTGGATGCAATGATTGATTCCCACAAATACAATGGTGAAGGCAGGGCTGTAATATACGGAGAACCTGATTTTGTATTATCTGTTTCACGGCTTTGCGCTGAAAATGGAATCATGCCGGTACTTACAGCTACCGGAGCAAGCTGCCGCTCACTAACTCCCTTAATTGAAAATGAAATTAAAAAGGTAGCAGACTTTTTATTTATTGATAACTACAAGATTCTTGACAATACGGATTTTGACAATATAGAAAGATATGCTCTGGAATTTGGGGCCAATATTATGATTGGTAGCTCCGATGGCCGACGAATTGAGGAAAAACATAGTATTCCTCTCGTACGGTGCGCTTTCCCGGTTCACGACCAGGTAGGCGGACAGCGGGTAAGAACATTAGGGTATGAGGGCTCGCTTATCTTACTGGACAGGATAACAAATACTCTTTTAAGCCAAAAGGAGCATAAATTCCGGAAAGAGCTCTTTGAAAAATATTACTATCAGGCTGATAAGGTTCTGAGTCAATCAGCTAAGGCAAATACGGTGGCCATTGCAGGCTCAGAGCTTTCCAACCCGGTAGAAACGGTTCCTGCGATGATTTCAAAGGCTGATTTAAAGGCTGATACTTTAAAGTTTGTTGATTCAATGGCTGCTTTTTCAAAGGGAGCTGCTTACAAGGAAGAAATAGCTAAAAAGACGGCAACTCACCCCTGTTTTAACGGATGCGGCAGCCAATATGCCAGAATGCACCTGCCTATCGCACCCAAGTGTAATATTCAATGCAATTACTGTGTCAGAAAATATGACTGTCCAAATGAGAGCAGACCCGGTGTTACAACAGAAGTGCTGTCACCCGAAGAGGCCTGCATAAAGTATCAAATGGTCAAAGAAAAAATGCCAAACCTTAAGGTGGTAGGTATCGCCGGTCCCGGTGATTCTCTTGCGGAATTTGAGAAGACCAAAAAGACACTGTCCCTTATAAGAGATATTGATCCTGATGTAACCTTTTGCCTTTCTACAAATGGTCTCATGCTTCCGCTTTATGCTGATGAATTGGTTGAACTGGGTGTCTCCCATGTTACAGTTACCATGAACGCAGTAAATGCGACTATAGGAGCAAAAATATATAAACATATTGACTACATGGGCAACAGGTATTTTGGAGAGGTTGGGGCAGCTATACTAATGGCTAATCAAATGGCCGGACTTAAAAGGCTGACCTCCCTTGGAATAGTATGCAAGGTTAACATTGTAATGCTTAAGGGAATTAATGAATTTCACATACCTATTGTAGCGGCAAAGGCAAAAGAGTTGGGCTGCGAAATAACAAACATCATGCAGATGATACCTGTGGAAGGCAGTGTCTTTGAGAAAATGCCTCTGACAAGCAACAAGGAAATTATGGAGATGAGGAAGAAATGCGAGCTTTCAATAAAGCAGATGTATCACTGCCGTCAGTGCAGGGCAGATGCAATTGGAACTCTTGACAATGATCAGTCAATAAATTTCAGAGGCTGTACCGGCTCCTGCTCGGATGAGAGCAAAAAAGAGCTCTCTGAGAAGCCTGTTTTATTTGCAGTATCATCAAAAAGCGGAGTTTTGGTAGACCAGCATTTCGGCCATGCAACGGATTTTTATATATATGAATATAAAGGAAGCAATATAAAATTCAAGGAAAGAAGAAGCGTATCAAAATACTGTGACGGTGTCGAAAGCTGTGATGGCGTGGGCGGAGGCGATAAAGAGAGTAAGATTGATAATATACTCGAAGCTGTCAAGGACTGCAAAGCAGTAGTTGCAATGCGCATCGGAGAAGCTCCGAAACAGAAGCTCAAGGACAAAGCCATTGAAACCTTTACAACCTATGATCGTATTGAAGATGCTGTAAGGCAGGCGGCCGAAAAGCTGTTTGTTTAATAAATACATTAATTTATCTTGAAAGGAAGGAATAGACTATGATAAGTCCAAAATATCACGTGTTTGTCTGCGCCAGCTGCAGAATCAACGGAACGCAGAAGGGGTACTGCCACACAAAAGGATCGGTGGAACTGATTCAAAGGTTCATGGAAGAAATTGATGACAGGGAGCTTTCAAGTGATGTAATGATTACAAATACAGGCTGCTTCGGAATATGTGACAAAGGCCCTGTAGTAGTAATTTATCCTGAAGGTACCTGGTATGGAAATGTAACCGGGGACGATGTGGAGGAAATAGTGGAGAAGCACCTTGAAGGCGGAGAAAAGGTTAAAAGGTTGTTGATATAGCTTCGATTTAAAGTGAAAAGATAATGGTATATAGTGAGAAAACATTCACTATTAATTATTAAACTTGAAGGTGGAGTGTTAATGATAAGAATTACCGACTTAACTCTATGTACGATTAACCATAAATATGCTCAGAAAGACCTGTTTCTGAGACTATACAAACTGCTGCTTCAGACTGGAATCAACTTTATAGAAATAACAGTTCCGGTGCTTAATTTGCTTGGTGAGAATATCGAACATAGCAAAACAATACTTAGAGTTGAACACCCCTCCGAAATAAACAGGTATGCCGGATTTATCAGGTATGTCTGTAGACACAGCGGATATGATGTACCTGTAGGAACCATCTCCGAATTTCAGATCAACGATATAAGAGAAATTAATCTTTTAAGAAGCATCAGTCAATATCTGAATGTGCGTATTGTAGGCTTGGATGACCTCCTGCAGCATGATTACCTTAATATTTTTGAAAGATTGAAATTCTTATCGGGTACACAAACGGAATTCTGCCCCCAAAACAATTTTTATTGTGCAACGGCCCTGGCGGTGGAATGGGTTTTAAGCGGCGGAGAAAACATTGCAGTCAGCTTTTGCGGCTGCGGGGGATTTGCTGCTCTTGAAGAGGTGATAATGGCTCTTCGGATTACAAAACGTCATAAGCCGAATTTGGACTTGTCTTTGCTAAGAGAGGTAAAAAAGCTTTATGAGGAGTTGTCAGGTGTATCCATTTCGGGAAATAAACCTGTTGTAGGAAACAGCATATTTGAAGTGGAATCAGGTATACATGTGGACGGCATATTTAAAAACGGGGCGAATTATGAACCCTTTGAGCCCTCTGTGGTAGGTATGGAAAGAAAAATAATAGTCGGCAAACACTCCGGAAGAACAACTATTGAAGTAAAACTAATGGAATTCGGACTGGTATTTCCAGCAGAAAAAATTCAGGAGCTTCTCCGAAATGCTCAGAATATGAGTATAGACCTTGGAAGAAGCATTACTGATCAAGAATTTTATGAGCTTGCCTGTAATTTGACAAAATAGTAATATTTAGTTAATAATATCTGTTAATATAACAGATTTACAGATCTGGTCAGAGGGGTGGGCTTGACTTGAAACAAAAGAAATATCTTATAGATACTACGCTTCGGGATGGGGAACAAAGCCCCGGTTTTGCTTTCAGCATGGAGCAGAAGGTAAGGTTGTCGGTATTGCTGGACGAGGCGGGGATATATCAGATAGAAGCCGGAATACCTGCAATGGGAGAGTATGAGAAAGATACAATATTAAGAATTCTGGAGAACAGAAAAAAAGCCCGGATTTCAACCTGGAACAGAATGAACAGAGAGGATATTCTGCATTCATTTGACTGTCATCCGGATATTATACATATCAGTGCTCCCATGTCCTATGTTCATATATACTCAAAACTGAAAAAAAACAAAGGGTGGCTTCAGAAAAACCTTCAGGATTGTGTCAGCCTGGCTCTGGATAAGGGGTATGCTGTGACTGTCGGTTTTGAAGATGCATCACGGGCTGATATAACCTTTATGATTGCTGTGGCTGAAATACTTAAGGAGATGGGAGTACTGAATATTAGATATGCAGATACCGTAGGAGTCCTGACACCGTCAAGGGCATATCAGGCTGTAAGTGAAATAAGGAGTCATACCGGAATAGCTATTGGAATACACGCCCATAACGACTTGGGGATGGCAGTGGCAAATTCTTTGGAGGCTGCAAGAGCAGGGGCAGATTATATTGATACAACGCTTTTAGGTATAGGTGAACGGGCAGGGAACTGTGACTTAAATCAGTTTGTTACAGCCAGCGAACACATCTTTGACCTGGGGCTCAGTCATAATGATGCATGTATTTTAAAGGAAAAGGGCAGGAAAATTATTTACAGAAATAAACTCTAGCCTGCAGAGTTTATGCACGAGGTCATATATTTGACCAACAATTCTTAATTTAAACAGGGGAGGTGATTACCATGGAGCTATCACCGCTTTTCATATCACTGAAGGTTGCTTTTACAGCTACTTTAATAACAATATTTGCTGGAACAGCCGCTGCACGCTTCGTATTAAAAATAAAAAGATTTAAGGGCATAATTGATGGATTATTTACGCTCCCCATGGTATTGCCCCCCACTGTTGTAGGATTCTTCCTGCTGGTTTTACTGGGAAAAAACAGCCCTTCCGGAAAATTTCTGATGAACCTGAATATCAATGTTGTTTTTACATGGGTAGGTGCTGTAATAGCTTCTGCGGTTGTTTCATTTCCGTTGATGTACAGGACGGTAAGAGGAGCCTTTGAGCAATTTGACGTAAATATCATTTATGCTGCCAGAACTCTTGGAATGGCCGAAAGTAAAATATTCAGGGCAATTGTTCTTCCTAACATCGTCCCCGGTTTGATTGCTGGAACAATTCTTTCCTTTGCGAGAGCTCTGGGGGAATTTGGTGCAACCATGATGCTTGCCGGAAACATACCGGGTAAAACACAAACCATGTCTGTGGCTGTATATTCGGCTGTTCAGTCTGGAGACAGCGGTACCGCTTATAAATGGGTTGCCGTGGTATGTACAATGTCTTTTACCGCTATGATTTTAATGAACTTCTGGAATGGAAGGCAGATTAAAAAGACCACGAAACGGGGTGATATTTGATGTCCCTCTTTGTAGATATCAAGAAAAAACTTGACGATTTCAATCTTGAAATAAAGTTCAGCACAGATAATAAGATTTTGGGACTGCTGGGTGCCTCGGGCTGCGGCAAGAGTATGACCCTTAAGTGTATTGCAGGAATAGAGGAGCCTGATGAGGGTAGAATTATACTTGAAGACAGGGTTTTGTTTGATTCCGAAAAAAAAATAAACCTGCCGCCCCGGCAAAGAAGGGTGGGCTATCTTTTTCAGAACTATGCACTTTTCCCAAATATGACGGTGAAGGAAAATATAGAAGCCGGGGTAAAAGGTAACAAGGCTGAAAGAGAGAAAATTGTCAGAGAAAAAATAGAAATGTTTTTCTTAAAAGGCCATGAATACAAAAAGCCCCATCAGCTTTCGGGCGGACAGCAGCAGAGAGTGGCACTGGCCAGAATCCTGGCTTCAGAACCCGAGGTGGTTTTGCTGGATGAGCCCTTTTCGGCGCTGGACAGTAATCTGAAATGGAATCTGGAGCAGGAACTGATGGAGCTGCTGTCAACGTACTCAGGTAAGGTTTTGCTGGTTTCACACAACAGAAATGAAGTATACCGTTTTTCTGAAACTATAGCTGTACTGGCTGCCGGGAAAGTTGAAACTTTCTGTACCAGGTCAGAGCTGTTCGATAATCCTGTAACAGTGGCTGCCGCACAGCTTACAGGTTGTAAAAACATATCCCGGGCAGAAAAATTAACCAACCACACTCTTTATGCGGCTGATTGGGGTATTACACTATATTCCAATAAAAAAGTACCTGATTATATAACTCATGTGGGGATGAGAGCTCATTATATTAAGTACTTTGATAATACTGATTTTACCAATACCATAAACTGCAGGATCTCCAAGATTATCGAAAATCCGTTTTCATATATTATCATGCTAAATAATCTGCAAAACAGAGATAAAAAAGAGATCAGCAAAATAAGATGGGAAGTGGATAAGGCGGAATGGGAGAATATAGCTGCTAATAAAGAAACAATAAGGTTGGTCTTTGACCCTGATAAGTTACTGCTTCTGTCTTAATCACAAATTTTGGTTCGGCATATATGGAAGCATTTATTAACTCAACACTGTAGGTAGCTTGTTAAGTGCTATTATTTCTCAAAAAAATGGGAAACTTCATATGCGCGCAATGAAAACGGGATAAAAGCATATCTCTCAAAAGCAGTTCTATGTAGGGCTGGCTTAATTCTACAAAAGATAACACGAAATTAACAGAGTATCTTCAAGAAATTTACATTAATCTCCTAATATAATTAGAGAAAAATATATTAGGAGGTGCAGTTTTGAAAACAAAAAAAGTAAAAAACTTGTTATGTGTATTTTTAGTACTGGCCATCATATTAACAATACAACCGGTATCAGTTTCGGCAGAAACTCAGGTCGAAACGGTAGCACAATGGGATTTCACCGCCGATCCCAACCCGGATAATACTTTAATTGAAATTCCATCCACAGGAGGAACTGATAGAGGTGCTTACCTCACCACATCCCTGGGAAAACCTATAGACGGTTATACTTCCGGGAACAAGTCCATCTATGTTAATGGTTGGGATAATGGTGAAAACACCAAGTACTGGGAAATAGCCCTTTCAACAAAGGGCTATGAAAATCTGAAAGTATCCTTTAACAGCTTTAGTTCAGGAACGGGGCCAAGAGATTTCAAACTACAGTACAGCACTGATAATTTAAACTTTTATGACGTTCAGAATGGAGATTACAAAAACGGTTCAATTTCGGGCGCACCTTCTAAACTTAATCTATTACTACCTTCAGAAATTAATGATAATGAAAACGTAAAATTGAGATTCTTACAAACAAGTAATATATCTGTCAGGGCAGGAACCGACAAATACAGTGCCACTGAACAGGTTTCATCTACAGGAACCTCACGTTTATATAATATCTTAATTCAAGGTGATAAAAGTGCCGGTAACGAACAGCCTCCCGAGGAGGAAACGGGCTCAGTAACAGCATACCCTGAAAGTGGCGCCGTAATCATAGCCGGAAGCTCTGTAACACTGACAACAGTGACTTCCGGAGCCGCGATACAATATACCTTGAATGATGGACCTGAGCAGCTATTGAGTACTACTTCCGGGGCAATAACAATCAATGAGTTCAGCCTGCCCGACAACACCGCTGTTATAAAGGCAAGAGAGGTTATTGGACCCATTTATGGCACAGAAAGTACTTTTATATATAAGCAGGCTCAGGTGGCAAAAGTATCCGCAGCCCCAACAGGAAAGGTTCCGGCCGGAACACGGATTACACTTTCAAGTGAAACCCAGGGGGCAGAAATAAAGTTTACTCTTATTTCTAAAGCAGGACAGTCAGAGGAAAAGCCTCAACCTGAAAAGGTATACAGCGGCCCAATTACTTTAGATAGGGAAATGTTTCCTGTAAGGCTTCAAGCTGTAGCCAAACTCAGGGGTTATCTTGACAGTACAGCTGCAACATTTGATTACAGTCTTGATGAAGGTTCTGGAACTGAACAGGTCTACTTCGGACAGATTCATTCTCATACAAATCAGTCAGACGGCTCCGGGTCACTGACTGATGCCTATGAGTATGCAAAAAATATTGCCAAACTGGACTTTTTCGCTGTGACTGATCACTCCAATTACTTCGATTCAACAAGTTCACCGGTTGAATACTCCAGCAGCAGTTCAAATTCAAAATGGCAGCAGTGTGTCGCAGCCGCTGATGCCGCGGCTTCAGATTCCTTTGTTGCCCTATATGGCTATGAAATGACCTGGACGGGCAAGGTAGGACATATCAACACCTTTAATACCAATGGTTTTGTAAGCAGAAACAATCCCCAATATACATCCAGCTTCGAAGGGATGAAGAACTATTATAAGCTTCTAAAAGAAATCCCACAGTCAATATCACAATTTAATCATCCCGGAAAGACCTTCGGAGATTTCAATAATTTTTCAGATTACGACGAAGCAATAGATAAACAGATTTCTTTAATCGAGGTTGGAAACGGTGAAGGTGCAATCGGCTCGGGAGGCTACTTTCCATCTTATGATTACTACAATAAAGCTCTTGATAAGGGCTGGCATCTTGCACCGACAAACAACCAGGACAATCATAAGGGCCTGTGGGGTACTGCAAATACCGGGAGAACAGCAGTTGTAACCGATAATTTTTCAAGGACTGGCGTATATGATGCATTAAAAAATATGGAGGTATATGCCACTGAAGATTCAAATTTAAGGATTAAATATACTGCAAACAACCGGCCCATGGGAACAATCCTGCCTGTTGATACCGCACAGCTGAACATTAATGTTGATTTATCCGATTTGGATACTTCAGATTATATAGGCACGGTTTCCCTGATAACAAATGGCGGAAAAGAGAGCAATGTTCAGACTTTTGAATCAAATAATGCCGTTTATTCCGTTAATATAGATAATCCCTCCAAAGGCTACTATTATGTAAAAGTAGTTGAAGCAGACGGAGACATTGCCGTAACAGCTCCGGTATGGGTGGGAAATGTAGAAAAGGTTGGTATTTCTTCGTTTACTTCAAATGTATCCATGCCTGTAGCCGGTGAAACGCTGGAGTTATCCACCGAAATATTCAATAATGAGGCTGCGGCTGTCAATATTGATTCTATCACATATAAAATAGGTGACAATGTAATTGCAACGGGCAAGGCGGGACAGCCCCTTAACTCCCTGGGAACCCTTAAAGATACTGTCTCTTATACTCCTGCTGCCGCCGGGGCATACACAATCCAGGTGGAGGCAGCAGCGACACTGAACGGCATTACAAAGATATATACCGAAGCAATTATTCTTGACGTAAGAGATGCCTCCAAACTTATAAATCTTGGGGTAGATGCCTCACACCTTAATGAATATGTGGCAGGAAACTATGCCAACAGCATGACAAACTTTTCAAAGCTTGCCGAGGATTATGATGTACGTCTGGTAGAAATCAAGGAGGGTATTACTTCTGAAAAGCTCTCAACCTTGTCAGGGCTTATTCTGACTCCTCCAAACAGAAAAACTAACATTGGAGCCCTGGGCGAATATTCAGCTGAAGAACTGGAAGCTATAAAAGCCTTTGCAGCTGAGGGAAAAACCTTGATAGTATGCGGTCTGGCAGATTATGGTGATGGTAAAAATCCCGATCAATATCACACATCCTACCAACAGAATAAAATTCTTGAAGCAATAGGTGCGAAGGCTAGGATAGTTGATGATGAGGTAATTGATAAAACCAATTACGAGTCTCAAAACTACAGGCTTCGCTTCAAAAATTATAATTTGAACAGTGAATATAACAGGGGAGTAAAGCCGGAACAGGAATACAGCTTCTACAGCGGTGCGTCGGTTTATATACAGGATGCCGATAAAACAGCTGTAACTACCATTGTAGCATCCCATGACACTTCCGAGAGTCTTGACTCTGACAAGGATGGTAAGGGTGGAATCGATAACCCGGTGAAGAAAGGCAGTATCCCCGCTCTTACGATAGAAACTCTGGCAAGCGGAGCAAAGATTTTTGTTGCCGGTACTGTCTTTATGTCCAACTTTGAAGTACAGGCAACAATAGACAACTCGTCGCAGCTTAACTTCAGCAATTATAACATATGTCAGAATATTGTTCAGTCTATAGCCCCTCAGAAAATAACAGTTATAAGGCAGGTTCAGTCAGCGAATGTCGGTGAAAAGTTTACCATAGAGGGTATCGTTACTTCCAATTCAAGCGGGTATGACAAAGAAACTGCTTTCTTTGATTGTATTTATATTCAGGATGAAACTGCCGGAATTAATCTGTTCCCCGTATCGGGAGACTATAAAGCCGGGCAGAAGGTACGAGTTAAAGGAACTGTAGGAGGCTATCAGGGAGAAAAACAGCTTACGGTTGATAAAATAGAATTAATCGACAGTACTACTAACCCAATAACTCCATTGAGTATAACTACAGCCGACGCAAATGAGGACTCGAACAGGGGAAGACTGGTCAGTGTAAGCGGTAACGTCAAGTCAGTGGGGATGGCCAACGGAATAGTAGAATCCATAACTGTCAACGATGGTTCTGGAGATGTCAGAGTATTCATTGACGGTTATATTAATCCATCGGTAAAGCTTGATTTTGTTAATGAGGGACAAAAAATTAATGCTGTAGGTCTTTGTTCGGTTGATACCCTTGGAAAACGGATCAGAGTACGGGACAGAAGGGAGATAACACAAGCCGCTGCTGCCACTGTTATCAACATTCTTCATACAAATGACAGTCATGGACGTGTTTATCCTGATCCTAACAACAAGGGGATGATAGGCATTGACAAAATTGCTGCCATAAAAAAGGCCACGACGAATGCGTTACTGGTTGATGCAGGAGACACTCTTCACGGTCTGCCCATTGCAAATACTACACAGGGTTCAAATATTATTGAACTTATGAATCTGGCCGGCTACGACGTAATGACTCCCGGCAATCATGATTTTAATTACGGAAGCAGTAAGCTTAAGGAGTATGCAGAAGCAGGAACTACCCGGTTCAATATTATATCCTCCAATATTGTTAATAAAGCTGAAGGTTCACTGTGGCTGCCGGCAACGGCTATAAAGACCGTTAACGGTATAAAAATAGGCTTCTTTGGATTAACAACTAAAGATACAACCATAATGACAAATCCATCAAATGTATCCAGCCTTGATTTTGAGGATTATTTGTCATCTGCCCGGAAAGCCATAGAAAATCTGAAGTCGGAAGATGTTGACGTTATTATAGGTTTGACACATATCTCGCGACCGGATGTAAAGGAACTTGCAAAGCGTCTTGCAGGGGATGTGGATGTAATTATTGACGGGCACGACCATTTGAGTACAAAGGATAGTGAGTCGGGTGTGTTGATAGCAGGTTCAGGTCAGTATGAAGAAAACCTGGGGAGTATATCATTAATGCTTAATGAGAATAAAGACGTGATTCAGAAAGACGCAAAACTTATTCCGAAAGCAGACACCGAAAATATCATACCGGATTCTGACGTTAAAGCCCGGGCTTCAACCATGATGGAACTGGTTAATACTTTGTTCAGTCAGAAAATCGGAACCTCTGAAGTGTTGCTTAGCAGTGAAAGAGGAAGTTTTTCCGCAGGACAAATCACAAATGGTGTTAGAAACTCTGAAATGCCTTTGGGTAATCTGGTTGCAGATGCCATGAGAAGTGTTCTTGAGGCAGATTTGGCCATAACAAACGGGGGAGGCTTGAGAGCCGACATAAAAATCGGAGATATTACGGCCGGTACTTTAAATTCAGTGCTTCCTTTCGGCAACTATGGAGTTATAAAGGAGGTAAATCCTAAACAGTTAAAGGCCATTCTTGAACACGGTCTGTCGGATGCACCGGTTCCTATAGGAAAATTTCCGCAGATATCAGGTATGAGGATTGAATACAATCCTAACGCCCCGGCGGGTTCCAAAGTCACTAAAATTACTGTTGGAAATACTATTCTCAACTTAACCGATGCAACAACAAAGTACAAGTTGGCAACCAATGATTTTATGGCAAACGGCGGAGATGGCTACGCTTCAATAAAAGAGCTTAAAACCCTTATTGAGGGAGATTCTCTGGATGTGGTACTGGAGAAATATGTTAAGAGCCTTCCAGAGGTAAAAATAACAAAGGCTTATGAAAATATTCAGGGAAGAATACTGGCGGTAAAGGCTGTAGAAAATCCTCCGGATAATCCTACACAAAATCCCGTCACAGGCGGTTCGTCACAGAGCAGCTGGACGCCGGTTCCAACTGCACCCGGTATTGAAATTAATGGTACTTCGGCTGTTATTAAGTTAAACCTGAATAAAACCACCGGTGAAGCAAGGTTTAAGCTTACAGCTCTAAACGCCAAGGACCTTATTGAGCATGCTAAAACCTTAGATCAAGGAAGTGATGCGACTATAGAGATAAAAGGACAGCTGGAAGAAGGTGCAAGAAATGCCTGTATTCAAATAGAAAACGGTATATTTAAAAGGCTGTCAACAGAGACCAATGCCAGTCTAAGGATTGATGCAGGCTTTGCAGCTATAGAATTAAGCAGTCAGGTTATTGACAATATATATACTGCAAACAAGGGCCGGGATATCAGCTTCCTGGTAGAACAAACCGCACCCGATTCCCTTCCTGCAGAGATAAAGGATGTAGTTGGGGACCGACCGGTGTATAATATAGCAATAATGGCCGGAAATACACGAATAACTGATTTTGCGGGTGAAGCTCTGAGGATTTCCATTCCATATGCTTTAAAGCAGGGCGAAAACCCCAATGCTGTAGTAGTGTTCTATATAGATGAAAAAGGTGAGGCTGTGCAGGTTACAGGTGTATACAACAAGGCTGCAGGTAAAGTCGAATTTATTACAAATCACTTGTCCAGATATACAATAGGTTATAAGTACATTCAATTCAGTGATATATGGTATAGTTCAGTAAAAAGTGATATTGAGTTTGTTTCAGCACGAGACCTTATGACCGGAATTGGAAATGGTGAGTTTGGAACTGACAGGGCTATGACTCGAGGAATGCTGGTTACTGTACTTGGAAAGCTGGCAGGAGCAGAACCTGTTGGTGCAGCCGACTTTAATGATGTGGCTCCTGACAAATACTATTCGCCATATATTGCATGGGCGGCAGAAAACGGAATTGTAGCAGGGACCGGAAGAAACATGTTCCGACCTGACAGGGCTGTGTCCAGAGAAGAACTTGAGACAATCCTGAACAATTTCTTGAAATATCTGAAAGTGAATACGAAAATTACTGTTGATCAATTACTGTCCGATTACAAAGAAGATTCTAAGGAAATGGTAACCAGGGCTGATATTGCGTCTATTCTTAAAAGGTATATAGAGTTATATCTTAAAGGGTAGTGAAAGAGGGCAAATTTCCTAAACCTCCATTTTGCTATGGACATTAAAAGAATAAAATAATAAGATAATAAGGTAGTATGATAAAAATGGTAAAAGCGGCTGCTAAGTCGCTTTTACCATTTTTGTAAAAACTAATACATTTAACTTCTTATTTAACCTTAATTGTGTTACTTTTATAATATTTATAACGATTTATGTGATAAAGATAGATCTGATTTTGGAGGCAAAAATGAACGAAGTACAAGTAATAATTAGACAAATATTGATTCTATCCCTTTTAGGACTAACTGGTTTTGCGGCTGGGAAGGGAAAATTCCTGCCTGAAAATTCTCATAAGTACATTTCGGCTCTGATATTAAAAATTACAATGCCGTTTTTAATTTTCAATACAATGGGTAACTATTCTTTTACAGGTGAAACTTTAAAAAACGGTTTCTTCATATTTGCTTTGGGAGTTGTCTTTATTCTGCTTGGAGGCTTCATATCCTTGTGGCCCTGTAAATTAATGGGTATACGTGAAAAGACCAAAAATATATATATTGCTCAGTCAATGTTCGGAAATGTAATATTTATGGCATATCCCCTGCTAAAAGCAATGTACGGAGACGAAGGAATAGTCTATGCAATATTTTATAATATTGCAAATGATGCCATACTCTGGACTTTGGGGGTATACCTGTTTAACAGGCATAATACCACAAACTGGAGAGATAATCTCAAGCATTTGATAAACCCCAATACAATTGCATTTTTAGGCGGCATTCTGATGATCGTATTAAAGAGCTTGTTTAACATTCAGAATACAGCTGTTTATCAGTCAGTTTGGGATATATTTTACACTACCTTTTATAATCTCGGACATACAACAATATATTTATCCATGATTTTTATCGGACTGATTTTGTCCAATGTAAAAATACAAGGACTAAGTGATATTGTAATGAGAGCCAGATACCTTGTTTATTCACTCTTTAAGCTGATTATCGTCCCGGCCGCAGCTCTTCTGTTCTTTAAGGCCACAGGTAACTTTTTTGATGTATTTGTTAAGAGAATAGTTACCCTACAGCTTGCAATGCCCGCATCTACAATTGTTTCTGCGCTGGCACTGGAATACGACTCGGATTATAATGCTGCTACCGAAGGAATATTTATATCCACAATCCTATCTATTTTCTCACTTCCGTTTATTGTATATTTGCTGACATTATTAAAAGTATAGGAATCAATTAAATAATAAATAATTAATACTATCCGAATATTAAAAGCGTCCAATAAAAAATTGTTCGCTTTTTTAATTGACAATAGACTTTGTTGTTTGATAATATTAATGTATTAAAAGGCGAATAATTTTCTTGAAATCTGTAAAAATGTTCACAATTATACTACATAAAATTTATTTTACTTTAAAATTATTTTATTTATATGGAGGCCAATAACATGTGTATTTCCAAAGATGCCAAGGTAGCAGTTATTATGGGAAGTGATTCCGACCTGTCAGTAATGAAGAGCTGTATTAAAATTCTCAAGGATTTTGACGTTCAATGTGAAGTAATGGTATGTTCAGCCCATAGAACACCTGACAAGGCATCAGCCTATGCAAAAAGTGCAGAGGCCAACGGAATAGATGTTATAATAGCGGCAGCTGGAAAAGCAGCACATCTTCCCGGTGTACTTGCAGCGTATACCCCAATACCCGTTATCGGAGTACCTATCAAATCTTCAACACTTGACGGACTGGATTCACTTCTTTCTATTGTTCAGATGCCGGCTGGAATCCCTGTGGCAACTGTAGCGGTTGACGGAGCAGAAAATGCCGCTCTATTGGCAGTGCAGATTTTGTCAGTAGCTTATCACGGTTTGAGAGATAAAATGCTTGACTATAAAAAATCCCTTGCAGAAAAAGTTGAAAAGAAAAATGCCGAACTTCAGAAGAAACTTGAAGAGCTTTAGTTCTGAGCAGATTTTCGTACTGGAAAGTCTAAAATAATCCGAAATAAAACATAAATCTAAATAAACCAAAAGAAACTAAAAGCAATAAAAAGGAGTTACCATGTGTGAATTAGGGCAATGCTTACGGTGTGAAAACCTTGACTGCTTTGACGATAGAATGGATAAGATGCATGAGGAATGCGGAGTGTTCGGGGTATATTCAACCGAAAATAGTGATGTTGATGTTGCAGGAATGACATATTACGGCCTGTACGCACTTCAGCACAGAGGACAGGAAAGTGCTGGTATTGCAGTGAGTGACAAGGAAACCATCGTATTTCACAAGGATATGGGATTGGTGCCAGAGATTTTCGATAAGGTTGTTTTAACTCATCTCCAGGGTACAATGGCAGTAGGTCATGTCAGATATTCTACAACAGGCGCCAGCCGCCGTGAAAATGCGCAGCCTATAGTTGTAAGATCCAGAAATGGACAAATTGCCCTTGCCCATAACGGGAATATTGTCAATGCGTCCATACTAAGAGAGCAAATGGAAGAAGGCGGAACAATCTTTCAGACAACAAACGATACCGAAGTTCTTGTCAATCTGGTTACTAAACACAGTATCACCTCCGAGACAATAGAAGAAGCAGTTGAAAAAATGATGAGGGACGTAAAAGGCTCTTATGGGCTTATACTGATGACAGCAAGCAAAATGCTCGGTGCAAGAGATCCCTTTGGTATAAGGCCTTTGTGTATAGGAAAAACTTCCACCTGCTATGTTATAGCTTCGGAATCCTGCGCTCTTGATGCGGTAAATGCCGAGTTTATCAGAGATATTGAACCGGGTGAAATAGTTACCATAGAAAATAATGAAATCAAATCAATCAGAGCATTCAATAATAAGGATACAAAGCTGTGTATCTTTGAATTTGTATATTTTGCAAGACCTGACAGTGTTATTGATGGCGCAAGTGTTCAGCAGTCCAGATATGAGGCCGGGAAAAGGTTAGCTATTGAGCATCCTGTCGATGCCGATGTTGTTATTGGTGTTCCTGATTCGGGAATATCGGCCGCTATCGGGTTTTCAAAACAGTCTGGAATTCCTTACGGTGAGGGTATCGTAAAGAACAGATATGTAGGTAGAACCTTTATCCAGCCTAGTCAGGGTATGAGAGAAGTTGCTGTGAGAATAAAGCACAACGCCATTAAAAAGACTATTGAGGGCAAAAGGGTTGTTATTATAGACGATTCAATAGTAAGAGGAACAACTACAAGAAGAATAGTTAAAATATTAAAAAAAGCGGGTGCAAAAGAGGTGCATATGAGAGTCAGCTCACCGCCTCTTAAGTTTCCCTGCTATTTTGGCATAGACATTTCCTCCAGAAAGGAACTTGTTGCAGACAAGCTTTCGGTAGAGGAAATAAGAGAAATGATATGCTCTGATTCGCTGGGTTATCTTAGTCTTGAAGGACTGTTGAAGACTCCTGTGGATTCCAGATGCGGCTTCTGTTCAGCTTGTCTTACGGGTGATTACCCCATAGAGGTTCCTGCAGAGGGTGATAAATTCAGCTGTGGTTCATAAAGGAGTTATTTTTATTACTATTTATGGCCGCGCGACATATTCAAAGTATCTATAGTACTTGATTGAAACAATGAGTTTGAGTGAATACCAAAGTCTTTGCAATACCAAAGACTTAGTATAGCAAAGACTTGGAAAACGCGCATGGTCAATTAACCTCCTTTATTCGCGTTATAGCGGATATGGGAGCAGACAAATTTCATTACTATTTGTGGCCGCTATTACGGCTCATGGAGGTCTAATATGACAACTTACAGAGATGCAGGTGTTGATGTAGAGGCAGGTTATGAAGCAGTTAAATTAATGAAAAACCATGTCAAAAGAACATTCAGACCCGAGGTTATGACAGAACTGGGGGGCTTCGGCGGGTTATTCACCCTTGACAAATCCAAATATGAAGAGCCTGTTTTGGTATCAGGTACTGATGGAGTAGGAACAAAGCTTAAAATGGCTTTTTTACTTAAAAAGCATGATACAGTGGGTATTGACTGTGTTGCAATGTGCGTAAACGATATTGTGTGCAGCGGTGCTGAACCATTGTTTTTCCTTGATTATGTGGCAGTGGGAAAAAACTATCCCGAAAAGGTCGCAGAAATTGTCAAAGGGGTTGCAGAAGGCTGCGTGATGTCGGGCTGCTCCCTAATCGGTGGCGAAACGGCTGAAATGCCAGGCTTTTATCCTGTAGATGAATATGATCTGGCTGGATTTACTGTGGGGATAGTTGACAAGAAAAAAATCATTGACGGTAAAAAAATCAAGGCAGGAGACAAGCTCATAGGACTTCCTTCATCGGGAATCCACAGCAACGGCTATTCACTCGTTCGTAAACTTATCAATCCGACTGAGAAGAACCTGAAGGAATATGTTGAGAAATTGGGCTGTACACTGGGAGAAGAACTTCTAAAGCCTACAAAAATATATGTTAAAACAGTACTTGACTTAATTTCAAGGTACGAAATAAAAGGAATATCACATATTACCGGTGGCGGCTTTATTGAAAATATTCCAAGGATGGTACCAGAAGGGTTAAGAGTCAATATAGAAAAGGGCACCTGGCCTGTACTTCCGATTTTTGAATTGCTCAGAGACTTAGGTAATATGAAGGACGGGGACATATTTAACACCTTCAACATGGGGATCGGTATGGTTATGGCTGTAGAAAGTGAAAAGGCAGATGAGATAGTAGCTTACCTGAAATCTGTTGGTGAAGCTGCCTATATTATTGGAACTATCAGTGAAGGTGAAGCAGGGGTTGAAATAATATAACGGGGCTTTTCTGAACCCCTAGTTATATTGTTTTATATGATTTTGTGTTACTTGGAGGCAAATATGCTTAGAATAGGCGTATTGGTGTCTGGAGGAGGTTCAAATCTTCAGGCCATAATTGACAAGATTGAGAACGGGTATATCAAGAACGTGCAAATTGTTACCGTTGTATCCAGCAAGCCTGGGGTATATGCTCTGGAAAGGGCAAGTAAGCATGGAATAAACGGAACTGTTATTTCAAGAAAATCCTTTGATAATATAGATGAATACGATCAGGCTCTGATTAATCATTTCAGAGAATATAACGTCGAACTTGTGGTTATGGCAGGTTTCCTTTCAATTCTGGGAGAGCGCTTTAACAAGTATTATACCGGCAGGGTAATCAATGTTCACCCGTCTTTGATTCCCGCTTTTTGCGGCAAAGGTTTTTACGGAATTATCCCACATAGACATGTGTTGGAAACAGGGGTCAAGGTAACTGGAGCTACGGTACATTTTGTGGAACTGGAGGCCGATACAGGGCCTATTATATTGCAAAAAGCAGTTTATGTAGAAGATAACGATACACCTGAGAGTCTGCAGAAAAGAGTTATGGAACAGGCTGAATGGGAGATACTACCTGAGGCAATAAAGCTGTTTGCCGAAAATAGGTTGGTTAAAGAAGGCAACAGGGTAAAAACTGTTTAAACCTCAATTATCAGTTGAGAAAATTAATAATTAAAATAACTATTATTTTTGATTGGAGGCTTTAGGTATATGATTAAGCGTGCATTAATTAGTGTTTCGGACAAGACAGGAATAGTTGGTTTTGCATCTGCTCTGGCTGCTAAAGGTGTGGAGATAATTTCTACGGGAGGAACGGCCAAAACATTGTCCGACGCAGGCTTAAAGGTTATAAATATTTCAGAAATAACAGGTTTTCCTGAATGTCTGGATGGAAGAGTGAAGACGCTTCACCCGAAAGTTCACGCAGGACTTCTTGCCATAAGAAGTAATGAAGAGCACATGCAGCAAATTAAGGAACTGGGTGTTGAAACAATTGATATAGTTGTAATAAACCTATACCCGTTTAAACAAACAATATTAAAGGGAAATGTAGAGCTTGAAGAAGCTATTGAAAATATTGATATAGGCGGCCCTACAATGCTAAGGGCAGCTGCCAAGAATTATCAGGACGTAGCTGTTGTAGTAGACCCGACCGACTATGAGAAGGTTCTTTCAGAATTTAATGAATCAGGTGACATCAGTGTAAAAACCAAGTTCCGACTTGCCTACAAGGTATTTGAACACACCAGCCATTATGACACACTGATAGCTAAATATCTCAGAGATACTCTGGGAGACATTGATTTCCCCGAAACACTTTCCCTTACCTATGAGAAGGTACAGGATATGCGTTACGGTGAAAACCCACATCAGAAAGCTGTATTCTATAAGGAAGTAGGCGCAAACAGAGGACTGCTGCCAAGCGCTGTTCAGCTTCACGGTAAGGAATTGTCCTATAATAATATAAATGATACCAATGGCGCAATAGAGCTGGTTAAGGAATTTGACGAGCCTACAGTAGTTGCCGTAAAGCATACCAATCCCTGTGGTGTTGGGAGTGCTTCGACTATCTATGAAGCTTATATGAGAGCATATGAATCTGACCCTGTATCAATATTCGGAGGAATCATTGCTGCAAACAGGGAAATTGATACTAAAACCGCTGAAGAAATAAACAAGATTTTTGTTGAAATAGTTGTAGCTCCATCCTTTTCGGACGAGGCTTTTGCAATTCTTTCCCAGAAAAAGAATATCAGATTGCTGAAGCTTGAGGGAATTGCAGAAAAAGTACCAGCCGATACACTTGATATGAAGAAGGTTTGCGGCGGTCTTTTAGTTCAAAAGTACAACAATCAGTTGTTTAACGAAGAAGAGCTCAAGGTTGTAACAGAGGTTAAGCCAACAAAGGAACAGATGGAAGACCTTATATTCGCTATGAAGGTTGTTAAGCACACAAAGTCAAATGGTATAGCACTGGCTAAGGGTAAGATGACAATAGGTGTGGGTCCTGGACAAACAAACAGAATAGTTCCAACGAGAGTTGCAATAGAGTATGCAGGTGAGAGATCAAAGGGAGCAGTTATGGCCTCGGACGCTTTCTTCCCCTTTGAGGATTGTGTTGAGGCAGCTGCAGCGGCAGGTATCAAGGCAATAATTCAGCCAGGCGGCTCATTAAATGACCAGAAGTCTATCGATGCCTGCAATAAATACGGTATAGCAATGCTATTCACAGGTATGAGACATTTCAAGCACTAGGAACCGTTGAGATTGTCGCAAAAAATTTAGTCTATTTATATCAACTTTAGCAGGATATATGTAAATTGTACTGTAACTAATTAATTTTGAACTGATAAATCTCATTTTGTGTGTATCAATCTTGATATTTCACGTGAGTACAACTTAGATAAATGGGAAGCTTGGTTAAAGATATTTACTTGAATTTGTTGGTAAAGAATTACAAATGCAACAAATATCTTGTGAGCTACCATTTAGGTAAGTTTGTACTGGAGTGCTATATAACATTACTTATTTATTATTATGTTACGAAATAAAATTAATCTTTAGAAGTTGATTTAATTTAATTATTTTTTGCGACACTTCCTTGTTATCTTTACTTTAAATGTCGTGATGGAGGTACAAGCGTTAAAATACATTCGGTTAGTCATCGTACTTTTTACGCAGTGAAAAGCCACTACGTGTCTTTTCATTACTATTTGTGTACGCGCAATGCGCGTAGATGGAGGTTATATGAAGGTTTTAGTTGTTGGAGGCGGCGGAAGAGAACATGCTATAATCTGGAAACTCTCCCAGAGCCCCAAGATAGATGAATTGTACTGCGCGCCTGGGAATGGAGGAATTTCAAAGCTTGCTACCTGTGTTGCCATTAAGGCTACAGATATCGAAGGAATAGTAAATTTCTCAAAGGTGAATAAAATAGATTTAGTTATGGTAGCACCAGATGACCCTCTGGTAGCCGGAATGGTTGATGCACTTGAGGCTGCAGGTATCAGAGCCTTCGGTCCTGTTAAAGCGGCGGCAATCATTGAGGGCAGCAAAGCTTTTTCGAAGGATCTGATGAAGAAGTACAACATTCCTACTGCCGCCTATGAAGTATTTGACAGCAGCGAAAAGGCTCTGAAGTATCTTGATACCTGCAGCGCACCCATTGTTGTCAAGGCAGACGGTTTAGCTCTGGGGAAAGGTGTTATAATTGCCAAAACACTGGATGAAGCAAAAGCTGCTGTGGACAGCATTATGAAAGACAGGGTATTTGGAGCGGCTGGAAACAGGGTCGTCATTGAACAATTTATTGAAGGTCCCGAAGTATCCATATTGGCCTTTACAGACGGAAAAACCGTTGTGCCTATGGTTTCTTCACAGGATCACAAGCGTGTATTTGACCACGATCAAGGGCCAAATACAGGTGGAATGGGGACCTTCTCGCCCAGCTTGATTTATGACAACAAGCTGGCAGAGCAATGCATGAAGGAAATTTACCTGCCTACTATAGAGGCTATGAATAAGGAAGACCGTAAATTTAAGGGGATTCTCTATTTTGGTTTGATGATTACTAAAGACGGGCCCAAGGTTATCGAATACAATGCTCGTTTTGGAGATCCCGAAACGCAGGTTGTACTTCCCAGATTAAAAACCGATTTACTTGATATATTTAACGCAATTATAGATGAAAAACTGGCTGAAATAGAAATTGAGTGGAATGATAATGCCGCCGTATGTGTTATAGCTGCCTCCGGCGGTTATCCCGGCAAATATGCTACCGGCCTTGAGATAAGCGGACTGGAAGAGGCTGAAGCAGATAAGAACACAATCATATTCCATGCCGGAACTTCAGTGAAGGACGGTAAGCTTTGCACCGCAGGCGGAAGAGTTCTGGGAGTTACTGCAGTAGAAGAAAACATGGAAAAGGCAATAAGCAAAGCTTATGCAGGTATAGAAAAAATTAGCTTTGAAGGAATGCATTACAGAAAAGATATTGGAAGAAAGTAAAGCTAATTGAGAAAATATAAACGTTGATAAAATAGATATTAAGTACATCCATTAGTATGTAAAACAGAGCATCAATACTTAAAGTTACGTAAGTGTTGATGCTCAAGCTGTTTCTGGGTTTCGATTACCTAATAAATTAACCCGGCATTTATAAGATATCTCAATATATGTATAGCCGACCAGACTCTGTTATAAGTGCCAAAAAGGTGAGGGCACCCTCCATCGGCTTCCTGTTTGCTTTTAATCATTTCAACAACCGAGTCATATATACTACCTATATCATCTTCAATCAAATTTTAGCTTATATAGTTACAGTTTAAATATTATGATTATTTTACCACTGATAGCCAGTGTGTTCAATCTTCAATCAGGATTAGATAGAGTAATTATTTACTCCTGTGTAATTATTTAATTGACACATATATCATTATGATATATTATTTTATGTAATATTTTATAGTTTTCCTACTATTGCTTTAGCCATAGGCTTTTCAGAAATCATTTTAGAGAATGTTATACTTTATTAGGCATTTTCTAGGTAATAAAAAACTTTAAATTTGTGCGCTTGCCAGATTTTCCTTAATACATCAATACGAAGAAATATTCAGTAGAAGGAAATATTAATTTTAATATAAGAGGTGTTTTAAATGCCAAAAGTAAATAAAACTAGGTATGCGATTCTCGGAGTACTAAGTATTGAACCCGGTTCAGGGTATGATATTAAGAAAAATTGTGATAAGGGAATCTCATATTTTTGGAATGAAAATTTCGGACATATTTATCCAGTGCTTAAGAAGATGGAAAAGGATGGTGCCATAACAAAGAAGGTGGAACAAAATGAAGGGAGGCCTCCAAGGAATGTATACTTTATTACTGACAAAGGAAGGGAAGAACTTACTAACTGGTTGATAAGCCCTACAGCACATACACCTCAACGATTGGAATTACTGCTTAAGCTCACTTTTGCGAAGATTATCCCTTCGGAAAAAATAATTAGAGAGCTTGAGCGTGTAAAGGAGAGTCATTGCAGAAATCTGGAAAAGTATCATCTGATTGAACAGGAGTACACAAATTCAAAAACAACCAGAGAAGATGACGGGTACCCATATTGGATTTCAACCATTCATTATGGTATATATGATGCTGAGTTCAGAATCAAATGGTGCGAAGAGACAATTGAACGTATAAGGTCTCACAACTTTAAAAAAGAAACTTGATGCGATAGACTGCAGTTACATACAACTGGAGAATAAACGTCAGTATAATAAAAAATTTTAGCAATTTTATATCATAATGATATATTAAATAAAGATATATTTAATATTAACAAAAGGTATATATTAGGAGGTTATATGTCAAGAATATTGTTTTTAAACGGTAATGCCCATGGACACATAAATCCTACCTTGCCAGTTGTTACTGAACTGACAAAGCGGGGTGAGGAGGTTATTTATTTTTCAACAAAAGAGTTTAAACTGAAGATAGAAGCTACAGGGGCGAAATTTATGGATTATGGAAGTAAGCTATATGATTTTTTCAAGGACTATAAGCCTGTCGGCAGTCACCCTTTCTATTCACTTGTTGATGTTTTGCTTGGGATGGATAGGGTTGTGGTTCCGCTGGTATTGGACAGTATATACGATGTTAAAATCGACAGAATTATACATGATTCCATGTTTGGTGCTGGAAATATACTTGCCAGAAAGTTAAATCTCCCTGCTATCTGCTCCTGTACATCATTTGCAATGAATAAGCTTCCGTTACCGATACATATGCTGGAACCGGGCTTTCATCCGCAGCTGGATCTTATATACAAAGAATTAAAGGAGGCCCAGGCAGAGTGGAATATTGGAGAACTGGATATTATGGATATATTCTTTAAAAAGGAAAAAGTAAATTTAGTATATACCTCCAGAATGTTTCAGCCTGGTGCTGATAGCTTTGATGAAACCTTCCGTTTTGTAGGCCCTTCTATAGCGGTCAGGAATGAAAAGCACGATTTTCCTCTTGCAGAGTTAAATGATAGTACAGTAGTCTATATTTCAATGGGAACCATTAACAATCAGTGTATGGATTTTTACACAAAATGTATCGAAGCATTTGCAGACCGGCAGTACAAAGTTGTTATGTCAGTAGGTATTAAAGTTGATATTGCAGCATTGGGGAAGATCCCTAATAATATTATTTTGAGAAATCATGTACCACAGTTGGAAGTTTTAAAAAGAACGGCGGTATTTATAAGTCATGGCGGTCTTAACAGTGTAAGTGAGGCTTTGTACTACGGAGTACCAGTCATAGCAGTACCTCAGGCAAATGACCAGCCTATGGTTGCAAGCCAGCTTGTAAAATTAGGTGCCGGTTTGTGCCTGAAAATGAGTGAAGTTACTCCGGAAATACTAAAGAATTCTGTTATTGAGTTATTGGAGAACAACAGTTATAAAAATAGCAGCATTGAATTAGGCAAATCCCTTGTTCAAGCCGGTGGATATAAGACAGCAGCAGATATTATCTTACAATCATAGCTAACCCTTATTACCTCCACCTCTGGAATATTTTCAAATATTTTACAGAGGTGTTTTTATTTTTTTTAATAATTAATTAATATTTTTATGCTATAATATCATTTGTATTGCTGAATTTGTAATTTGTAGT
Organism: Bacillota bacterium; assembly: GCA_023415305.1. Lineage (GTDB taxonomy): Bacteria > Bacillota > Clostridia > Acetivibrionales > DSM-1351 > Ruminiclostridium. Next base: position 68,974 of record JAEZKZ010000002.1, read on the forward strand.
CAAAGGGATTGTCTAATGGGAGATACGAGATTAAAAATAGGGATATGCGGGGGAACCTTTGATCCGATTCATACAGGGCATCTTGTTGTAGCTGAATTGGTCAGGAGTGAATTTAATCTTGACAAGGTGTTGTTTATTCCTTCGGGAATGCCTCCGCACAAGGATTTAAAGAATGTTACCGCTCCTATCCACAGATTAAATATGGTTAGGGTTGCAGTCAGCTCCAATAAATACTTTGAAGCAGTATCAAATGAAGTCGACAGAGCAGGCTATACTTATACTGTAGATACCCTTAAGGAATTGCAGGGGCTTTATCCTTCAGGAACAGAGTTTTATTATATTATTGGCGCTGATGTTGTTATGGATCTGCTGACTTGGAGAAACTGGCAGGAGGTTATAACACTGACAAACTTTATTGCAGTAATGAGACCTGGTTTTTCGGATGAAGAATTCAGTAAGCGCTTAACAGAACTTAAACAGAATTACAGAATAAACATACAAAATTTTGAGCTTCCTCTTATGGAAATTTCCTCTACCTTTATAAGGGAAAGAATCAAGGCCGGAAAGTCGGTTAAGTACCTTATTACTGATGAGGTAGAAGAATATATTATGCAAAACAGCCTTTATTTATAAAAAGGATACCGGCGTGAAAAAGTATTTGTAAGTCCCAGTGCTTTTCACGCGGAGAAAAGTCACTACGTGTCTTTTCATAACTTTTTGTGTATGCGCTATTCGCATTTATGGAGGTACTATGAATATAGAACAGATGGACTTGATGTTGAAACAGTCATTAAAGCCGGAAAGATATATACATTCAGTCAGGACTATGAAGGAAGCCATAACTCTTGCTGAACATTACGGTGAAGACATTGATAAGGCAGCAGTAGCGGGGCTTATTCACGATTGTGCTAAAAACCTTCTGGATGATGAAACCTTGGAATATTGCAGGGTTAATGGCATAAAACCGAGTGAAGTTGAAAAAAAACAGGTTTATTTGCTGCATGGTGAGGTTGGGGCTATAATTGCCAGGGAAAAGTATGGTGTAGAAGATGCAAGTATACTCAATGCAATAAAACATCATTGTACCGGTTACTCAAATATGAGTATGCTGGATAAGATAATTTTTCTGGCAGATTATATAGAACCGGGAAGAACGCACAGTGGGGTCGATATTATAAGAGAACTGGCTTATAAGGATATAAACAAAGCTTTAGTAAGTGCTTTTGATGGTACTATTAGGTATGTTATAGAACAAAAGGGTTTAATCCACCCGAATACAATTGAAGCGAGAAATAATATAATAATGTTGATTTCTTAACAGAAATTATATGGCAAGGGGTAAAAGAATAATTATATGAACAAATTTGTAAAGTTTACATTTTATGCAGTTGGAACCTTTTTACTGCTGTTTTCATCAATTATAGTAGGAGCTAATTTTGTAAGAGACTCAGGAGTATTTGACAAGGAGGTTGTTGAAGTAAAAAAACAATCCCAACAGTCAGCTGCTGAAAGCAGTACTCCCAAAAAGATAGTTGTGGACAGTAAGCCTGCTAAAAAGGAGCCTGCCAAGGAAACTGTGGCTGAATCAACAGTAAACAACGACAAACTGGTAATAGAGGTAATTAACTGTACAGATAAAAGCGGTCTGGCAGAGGACACAAGAGGGATGCTCGAAGCAAAGGGCTATTCGGTAAGTGCAGGAACCAATTCTGATAAACAGGGTACTTCAAAGATTATTATTAGAAAAAAAGGTGTTAAAACTGATACAATAAAAAAAGTACTGAGGATTTCTGTAGTTGAAGAACAACTTCAGCCTGATTCAAGATATGATGTTACAATTATTCTTGGCAGTGATTTTAATCCGTAGTTTAATAACAAAACCATTTAGTATTCAATATTAAAAATATAGCTTAGGATGAGGTGCAAACATTTGGAATCAAAAAAATTGGTAGATAAGATAGTAGCATTGATGGAAGAAAAAAAAGCAAGAGATATAAGTATTATAGATATTCAGAATATAACCGAAATTGCCGACTATTTTGTTATTTGCAGCGGTACCTCCACTACACATATTAAGTCAATAGCAGATGAACTGGATTTTAAATTGGGAGAAATGGGACTTATGGCGTATCACAAGGAAGGCTACGACAGTGCAAGATGGATACTCCTGGATTATGCCGATGTTGTTATCCATGTATTCCACCAGGAAGATAGAGGCTTTTACAATTTAGAAAGGCTTTGGTCAGATGGTGTAATGACTAATATAAGATAAATCATGGTCATAGATGAGAATAATATTACAGGAAGTATTTTTAAGGTAGCTGTTCCCGCTGTTGTGGAACAGCTTCTAATTATGATTGTAGGGGTTGTATCACTGGCCTTTGTAGGCCATCTGAGTAATGAGGCGGTTGCGGCTGTTGGGTTTATAAATTCTTTATTTGGCTTCATACAAGTGTTTTTTGTAGCCTTGTCAACAGGCTGCACTGTTATAATTGCCAGGCTGATAGGTGAAGGTGATAACGAGAATGCCAGGTCGGCAATAAAGCAATGTGTTGTGATTGGTTTTGCTGCATCTTCAGTACTTGCAGTTATTTTAATTGTTTTTGCAAAACCCATTATTTCGGTCTTTTTTAGCGGAGCAGAAAAATCAGTTATAAATATGGCTGCCGGTTATTTCAAGATAACTTTAATAACACTGCCTCTAATGTTCTCCAATATAATAATAAGTGGATCCTTAAGGGGCGCGGGAGACACAAAAACTCCCATGCTGATTGCAAATGTGGTAAATATATTGAACATTGCTCTCAGTTATGTTTTAATATATGGGGTTAGTATTGGTAATCTGACTATAGAAAAAAAGGGTATAACGGGAGCTGCTATTGCAGTATGTATTTCCAGAGGTGTGGGAGGGATTTTAAGTCTGGCCGCCGTTCTGAGTAAATCGGTATCACTGTCCTTCAGTCTTAAGGGAAAGATGACATTTGATTATCAGCTGCTTAAACGAATACTTCATGTGGGTATTCCGGCATCTATGGAACAGCTTATTATGCAGGGAGGCTTTCTATTACTTCAGATTGTAATTTCTCGAATGGGAACTGAGGCATCCACTGTTTATCAGATAGTAATGTCCATAAATTCCATATGCTTTGTACCAATATTCGGTTTTGGAATTTCAGCAACTACTATGGTCGGACAGAGTCTGGGCGCTAAGAGAATTGACCTCGCTAAAAAGGCGGGCTGGAAAACCATTAAAATTTGTCTTATGATAACTGTGGTGTTATCAAGTCTTTTGTTTATTTTTTCAGGAATGCTGGTAAAAATTTATACAAAAGACCCTACAATAATGGCTATCGGAACAGGAGCTATTAAAATATTCAGCTTTTCGCAGCCCTTTGTATCAATTGTGACGGTTGTGTCCAATGCATTAAGAGGCGCAGGAGATATTTTTTATGTGATGATAACAAGCTTTGTAGGCATATGGTGCTTAAGGGTGTTTATAACATTTATTTTAGGTTTACAGTTAAGAGTCGGTATAAATGCTGCATGGATTGCTCTGGTGTTTGATTACGCCATCAGGTCAGGAATGTATCTGCTGAGATTTAAGCGGGGCAAATGGGCAAACATTACAATATAAAGATACTTAAGGAGTAAAAAGTTTAGTTTACTTAACCAAAATAAATCAATATTTTTTAAACATATAACAATAAATGGAGGTAAATGGTAGGGCGAGTACGCTCATTCCAAAGAAGTTAAATGATTAGTGCAAATGGTATTTCCCTTAGATTCGGGGGACGAGCTTTATTTGAAAATGTAAATATTAAGTTTACAAAAGGAAATTGCTATGGCTTGATCGGGGCAAACGGTTCCGGCAAATCAACTTTTTTAAAGATTCTTTCGGGGGAAATAGAGCCCAGTAAGGGAGATGTAACAATTACCCCGGGAGAGAGACTGGCTGTACTCAAGCAGAACCACTATGAATACGACGAGTATGAGGTGCTTAAAACTGTTATAATGGGTCACAAAAGACTCGTTGAAATCATGGAAGAGAAGGAAAAGCTTTACGCTAAATCAGATTTTACAGAGGAAGAGGGAATAAGGCTTTCCGAGCTTGAAGGGGAATTTGCCGAGTTAAACGGATGGGAAGCAGAATCGGATGCAGCTATCCTTTTGAATGGTCTTAATATTGGTGAAGAATACCATTATAAATTAATGAAGGATCTGGATGGTAATGAAAAGGTAAGAGTCCTGTTGGCGCAGGCACTTTTCGGAAATCCTGACATCCTTCTCATGGACGAACCTACCAACCACCTTGATGTGGCTTCCATAACCTGGCTTGAGAACTTCCTCGCAAACTTTGAAAACATAGTTATTGTCGTATCCCATGACAGACACTTTTTAAATCAGGTTTGTACTCAGATAGCTGACATTGACTTTGGAAAAATACAACTGTACTTCGGTAACTATGATTTTTGGTATCAATCAAGCCAGTTGGCGCTTCAGCAGATGAAGGATGCAAATAAAAAGACCGAGGCCAGAATGAAGGAGTTGCAGGAATTTATTCAGCGCTTTAGTGCAAATGCTTCAAAATCCAAACAGGCAACCTCCCGTAAAAAACTCTTGGATAAATTAACTCTGGAAGATATAAAGCCCTCGTCCAGAAAATATCCTTTTGTGGATTTCAAGCCTGAAAGAGAAGCTGGAAACGACCTGCTTATGGTTAACGGAATATCAAAGGAAATTGAAGGGGAACAGCTTTTAAGTGATTTAAATATTATTGTAAACAAAGGTGATAAGATAGCTTTTGTAGGTACTTACGGAAATGCTAAAACTACTTTGTTTAAAATCCTGATGGGTGAATTGGAGCCTGACAGCGGAGATTTCAAGTGGGGAGTAACCACTTCTCAATCCTATTTTCCAAGAGACAATTCGGAATTTTTTGATGGGGTTGATTTATCCCTTGTTGACTGGTTAAGACAATATTCCAAGGACCAGACAGAAACCTTCCTCAGAGGTTGGCTGGGAAGAATGTTGTTTTCCGGTGAAGAAGCTCTGAAAAAGGCATCTGTTCTCTCTGGAGGAGAAAAGGTACGCTGTATGCTGGCCAAAATGATGCTTTCCGGGGCCAATGTTCTTATACTTGATGAACCTACAAACCATCTTGACCTGGAGTCAATTACAGCTTTAAACAATGGTCTTATCAATTACAAGGGAACAATACTGTTCACATCACATGACCATGAGTTTGTTCAGACTATTGCGAACAGAATTATAGAAATAACTCCAAAGGGTATTATCGACAGACAAATGACCTATGATGAATACCTCGAAAATGAGGAACTACAGGCTCTGAGGAAAGAAATGTGGTCATAGTAGAAATTGTAATCTAATAATTTCAGTTAATAAAAAAGGAAGTGCTGCTGACTGCAATCAGCAATACTTCCTTTTTGATTGACTAATTAATTAAATGCCTTCTGAAAACTGTCAGATATCATCAAAAATCGAAAACATTAACCTATATTCTCAACATATCTTTTAATCTTCTTTGTAGTAGTCTTTGCAAACTCCTCTTCTCGGATAGTGAAATCCTTAATGCGCTTATACAAAGGCATTAGCTTGTTTATTTCTTTAATTTCCGACTGTATTAATTTGTGGACTTCATCCTTGGATATAATATTTAAATTGAGTTTTTCTTTTATTTCATCTATATCCACCACAATCTGAGCATTAACTTCTGTCTCACCGGATTCTTCATAGAAGCGGCCCCAAACAAGGCTTTCTTTTACATATGGGCATTTTGCAAGATAAGCTTCAACCTCTTCTGGGAAAATGTTTTTACCGTTTTTAGTAACAATAACATTTTTCTTTCTTCCTGTAATATAAACATATCCTTCTTCATCAATGTAACCCAGGTCTCCGGTATAAAGGCGTCCGTTTTTCAGTACCTTGCTTGTAGCGACTGGGTTTTCGTAATAGCCCAGCATAACATTATCTCCTGTAATTACGAATTCTCCTATACCATCGTCTCCAACGTTCTCAACCTCAATATTGACTCCCGATAGCGCTTTTCCGGCTGAATCATGCCTAAAGCCTCTATCATTGTTAACAGCAACAATAGGAGAACACTCGGTAAGTCCATAGCCTTGAACAATACGTATACCCATTGCACATAAATCGTTCGATACATCAGGATTTACTGCAGCGGCACCGGAGATAACCAATCTGACTTTTCCTCCGAATATATTATGAATTTGCTTGAAAATCTTTCTGCGTATATCAATTTTTAAGAAATAGTAAAGGAAATTACTTACTTCCAAAGCAACATTCAATTTCAGTTTGCTTAACAAACTCTTCGATGCTTGCTTAACTATTTTCTTGTGCATATTTTCAAGAATAAGAGGTACCAGCATCAATATGGTTGGTTTGGTTTCCTGTAAATTTTGAACAATATACTTTAAACCCTCATTGAAAGAGAAGCAGCAGCCGTTGTACATCATTACGAGGAAGTTGGCAGTACATTCGTAAGTGTGATGCAGAGGCAAAATGGAAAGTGAACTGTCTGTTTCATCAAGATATAACATGGAACATACAGCTCTAACGTCGGATATTATGTTTTTACTTGAAAGCATAACTCCCTTTGCCAAATCGGTAGTTCCTGAGGTAAATATTAAAGCAACCATTTTGTTTTCATCTATCACAGCATCCAAATAACGCCTGTCGCCATTTGATATCAATGATTTTCCTTTCTCAACAAGCCCCTGCAATGACAGGAAATTATTACTGTCATCAGCTTCCAGATCCATATCAATAAAATATTCGATATTTGCTGTTTCAGAAAGTTTGACCATGTCACCCCTGAACTTTGAGGAAAAGACAATTGCACTTACTCCTGCTCTGGTAATAAGATTTTCGATCTCATGAAAGGGGAGCTCCCTGTCCAACGGAACCACTACACCCACTCCGCCTGTTACAGTAAGATAAGTTGTACACCATTCAGCCCTGTTTTGAGAAAGAATAGCTATTTTTTTATCCTTTAGTCCTAGATCTATTAAAGCTGTTCCCAAAGCATCAATTTCAGTTTTTAACTCACTATATGTTTTTCCGTAATATTCCCCATTTTTGCCTTTGATTAAAAATGCGTTTCTTGATCCATATAAGTTTGCACTCTGAATCATCATATCTTTGAGATCATTGATTTTCCTTGTTTGGTAAATCGGTTCGGTTCTCATTGATTACACCCCTCTTAATAAGCAATAATGCTATTATTTTAACCTGTTATGTTCTCTTGTGAAACTTATCAGACGTTATGGCAGTCCGATTATCAGATAATAGTGTCTCTTACTTATATTACTTTCAAACATATACTATAATATAAGTATATTTAAATTAAATCAATATATGAAGTAATAAAAATTGTTAAATTACCATTTATGTCTCTGCTTTATTCTGTAAATCCTACGTCTGGATATCTTTCTAAGTATCCTCCTGAGTATTAGAAAGCATATTACAACGGTTAAAGCTATGGTAGTAAATTTAAATACCGGAGAGGATGTAATTTTATTTACATAAATTTTTATCCGGGCTGTTACACTTTGATCAATTGTTCTTGAAGATACTATATCAACCTTTCCTATGTTAATACCATCAAGAGTGTATGTTATATTCCCCAGAACAGTACCCTTTGTTATTGGAGCCTTAAGCTCATTTTTTATGCTGACCTTTTCGTCAATTTTCCACAAACTTTTATCATTTGGCAGTATGGCTTCCACCTTGCTGTTTGTAACAAGATCAAGCTGCCCGTCATCAGAAGCATCCTGAACTACAACTTTCTTTATTATTTTATTCCTGTCTACTATTAATTGGTTCGAATAATTTTCATATCCTGCACGAAGCAGAGTTTCAGTAAAATCAAATACAGTTCTCCCGGGTTTATTGTTTACACCCAGAACCACGGAAATAAGCTCCAGACCATCTTTATTAACAGCCGAAGCAACAAAGTTGGCACCTGCACGCATCGTTGAACCGGTCTTTAAGCCTGTTATGGTAAACTGATTTCTGTCATCTCCGGTTTCGGGACCATAATTATAGGACTGACCTAACATTTTATTTGTAGCGTTTAAAATGTTCCATTTTTCATGTTTATTAGTGGGCGCAAGCATATCCATCTTCTTTTGACCGACAATCTCTCTAAACTCAGGATATTTCCAGCATTCTCTTGCTATAATGGCAAGGTCTCTTGCAGTAGAAAAGTGATCTGCATCCTTTTCATATTCATCTATACCGCAGGGGTTTGTGAAGGTTGAGTTTTTTGCTCCCACAGCAGCAGCAGTCATATTCATTTCATTAATAAACTCGTCTCTACTGGAGAAAAGATTCTCAGCAATAATATTTGCAGTTTCATTTGCAGAGACAATAAGCAGTGCATGAAGCAAATCATCAAGGGTCATTTGTTCCCCGGGCATAATTCCTATATTCATACCGCCTACACCAATGTCTGAAACTGCATCCTTACTGGCAGTCATAACCTGACTAAGCTCACCCTTTTTTAGAGCTACAAGAGCTGTTGCTATTTTGGTGGTACTGGCAGGTCTCAGGCGAAGATCAGGATTATACTCATACAATACACTTCCTGTCTTTGCGTCCATCAATATGTAAGCTGCAGCATCAATATCTAGATCCTTACAAAAAGCAGGTGAAACTTGAAATGCGAATATTATGGCAAGTATTAATGTGACTAGTGCTTTCTTCATTTTTCCTCCTTGGTAAAATGCATCTCTTACATGTTTTTAAACGGATAAGTTTATTAAATATACTCCCTATATAAGTATAAAGCAAAAACGACAAATTTGAAACATATTGGGTTTGTTTGTTATTTATATAGATTTTTACCAAATAATGTATTATAATGAAAATAAATCATTATGATTTATCTTTATTTAATTCTTTTTCATTTTTCATTAATACGTATTTCAGAGCATTCCATCAAATCGGAACATTAAAAACAATCCTCAATTAGAATATTATAAAGCAAAATCTATACTTGGTCAAAAAACATCCTGTAGTAGAATAATATGCTGAATAATGAAGTTATGTTAAGCTTTTTCTGTTTATAGTCTTTTATATAAAATAAATCTTAAGGAGGGTATATGGAAGTTTCTGTTTTCGGTAAACAATACTGCATAAGTAAGTTTACTTTTATTGGTGTTATGATTTTACTAATTTTAGGTTCAGGAATATTAGGGTACTTTTTAAACAAAGTTTATCAGCCATTTAACGAGCCAATTGTTGAAAAAAAAGCACCTTCAGTACTGGCGGAGGCTAACGGATATCCTAGTGAACCAGCTGAAAACAGCGTGGTCACCGGGCAGCCTGAACAAACCGTCGAAAAAATCAAAGTTTATATTACCGGCTGCGTTGCTAAGCCCGGAGTAGTAACGTTGAATAAGGGGTCCATAATCGAAGATGCCATAAATTCTGCCGGAGGAGCCACTAAGCAAGCCGATATGGATAACATAAATCTTGCTTATAGACTTGAAGAAAATACCATGCTTAGAATCAAAGCCAAACCCGTTGCAGGAAAGGTTTCAGCTTCTGTTGAGTCTAAGACATCTGAAAGCACCGGTTCGATTTCGAAAGCAGATTCTGCAGCAGGACTGAAGCAGGGCACAAATTTGAAGCAGGCCGGGACTACAGCTGATACGTCTGGAATAGCTCCAACTGCAGCACAAAAGATGAATAGTGGAGTAGACATAATCAGCGACAGCCTGGGGGCGGTGGTTGACGAGGAACAGGCTACAGGTGCACAGGGGGCGAACCAAAAGAGTAAGCTTGTAAATATCAACAAGGCCAGCCAGGCTGAGCTGGAGGGCCTTCCCAATGTAGGGCCTGCTACGGCCAAGGCTATTATAGACTACAGGGAAAGGAACGGTGAATTCAAAAAAATAACCGATATCATGAAAATAACCGGAATTAAGCAAAAAACTTTTGATAAGATCAAAGACTATATTTGCACATAAACAAAAACCGGCCTTTTGGGCCGGTTGATAAAATAATTTAAAGGAGGAAAATATAATTTAATTTTCATACTAATTATATTACTTTAGAAGTGTAAATCAAATGGCATTAATAAACGATTTTATGCGTCGAAAAATGTAAAATAGTATGCAAAATTAACAATCACTTTATTAATGTGGGTAATATAAAAACTAAAAAGAGGATGTAGGTCATTAATAATGAAACTGTTGGTAAGATAAAACCAATAAATATTAATTTAATCAGCCTTTGCTGTCTTAATTTTTTATACCGTCTTAATCTAGTGTTTCTCAATTACTGCCTCCGGAGATGTATTAAAAAGTGTCAGTTTTTATTATTACCAGAAAATTGTAACAGTAGTCAGAAACCAAAATTCATTTGTGCCTATACGTTAAAAGGGCGCCTGTGCTATAATGGCTGTATAATACGGATGAACGGAGGATTACCGGGTAATGCTGGTAAATAATATATGAAATATATAAGGTTTATGGTTAATGAAATTGAAAAGTACGGTGTGTTAAATGAGAATGTAATAACAGAGTTAGAGGGCAGCATTTTTGATAACTACGTATTGACTGATAATAAATATAGTCTGAGCGATGTCCGGGTCTTGGCACCATGTAAACCTGGCAAGGTTGTTGCCGTAGGACTAAATTACGTTGATCATGTTAAGGAGTTTTCAGGCAGGGACATACCTGAAAATCCCGTAATATTTATAAAACTACCCCATACGGTAATCGGACCGGGGGATTCAATAATTATCCCGGAAATATCAAAAAGAGTGGATTATGAAGCAGAGTTTGCTGTAGTTATAAAGAAGTATTGCAAAAACATTGAGCCTGAGCAGGCACCGGATTATATTCTTGGTGCAACCTGCCTTAATGATGTAACTGCCAGGGATATTCAGAGAATAGACGGACAATGGATAAGAGGTAAAAATTATGAAACCTTCTGTCCCATTGGACCTTATATAGTAACAGGACTGGATTTCACAAAATTGGACATAAAGCTTAGATTAAACGGAGAGGTTATGCAGCATGGGGATACTTCAATGCATATATTCAAAACCTATGATCTGATAAGCTTTATTTCAAAGGTTATTCCTCTTGAACCTGGAGATGTTGTTACCACCGGAACGCCTGAGGGTGTTGGTCCAATGAAGCACGGCGATTTGGTGGAAGTAGAAATAGAGGGAATCGGTACATTAATTAATCATGCAGTGGACCCTGAGGTTCTAAAGCAGCAACAAAATAGCTAGATTAGTTAGTTTGATAAAAACTCTCATCTATTTACGGATGAGCCCAGGTGCAAATGAAACAAAATATGGTAGAGCAAGGAACTTTGCTGAGTATTGACACTTAAATTAGGTAAGAATATAATAAACTATATTGTTATATTGACAAAGGCGTTGATGAGAAGAGTAAGTAAAAAAAATGAGGTTTCAGAGACCGGATACATTAGCTGAAAGTAGCCGGACCAACACTTTACCGAAAACCACCTCTGAGCCTGAATCGGTGATTACGTTATAATCAGCGTATCATATGGATGATATGCACTGAGCTTCAAGTAGGGTGGAACCGCGAGACAACTCTCGTCCTTATATTAAGTCAATTATATTTGGCTAAGGACGGGAGTTTTTATTTTTCTTAATAATGATAAAAAGTACAGAAATAAAGAGAGAACTCAAGTTTTGCATATAGGAGGTATTATGATGATAAAAGTAACATTAAAAAATGGGAACGTACAGGAATATCAAACAGGAATAAGCATAAAAGAAGTTGCCGAGAGCATCAGTGCCGGACTGGCCAGAGTAGTACTTGCAGGTGAGGTCAATGGAAAAGTAAAGGATTTAAACTTCAAGCTGTTGGAGGATTGTACCTTAAACCTGCTGACCTTTGAGGATGAAGGTGGCAGGAACGCTTACAGGCATACTGCTTCACATGTATTGGCACAGGCTGTAAAAAGAGTATTTCCGACAGTTAAACTTGCAATAGGTCCATCCATTCAAAATGGTTTTTATTATGACTTTGAAACTGATAATAACTTTACTCCTGAAGATTTAACAATGCTGGAAAAGGAAATGGAAAAAATAATAAAGGAAGATCTGCCTCTTGAAAGGTTTGCTTTACCCAGAGATCAGGCTGTCAGACTTATGGAGGAAAAAGGAGAGCCTTATAAGGTAGAACTGATTAAAGATCTTCCTGAGGATGAAGAAATTTCTTTTTACAAACAGGGAGACTTTGTTGACTTGTGTGCAGGTCCCCACCTTCCATCTACCGGAAAAATCAAGGCCATAAAGCTGATGAATGCGGCAGGTGCTTATTGGAGAGGCAACGAAAATAACAAGATGCTTCAAAGAATCTACGGAACCGCCTTTCCAAAGAAAAGCGAACTGGACGAGTATATTACAAGAATCGAAGAAGCCAAAAAACGTGATCACAGAAAGCTCGGAAGGGAATTGGATCTTTTTGATATACTGGATGAAGGCCCCGGTTTTCCGTTCTTTATGCCAAAGGGCATGGTACTTCGCAATCTGCTTGAAGATTTCTGGCGTTCTGAGCACGTAAAAGCGGGTTATCAGGAAATTAAGACACCGGTAATACTCAATAAGGAACTGTGGCTTAGATCGGGACATTGGGATACCTATAAGGAAAACATGTATACAGTTCAGATTGATGAACAGGATTTTGCAATCAAACCAATGAATTGTCCCGGAGGTATACTTGTTTTCAAGCGTAAACTTCATTCCTACAGGGATCTTCCCCAGAGGATGGGAGAACTTGGACTGGTTCACAGACATGAGCTATCAGGAGCACTTCATGGACTAATGAGAGTCAGATGCTTTACCCAGGATGATGCACATATTTTTATGACTCCTGACCAGATAAAGGATGAAATCATCGGAGTTATTGATCTGATAGATAATTTCTATCAGGTATTTGGCTTTAAATACAATGTTGAGTTGTCAACAAGACCTGAAAAATCCATCGGTAGCGATGAAATGTGGGAATTGTCTACTGCTGCGCTTAAGGAAGCACTGGATTCAAAGGGGATAAATTACAAAATCAATGAGGGAGACGGGGCATTCTATGGACCCAAAATTGACTTCCATTTGGAGGATTCCATAGGACGTACCTGGCAGTGCGGTACAATCCAACTGGATATGAATCTGCCTGAAAGATTTGATTTAAACTATGTGGGCCCAGACGGTGAGAAGCATAGGCCTGTTATGATTCACAGAGTTGTGTTCGGAAGTATTGAAAGGTTTATTGCTATTTTGACAGAGCATTTTGCGGGGGCCTTCCCCACCTGGCTAAGCCCGGTTCAGGTAAAAATACTCCCCTTAGTTGACAAACATCATGATTATGCTTATCAAGTAAAGAAAATGCTTGAGGAAAAGGGTATAAGAGTTGAAATAGATACAAGAAATGAAAAGATCGGTTATAAAATCAGAGAAGCTCAAATGGAAAAGACTCCGTATATGCTTGTAATCGGAGATAAAGAAACAGAAAGCGGCTCTGTGGCGGTCAGATCCAGAAAAGAAGGGGATTTGGGCAGTATGTCCTGCGATGGATTTATAAGTAGAATTGTTGGAGAAATCAGAAACAAAGATAAATAAAAATCCAAGGCAAGCAGACAACATAAAAACCAATTAACCTCCTTTATTCGCCTCACAGCGGATATGGGGGGGAATAGTATCATAAATGTTTAGTAGCCGCTAAGCGGCTCAAAGCCACCTGAAGTGGCTTAGGAGGTTAATATGATAAAAGTTACACTAAAAGACGGAAGTATTCAGGAATATGAAGGCGACATTTCCATTCTGCAGGTCGCAGAAAGTATAAGTGCCGGATTGGCAAGAGTTGCTCTTGCAGGTGAGGTGGACGGAAAAGTAAAGGATCTGAATTACAAGCTTGAAAAAGACTGTACTCTAAGCCTCTTAACCTTTTCAGATGAAGGAGGAAGACTGGCCTACAGACACACTGCGTCTCATGTACTTGCTCAGGCTGTAAAAAGGCTGTTCCCAAGTGTTAAACTTGCAATAGGTCCTGCAATTGATAACGGTTTCTATTACGATTTCGACGTTGAGAAGAATTTCTCCCCGGAGGATTTAACAAGGCTTGAAAAGGAAATGGAAAAAATAATAAAAGAAGATCTTTCTATGGAAAGGTTCACGTTACCAAGAGAAGAAGCCATTAAGTTTATGGAGGAAAAAGCTGAGACTTATAAAGTTGAACTGATTAAAGATCTTCCTGAGGGTGAGGAGCTTTCCTTCTACAAACAGGGAGACTTTGTAGATCTTTGTGCAGGACCCCACCTCACATCAACTGGAAAACTAAAGGCTGTCAAGCTAATGAGTGCAGCCGGTGCTTACTGGAGAGGAAACGAGAAAAACAAAATGCTCCAGAGAGTTTATGGTACTGCTTTTCCTAAGAAGAGTGAACTGGATGAGTATGTAACCAGATTGGAAGAGGCAAAGAAACGTGACCACAACAAGCTTGGAAGAGAGCTGGAGTTGTTCACAACTGTAGAAGAAATCGGACAGGGCTTGCCGTTGCTTATGCCTAAAGGAGCAAAAATAGTTCAGATCCTTCAAAGGTTTGTTGAGGATGAAGAGGAAAGAAGAGGCTATGTACTGACAAAAACTCCGTTGATGGCTAAGAGTGACCTTTACAAGTTGTCAGGCCATTGGCAGCACTACAAGGACGGAATGTTCGTTCTTGGAGACGAGGAAAAGGACGACGAGGTAATGGCCTTAAGACCCATGACCTGTCCCTTCCAGTTTATGATATACAAATCAAAGCTTCACAGTTACCGTGATCTGCCAATCAGATACGGTGAAACCTCAACTTTGTTCAGAAATGAAGCTTCAGGAGAAATGCACGGACTTATCCGTGTTCGCCAGTTCACAATTTCCGAGGGACATCTTGTATGTACTCCTGAACAGCTGGAAGAAGAATTCAAGGGTGTTGTGGATCTGATAAAATTCATGATGGAGACTCTCGGTATACAGGAGGATGTAACTTACAGATTCTCAAAATGGGATCCTAACAACAAGGAAAAATATATTGGTAATGCAGAGGATTGGGAAGATGTCCAGGGGAAGATGAGGACTATTCTGGATCACCTGAAGATTGACTACAAGGAAGCCGAAGGAGAAGCAGCCTTCTATGGGCCAAAGCTTGATATACAGTTCAAAAATGTTCATGGCAAGGAAGACACAATAATAACCGTTCAGGTTGACTTTGCACTTGGAGAGCGTCTTGATATGGTATATATTGATAAGAACAATGAAAAGAAGCATCCATACGTTATTCACAGAACATCTATCGGCTGTTATGAAAGAACACTCGCAATGCTTATAGAAAAGTATGCAGGTGCCTTCCCCACCTGGCTCTGCCCGGTACAGGCGAAAATACTTCCTTTGGTCGACAAGCATCATGACTTTGCTCAAAAAGTAGGTCAAATGTTGAAAGACAAGGGTGTAAGAGTTGAAGTTGACTACAGAAATGAAAAGATAGGTTACAAAATAAGAGAAGCCCAAATGGAAAAGATACCTTATATGCTGGTAATCGGTGACAAGGAAATGGAAAACAGCGCTGTTGCCGTCAGGTCCAGAAAAGACGGCGATCTTGGAACAATGTCCGCAGAGGAATTCGTAGACAAAATCTTTGAAGAAATTAGAACAAGAGCTAGATAAAGCATTTCTATTTATAGTCGGACACCATAAAAGTTATTTCGGAAATTTGCAGGGATTGAAGTAAAAACAGCTGCCGGATCCAACGGGGGACTGTAAATAATTTTGTGTATGGAATTACTTTTTGACTCTTTTGGGTTAAGTATTCCTAAGTACTAACTTGTAAAATTAAATATTATATTTAAATTATTGCCAGATTCTTGGAATTTTATGCATGTTCCAGATTGAATTTGGCAATAATCTTTAATAATGATATTTCTATGCCTTTTCCTGTATTTTGAGGGTCTAGCCCGTCCGGCGATGAGGACGAGTTAGAGGTTGATGGTGGCTTAAATATAGTAATCAAGCCTTCCATCGTACATAATCATTAACTGACTCATTACCTGATCCCAATTCCGGTATCTTTGAGTCCATTTTTTTATTACATTCATTGAAGCCAAGTAAAGCATTTTCTCTAGTGAAGTGTCTGAAGGAAATACTGCTTTGGTCTTGGTTACTTTTCTAAACTGCCGGTGCAATCCTTCAATGATATTTGTTGTATATATTATCTTTCTGATTTGTTCGGGAAACTTGTAGAAAGGACTCAAGACTTCCCAATTATTCTCCCAACTTTTAAAAGCATATGGATATTCTTTACCCCATTTACTTTTTAAATCTTCAAGGCGGTTTAATGCAATATCTTCACTAGAACTGGTATAGACACTTTTAAAATCCCTTGAAAATGCCTTTAAATCCTTATATGAGATATATTTGAATGAATTCCTTAACTGATGGATAATACATCTCTGAATTTCTGATTCCGGAAATGCAGCTGATATTGCTTCTTTTAGTCCGGTAAGTCCATCTACACAGAATATGAGAACATCTTCTATTCCTCTGTTTCTAAGGTCATTCAGAACTCCTAACCAGAATTTTGAAGATTCATTTTCACCTATCCAAATACCGAGGATATCTTTCTTGCCAGATATATCTACTCCCATTACAACATATGCAGCTCTATTAACTATTTGCCCATCAGTTCTTACTTTGTAATGAATAGCATCCATAAATACAAATGGATATACAGGCTCGAGAGGTCTGCTTTGCCATTCTTTGATTTCAGGCATAATCTTTTCAGTTATTTTACTAACCATCTCAGCTGAAACATCAATTCCATAAAGATCCTTTATTTGATCATGAATATCCCTAGTGGACATCCCTCTGGCATAAAGAGATATTACTTTTTCTTCGATACCAGCGACATCTCTTTTATATTTAGGTATTATTTTAGGTTCAAATTCACCTTTTCTGTCCCTGGGAATATCAATTTGAACAGGCCCAAACTCACTTTTAAGCTTCTTGGTAGAGTATCCGTTTCTACTGTTATCAGTTATTTTATTACTTGAATCTTCTCTTGAATACCCAAGGGTGACATCCATTTCAGCTTCCAGCATTTCTTGAAGAACATCTTTAAATGCCTCCTTTAAAAAGGACATTATTTCTCCTGGGTTTTTAAAATCATTCTCCTGAATTATTTCCTGAATCACTTCTTTTGGTAGAGCACTCATAAAAAATCTCCTCTCTGGTTAATACTTAAATTCTTAACCAAAAAGGAGTATTTCCT
>JAEZKZ010000043.1 GCA_023415305.1 Bacillota bacterium
GCTAAAATCCCAGAGGATTATCTCCTCTGGGAATAAAAATCTATAAATAATAGGTATGGAATTTTAATTGCCGTTATTTATGGAAAATTATTTGCCATTATTTATGGAAAAGCACTTGCCGTTTACAGCGTCTGAAAAGATTGCTGCCACATCATCAGTCAAATGCTCTTTTGATTGGTACAGACTGTCATATAACAGTTTATCCGTTGGAACTTGAAAAACATTTGCTATTTTTACCAATACATTGAGAGACATCTTCGTATTCCCTGTTTCAATATGTGATATGTGGTCAACAGAAAGTTCTGCTATCTCTGCTAATACTTCTTGTGTGTATCCTTTTTCTTTTCGTAATTCCTTTATTCTATTTCCAATTAATTTATAATCAAGCAAGAAATCGACCTCCTTTTACTTGTATTGTATGGTCGATTCTGCTACAATTAAATGGACTATAAAGTCGATTAAGTACTATAAGGTCGATTATATGGATTTTTTTTATGGAGGAATGAAAAATGAGAAAGACAACAAAAAAAATACTGGTGCTGTGTATGGCTGTAATTATGACGATGGGAATGGCAGGTACAGCTTTTGCGTCAGGTGGTGCTACAGTCAATTTAAAAAGTAACGAAGGCTATTTAGATAACGTTATCAGCCTTTCAAATGTAATTGGGACAGAAAACATGGAATACATAGAAGGCAAAGACCTGCCAACTTATCTCTGCAATTCACCAGCAGAAGTAACAGCCTTGGGCGGTGTAACAGTTCTTATGGTTCAAAAAGTAACGGATGAAAATCTGGAAAAGGTGAAGAAGGGCGAGGAATTCTGGATGAACGAGGTTCCCCTCAATGGACAGGCTACAATTTGGGATGCGGAAACTGGAGAAGAATTGATTATAGACTATAAAGATATGAATAATTACGAGGTGGATGGACCTCCTGAGATTCATGCCGGAGCAAAAGCCACATTGACCGAAAAAGGAGTATATATTGTTCACTGTATTATAGCTCCCCTTTCTGATTACATTGATGTTATTGTCATCGTAGACGGAGGTAATACAGCACCATCTACAGTTCAAGCTGCTACCCCAACTACATCTAATGTACTTGTCAATGGAAAACAAACAGCTTTTGATGCTTATACAGTAGGTGGTAATAATTACTTTAAACTTCGTGACCTTGCATATGTTCTTAATGGAACAGATAAACAATTTGAAGTAACATGGGATGGAGTTAATAACGCAATTCTATTAACTTCTGGCATATCCTATACTACTGCTGGTGGTGAAATGGAGGGGAAAGGTATTTCCAGTAAGACAGCCACACCAACATCATCTAAAACTATTTTAGATGATAAAGAAATCACTCTGACTGCCTATACCATAGATGGTAATAACTACTTCAAGCTCCGTGATATAGGACAAACTTTTAATTTCGGTGTTACATGGGACGGCACGAATAATACAATTATTATTAATACTAATACTGAATATACTGAATAGGAAAAACATTTAATAAATAGTAAGATATGTCGATATATAATGTAAATAGAAATGTTTTAAATTTTACATTAGGAGGTAAATCAACATGAAGAAACTACTTTTAATGATTATTGTTGTAGCACTTGTATTATCAACTACGACTGTAGCTTTTGCAGAACCGCTTGCTAATGAGGGGAATAGTTCACAGGCTATTAAAGGTATATCAACGGTATATATTAATGATAACCCTGTAAAATTTGAGACTTACACAGTAGGTGGTTTAGAGTATTACAAGATAAGAGATTTTGCAAAAGCGTTGAATGGTACTGAAAATCAATTTGCCATTGAGTATGTACGAGACAAATATCTACCAGAGAGATATAACGTTAAAATTATTACAAAAAAACCATATAAAGAAGTTGGCGGTGAACTTCAACTTACAAATAGTCCCCCAATTATTGAATTAGACTATTCAAAATGGGAAAATACCTATCGTGATTTATATGTTGATGGTATGAAATTAGGAGTAGCACTATTTATAAATGGAAACGTATATATAGGCAGACAAGATTTATCAGATTATTTAGGTTTTAGAAGAGATTACTGGTTTGATTATGTAGATTACAAGTTTATTAGAACAAGACAAAAACCTGTAGTTAATTTTAATACTACAATGGAACAACCATATACATTTAGTCAAACAAAGCTTGATTACCCATATAACATTTATGTTGAGGGTAAAGGATATGTGAACTTTGGAACAGCCAAGCCATTTATGGAAAACGGGGCATTATATTTGCCAATTAAACACATGGTATACCTTGGAAATTGGAGGGATTACACCTTTGATTCAACAACAAATTCAGTTATATTAAGTAAAGACTATACTGAAAAGGATTTATATGAAGGTAAAACTGTAAAAGAAGTGCAAGAGCCTTTGGTGAAACATAATGATAAATATGGTTTTAAAGAACTATGGAGTGCAGATGGTGGTTCTGTACATTATACCGACAGGGAAGAGTTTATATTAAACATAAATAGTAGTATTGTAACGACTAAAGACCATTGGAGTTTAACTGATTGGGGACTTGAATTTTTTAATAATAGAGGTGTTTATTGTTATCAAGTAATCGGTGGAACATTATATTTTGACTTGGATTCTGGAGGATGGGAACATGGTGGTGGAATGAATGAATGGATAAAAAGACATAATAATAGTAGTGATTCATTCGATTATGAATATAAGGTAATACTCAAAAATGGAGAACCGTATTGGGAAAGGTCAGCACTAAGCTTAGTTGTGCCTACAATGTTAACATCTGAACACGAAAAGACATTATATTATGGAACGGATGAATATTTGCATAAACTACTGCAAGAAGTAGTCAATCCAAACATGGAAATGGATGATTCATTTAATAATGGTAAGACATATATGGAAACAATGGATGACCTTTTTAAAGATATTCCAGTTTATGTACCACCAAAGAGATAAAATAAATGAGTTCAGATAATAGCATGACTTACAAAAGGGTCATGCTATTATGACAATGACTGTGGACGAATAATACATATTAAGAGGTAGCACATGAAAAATAAAAATAAGATATTTATTGCCTTAGGTTCTGTCGCTTTAGTAGTTGCCTTGTTTATTGGTAGTTACATTATAAGACAAAATCAATATCACGAAATGTTGCCTATATCGGACATTGTGAATAATGAAGATATTAGCTTAATAAATGCTGAATATGGAGCAACGGTCAATGAAAAAGTAAATGAAATTGAAAGCGGTTCGGAACTGCCTATTGAACCATCACCCAAGTTAGAAGAGATATATGAAGATGCAATGGCGGTTTCAAACTTAGACGAAGTTGAAAAAGAGCAAATACGCTTTATGGTGTGGAAAGAGAATAAGGAATTTGAAAAAGCACTTCAAGCTGTGAGACCTGGCTCAAAAGTAGTTTATGAGGAAACGGAAATCCAAACAGTAAGCAATGACCCAGAACCTAAACAGCCGATAGTTCCAAGTGAACCAGTCGACAATAATAAAAAGTCCCAACAGCCGATAACTTCAAGTGAACCCACCAATAATAACAACACTCTAACACCAATAACTGCCAATTCAAATGACTTGCAATCTGTTGAAAAGCAACGAACTGCAATGATTGCGGGACTTGAAAAGCTTAAGGCTAAATATTCAGGCTATGATGAAGAATGGGATATCTTGGCGAATGAATATTATACGATTGAAAGAATTAGGGATAGTTATTTCTTTAATGCGGTGGATGAGTTGGCTGAATTAGATTTTACCATGTATCAAAGAGGTTATAAACCACCTACGAAAGGTATACAGGCATCTGAAATGTGTGAGTGGAAACATATGCCTACGTTTACTGCTGATATGGAGGAGCATGATCCGGAAAATTGCTGTATTTGCACACCAGAATTAGCAGGAAAAGGAGAGCATGAAATAAAATATTTTGAAGTATGGGATTTCTAATAATTTTTATTTTGCATAGGTTTTAAGTTAATGCAATTATTAAAAGTCTTTTATCCATGCTATTTCAATAGGGTATCAAGGTTTATTAGACATATTTCAAAATTAGAATGATACCCTAATGACATAATTCATGTAAAAGGATTCAGATAAAAAGTATTTCAAAAATAAATTGTTTCATACTTCAATAGGGTGTACCCTAGAGAAATAAAAACATTAAATAAATGAAAAAACATATGCAAATCAACATTATTAAAAATTTGAATTATAATTTGAGTAAATGGAGGAATAAAAAAGCAACCTCATAAACAAAGAAAAAATTATGATCACAGTGGGAATTTATAAATATATACACAAAGAGTTTTTTCAATGTACAGTAGACAGAAAACGGCTTTAAAAATGAAATTGAAAATTAGTTTAGATGGATATATCGTTTAAAAAATAATTTGCGAGTAATTTTGAAATAATACTGGAATTCCAATAATAGTGATGGTATAATTCAACCTCCAAATTTTAAGATTGGAGGAAGTTGAAAATGATAGGATATGAAACATATTTTTATGGGCGTATAAGCGACAAAGAGCAACATGAAGATAGGCAGTTAACAGCAGTCAGAAAATACTGCCCCACATTAAAGGATGAAAACATCTTTATAGATAAGATAACCGGCAAGACATTTAATAGACCTGAATGGAATGTACTCAAAAGGATACTTCGCAAAGGTGATGTATTAATTCTTTGTGAGCTTGATAGAATTGGGCGAACAAAGAAAGGTATAATGGAGTCACTGGAATTTCTTAAAGAAAAAGGAGTCATAATTAGGTGCTTAGATATACCTACTACTTTAATAGATATAGATGGACAAGACTGGGTTATGGAATTAATAAACAATATACTTATTGAGGTATATAGCACAATGGCTCAACAGGAGCTTGAGAGAAAAGAGTATAGACAGAAAGCTGGTATAGCCGAGGCAAAGAAAAAAGGAGTTTACAAGGGTAGAAAGCCAATTGAATACGATGAAGAAAAATTAGCAGACATATATCCAAGATGGAAAGCAAAACAGCTGAAGACTAAGGAATGTATGAGTTTACTTGGACTAAAACCTAATACATTTTATAGAGCAATAGAAAAATATGAATTTGATACTGGAATAAAGGTAGCATAAATATTGTCGTAAAAATACAACTGGTAATGAATTAATTGCTGGTTGTATTTTTTTATAATCACGAGCGAGCAATCAGAATACTTTTAAGAAGATATTAGCCATATCAACTAATCTATTAAGTAGTACACCTCTCCCCTACTCTATTTTCAAGGGTACATTAATCAATATTGAATAATCACCCTCTTCCCTACCATGCTTTAAAGAAGCATTAGTTGTTGTAAGTAGTACATTTCCAACATTTCAAAAATATTTGCAAAATTTATAATTAAAGGGTTGTAAAGTTATAAATTTTCATATAAAATGCTCCCCCACAATTTTATAAAAATGGAGGATGTTGAATATGGAAAAATTTGAAAGGTATATTTCTTTAGGAGTCAGTAAAAAAGTTAGTGCAATCATCTACAATGAATTATTTGAACTGCTTAATAATGAAGAAAAAAGTTCAGATATCCAAAAATTTAAGTTGATAATAGCAAGTAATGGGGTTCAGCTCATAGAGCAAACCGAGGAAGGCAAAGATAAAAGAAAAATTCATTTGTTCTTAACTTTAGAAGCCACAAAAGAAAAAATAGTTGTTTTAAGAGATGGCTTAGATATAACAATGCTACTTGAAAGTGAGGCGAAAAATCTAACAAAGAAAAAGAAGACAGCATTATAATGGGTTGTTAACAATGATAAAAGCTAACAATAATGGAACTTATTATGGAATAACGGTTTATAGAATATTTGGTAAGAAAAGCGATTTAGTGCAACCATTACAACAATTAGAGCATTCGACTGTATTATATGATTCTATTGAGCGAAGCTATAAGAGCTTTATTAGTTTTGAAAGCATAGAGAATATTGATACAGGTATTTTAACTGAAGTATGGAGTCATATAGAGTTTGCAGACCTTAAGTATTATTACTATGGCATTTATGCAGAGGATAAAATAATTACATTAAACAGAGTGTAAACGGCAAGTGCTTTTCCATAAATAATGGCAAATAATTTTCCATAAATAACGGCAATTAAAATTCCATACCTATTATTTATAGATTTTTATTCCCAGAGGAGATAATCCTCT
>JAEZKZ010000087.1 GCA_023415305.1 Bacillota bacterium
GGTTAGAAGTATTATATCTATAACTGAAATTGTAGTAAGAATTATTATGGTTCCCAATATCTGAAAGGTCATCAAAAACGGTAAAGTTATAAGTCCTCCGAATAATCCTCCACCGTTAATCTTTGTACCCTGTGTATAAAATTCCTTCATGCTCAAATAAAAGGATCTTCCCGAATAATCATCATAATTGAATTCAGCAACCTGTAAATATGACGAAATTAGAACCAAAAGAATACCAACATATATGATTCTTAGCTTAAAAGTATGGGAATCCCTTTTAAAAATCATAGCAATCCCGTATACAATCAATATCACGGGAACCAGAAACGCAGGAATACCCAAAAAACCTAAAAGAATATTCGAAACAGCTTTTCCGAATACTCCCATCGATTTACTAAATAAAAAACTAAAAAGTGACAATACACCAAACGCAAAGAGTATAAGGCCTAATATTTCATTTTGATACCTTGAAAATCCACTTTCCACTCTCTTATATTTTTTCTTCTTTTGTACCTTTTTGACTTGCATCAGTACACCCCTCATCAGTTATTATCAAAAGGCTAAACTAATCTTATATGCCTGTTGTTGGTATATGAAGAAATTATATCACATTTTCGAGAATTGTTCCATCGGGGTTTTATGTAAAGAACACAGGTTTTATGTAAAGAGCATAGGTTTCTGGTTCCAGAAAGGGCGGAAGACATAAAAATCATCAGGTCGCTTAATTATGTTCTTCATAATCAAACGACCTGAACCGGGATATTACTCTAAATCATTATCGGGATTAAACAGCTGCTTCAGCAATTCCAGCTGGGAAAGCAGAAGAGTTTCGGATTTTGTTTTAAAAAGATGCAATCTCTTTTTCATTTCTTCGTATTCAAATCTAATTTTAATAACTTCTTGATTTGCATCGTTAATAATTTTCTGAGCTTTTAATTCTGCATCTTTAACGATATTTTCAGCCTTTTCATAAGCATTTTTCTTAATCTCTTCGCCGGTCTGCTGAGCAACAATTAATGTATTTTGCAGAGATTCCTCTATATTTTTGTAATGCTGTATTCCTTCGTTTAAAACCGAAATTCTATCCTTAAGCTCAACATTTTCCTTTATGTATAACTCATAGTCCTGAATAATATTATCTAATACTTCATTAACCTGGTCCTCATTGTAACCTCTTAAATTCTTCTTAAATTTAATGTTATCAAGATCATTAGGAGTATAGTTCATAATCATCCAACCTTTCCAAGGAACTAACAGTTCCTTGATAAAATATCTTACTCAAAGCGTCTAATAACTATATTAATGCGATCCTTTTTTGTGGTTCCACCAATTTTGTCCAACACTATCCTGCCCTTGCCGCGTATAGATATAACATCTCCCTCAGACAGCTGTTTGGACGGATTTGAAACCATCTCCCAGTTGACATTTACTCTTTGGGCCTTAAAATACTCCATAACCTTTGTTCTTGACATTCCAAAACCGCTTGCCGTTACCGAGTCGGCCCTTACAGATGCAACGGTAGTATTGATTATTTTCTCCTTCCTTTCGGGAGGAGTGTACTGGTAAACCTGTTGTAACTCGCATTCAACTTTTGTATTACCAATTCTGTCCAGATTCAATGAAATATATTCCGATATTTTATCAACCAGAAAAACATCCCCATATGATTCATAAACCAGGATATCGCCTATTTTCTCACGCTTTATTCCTAATCCAAGTATAGAACCAAGATAATCTCTGTGTGACAAATCCTTTTCACTAACAGGTGTTATCCTGAGACAACTTATTGGGGCATTATTTAAAGCGTCATCATCGTCAATAAAATCCGAGCTCATAGCTGCCATTACTCGTTCTGCCCCTTTATAGCCACCGATAAAGGTGAAAAAAACTCCATCCACTTTACTCAATACGCGTTTGGCAATCACTGCCTCATGGGGAGAAAGAAAATCCGAATATACAAAAGAGGAATACCGGCACTGTTCTGCCTTATCTAAAAGACGAGAAACCATAACCCTATCCTCAATTCCTAACACCATCTTCAATAGTTCGTTTTTATTCATATAATAGGTTAATAATATCCGTTAATAAATATGTTAAATACAATATAAACTGCTCTGCGTATAACGCCTATAAGTAGGAATGCAACAATAGGCGAAAAGTCTATCATTGAAAACATGGAATTGGCCATAAACCGGGACCGGCTTAACATATTTCTTATAGGTGAAAGAACAGGTTCAGTAATGGCATAAAGCAAATCTACAGCTTTATTATCTCTTGAAATAGGCAACCAGGATAACAACACCCTTGCTATGATTACCCATTCATAAACCAATAAAACCAATAATAATGCTTCCCTAACTGCTACCATTAACAAAACCTCCGTAAAATCAAAATGCTTCAGATTCTTTATCTATATATAATATTCTATTTTGCCCATGGAAATACTGTTTTATTTCTCAGCTCGTCCTTTAAATCTCCGCTAACATCAACATTATTCGGAGCAATCACAAATATATCACAGGATACTTTCTGTATACTACCATCAAGAGCATAAATTGAGCCGCTTAGAAAGTCAATTATCCTCTGGGCATCTGATTTCTCTATACCCTCAAGATTTATGACAACCGGTTTTTTTGCCTTTAAGTGATCACAGATATCCTGAGCATCATCAAATGTATTTGGCTGAGAAACTACCATTTTAAATTGATTTGCTGAATGAATATTGACAACCTTACCGGACTGCTGTTTTTTAGAATTGTTGAAAAAGTGTGTCTGAATAGGTTCACTTTTGAGCTCATCCTTATAGTCGGTATCACGAAGATCTAAATCTTCATCCTCTTCATCATCTATAGCTTCCCATCCGACGAAATTGAAAACTTTGTTTAGAAGTTTTGACATTTCAAATACCTCCTGCGTCTTTAGTAAATTTATTTAATCTTTTCTCGCTTGTAAAAATTACTTCTGTGAATAATCTCTCTTTCCAAATATACTTGTGCCGATTCTGACTACATTTGCACCCTCTTCGATTGCAACCTCAAAATCGTTGCTCATACCCATGGAAAGATAATCCATACTAACATTATCATATCTTTTATTCTTTATGTCAATATATATATTATAAAGATTCTTAAAGACAGGCCTTACGTCCTGCGGGTCTTGAGCATATGGTGCTATAGTCATAAGCCCTTTTAAGGCAATATTTTCCATGTGAGATAAAGCAGCTATATATTCATTTACATTTTCGGGATTAATACCGAACTTGGTTTCCTCTCCGGAAACATTTACTTGCAGGAGTATATCCACTTTTCTCTGATGCTTGGCAGCCCTTGTGTTAATTTCCTTTGCAAGTTCCAGACTATCTACAGAATGTATCATTTGGACCTTATCTACGATGTATTTCACTTTGTTGGTTTGAAGATGACCTATAATGTGCCACTTTATATCTGAAGGCAGCTGGTCGTATTTTTCCAATAACTCCTGTACCCTGTTTTCTCCCATATCTCGAAGTCCGTATTCATACACATTATTAATTCTTTCAACATCCACGGTCTTCGTGACTGCTATTATTTTGATATCCTCCAGGGATCGGCCGCTTTTTTCTGCTGCAGCCCTTGCTCTTAACATAATATTATCCAAATTCTTCTTTATTTCTGAATCAGTCAATGGTTTGCCCCTCCTGAATATTATTAGGATTAAGTATATATGTATTGTATAAGGCTATTGAGTTTTCGCCTTCCAGGTTATCAATTATTACAGCATCTTCATTCATACCAATGATTTTTACCTTTTTAATGGTTGCAGTATGTCCCTTAACAAGTGTTATTGTAGCCGTCATGTTTTTTAAGTCAATATCGCGTAGAGAACTGTAAGGCACCTTCAAACCAGTATAGCTGGATAATATTATGTCCGCATTTACCCTTCTTAATCCCACTGTTTCATTCAATCCGGTATCAAACTTAAACGCTACAACTCTTTTCCCATTGATCAAGTTTGAGCTATATATTATTTTAGCATCTATACTCAATCCTGTTTCATTTATTCTAAGCATTACAGTCTTATCGAGCTTTAAGGCCTTGGTATACTTTTCATCAATTGCAGCAACCATATTACTCTCTAGATCCATTACCAGTTTTGCCACCGGTTTACCCTTTACTACGTCTATTACATTAAAATCCCTGTTAGTTTCCTTTGTTGTAATTTTATCCAGTTCCTCAGGAGTAATATTTCTGATGACTTCTGGTGTCAGAACTGTTTCGTAACCATCTATGGCGTAAGATATCAGACCAGAGCTGTTGGTGCGTATTTCCGTTATATTATTATTCAGCTTACTTTGTATAGCAGCCTTTTCGCTTTTTAACTTTTTTATATAAGCAGCTGATTTACTGCTATCGCCAAAAATATCAGATTTTCTGTAAACTATTTTATCAATATTTGTCAGGCTTGTGTAACTTTCAACAAGACTGCCGCGAACTGATTGCTGAGCAAGGTTTTTCACCTCTTCAATTATTTCGGTGTCAAGTTTCTTTATATCACTGGAGAAGGTATTAATATTCTCCTTTTGTGCATTCTGAGCTCTTTCAATCTCCAGCTCCTTCGTTTTAAGTTCTGCGTAGGTCGATACAGGTACATTTTTTACAACCGAAGCTATTCGATAATAAGCTGGGACTTTTTCACCGTCCACAGCGTCCATTACACAATTTCCCGTTTCGGGTGACATAATAAGCTTTTCATTACGTATAAAGACCCCTTCTATATTCTGTACTTCTTCTATCTTCC
Organism: Bacillota bacterium; assembly: GCA_023415305.1. GTDB lineage: Bacteria > Bacillota > Clostridia > Acetivibrionales > DSM-1351 > Ruminiclostridium. Next base: position 4,777 of record JAEZKZ010000087.1, read on the forward strand.
CTATTTTGAGTATATCTGTTTCAACACCGTTACCATAAATAATGAATAACAGTGAAGGAAGGTATATTAACAGAAATACTCCTAAAATAAGAGTTCCTATTCTCACACTCTGCTTTTTAAAAATACTCATGTTTACCTCCGTTCAGCTGTCTTGCAGCGATTATTATATCATTATACTTCTTAGTGAGAAACCACCTACCAATTATTTCACTATTCCAAGATTGTATAATTTCTGCAGTGCTATCATATTGCCCAGCTTTACGTGTTCGTACACCAGTCCGCCCTGCATATATGCTATGTAGGGACTTTTTATTGGTGCATCAGCACTAAGCTCAATTGATGAGCCCTGAACAAAAGCACCGGCAGCCATAATCACCGGAGAATCATAACCAGGCATATCCCACGGTTGCGGCGTAACATAGGAATCCACCGGAGACCCCTTCTGGATGCCCTGACAAAAAGCTATCAGGCTTTGCTCATTGTTAAACTTTACAGCCTGAATAATGTCACTCCGTTTTGCTTGAACAGAAGGAAGTGTTTCAAAGCCGGCTCGTTCCATCAGGGCAGCACAGAATACCGCTCCTTTAAGACTTTCTGCTACCACATGGGGTGCCATGAATAAACCCTGGAACATAAGTCTGTTATTGCCCAGAGAAGCTCCTACTTCCTTTCCCAGGCCGGGAGATGTAAGTCTATAAGCAGCCTGCTCCACAAGTTCCCTTCTGCCGGCTATATAACCGCCGGTCAAGGCCAGCCCGCCACCGGGATTTTTTATCAATGACCCCGCAATTATATCAGCACCAACCTCTATGGGCTCAACCTCTTCGACAAATTCGCCGTAACAGTTGTCAACCATAACTATTATTGAATTGTTTATGGATTTAATGGTGTTTATGACGTTTTTTATATCTTCAATACAAAGGGCATCTCTCCAGGAATAGCCTCTTGAGCGCTGAATCATTGCCATTTTGGTAGTTGGAGTTATTACATTCTTTATCTGCTCGATATCAGGTTTACCGTCAGGTCTTAATTCAACCTGCTTATATTTTACACCGAATTCTTTAAGAGAACCGCAGTTTTCTCCCCTTATGCCTATTACTTCTTCCAGCGTATCATAGGGCTTACCTGTTACGGCAACCAACTCGTCTCCGGGTCTCAGATTTCCAAACAGGCAGAGGGCTAATGCCTGCGTACCCGATACAATCTGGTGTCGTACAAGAGCATCTTCTGCTTTAAAAATATTTGCATAAACACTGTCAAGAACCTCTCTTCCCCTGTCATCGTATCCGTAACCGGTGGTTCCGTTAAAGTGTGAATCACTGAGTTTGTTCTCCTGCATGGCTTTTATTACTTTCAGCTGATTTAGCTGCTTTATACCATCAATTTGTTCAAACGCCTTTTGAGCAGCTATTTCTGCCTGCTCGGCCAGTTCAATCACTCTATCCTCGATTTCGAAATTCTGCTTTAAATATTCTCTTGTTTTCAAATCCATAGTTTATTTTTCCTCTTTCGTATAAGCGGTAATGAAATAATATAAAAAGTATAAATGCTTTTTATTGCATTATATACCATTTACCAAGTTCCTGCTAGGTTTTATAACATATCTGAAACGATAAAATCTCCAGGATGGAGAAGAATTCCATTCCATACGGTTTCATACTAGTCCATATGAGTCCATACGAGGTTGCAGTTGTTTCGATTTTACCTGTATAATTGCAGTATAGGTATTTTATATTACACTACAGAGATACTTTTAGTAGATGAATATTTGTAGATATTTTTTACAGATATTTTTTGAAGATATCATTTATAGATAAATTTTTCATAACATTTTTAGCCAATTATGGCTCATGGAGGCACCATGGTACTAGAACACAAAGCTGATTTGACCGATACAGGAAAACCATTAAAATATATTCTTAAGGGCAGAATGAAAATATCTGAAAGACTGGTTAAAAAGCTGAAATTTCAGAATAAAATTTATGTAAACAACGAAGCGGTGCATGTTAACTATATCGTAAAAGAAAATGACCAGGTTAGAGTTGAACTCGAACTTGAAGAAGACTGCGCATACATTGAACCGCAAGCTATTCCCATAAACATAATTCATGAGGATAACTGTCTATTGGTGCTGAACAAGCAGCCCGGTATTGTTGTACATCCTACTTGCAGTCATCCTGACTCTACTATTGCAAACGGAATTGTATATTATCTTAAGCAAAAGGGTATTTCAAAAAAAGTCAGACCTGTAAGCAGACTGGACAGAGAAACCTCCGGAATTATTATTTTTGCCAAAAACCAATATGCTCAGGAAGTACTCATTAAACAAATGCATAGCGGAATATTTGAAAAGGAGTATCTGGGAATTGTGCAGGGTATCCCCATCCAAAAAGCCGGAACAATAAACCTTCCTATTGACAGGAAGCCTGGTAGCATAATGCTCAGGCATATTTCTGAAACAGGTGCTCCTTCTGTTACACATTATGAGGTTAATGAAAGTTTTCCTCCCCATAATGCAGCTTTACTTAGATTTAAGTTGGAGACCGGCAGGACACATCAGATTAGAGTCCACTGTCAGGCAATGGGCTTTCCAATTTATGGAGATACTTTATATTCTGAAAATACAGACTTTTTAATTTCCCGACAAGCGCTGCATTCCCATATTACAAAAATTAACCATCCTGAAACCCAAAAGGAAGTTGTTTTCCACGCTGAACTGCCTGTAGATATGAAAGCGGTTCTGGAAATAATGAGAAACCAACTGTAAATATTTTACATATATTCTCCGGTATGCTACTATTTTGTTAGTAAACAGCTTCAAACCTATACTTAATAGGCTGGTCTACAAATGAAGAAGGCATAATAGGAGGCAACGCAAATATGGATGTATTAAAGGATCGGTATTCAATCACAGAGTTAAGTGAATCTTTAAATATAACTGATCACGCTTTAAGATTTTATGAAAAGGAGTTTGGTCTTAAAATTCCAAAAGATAGCAGAGGCAGAAGGTTTTATACCACCGAGTTGGCCAACGTTATGTATCAGATTAAGGACATGCGGGATCAGGGCCTCGAACTTAAAGCAATTAGGAAAATACTTGAAGATGAAAATATAATCTCTGAAACCAACTCTTTTTCAGGATATACTTCTGAACCGGTTAAAGGGGAGCAACTTCCCGCACTTATGGGGTCCTCCCCTGCTCATCTGAACAGCTCCGAGCTTGCGGTTATAATGGATGCCATAAATAATATGAAAGAACAGGTTTATAATAATATTTCCACAGAGCTTATGTCTACAAAAGATCAGATATCAAAAGAAATCCACAAATCCAAGCTTGAGTTAGGAGCCTGTGTTGAAAACAGTTCAAGAAAACTTGAAATAAAACTGGATAGACATTTTCAGGAGGTTGACAGAAGTATTACTAGCTGGCGGGAAAAAAAGAGTACCTCCCTTGGCGGAAGGTTAAGGAAATTAATCGGGAAGTAGAGAAGAAAGGCCATTTCAGCCGAAATTGTATGACCCTTGTACATTAAATTGTTTAGTAATTAGCCGTCTATCATAATACTAAACTTTTTAAGGTAATTCATTAAAACATTCCACGGATTCCAGCCTTCACTAGCTGTTTTTCCTGTATACTAAGAAAACTATTATCCCACTTTTCTCTATAAGGCTTTAAGTATATTTTCCAGAATGCCTTAGAACTCCATTGTTTCTTACTCATTATTGCTTCTGGTAAACAATGAATAGCATCTACCAAATCATATGCTCTTTCAAAATTTTCCTGTCTTAGTAGTGCACATATTTCTAAAGCCACATCGCTTAGAACAGATAAATAACGGCTGATTTCGCCTAAGTTATCTGTAACATAACTGATGCAATCCATTTTAAGTGCATTTTCAAGGGATTCGTATGTTTCCAAATCGCTACTCACATTTCCGTAAATTTCATTTCTGAATATCTCAAATTCAATTGCATCTTCATCTTTTAGTTTTAAACAATATTTACTTACTTGTTCGAGTAGGCTTATATTGTAAGGACTTCTTATCTGTGAACGAATATTTATGAAAATACGATGAAAACCAAACATAAAACATGAAACATTTCTGTTCTTCTCGCTCATTCTATTCCTCCTAATAACCAATTTGCACATCAACTGCACGATTGTTTTTATAGCGTCATTAAGGCGATGATGACCATCTAACACATTACCATTTCTATCTACAATAATAGGTTTATCTCCTGCATATTTAGCCGCATTCTTTTGCCTTGTAGGGTCTAATGTATCCAATTTCTTTCCTGGCTTTAAAGTATTTGGGTCAACACCTTCTTGTACGGTTTTTCCTTTAGGGTCAAATGCCTTTCCGATAGACTTACTATTATTTACGGCAGCCTTACCCGTTCCCTCACTACAAGAGATATAACCATTATATTATCTCCGTTCCATATCCTCAATCAAAAAAATCAAATTCCTTCCAAGTGTTTAAATCTTGATTTTAAAAATTAATTCTATCCTTTTTCAAAATGCCTATACTCTGTCTTTGATTTCATCATACCGATTCTCACAAGCCGCCTTGCCACGCACACAAGGGCCTGCGGCTTGTTCTTACCCTCTTTGACTTTTGATTCAAAATACTCCCTGAATACCGGGTGCCTCGGTTTGCCTGACGCCGATATGGCTACCATTTGTACCGCCATGAAATGGAATATGGCATTTAATGCCCTGTTGCCATTTCTGCATCTTTGATCTTTGCCCTTTCCGGCAGAGCTAAACTGCACGGGAGCCAAGCCCATGAACCGGGCTAGCTTGTCAGAATCAGGGAACCGATTGATATCTCCGATTTCAGATATTAATTGTGCTTCAGTCGCAAGATCAATGCCCGGCATGGTATGCAGCTTGTAGCCTGTCAAAGGTAGCAGCTTCCGCAGCTCAGCATCAATTTCGGCAATCAGTTCCTTGTTTTGCCTGATTTCCTTGACGATGTTTCTGACGATAAAGTCCCTTTCCTGCTGATAGTCCTTCCTTGTATCTCCGTCCTTTTCAATCATGCTTAATATCTTATGGATACGCTGCAGCTTCAACGCCTGATGGACCGACTTTATGGTTTCATATATCTTTTCCGGCAATGTTGCTTTCACATGCTCCGGCGAAGGGTAGTTCTCCCAGAAGTATAGGGCACTTTTGGCATCAATCAGGGCAAAGAATTTCCTGTAGGACGGGTAGCTGTAAGATAACTGGCTGTGCAGCTGGTTCTTGTTCATGACATTGCTTTTTACTATCAAGTCCCGCCTTTTCACCAACAGCCGTATCGTCCAGAAAATATCCTCATGCCTGGCATCCTGCAAGGAGTCCGCCATATCCCGGAGTACCCTGGCAACGCAGTAGGCATCGTAGGAGTCATCCTTATGAATGATGGGATTTGATAGTCTTACAGCGCTGGTATAGGCCGGATTAACATGCTTTACCTCAAACCTCCTGCCAACCAGATAGGCCGCAAGGTTTCTTCCAAAGCCTCTGGTATCCTCCAGGCCAAATACAACTTCCTTTGTACCGCATATTCTCCTCATATCCTC
>JAEZKZ010000098.1 GCA_023415305.1 Bacillota bacterium
GTATTGACAGTACAAGACATGGTGAGTACAGTTAGGAATCGTCAATGGTAAAGGGAATTTTTAGTGGCAGCGTCTCACTAAATTGATCTTTACATTTAAGAGTTCTATAAAAAGTTAAGAAAAACGGGTGTATTTCGAAAAAGAAGATGCACCCGTCTTTCTGTTTAGAGCGGGCACTAAAAGCCTTGCAGAACAAATTCTTGTAAAACTCTGTAAAACTAATGGTAAATTCATTAAATAATTTATAACAGGTTCTTTTCTTTATTATTACCAGCACTATGCTAAAGTAAGAATATTTCATAAAGTAAAAGTATTAAATACCTGCTATTATTATTCTGACAATTCCAGTATAATATATCTGTTTATGATAAAAGTTACCATTTGTTTATTTTACTAATAATACTATTAAGTTGCTGTAACTAAGCTTCTAATTACATAGAGAGGAAAATAGTCATGGGAAAATACACCTTGGATACAAAAAAGTATTCTACCCTTGCCAGAACTGTATCTGCCGAAAGTGCAGTATTACTGAAGAATGATAATAATGCGTTGCCTATTAAAGGGGGCGAAAGGGTCGCAGTTTTCGGCAGAATTCAATTCAACTATTACAAAAGCGGTACCGGTTCGGGAGGAATGGTCAATACAGGATATGTAACGGGGATTCTTGAAGCCTTAAAGAACTGCAAAGACATTACAATCGATAAGGAATTACTTGATACATATGAGAAGTGGATTGAAGATAATCCAATTGATCTTGGAAAGGGCTGGGGGCAGGAACCTTGGTCACAACTGGAGATGCCATTAAGCGAAGAAGTTGTGGAAGCGGCTGCCCGGCGGTCAGATATTGCGGTTGTCATAATTGGGCGCACCGCCGGAGAGGATCAGGATAACAAGGCTGACAAAGGAAGCTTTCTGCTCAGTGACCTTGAGGAGGAAATGCTCCAGAAGGTTTGCAGCCGTTTTAAAAGGACAGCGGTGGTACTCAACGTAGGCAATATTATAGATATGAAGTGGGTTAATAAATACAACCCGCAGGCTGTACTGTACGTTTGGCAGGGCGGTATGGAAGGTGGAAACGGAACTGTTGATGTCCTCACAGGTAAGGTCAACCCCAGTGGAAAGCTGACTGATACAATTGCATGGGATATCTCAGATTACCCTTCGACAGCTGATTTTGGCGGCGAGAAGGAAGTATTCTACACAGAGGATATTTTTGTGGGTTACAGGTACTTTGAAACGGCTGCGAAGGAAAAAGTGCTCTATCCCTTTGGGTTTGGTTTGTCCTATACTCAGTTTTCCTCAGAGCCGTCAGGCTTTAATAATGATACAGACAGGGTCGGCTTTACAGTAGCTGTCACTAATACTGGAAAGGTTTCAGGCAGGCAGGTGGTTCAGGTGTATGTCTCGGCTCCTCAGGGAAAACTGGGCAAACCCGCAAGGTGCCTGGTGGAATTTAAGAAGACCAAACTGTTACAACCCGGTGAGACAGAAGTACTTAAGTTTACAGTGCTGAAGAAGGAAATGGCTTCCTATGATGACAGCGGCTGCACAGGCCACAAATCCAGTTTTGTTCTCGAAGCAGGACAGTACCATGTTTACGCAGGTAGTGATGTAAGAAGTGCAGAACTTACAGGAAGCTTCGAGATTAAAGAAACAGTTGTAACAGAGCAGCTTCAGGAAGCAGTCGCTCCGGTAAAGCCATTCACCCGGCTAAAAGCGGTTAAGACACAGGACCAGATAACATTCACGAAAGAGGCCGTACCTCAAAGGACAATTAACCTGCCGGCACGAATAAAGGCGAACCGTCCTGCTGAGATACCATATAAAGGTGATATGGGAATACGTTTGGAAGCAGTGTACGATGGAAGGGCTTCTCTGGAGGATTTTCTCAGTCAGCTATCAGATGAGGATATGGCATGTATTGTGCGCGGAGAAGGCATGTGTTCGCCCAAAGTGACTCCGGGTACAGCTTCTGCTTTTGGGGGAGTGACTCCCAGTCTGCAGAAGTTCGGCATTCCAGTGGGTTGCTGCGCGGACGGACCCTCCGGTATAAGAATGGACTGCGGAACCCGTGCTTTCAGCCTGCCTAACGGGACTGCCATTGCAGCAACCTTTAACACAGAACTTATTGAAGCTTTATTTGAAATGTTGGGGCTTGAACTTAGGCTAAATAATATTGATACCCTGTTGGGACCTGGTATGAACATACATCGAAATCCCTTAAACGGCAGGAATTTTGAATACTTTTCCGAGGACCCGTATTTGACGGGTAAGATGGCTGCGGCTCAGCTGCGCGGCCTACACCGGTATGGTACTACAGGAACAATAAAACACTTTGCAGCAAATAACCAGGAGTACAGGCGCCTTTTTATTGACTCAATAGTATCTGAGAGAGCACTGCGGGAAATATATTTCAAAGGGTTTGAAATTGCAGTAAAGGAAGGAAGTGCGTTCCTGGTAATGTCAACCTACGGCGCATTAAACGGCCTGTGGACCGCAGGAAACTATGACCTTTTAACAACTGTACTTCGTAAAGAGTGGGGCTTTAGCGGAATGGTCATGACCGACTGGTGGGCAAAGATTAACGATGAGGGTGAGGACGGACGCCAGAATAACACGGCGGCCATGATTCGTGGACAGAATGATGTATATATGGTGGTCAGCGATTCTGAAACCAACAGCGCCGGGGATAATACCCTTGAGGGCTTACAGAACGGAACTATTACAAGGGGAGAGCTGCTAAGAGCCACTGGAAACATATGCAGTGCACTTATGAGACTGCCTGTTATGGATAGATATCTTGGCAGATTTCCGGAAGAAGAGCTTGAAGCTATAAGCATCGCTGAAACCGAAGCTGAAACCAATTTGGATATTAGCTTCACCTCGGTTGGGGAGGAATTGATACTAGATGCTTCAGGTATAAAAACAGACAGGGGCTCTGAGGCTGTTTTCGGTCTTGACTTTATAAAGGAAGGGTATTACAGTCTGAATATTAAAGTCAGAGCCGTTACTCATGAACTTGCACAAATGCCTTTATCGGTATTTATTAATCAACGTCTTATTAATGTTATGAATGTTAACGGAACTAACGGAAATTGGGTGTTGCATACAGTGGATTTAGGTCTGATCAAACCTAGGAAAGCCTGCTTAAGACTATTTTTCGGACAGAGCGGGATGGAATTAGGTGAGCTAAAGGTAACCATAAGGTAACCCTGAAGCAACCTTAAAGCAACCCGGAGATATTAGAAAATTATTAATAAAATGTAAAAGATACTCGCATAACCCACATATAGATAATGTTAAGGCTGTTGACTCATTAATAATTCAACAGCCTTAATTTATGTCCTTATATGTATAATAATAGAAAGTATAGCAAAACTTGCACTAAATATGACAACAGTTGAAATGCATAGGAAATATACTTCTATTATAATTACCATAAATCAAAAAATAATTTAGGATTTGAGGGTACGAATATGGAAATAATAAAGGTAAATCATCTATCCAAAAGCTTTTCATATTATAAAAAAGATGTAGGTCTTAAAAATTCAGTAAAAAATCTGTTTCACAGAGAACGGCTTGTAAAAGAGGCTGTGCAGGACGTATCTTTCAGCATCGAAGAAGGGGAAGTAGTAGGGTTCTTGGGACCTAACGGGGCAGGGAAAACAACTACTCTTAAAATGCTATCAGGCATTCTGTATCCTACCGGTGGAAACACATCGGTAATGGGTTTTACTCCCTGGGAGAGAAAAAAGGAATTCAAATTGAACTTCTCAATTGTAATGGGTCAGAAAAGCCAGCTGTGGTGGGATTTACCTGCTAATGAGTCACTGCTGTTAAACAAATACATCTATGAAATAAGTGACCAACAATATAATCAAACCCTTGGTGAATTATCAGAGCTATTGGATGTTAAGGATCATCTAAAGATTCAGGTAAGAAGGCTATCACTTGGGGAGAGAATGAAAATGGAACTGATTGCGGCACTGATTCACAAACCCAAAGTCATATTTCTTGACGAGCCTACCATAGGTCTTGATATTATTTCTCAGAAAAAAATAAGGGAATTCTTGAAATACTACAACCAGAAGGCAAAAACAACTATATTGCTGACAAGTCATTATATGAACGATATAGAAGATATGTGCAGCCGGTCGATTATTATAAATCAGGGCAGGCTGGTCTATGATGGAGAATTATCAAAGGTAAATGAGCTTTTTAATCAGAAAAAAATAGTAAAGCTCCAGTTGCAGAGTGAGGTTAGTGAAAGTTATCTGAGAACCCTTGGAGAACTGAAAGAATTCGCAGCTTCAGCAGCAACACTGGAGGTTGATAAAGCTGAATTAAAGGGCAGGCTTAAAACTATTCTGGATAGTGAGTTAATATTGGATTATACAGTTGAAGATGTTCCTCTGGAGGAAGGCATTTCATTAATATACCAAAAGGGAGGAGTAGACAATGAGCTTACTGAAAAAGTACATTAAAGCTTTTCTGATGGGGCTGCAAAGTGCAATGGAATACCGAGCTGACTTTTTTTTGAGTATTTTCAGCGGGACATTTATCATTCTGATACAGTGCTTTTTTTGGACAGCGGTCTTTGCTAGTTCAAGTAGCACCATTGTTTATGGTTACACCTTTCCACAAATGATCTCTTACTCAATTATGGCAGGCTTGGTGGCAAAAATGACTTCCACCGGTTTTGAGTGGGAAATTGCTGAAGATATAAAGAACGGAGGGCTTAGCAAATTTATCGTTCAGCCGGTAAGTTACTTTTATTACCGGGTTTGCTGCTTCTTTGGGAGAAAAGTTCTGCAGTTAGGGATACTAGCAATCCTTTCGGTGGCAGCATTGGTCCTCTGTGTTCAGTTTCTGAGCCTTCAGATAAATTTGGTAAATATAATCCTCTTTGTTCCCTTTGTTGTATTATCGATGGTTCTGAATTTCCTTATATATTATTGCATAAGCTCCCTTGCCTTCATAATGACTGAAGTATGGGGTGTTTTTACTGCGGCAGGTCAGGGGATTTTAATGCTGAGCGGGGGCATATTCCCTCTGGACATTTTCAGCGGCGGAGTGCTGAGGGTGTTAACCCTTCTGCCGTTTAAGTATTTGGTGTATTTTCCTGCAAATATACTAAACGGGCACTTAAAGCCTGAAGAAATTCTATATGGTGCTTTAATACAGGCTGTATGGATAATTTTGTTCTTTGTATTATCAAGGATATGTTGGATTTCAGGTATGAAAAAATATGTAGCCGTTGGAGGGTAATCGGTTGAAGGAGGAGATGGAATGTCATACTGGCTGAAGCCTATAAAGAAACACTTTAGAATTTATTTATTATTAATGAAAAATAGTTTGATGGGGTATATGGAATACAGGGCAAACCTGTTTGCGGCACTTACAATGGAAATTGTGTACTTGTTGTCAAAACTTCTGTATCTTGTAGCAGTTTATCAGACAGGGATCAATATTAACGGGATATCCCCGGATGAAATCATGCTGTTTACAGGAACATATATTATTATGACAGCAGTTTATACAGGGCTTTTTATGGATAATTTTTATCAACTGCCGGAGCACATCCGTAACGGAACCCTCGACATATATATTACAAAACCTATTTCTCTTCAGTTTATTTCAACTATGCGCCATATCAACTTTGTTCTTCCGGTGCCCAACATCATTACAGGTAGTGTGCTGGTTGTGACCGCTTGCCGGAGACTTGATATAGCAATAAACTTTTCAAATGTGACAGGATACCTGCTTGCATTACTCAGTTCAACGGTAATAACTTATTCAATTTTCCTGTTTCCTCAGATTTTGTCCTTCTGGACAGTAAAGTCGGGTGCCATAACAGAAATAGCCGATAGATGCTGGGATTTCAATAATATGCCTATGACTATATACAAGAAATGGATGCAGCGAATAGGTGTTTTCATAATTCCGGTATTCTATATTACAAATCTGCCATCCATGTACATACTTGAAAAACTGGAAGCCACATATGCCCTCTGGATGTTTACAGCCCCAATAATTTTTTTAGTACTGGTACGGATGTTCTGGAGCCACGCTGTAAAAAACTATACAAGTGCCAGCAGTTAAAATTAATTACTGATAAATAAAGTTTGGCTATAACTGTTTAGTGACTTGAGACAGCTTGTCTTGATGCTTATAATTAATAATGTACACAGTATTGTGTGCCACGGTGACCGGAACCCGAATCCTATCAGAAAGGAGTGGTTTAAGTTGAAGATTACAATGGAGGTGGCTGTCATCTGACAGCCGCGGGGTGTGTTAGTCCGATAGGGCTAACCGCCCTTTTTTATAATTGATTAAAAAGCACAGATCAATTATAGCAATTCTTTCTCTTGACGGTTAGTATACTAAGATAATACAATAAATATAAGTTTAACCATCAGGTTAAAAAATATCAGTTGGAAGGAGTGTTAAAAATGACAATCGCAATAAGAATTAAAGTATCCCATATAGAGGTGGCCTTCAAATAACTGAATATAAATAAAAGATATTACATCAGGTAACCGGAGAGACTTTGTTCCGGCTTGTTAAGAGTATCTTTTATGAGAACAACCTGAAATAACCCTATATCCAGTAATTTTATTAAAGAACAGTACGGTAAAGGTTATCGTGCTTTTTTTGTGTCCACAGAGGTTGTTATCTGTGGCTTTTTTAGTTTCATTAATTAATAATTATTAACGTGTTTTAACTTGTTTCAGTGTATTAAGGAGTGTGGTTTTTCTGTTAAAATATAAAAATGCTAAAAGAGTTCTTCCGGAATACCTGCTAAGAGAGCTTCAGCAGTATGTAAAAGGGGAAATGATATATGTTCCGGGTGATGACGTACCAAGAGCAGGGTGGGGAGAAGCCAATGGAACCAGGGAAAAATATATGGTTAGAAATAATGAGATAATTATGCTTTATAAAAGTGGTGTAAGTAAGGAAACCATAGCTGACAGATATCATCTTTCAGAATGTAGTATAAAGAAAATAATTCATGGCAAGAAACTCCAGTAGAGAACTCCCGCAAGACAACTAGTATAAAAAATCATTTCGCATCTGAAATAGAGCGAAATGATTTTTTATTTTATGCTCCAAATGCAAAGCCTATCTTAAGTCATATATCAAATGAATTACGGCCAAAGTTCTGGCGGAATTCAAGAGGAGTCATCCCTGTAAATCTCTTAAATACATTATTAAAATGATTCTGATAATTATATCCCAAAGCAAAGGAAATTTCCTGTATGGACTTATTTGTAAAAATCAGCAGGTTTTTACCTTCCTCAACCCGGATCAAGTTAACATTTTCCAAAAGGGATAAATTGGTTTCCTTTTTTATCAAGCTTGACAAATATACTGCATTCAGATTAACGTATTCGGCGAGTCTGTTTAAGGTGATTTTCTCTTTGTAGTGGCCCTTAATGTATTGCATCACACGCTTAATATGTAAGGATAAGTTGGCGGTATTTGATATTGAAACCAAATAAGCCAGAGTTTCAAGCATATAAGATGTCTTCAGAATGATTTCTTGGGGAAATTTCAAATTTGATAAATTCTCAGAAAAGGTAGCTATTAAGTTAATTATTCTCTTGTAGGGTGCATTAAATTGCAATGCAAAAATACATGAAAATGAGCAGATAATAAGACATTTATTTTTCAAGGAGCGAAAGTTATCATCTGCTGCTTTTGCGTTCCAAAATAAGCCTGAATTGTCATTCAGCAGATCTACAATACCCTCCATATGTCCCTGCATGATTTTTTCCTTTAATTTTAAGCAGAAACTATAAAGGACATCATATTCTTCATTTTCTAAAAAATTTTTTTTATCCTCCATGAATTCATAAAAAATAGGTGTGGAATTAGGCTCTTTATTGCCGCATTGCTCAATAGGTGAGTACCAGACTTGTTCAAATGATTGACTCAAAGCCAGCAAAAGCCGGCCAAGATGATTCAGCCTTTCTTCTGAAACAATGGGCAAGGTTCTTAGAAGATTTCCAAATTTCACCCTTTTATGAAGGGGAAGAGACATTGTGTTTATAAGCTCATCTGTTGATTTTTTATCCGGGAAATAAGGTATAACAGGGCCTGCAACGTAGGCTCCTTTTATACTCTTTTCCACCTTGACCGGCACAATAATATACATAAGGAAGCCTGTAGTTTGAAAGGAGCACAAGTTGTTCTGATAGTCGACAGTTTGTGAAAACAGAGGCTCCAGAAAATCAATAACCTCCTGGAAGTCACCATATTCAAGTATTAATGAGTAATCGTAATTTTCAGAAAAATATGAAGGAGTGTTTCTGAGATCATCTATGAATACTACAGGTATATTTGTAGTTATTGTATATGTATTGATAATTTTATTGATAGTACTTTTTTCGTGCATAAATATCCCTTTCTTACTGCAAAATAGCAAAAGCACATTAATCTTATGTAAAAAATCTTTATTTTAATTATATATTATAGTATACAAAATGCTACAATAGTTACAATATTTTTACTAATGTGACTAAATGATTCAAATTTCCTAGGGAGTTATACATGACGAAATTACGGGTAAGTGTATTTGATTGCAGATGCGGAGATGTTATAGCTAAAGACGTAATTAGTGATAAAGGCTTGATTTTAGCAGCTGAGAACCTGATACTTAATGACTTCATTATTTCAAAGCTGAAGACTATAGGTATTAAATCTGTTTGGATATATAAGGATTCCGGAAGCACCTATAGTTATTATGAAAAGAAGGAAAGGTTCGCTTCTAGCTATAAGGAAACCGTGTTAACAGTCAAAAATGTACTAAATAACATTGTTACAGGAAGAAGATTTGAATACAATGAAATAAAAAGTATAGCAGAATCAATGTACAAAAATCTGGATGGCATAGATACTGTAATACAGTATCTCAACGAAATAAAAGGTTATGATGACTACACATATACCCATTGTGTCAATGTAGGATTCTATTCAATGCTGATAGGGAAAAGACTTCATATGCAGGATTCCAAGTTAATGGATCTTGTACAGGCAGGTTTGCTCCATGATATCGGAAAAATAAAAATAGAGAGTGAGCTTCTCAACAAAAAGGAAAAGTTAACTGATGAGGAGTTTGAAACAATAAAAAGGCATAGCATATTAGGGTATGAGATTCTAAAAGATTCACCATATGTCGGGACGGAAATAAAGAATGCGGTACTCATGCACCACGAAAGAATGGACGGTTCAGGATATCCTTTAGGTGTCAGGGACAAGGAAATCGGGGAGTATGCAAAAATTGTAGCTATTGCAGACGTTTATGATGCAATGACCTCTGACCGCCCTTACAAGAAGAGGGTTACTCCTTTTGAGGCCTTCCATATGTTCCTTACTTCGGGCTTGTGTACCTTTGATACATCAACCATTAATACATTTTTACTAAACTTCTCAACACACCTTGTAGGTGCTAAAGTTAAGCTGGATAACGGTGATATAGGGGAAATTGTGTACATTCCTCCCCATGAAATAATAAGTCCGATAATAAGGGTGGGTTCAACTTTCCTTAAGGTTACCAGAACCCAAAGCCCGAAAATAATAAGCTTTTTATAAAATTACAGATATTCTCTCTGCTGTAATTTTATTAATAGGGGTCTTTGCCGGGACCCCTATTTTTTAATTCCTTCATTACTATTACTTCTTACTTTACGCTTTTACGAACTGACTTTAACCGTTGTTTCCGCACTTTCATTTCCATAAACGTCTGTTGCTGTTATGGTCAGGGTGGATTTAGTTTTTACAGCAGTTATTGTTATATTGAAAGTACCATTTTCATCTGCCATCCCCTGTCCAATTATAGTGCTACCTTCCTTTATGGTTATTACTGAGTAAGCTTCTGCATTACCCGAAACAGCTTTAGAAGTCAATAAAACTTTATCAACAGTTGGTGCATCAGGCGGTGTAGTATCGGGTGCAAATTGCCCGCCCATGTCCGAAGCTCTATTTATATATAATCCCCCAAGGTCGGCAAAACTCAACGAGTTATCAGTAGTTACTTCAGGGATATCAATAACCACTTTTTGGTTGATTTTTGTAGTCTCGGTTTTAAAATTGACCTCACATTTTATAGTCCCTTCATCCTCAATTTCATCAGGTATGTAATCTTCTTCTGTGAGCAAATTATATTTTTCAGGGGCTCCGTTGATATCTTTGGAGTTAATAACGAATTCTATAGTTCCCTTTTGACTGACGATAAAACCGTCGCTGTTTATGTCGAAGTCGATGTTTATACCCTTGTCTCCCAGGATTCTTACATCGTTGAGAATAGACATTGCATTTTCCCATTCCTTTAGGAACTCTGGAAGATTGGTTCTAAACTCGTCAAAGGACCTGTTTATTTGGCCTTGTGCTTTAAGCTTTTCTCTATAAGGAAGATCTGAAAGTTGAATAGAATCAAGAATAAGGTTCTTAATAAAATTCATTGCAGATTCACTCTGGACAAAGTTCGTAACTGCATATGACAATAGCTTTTTAAAACTAGCATCGTCAAGTTTCAGGTTATACACCGTTACAGTCTGATTGTCAATGGTCTTTGATCCCTTACTTGTGACAATTGAGAAACTTGGATTAAATTCCCTGGAATATGCCTTAATAAAGTCTATAAGCTTTGGTGTCAAGTTCCTACCATATTCTAAGTATTCTTTTGAATATATGTTGCTTTTCTCAGCGTTACCTGCAGATAGAATTTCTCCCATATCCATAACCAGATATTCCTTGTTGGTCATGTCAGACTCGCTATAAATCGGCAAAATATCCAAAAGAACCTTTGGAATCTTAACGACCTGCTTAATTTTCGGAGAATCCCCTGTTAAATCCATCTCAGACCAGGCGGTTATTTCTGAACTGATACCATCCATACTTACATTTACATCACTCTGGGTTTTAGCAAGAGTCTTTTCCTTATTTCCTGTTACTTTTTGATTAACGGCGATTTTCATTCCATTAAACATTGAAGCTATCTGCTCAAAGCTTTCTTTATCGCTGCCTTTTAATCCCTCAGATGTAAAATTGACTGTTACTTCGGTTTTACTCTCATAGGAATTGATATCAGGTTGTTTACAAAGAGCGTTTAAGAGCATTAGCTCATCATAGGCACATCCTGCCAGAATAGTCAGACTTAGAGCTAAAACAGTTAGCAGAGAAACAATTTTTTTAAAATTCTTCATAAAATACCTCCGTTTATCCGTTATTTTATCACAGATGCACTTGTATGTAAATTTATTCCACGGTTCATACCATAGTTTAGTATGGTAAATAGATAGTTTTTAAGGTATTCTTTTTTTCCTTTATGATAAAAATATATTATATTTCAGTATTGGAGGAATTTTTATGGGAAGAAAAGAACAGCCCGACCAGAGAAAGGCAAGAGTTAAAACAAGTGAAGGTCAGGTTCCTGATCAGAAGCAAAATGTTAATGGTGATTCCAAACCGTCATATAAAAAACATAAGTAGTAGACAGCCTCTTTCAAGGGGCTGTTTTAATGTTGTGCAGGAGGTTATAAGTTGTCTGCGGGTATAAGTAGAAGGCATGATCTCCGGTTACATTAAAGATTTTTTCATGGTGCCAAGTAATTCAAGTCCCGCTTTCCAGTCCATCCCGGACAATTTACTGCGTAAATCCTGCAATGCGTCATTATCAAAGTTTTGAAGCAGAATAGGCTCAATTTTTATGAACCTTTCCCAAACGGCTAAATCGCTATTCTCACAAAGAGAGATAAGAGCGCTAAGCTCCATGTCGATACTTAAGGTATCAGTGGAGATATTTGATTTATTTTCAGACTTATACTTTTGAACCAGCGCAGACGCCGATGAGAATGCTATTTTGAATTGTTTCTCCAAGAGAGAGTAAACCCTTGGAGATAATCCTCCTTTTTCGGAAGCCTGGAGTTCCTTTACCGCAGCGTCTGCGGTTTCGGATAGAGCTAAGGCTCCAATGTTGCCTGACACACCCTTGACGGTGTGACATAGTAATATGGCATCAGAAGTTTTATTTTCCAATAGAGCAGTATTCAAACTATCAATAAAGCACTTATTGTTATCAATAAATAACTCAAGGATACTTATGAACAAAAAATAATCTCCATTAAGCCTTTTTAATACAGCGGACACATCCAACTCTATACTTTTATTCTCAGGTATCCATTTAGCAATGGTCTCCAATAATCGTTCAGGATCAAAAGGTTTCGTCAGATATGCATCCACTCCGGCGGCTAGGGCCTCTTTCCTTGCTGCTTCATCGGTATTAGCAGTGAGCACGATAATAACAGGTTTTTCTGCAAGCTGCATACTGGTGATTCTCCTTGAGGTTTGAAGTCCGTCGAGTACTGGCATGTGAAGGTCCAATAAAACTATATCAAAGGGCTGTTTTTGCAGCTTGTCCAACGCTTCCTGCCCGCTTAAAGCCCTGACTGTAATATGGCCGACATTTCGTAGGAATTCCTCTACCACCATCAGGTTGATCTCATTGTCATCTACCACCAAAATCCTTAAGGCTCCGGAGGGAGAATACTTATATGACGGTTTCGGACTTAAGAGCTCTGATTTGTCGGGAACTGGGGCTTCGACAGGAATCAATTCAATTAGAAAAGTAAACCTGCTACCTTGACCGGGCTGGCTCTCAACCTCTATTTTTCCGCCCATTTTCTCTATAAGGTTCTTGCTGATAACAAGTCCTAACCCTGTTCCGCCATATTTCTTCGATATGCTGGGATCACCCTGGGAAAATGGTTTAAATAAACTGCTCATCTGCTCTGGCTTAATTCCAATACCGGTATCTTCAACTATAAACTTTATTAGAATCTTGTCAGAGTTTGTGCTAACATTCATAACCGT
Source organism: Bacillota bacterium (assembly GCA_023415305.1). Lineage (GTDB taxonomy): Bacteria > Bacillota > Clostridia > Acetivibrionales > DSM-1351 > Ruminiclostridium. Next base: position 12,874 of record JAEZKZ010000098.1, read on the forward strand.
TACCGATACAGAACCGTTTTCAGTAAACTTAACAGCATTCCCGACAATATTCAGCAAAACCTGCCTCAGCCTTGAAGGGTCACCGATACAATAAGATGGAACATCTTGGCTGATATTAAGGCGCAAGTTCAGACCCTTGGATATGATATTGTTTTCAAGAATATTTACAGCTTTATTAATAAGAGAAATCAAATTGAAATGGGTATTTTGAAGTATAAGTGTTTGAAAATCATATTTTGAAAAGTCAAGTATATCGTTCACTATGGACAGAAGGCTATCAGCAGAGTAATGTATTTTTTGAAGATAATCATTTTGTTTTGCATTTAACCCCGTGTCTGTTAACAAACGGGTAAGACCGAGAATTGCGTTCAAAGGTGTTCGTATTTCATGGCTCATATTGGCAATAAAATCGCTTTTTGCACGACTTGCCGCCTCGGCGGCTGATTTAGCATTCATTAGTTCTTCCTGAGCTCGCTTCTGGCTTGTAAAATTTCTGATATAACCAGCAACCCTAAGGGCTTTCCCGTCAGAGTCTCTTTCCAACACAAGACCGGATGCTAACATCCACTGACAAACAGGGGCGACGGTCTTGATCCTGCATAAAACTTCAAATACTGCTGTCTTACCTGATATGTAATCGTTAAATGCGGTACTCACCATTTCTTTATCTTCTTCATGGATAAGCTGCTGAAAGTTTTGATTTATCAAGCCACCCGGGTACTTGATTCCACTGAAATCATAAAGAACGGTAGATTTTCCGGTAGTAGAATTGTAGTCCCAAAGTCCGATTTTTCCGGCTATTGCTGCAAACTTCAGCATTTCTTCGCTTTCTTTAAGGGCAAGCTCCGCCTCTTTTCTTGCAGATATATCTCTTACCAGCGAATTTATCTGAGCTGTTTTTTTCATTATAGCTCTTCTGAAATAATAATAGCTCAGTAATAAAACACATACTGCAACTACCAGGGGGATTATAGTATGTAATGACAAAATGTTTCTTAAAGAAGCCATCTGTTTCTCCAATCGGCAGAACTTAACCGGCCACAGTAATGGACTAATACTACTTATTGTATATAATAATATTATACATAATATTCAAGTAAAAAACAGTTGCCAGGAGGCTTAACATTGGAGCATATATACAAGAAGCCTGAAATATTAATAATTGATGATACTCCGGAGCATATACATTTTATAGCGTCGGTTATCAGAAAGAAAGGCTATAGGGTTCGGGGGGTAAGCAGTTCACTGAAGGCCCTTGAAGCCTTAAACAAGGGTATGCCGGATTTGATATTGCTGGACGTGTTAATGCCTGAAATGAATGGCTTTGAACTGTGCTCCCTAATAAAGGCTAATCCTTTGCATAGCTCAATTCCTATTATTTTTTTTACAGCAGTAAATGATAGTGAGTATATAGTCAAGGGTTTTGAGGCCGGCGCCCAGGACTATGTTTCGAAGCCCGTCAATGTAAGCGAACTGCTTGTTAGGATAGAAACCCATTTAAACCTGAAAAAGCGTACTGACAAACTTATAGAAGCGTATAATGATATAGATGGCTTTAATCATATGCTTTCTCATGATTTAAAAGTATCAGTTTCTTCGATAAGCAAGCTTGCCGGTTTTCTCAGGGATGCTGTTGAGGCCCGAAAGGAAGAGGATATAGTTGAAATAATAGATTTGCTGACAGAGAAGGCAGCAGAAACGGGTACACTTATAGAAAAATATTCTCAGCTTTCAAAACTCTCTGCTACCGCCGTGAACTTACAGAAAGTAAATATGGACAGTCTTGTTGAGAAAACTTTTGCTGAAGTAAGAAAAGTTTATCCCCTGCAAGGAACTTTATTTGAAAAGTCGGAACTGCCTGTAGTGTACGGAGATGCAGTATTACTAGAACAGGTTATGCTAAATATTTTTTCCAATGCTATAAAGTATTCCAGCCGAAGAGAAATGTCATTAATCAAAGTAAAATGTCAAAAACTTGACTTCGAGTATGTTTTCTCAATTAAAGACAATGGTGTAGGTTTTGATATGAGATACGCCGGAAATATTTTCAAAACCTTTGTAAGGCTACATACCAGCAGTGAATTCGAAGGTACAGGTATTGGGCTGTCGGTTGTTAAAAAAATAATTACCCTCCATGGAGGGAAAGTCTGGATATCCGCGTGTGTTGACCAGGGAGCTGAAATTAGTTTCACTTTGCCTATAAAATCTGACTTGACGGATTTAGAGGGATAATCTCTTTATACCCAAAGGTGTATACCCGTGGTGTGCCTTGAATAAGCGTGTGAAGTAATCTGTATTTTTATAACCCATAATTTCACTTACTTCATAAGTTTTATACCTACCGGACAAAACCAGTACTTTTGCTCTCTCCATTTTGACTTTAGTAATATAGTCAACGATACTTTCTCCGGTCACCTCCCTGAAAACCTTACCAAGGTATTTACTGCTGTAATTCAGGGCTTTTGCTATCTCTTCAAGGGTAGTTCTACCCTCAACATTACTAATAATATATTCGCATAACAGCTTTACAACCGGGATTGTACTGCTGATATGGATATTGTTTATGAATTCGGAAAGCTTTTTTATACTGGAAGAAAAAGCTGAAACCAGGACTTCGGCATTTTCAGATGGCTCCAGAGCTACTTGCAGCTCTTTAAATTGAAGATTGTTCAGCCAGGGCATTTCAGACAAAAGCATCCTGCATATATTTTTATAACTGTTTTCCAGGATTATTGAAAGTTTAAAGGTATCTCCTTCATAAAAATTTGATAATTCAAGAGCCAGTTTTTCAGAGAAAGTGAAAGCACTGACACTACTTTTTTTTATAAGTTTGAATAATTCCTGCTCGTTCTGAACGGAATAGGGCATTTTAAGACTCTCAGCCAGCTGTCTGTAAGTATTTTCATTAAAAATACGAGTCTCACCCTTTTTGCTAAGAAATTTGTTTACGTTGTGTAATAACTCATCAAGCTCGGAATCTTTTATTGGCTTTAGCAAATAATCAAAGGCTCCGAGTCGTATGGCCTCTCTTGTAAAGCAGTAGTCACCCGAGCCGCTTATAATAATCACGCAGAGATCATTCCCACTTTTTCGTAACTCCTGAATTAATTGAATACCATCAATTCTCGGCATTCGTATATCTACAAAGGCTATATCGAATTCATTGGAACTGATTTTTTTCAGTGCCTCTCTCCCATCTCCGGCTTCATCTGCAATACAAAAATCATTTTTTCCGAACAGATGCGACTTTTTCAACTCATATCTGATTGATCTGTCATCGTCCACAATCAGTGCCTTAAACATTTTCCCACCACCAATTTTTTAACTTTTTAGTATTAATAGATGAAAAATACTTTTATATAAAAAGATGTGTTTTTTATAGGTAAATCATACCTCTTTATGGTAAAAAAAATTGTAGAAAACGGTAGAATTATGGTATCTCTATTTGTAAATTTTTTTGAATTTAAGAAAGCTCAGACAATTCTGAACTGAGGAGGACCGAAATGAAAATAAAATTTAAGGCTTTCTCTATTGTGGGGCTTAATTCATCTGCATTAGTACTAATTATCTTAATCACTATTAGAAGTTCACTTCTTAAGAATGTTGAAAAACTTGAGAAAGATACAGTTATTTATTTTGGCTTGTTTTTCTTACTGACTCTATTACTGATTACCTTTATAAGTTTATATACGGTGGATAAGCTGATAAGGAACAGGCTAAAGAAATTCTATGATTTCTTGCGGATTGTAGGAAAGACTAGAGACACATCTGCACGAATTTGTATTACCGGTTCTGATGAACTATCAGTGTTGGCCGATTATATGAATAATATGCTTAAGGAACTTGATGAGTGCTATGAAGATATGAAGCTTCTCAAGGAACGGTTCAAATTGACGCTGGAGGCAACAAATGATGGATATATTGATGCAAATCTGATAGAAGATCAAGTATATATCAGTCCAGTCTGGCTGAAATATCTCGGGTATGATGAAAGTATCGATACAGTTGATTTTGAATCATGTCTCAAGGTCATAGCTGACCGGGATGACAGAGAAAAGGTTATAAGTACAATGAATCAGTGTAAAAACAAGGAGATTGATTCTGTACGTCTGGAACTTAAAATACTTAAAAAGTCAATGGATACTTTATGGATAGTTATTCGGGGTAAAATTGTACAGCATAATGAGGAAGGTGTTCCTAAACGTTTTATTTGCGCTATCTCCGATATAACACAGCGTAAAAAGTTTGAGGAGGAATCCAAATTCCTCAGTCAGACAGATGTTGTTACCGGTTTGAAAAATAGGGCATTTCTTGAAGAAGTTTTAAGTACAACTGAAAGTGAGGCTGGAGAGGATACCTGGATTATTATGGGGGATGTCAATGGTCTGAAGCTTATAAACGACAGCTTTGGACATCAAGAGGGCGACAGACTTCTCAAAACTATCGGAAACGTACTTTCGGATTGTTGTATAAATGATGAAGTTCCCGCAAGATGGGGTGGGGATGAATTTGTGGTATATATCAGAGGCAAAAATGAAGAATATGTCCAAACCCTTATAGAACGGATAACTCAGGCCTGCGAAGAAGTAAAAACATACCCAATAAAGGCTAGTATCACCATGGGCTACGCTGGTAGAGGGCCGGGACTAATACCCATGAATTCTGTTCTGAAGCGGGCTGAAGAGGCTATGTATCGTCATAAGCTACTGGAAAGTCGTAGTACCAGAAGCAGTATAATATCATCACTGGAACAGACACTTCACGAAAAACATATTGAGACACTGGAACACACTAAGCGTATCCGTAAGATGTGCGTGAAAGTAGGGAATAGAATGGGACTTTCTCATGAAGAGATGGACGAGCTTGTTTTATTGGGCGCACTACACGATATAGGAAAAATAGGCATACCTGAAAGTATTCTTATGAAACCTGGAAAGCTATCTGAAGAAGAATGGGTGATAATGAAGAAGCATACTGAAATTGGGTACAGAATAGCCACGGCGACACCTGAACTGGCGCACATAGCCGATGAAATTCTATATCATCATGAGAGGTTTGATGGAACTGGATACCCCCATGGGTTGTCTGCCAGAAGCATACCCAAGCTGGCACGAGTAATTTCAATTGTAGATGCCTTCGACGTTATGACACATGACAGGGTTTACAATAGAGCTATTTCAGTAGAGGAAGCCATTGAGGAATTAAGAAATAATTCCGGACAGCAATTTGACCCTGATATTGTGGAGCTTTTTATAAGCTCTGTAAAAATGAATTTATAGTAAAGGCTTGTCACATTTTGTCTTGAAAATGTGACAAAATGTGATAAAATAATCCTGTATTTTAAGTGCAGTAACAAATTATTCACCTTTTTTCATATTATTCCTTTTCTTATTTTGAATAAGCAAACTTGAATTGGTTAATATAAAAGTGGGTAAAAAGTACAGGAGGAGAGCTATATGAGTTTTTTTGAAAAACAGTTCCAGTTACAGAAAAGCGGGACCAATGTGAAGACAGAGTTTGTAGCCGGCTTAACCACTTTCTTTACAATGGCGTACATCATTTTTGTAAACCCTTCAATTCTGGGACAAACAGGAATGCCCAAAGGCGGCGTTTATGTTGCTACAATACTTGCAGCGGTAATTGGTACATTGGTGATGGGGTTGTTTGCAAATGTACCATATGCACAGGCACCGGGTATGGGGTTGAATGCATTTTTTACCTTTACAGTATGTTTTGGGTTGGGATATACCTGGCAACAGGCGCTGGCAATGGTATTTATATGCGGTATCATCAATATTATTATTACTGTAACACAAGTAAGAAAATCAATAATCAAGGCAATTCCGGAATCACTTCAGCTTGCAATCGGTGGCGGTATCGGTCTCTTTATAGCTTACATAGGTTTTAAAGATGCTGGCTTCTTGAAATTCACCTCCGAAGCAAAACCCGGAGCGCCATTAACAATACTCGGTGAAAGTGCCGATAAAGCTACTGTAATTGCAGGAGGTGCAAACGTTGTTCCTGCTTTTGTTAACTTTTCAAGTCCTGCAGCTCAGCTTGCATTAATAGGTCTGGTCATAACAGTAGTGCTTATGCTCTTAAAGGTCAGGAGCGCTATATTGATAGGAATTATCTCAAGTACCATTATTGGAATTCCTATGGGTGTTACAAATTTGTCTTCAAATACTCCCTATAATATATCAGACATATCACAAACCGCTTTCGCACTTGATTTTGCAGGGTTATTTAGTGATCCCGGTAAAATAGTGGTTGTGTTGGTAACTATACTTGCATTCAGCCTTTCGGATACTTTTGATACCATCGGAACGTTCATCGGTACAGGAAGAAAAAGTGGAATATTTGATGATAAGGATGAAGCCGAATTGTTTGCCGGAAAAGGTTTTAAATCTAAAATGGACAAAGCGCTCTTTGCCGATGCTACAGCAACTTCAATAGGCGCACTCTTCGGTACTTCCAATACAACAACTTATGTTGAGAGCGCATCCGGTATAGGAGCCGGTGGAAGAACAGGACTTACCTCAGTGTTTACTGCAATATTCTTTGCTATCTGCCTTATTTTTGCTCCTATGGCAAGTATTATTCCGGGCGCTGCAACAGCTCCGGCATTGATTGTAGTCGGAATATTAATGATGGGTTCCTTTGCAAAAATCAAGTGGGAAGACTTTGATGAGGCTCTTGCAGCTTTCTTTACTGCTGTGGTAATGCCATTCTCCTACAGCATTTCAAACGGTATCGCAGCAGGCTTTATATTCTATGTAATAATGAAAATATGCAAGGGTAAGGCTAAAGAGGTTCACCCTATTATGTATATTGTTACAAGCTTATTTATTATAAACTTTGTAATTGCCGGTCTGATGAAGCTGTAATTAGAGTTGACATCATTTAATAAATATTTATCAGTTTGCATAAATAAAGAACGTGCCGTAGCTTTGTGTCTGCGGCATGTTCTTTATTTGTTAAAGTATAACAAAAGTGACGCTACTGCCTTTGTAAGAGATTTCAGCTATTAGCTCCCATATTATCAAATACTGCATTTATTTTTTTGATTAACTCATTATAGACATCATCTATGGATTTTGAATTTATTTTTTCCTTGATAATTTCACTGACCTGATCCTGAAGTTCTTTGGCTTTTCCCAGGAATACGACTCCGGATTCTACTGCTTCCTTATACTTTTTAACTATGGAACTAAGTGCATCCTTGTACTTCTCATCTGTTCCCGGAGTAATGGCCAGGTCATAGATATCAACAACTTCATCACTATTCCTTGTGGGTAGGAACTCATGGGGGGCTGTACTGTCAAATACTGCAAAATCCAATTCCCTTACAATAACCATATCCAGACTTTGAGGATCAAAGCTACAGTGATATACCTCTACGTCAAAACCCCTTTCCTGAGCAGCTGACGCAATTTTTTTCAGGTATGTGGACTTTCCGGAGCCAGGGCGTCCTTTTATAAAATATCTTTTCCCTATATCCTTAGTCAGGTCCATTACGAAATTTACGGCACCTTTATAGGTTGACCCTCCGAAGAACCTGTTTTTAATAATACTTTCCTTATTTAAGGACAATTTTCCAAATAGTTTTGTAATTGAGGAGTCTGCAATCTTATTCAGCTTATCGAAATCAATGTTATCAATATATACTTTTTCCCATTCATCATGTACACTGAGTGCTGTTTGAAACTGTGCATAGGCAGACTTGTAATAATCCTGAATTTTCCTTTTTATTTGTAAAATAAGGTCTTCACTAAGTGATAATGCTCTGCCGGACCCTTCTGGTGTCAAACTGACCATTTCTCCTTTCAGACATAATGCCCTTGTCTCAGAAATATGTTCGGAGTCACCGTCGACCACTGCTATATTCAATGCCGGAATAATTACTGCTTCTACCTCGTTCTCATCGGAAGGACAGTGAACGAACTCAATATCATAACCCTTTATGAACCAGTTTATCCCAAGTTTTTTTATCAGAAGGGATTTGTCTTTTTCGGAGCCGTCTTTTAATATGTATAGATTATCAATACCGCGAATATTGTCCTCGAAGTAACTTACCAAACCACGAGCCGAATTTGACCCGGCATAATAATTACAGATTTTTGCAGCCAAAGATATTCCACCTTTCAATAAATATTCCATAACAATATATTGTATGCATCAGGGATATAATGTGCTAAGAAATGGATCCTGCAATTTTCAATTATATACAATTCGCTTTTTCCGATTTATTAGTTTATTGTATTAAATTGTATACAAAATACTATAGAACCATAAGCCCGTCTACTGACAGATAGTTTTGCAAATTTGGTGTAAAAAAATACTATGTATATAAATAAAAACATGAAATTCTTTTAAACTGAAATTGCAGATTTAAATTAAAAATTTCTGTTTTGAATCAAAACAAATGTTGATATTTATGGTTTACTATGTTAAGATAGTTAGTGAAAAAATTAACTAAATCTATTGCTTACCAACTGAACCAAGACTTCACATGATATAAGTTCCAGAATTCGGTTTCAGTTACACTGAATAGTAGATTGTTCATGGCTTGAGGAATCAATTATATAAATATTTTTAGATATAAACGTGCAGAATAAATCTGGTGAGTTTTTAGCATGAATAAATCTTAATTTCCAAGACATTGCAAAAATACTACTCATTACAGCAGTATATTTTATAAATTGAAGGGAGAATTATAAATGACTACGAACAAGAAGTTGCAAGCGTGGGTAAAAGAAGTGGCTGAATTAACACAGCCAGACCAGATTTACTGGTGTGATGGTTCTCAGGAAGAAAACGACCGTCTTATTCAAGAATTAGTTAATGTTGGATTGGCTAAGCCTTTAAATCCTGAAAAGCGTCCAGGATGTTACGCTTTTAACAGTGACCCATCTGACGTTGCTCGTGTAGAGGACAGAACATATATTGCTTCAAAGACTAAAGAAGAAGCAGGTCCAACAAATAACTGGGTAGACCCAAATGAATTAAAAGAAACAATGAAAGGTTTATACAAAGGTTGTATGAAGGGAAGAACAATGTATGTAATTCCTTTCTCAATGGGACCTATCGGTTCAGATATAGCTAAGATCGGTGTTGAAATCTCCGATAGTGCATACGTTGTAATCAACATGCGTATCATGACTCGTATCGGTAAGAAAGTACTGGATACTCTTGGTGACGGAGACTTCGTTCCTTGCTTACATTCAGTTGGTGCTCCTCTTGCTGAAGGCGAAAAAGATACAAAATGGCCATGTGCTCCAATTGAAAAGAAATACATCAGCCACTTCCCAGAAGAAAGAACAATCTGGTCCTACGGTTCAGGTTACGGCGGAAATGCCCTTCTCGGAAAGAAGTGTTTTGCACTTCGTATTGCATCAGCTATTGCTCGCGAAGAAGGCTGGCTTGCAGAACATATGCTTATTTTGAAACTCACTAGCCCTAAGGGTGAAGTTAAATATATCGCTGGTGCATTCCCAAGTGCTTGCGGAAAAACAAATCTTGCTATGTTGGTTCCTACTATTCCAGGTTGGAAGGTTGAAACTATCGGTGACGATATAGCTTGGATGAAGTACAAAGCAGATGGCAGACTCTATGCTATCAATCCAGAAGCAGGTTTCTTCGGAGTTGCTCCAGGATCTTCAATGGATTCAAATCCAAATGCTATGCACAGCATAGAAAAGAACACTATATTCACTAACGTTGGAGTAACTGACGATGGTGATGTGTGGTGGGAAGGTATGGGAGTAGCTGCTCCAGCTCATTTAATTGACTGGAAGGGTAAGGATTGGGCTCCAGGATCAGAAACTCCTGCTGCACATCCAAACGCTCGTTTTACTGCACCTGCAAATCAGTGCCCAGCTATAGCTCCTGAGTGGGAAGATCCTGCTGGAGTACCAATCTCGGCTATATTGATCGGTGGACGTCGTCCTAGCACAATTCCATTGGTTCATGAAAGCTTTGACTGGAAACACGGTGTATTCCTTGGTTCAATCATGGGTTCAGAAATAACTGCTGCAGCTATATCTGACAAGATTGGTCAAGTTCGTCGTGACCCATTCGCTATGCTTCCATTTATCGGATACAATGTATGTGATTATTTACAGCACTGGTTGGATGTTGGAGCGGCTTCAAGCGAAGACAAACTTCCAAAGATATTCTATGTTAACTGGTTCCGTAAGGACAAGGATGGCAAGTGGTTATGGCCAGGTTACGGTGAAAACAGCCGTGTTCTCAAGTGGATATTCGAAAGAGTATCAGGCGAAGGAAAAGCTGTTAAGACTGAAATCGGTTACATGCCAACTGCAGATTCTATTGATACTACTGGTCTTGATGTATCAGCTAATGATATGGCTGAACTTCTCAAGGTTAATAAGGCTGAATGGCTCCAGGAAGTTGAATCAATCAAAGAGCACTATGCTAAATACGGCAGCAAATTGCCTGCTGAATTAGCAAATCAGTTATCAGCTCTCGAAGCTAGATTAAAAGCTTAATAGATAAATTAATAGCAATATAGTTTAACTATAAAGAGACCCTGTCGGTATACCGGCAGGGTCTTTGTTACGGTTTTAGTTGACGATATATAATCTTTAAGGCATTAACCTATTATTTTGCCAATATCCTATCTGCAAGTACCGTGGGTTCTGTAACAGGAGCGGAACATGCGAAGTTTCTGCAGACATATGCAGCCGGTTTGTCACCCTGTTCCTTGTAGTCTGCAATGAAAGGTATCAGATTAAAAAGTTCAGGTGTGATATTTGCTATTGAGACTGAAAAAGGGCTATAGATACTGTTATAGGTTTTGAGCAATTCGCTGTTTGTTTTCCCTACAATTACAACTTCTGAAGCTCTGTCTGAAATCAGATACAAGTATGCACAGAGCATATAGCTATGGCCTGTAGGAGCTGCTTCAATCTCTTCACTGAAATAGTCCAGAATTTCTTTAGCCGTATCTTCCAGCTCATGTCTGCCGGTTAATCGCGCAATACGCAGAAGATTCATTACTGCGGCGGAATTACCTGAGGGGATTGCACCATCATAGCTTTCTTTAGGACGGGTAATCAATTCCTCGGAATCATGCCCATAAAGGAAGAGGCCGGGGGCATCCTGGTCACCAAAAAGGTCAAGCATATCAGCATTCAGCTTTAGTGCTTTTTCCAGGAATTTCGCATCATAGGTGGCTTCATAAAGCTCAAGAAGACCCCAGACGAGAAAGGAGTAATCCTCAAGATATGCATTAAAAGCAGCTTCGCCATCACGGTATCTGGCAAGAAGGCGTCCGTCATACCTTATTAGCTTCTTAAAGATAAATTCCGCGCAAGCTTCAGCGGCAGTAACAAATTTCGGCTGGTTCAACACTCTGCCGCAATAGGCCATTGCTGCCATCATCAAGCCATTCCAGGCTGTCAGTATTTTATCATCTTTATAAGGGTGTACACGCTTTTTGCGGTGTTCGTACAATCTCCGGCGACAGCTTTCAATAAAATCCTTTTTATGGTCGGGTAATATACCTGTTTCTATTAAGTTGGGAATATTTCTGCCTTCAAAATTACCTCTGTTTGTTATGTCATAGAGTTTACAGTATTCCTCGGCAGACTCACCTAATACTTCTCTGACCTCGTCCACCGACCAAACATAGAACTTTCCTTCTTCACCCTCGGAGTCGGCATCTTCGGCCGAACAAAAACCGCCTTCATCAGAAGTCATATCTCTTAGAACGTACTCCAGTATTTCAGAGGCAGTTTCAGAATATTCTGTTTTTCCTGTAGCGCTGAATGCTTCGGCGTAGGCATGGGCAAGAAGTGCGTTATCATAAAGCATTTTTTCAAAATGAGGTACCAGCCACTTCTTGTCAGTTGAGTACCTGCTGAAGCCGTAGCCAATATGGTCATAAATTCCACCGTTTTTCATTGAGGACAGTGTTTTTTCAACTATTTCCATGGCGTAGGGCTCCTTACTGTTATACCAATAGCGCAGCAGAAAAAGCAGGTTATGGGGAGTCGGGAATTTCGGGGCTCTGCCAAACCCGCCGTAACTACTGTCAAAACTATATTTAAGGTGAGAGAAAGCATCGTGTACCACTGCTTCGTTTATCTCACCGTCAGCTGCACCTTTCTCCGTTTTTTGGAAGGCCAAAATTTCACGGGCTGATTCCAATAGTGTATCCCTCTTGTTTTGCCACGCATTATGCACAGTTTGGAGCAGGCTCATCAAACCCATCATACCTCTACTGTCGCCCTTGGGAAAATAAGTCCCTGCAAAAAACGGATGCTTTTCAGGAGTGAGGAACACAGTTAAAGGCCATCCACCTTGGCCTGTAAGTGATTGGCATACCGACATGTATATGCTGTCTATGTCCGGACGTTCCTCACGGTCAACTTTGATGCATATAAAGTATTTATTCAGAAGCTGGGCAACTTCTCCGTCCTCAAAGGACTCTCGCTCCATTACATGACACCAATGACATGTCGAGTAACCGATTGACAAGAATATTGGTTTATCTTCGCCTGTTGCTCTTGAAAAGGCTTCCGGTCCCCAGGGGTACCAGTCTACTGGGTTATGGGCGTGTTGGAGAAGATAAGGGGATTTTTCATTAATTAGTTTATTTGTATATTTGTGTTCAGGCATTTTTTTTGTCCTTTCTTTTAGTATAACATGTATTTATTCATAGTTATTCCCAATGTTAAGTAATAGTATAAAATGCACAGGTTTCATAAAGAATCGATTGACTTATAAACTAACATATTATACCATTTTAATGGATTATGGATTATGGATTATGGATTATGGATTATGGATTGCCAATTGTATTGTGAACTTATGAGTATTAAGCATTAAACAAAGGAGACATATAATGATGACTGAAAGGCAACTTATTGATTGGCTACTTGAAAATGCGAGTGAAGTTATAAAGTATAGGGTAGCCAGAGAGTTTTTGGACGAAAATGTATATTTTGACTTTGAAAGAATGCAGATAGAACTCCTTAAGAATCCTGATGTTCAAGTATGGTTAAAGAATCTAAAGCCAGAAATTCCATTCAAATGGAATTTGATACATGGAAGTTTTGATTGGCAATTTGAAAATTCGATGCTAAAGGTAATTAGATTAGGACTTCATGCTGGAATTCCTGAAGTTGATGAAATTGCGAAGTACTATATAAATTATCTTGAAACGGAAAGTGTAAAAACAGAAAATAAGCGGGAACTTTTCAATTCTATAATTGTAGCAACAATGTTATTGGCTGTTGGATACACAGATGATATTGTTAGGGATTTTATGAAGAATAGCCTTGATTCATTATCAAAATTTACAGACAATAAGAATTACCATATTTATGTTGAAAACAGAGATGATTATAAGGGAATACCTAAAAATTGGAAACATTCCCCTATAATTAAACCCCAACTTTTAAAGGAGCATGGTTTCTGCTATCCTATGGTATATGATTTGATTGGATTAAGTAGTATGTATAGTTTGGCAGACGGTAGTACAAACGAAAAGGTTAATTCTGTAATCAAATATATCCTTTGCGATGATTTCCACAACAAAATTAAGGACGGATATGGAATTTTAGCTGTGGGAGAGGGCAGATATCATAGTATGGGGTGGGACCCAAAACTACCAGGATATTTTGATGTTTCAGATTATGCAAAGACTTCTCCACACCAACTTTTATTTTATGCAGATATCCTATCGAAATATCCAATTGCAGTAAAATCAAGATGGTACAGCAATGTTATAACACACTTAGAGCAGTTTAAGACTGAGATTGGAACATACTGCTTCCCAAAAGAATATCTAAGAGAAAAGACAGGATACGCAGTTCAGGGTTTCCATTTAGGTTTAGGAGAAAATAAGAGAAAGAAAACATGGTGTGAAGTTGAGTCTACATTTATCATGCTAAAATTAAAAAAGTCTCTACAAATACAAGTATTATTTTGATAAATCTGCTTATATAGAAGTAATTAGATAATGAGTAGATATTTAAGAAATCTCTGCCATATGCCGACATGGCACCAATGACATGTCGAGTATCCGATGCTTAAAAATATTGGCTTATCTTCGCTCACCGCTCTCGCAAATGCTTCGGGGCCCCAGGGATACCAGTCAACTGGGTTGTGAGCGTTGGATTTGGGTCTTCCATAAGATAGCCACAATAATGGCTAATAACTATTCCAGAAGTAAAATCTGAACTAACAATTAGAAATTATACAAAGTTGTTTTCTCGATTCCATAATAAATTTAATTATTAGAATTACTATTATCTATATCAATTTTTGGCATAGGGGCGTTTGGCTCTGCATCCTATCCATTGTTTAGCTATATAAACTCCATACAGCACCTTTCAATATTTTAAGGTTGGGTATTGTCACTATTATATCATTCATTGCTAATTAATACCGAATAATGACATATGAGATACCCGAAGTCATTATATATCCTGAAGGCATATGAGTAGTATTTGATGTAAGATTTAATCAATAGTGTTTTTGCCCCATACCCACAATAATTGTTTCCCTCAAAGCTCCTAGATTCTGCTATGGTTAATTGACTCCAAGAAATGCCAATGATATAATTTTGAACTAAGATAGGCGAATTTTGTCAGATTCATGCCAATTACTTTTCAATTATGACAAATTTGGTTTCAACGGTTAGGTTATATTAGTGGAAGGCGTAACCAGCTCTATTTATAGTTAATCCAGTACTCAACAAAATAAGCAAGGAGGATTTGCGAACATGAGAAATTTCAGAAAGTTAACTGCAGTTGTTGTAGCAATAGCATTAGTGCTTACTTCCATAACTGCAGTATTGGCGGCTGATGCAGCAACAATAGCAAACGCTGACAAAGCTGCAACATTGAAAGATCTTGGTCTCTATTCAGGTCAGGATGCAAACGATCCTAAAGTTGGTTTAGAGGACGCATTGACTACTCAGGATTCATTAATCTTTTTAGCAAAGCTATTTGGTTACAACGAGGCTGCTTCTGCATTAACAGCTGACCAAGTAACAGAAGCATTAGCTAAATTTGATGATGCTGCCAGTATATCAGACTATGCTAAGCAGGTAGTTGCCTATTCAGCAACAAATAGTATTTTAAGCGGTTTAACAAAGGATGGAAAATTCTTTGTAGGCGCTAAGGATACTGTTACAGCTGCCAGATTTGCTACATTCATGCTCAAGCAAATGGGTTATACTGTTCCAGATTACAAATTATCAGTTGCCAAACTTGCAGAAGCTAATGGAAGCAAGGTTGATGCAGCATTAACCGGTGATTTAACCAGAGATGATGCAGTTGGCGTAATGTTTGGTGCTCTAACAGCTGAAAAGGCTTCTGGAAAAACAGTTATCGCTGATATAGTTGGTGACAATGCTGACTTAAAGGCAAAGGCTGAAAAACTTGGCTTAATAGCTACACCACCTGAGCCCAAAGACTTAATTGATGGCGGCAGTTCAAGTGGAAGTAGATCAAGAGGCGGTGGCT
>JAEZKZ010000031.1 GCA_023415305.1 Bacillota bacterium
CAACAGCAACAACAGCAACAACAGCAATAGCAATACCAACAACAGCAATGAGTCCTCTAACAACAGCGGTTCAAGTAATGAAAATAGTGGTAACTCAAAAGAACATAACAAAAATAAGGAAAAATAGATTATAAGTTTACAATTGAATTACATATAATTTACGATACTGTCTCATAACTTACAAGTATATTACATCTACCTTACATCTTTCGCATATTTACATATTGGATGGTATTATTCAGTATAATTTATACAGAGAAATAATACTTTTATTGCTCTCATTTCCTGATTTGTGTAAGCCCCTGAGAAAAAAGTGAAAAATTCACTTTCTTAGGGGTTTTTTCTGATAAAGTTCGGATTATTTGTTCTTTTCAATGCAAACTAGAATAGGCGGACAATTTATCTGATTTACAAAGTCAGTTCTCATTACAGTAAATTTCTTACAATCTATAGTCTTAATAAAATCCATAACTTCATTTTTCTCATCAAAGCCGCTGTCTCCCCCATAATATACGACAATACTGATAATACCGCGTACTGCCAGGAGTTCCATTCCCCCCTTAATGGCTTCGATGGTAGTACATCCTTTTGTTCCGATTGAATGATTTCCTCCAGGTAGGTACCCGAGATTAAACATAATAGCTTTTATCGGCTCTGTTATATATTTTTTTATATTCTGGTGTCCATCATTAATAAGCTTTACTCTACTTTTCAACTGTTTATCCTGTAGTTTCTTATCTGTTGAACAAAGAGCTTGTTCCTGAATATCAAAGGAATAAACCATACCCTCTTCGCCAACAAGATCTGCCAAAAATACCGTGTCATTTCCATTTCCGGCAGTTGCATCAACTACCAGATCTCCCTTTTCAACTATACTGGAAATAATCTGATGAGACTGTGTTAAAGAATTCTTTAGTATGTACATAATTACCTCCGACAAAAAATGTATAAATTATTAAGGATTTCATTTGTCTTCCAATTGCAGCAAAAACCCCTATATGGTATAATCGAAACACCTAAATAATATTTACCTAAGGAGAGATAGCGCATGGAAAATCCGACAGAATTCAACAATACAGTTGATAATACTCCCCCTGAAGCAGGTTATAACAATACTCCAAACAATCAGTACGTTTCAGGCAATAATAACCCCAATAATAATTTCAACCCAGGATACATCAATAACAATAATAACTTTTATAATAACCAGAATTCCTACATGGCGCCATCCATAATTGACAGCCTTTCGGGCTGGATGAAATTTCTCGGTATATATACGATAGTTGTTGGGGCTATCTCATGTATTGGAATAATTACAGCTGCGATTGGTATACCAATGATTTTTTCGGGTATAGGCCTTACAAATGCCTCAAAAAGTTTAAAATCCTATAAAGAATACAATAACCAATTTACCCTGAATGATTTCTTTACATATTTAAATAAGTACTTTAAAATACAAGGAATTTTTGCAATAATCGGAATTGCACTCTCTGTAATCTATATTGCTTTAGTACTAATATTTATTATAGTTGGACTTTATTCCTTCAACAGCTATTAATAAAGGCTTTTTACCTCATCGGGACTAAGTCTTCTCCATTTTCCGGCTGGCAGATCACCAAGAGCTATAGGCCCTATAGAAATCCTCTTTAAGGATAGAACCTTGTGGCCTATAGCTTCACACATTTTTCGGACCTGTCTGTTTTTTCCTTCATGAATTGTAACTTGAATAACCGCATCTTTGCCTTTTACATCTATTATCTCAATCCCGGCAGGTGAAGTAACATAATCATCTATTTTTAATCCAATTTTAAACTGCTCCAATTCGGATTTTGATGGCACACCTAAAACCAAAGCTTCATAGACTTTATCAATTTCATGCTTGGGGTGCGTCAAGCGATATGTAAATTCTCCGTCATTTGTAAGAATTATCAGACCGGAGGTATCATAGTCCAACCTACCTACCGGATATAGCCTGCATTTAATTTCACTTACAAGATCAATGACGGTTGGTCTTCCGAATTGATCACTGGCCGTTGATACATAGCCCTCAGGCTTATTGAGTATAATATAAATTTTATCATTTGCTTCATAATTTGAAATAATTTTGCCATCAACAGCAACAGTATCATTTTCTTTTACGCTTGTGCCCATATCAGTTATTATTTTGCCATTAACAGCTACTCTTCCCTGTTTTATCAGTTCTTCTGAAGCTCTCCTGGAGGCAACACCGGCATGGGCCAGAAATTTCTGCAATCTCATATGCTCCATAAATACTCTCCACAATTTCCTATAAATTTACTTTTACTATATTACAAAATATACTATCTGTCAGATTATTTATATCAATAACAATTATTTTATATTTTATGTGATGCGTCAAGCAAGAAAATTCGTTTCCCCTTCAAAGAATAGATATTATTTGAATTTCAGCAACTAAAAAGCGGGATTGTCCTCCCGCTTTTTAAATTCTATTTATCAATATTTGGGTTTTGAACTGCATTCTGTTCGTCCTTTTTCTTGCCGCATTCGTTTTTCTTAGTCATTTTATCCTTTAAGGCTTCATTTGCTTTTTCAACAAGTTCTGGAATCAAATCCAATATTTTTTCAACTGAGGAATTCACATTAACTGGAAGGAGCTTAATATGGTTTTGACCACAAACCATAAATGCAACAGGATTAATTGATACTCCGGCACCACTGCCTCCTGCGAAAGGGAGCTTCTTATCACCCTGCGCACCTGAGGAATCCTTATCTGTAGAATAATCTCCTCCTCCTGCAGCAAAACCAAAGCTAACTTTAGATATAGGTATTATAACTGTACCATCGGGAGCCTGAACAGCATCTCCAACTATGGTGTTTACATCAACCATTTCTTTAATACTTTGCATTGCTGTAGTCATGAGACCTTCTATCGGATGATCTGACATCAGCACCACCACCTTTTCTATTTTTTAAATTCAATTTTATTATTTCTTTCACTATGGATATAATATTTACAATTTTTAGGCTAAATATGCAATCGAACTCCAGTTTCCAAACTTTTTCCTTAAAGTCCGGTTCAATTCTGATTTCTTTTTCTTCTACATCAAAATTATTAAAGAGCCTACCGGGGATAAAACCTGTCAAAGTCCATAAAACCCCATATAACAGGGCAGTTTGGCAGGCATCTCCAGTGCCTTCTCTTACATGTAACTTAAATTTCTTCAAAATAATGCTTTTATAGAAAAGCTTAAGCAATAACCAGGCACTTTCTCTAAGCTGATTGAAGTCAACTTTTTTACGGATCTTTTTTGGCTTTTCTTTATTCTTCTTGCCTTCATCCCGAGGATAAACCATTATTTTTTTAGCAGGGATCTTTCCGAGCAGGTAAATAGTTACATAGACCGAAGATACCAGATTATCCATCTTTAAGGTAAAGCCTATCGTAAGCTTACATTGCCATATTATTAAAATAATAATTAGTACTATAACAAATACAATAACTAAAAAAATAACCAAGAGAGATATCACCTCCTGGTTATTTTTGACATATATTTTCTGTTTGAATCAAATCACGATTATTCTTTTCATTTTAATTCCATTAAATTTACATAATAAAAAAGCCGTGTAACTTCATTATTTAAAATCTTCGTCAATAATCTCTTCCAGATTCAATTCACTTAAATCTTGTATATCAAGCATTGGTAAATCTCTGATTGACTTGAAGCCAAAACATTTTAAGAACTCATCTGTTGTTTCATAAAGTCTGGGCCTTCCAGGGACATCCAACTTTCCAGCCTCTTTTACCAGATTTCTTTCCAGAAGTCTTGTAACGGCACTATCGGAATTTACCCCTCTGATCTGCTCAATCTTACCCTTAGTTATTGGCTGATTATAGGCAATGATTGATAACACCTCATATGCAGCCTGTGACAAAGCCTGTTTTTGCCTTATTTGATATAGCTTTACAACAAATTCGTAATAATTGGGGTTGGAACACATCTGGTATTTATCGTTCAATTCGCGAATGATAATTCCCTTGTTTGCACTGTTGTAATTATCAATAAAGTTCTTCATGAGGTTTCTTGCAGTTTTTCTGTCCAGTTCAAGAATTTCACATATCTTATCAAGGGATAAAGCATCTCCGTAGGAGAATATAAGACTCTCTATAATACTTTCAATTGTACTTATATCCATTTAAAACTCCTTCACATTATCGTCAATCTCATTATAAAAATCAATATTATCTCTTTCGTTACCATACTCTCTATTACCGACTATATGTATATCAGAAAACTGTTGCTTTTGAACAATTTTTACCTTGTTCATTTTGGCGAGCTCCAACACTGCCATGAAACCGGTAACAACCTCAGTCTTGGATTTAGTTTTCAGCGAAAACAGTTCTGAAAACTTAAATGAAACTTTGTTCAAGAGCTGTTTGATAACATCTCTCATTTTACTTCTCAATGAGACCTTCTCATGTTCTACAAGCTTTGTTATATTTTTGGCTCCTGCATTTATCTTCTTTTTATTCCTATCAAGGATGGCCAAATACTGTTGTCTGAGTATCTGAGGGTCAATCTCCAGAACTTCTTCTCTGGCCGGAAGATCAAGTGTTTCCGGCAGTCTGAAAACAACGGTATCCCACTTTTTTTCGAGTTCTTTTAGCTCTTTCGTAAACTCCTTATACCGTTTATACTCAATAAGCCTTTTAACCAGTTCTTCTCTCGGGTCAAGTTCCTCTTCCTTCTGTTGCTTCTTATCGGGTAAAAGCATTTTTGACTTAATATGCAGTAATGTTGATGCCATTACAAGGAACTCGCTTGCCACTTCAAGATCAAGCTGCTGCATGGTATATAGATAATCAAGGTACTGATCTGTTATAGCATTTATTGGAATATCATAAATGTCCACCTGATTTTTTTCAAACAGATGGAATAACAGATCAAAGGGGCCTTCGAAGTTATCAAGTTTAAGTGTACATGCTTTTGTAAGAGCGCTTTCCATTTTATCTCCGTAGTGCGTAACGCTTTAGTTTTATACCTAATTAATAGGAGTCCTCCCGGTATTATTCGGGTATCTCGAACTCATATAATATTTGTGAATTGTATTTTCCCAACCAACTTATATTATCATAAAAGGGGCAATAATTACAATAATAATAAGCCTGGTAGACTTTTTAGCAAACTTCACGTAAAATAAAATAATCATCTAGGCTATTTACGGAGGTTATTTATGTTTAATAATATGTTAAATAATTTTAATTTGATAAATATTCTATTAACACTTCCGGGGTTACTTTTA
The DNA here is from genome assembly GCA_023415305.1 of Bacillota bacterium. Classification (GTDB taxonomy): domain Bacteria; phylum Bacillota; class Clostridia; order Acetivibrionales; family DSM-1351; genus Ruminiclostridium. The sequence continues at coordinate 5,284 of JAEZKZ010000031.1, forward strand.
GGTTTTGTATTCCACGAGTTTGCACATGCAAAAATGGCAGACCGGCTTGGCGATCCGACTCCCAGATCCCTTGGAAGAGTTACTCTTGACCCCAGATCGCATATTGATATTATCGGATTTATAGTCATGTTGATTGCCGGATTTGGCTGGGCTAAGCCTGTTATGACAAATCCCAGATACTATAAAAAGCCAAGAAGAGATGATATATTGGTTTCAATTGCAGGACCAGTTATGAATTTATTAATTGCCATTGTATTTCTTATTCTATTAAAGCTTTATATATTATCCGGATTGTTTACAAATAATCAAGCACTTTGGAATAATGTATATCTCGTTTTAATGATAACAGCAAGAATAAATGTTGTACTGTTTGTTTTAAACATGATCCCATTTCCGATGTTTGACGGATATCATGTAATTTCAAATATTTTCAACACCTGGCGATATCGTTTTTTTAACCTTCTTGAGCAGTACGGAATGTTTATATTCATTCTACTTGCCGTTAGCGGTTTTCTTGGAAGGATAATTTCTCCGATTGTCAATATTGTTTTTAGTTTTTTAGCAAATATCATATTTTAGTTATCTTTATAAATTATATAAATTACATTGAATTTAATGTCATATCCCAGATGAAAAAAGGAGAGCTTTACGCTCTCCCCACACTAAACCATCTTACTACCAACCTGGCGAATAGTTTTGTAAACGATACCTTGTTAACACTTTCATTTGCCACAAGATCGTATCTTCCTACTTCTTCGCTATCGATTTTATATATAATTTCTCCTACCTTCTGGTCCTTAAGTATAGGTGCAGTTAATTCCGGTACCAGCTTTACTTCCTTTTCTATTTTCCCTTTTTCACCTTTTGCAACCAATACGCTTGTGTCACTTCCATAGGCTGCTGTAACCTGAAGCTTAATACCCTTTTTAACAATGATATTGCCTACCAGTTCTCCCTTTTTATCAAGGGCTACCCTTTCATAGTTTGCAAATCCGTAATCAAGAAGTTTTCTTGCCTCAGCAAATCTTGTATTTGAATCAGGCTCTCCAAGTACAACTGCTATAAGCCTCAGGTTATTTCGATTGGTAGTTGCTGTGAGATTAAACCCAGCCTTGTTTGTAAAACCGGTTTTCAAGCCATCGGTATTTGCATAGAACCTGATTAATTTATTTGTATTATCAAGCTTAAAGGTTCCGTTTCTAAAGGTATCCTGCCAGGTGCCTGTAAACTTTAATACTCTAGGATGCTTCATAACCAACTCGCGGGACATTACTGCAACATCATGTGCAGAGCTGTACCCATCATCATTAAGCCCCGTACAATCCAGAAATTGAGTATCCTTCATTCCAAGTTCAGCTGCTTTTCTATTCATATCTGCAACAAAGGTTTCCTCACTTCCACTGACCTTTTCGGCAAGAGCAACCGTAACGTCATTGGATGAGTGAATTGCAAGAGCCTTCATCATCTCTGTAACGGTAAACTCTTCTCCTGCTTCAAGGTATGCCTGTGACCCGCCCATACCTGCTGCATAGTCTGATACACTGACTTTATCTTCAAATGAAAGCTTTCCCGAATCTACCGCCTCCATTACTAAAAGCATTGACATAACCTTAGTAACACTAGCTATTGGAAGCTTTTCATGACTGTTCTTTTCATTAAGTATTTTTCCTGAAGCTCCATCCATTAGAACGGCAGATTTTGCCTTGAGATCCAATACATTTGTTTTTGCTATGAGTTTGTTAACCGCTACAGAGTCATATTTTGCAGAAGCCTCAACTGCGGCTTCATCTGAATCAGCAAATACTGCTGCAGGCATTAGCATTATAGCTATTGCTAAGATGTATCCTATTAACGACTTTTTTCTCACCAAGGTCCCTCCAATTATTAACTGTTCACATAGCCAATTGCCAATGAATTAGCAGCAATTGACTTAAGGTATATCTGTCCTAGTTAATTGTTATGCTCAAATCTGGAGGGATATTCTGTAAAATGATAAAATAATTTTATTTTGTAATACCAATTATCTATATTTAATATATAAATAATGTAAGACTATTTTTAAAGTACAATTATTTCAGTATTTAGTCTTGAAATCTCATCAACTGGCTCTTATCAAAATCCCATTCAGGTGTGCTCAGCACTTCACCAAATTTTTCCGAATACCACGGGCTTAGCAGCTGGTTTCCGAGATTTTTAAGAATATTGCAGTATTTTACTGAATTTATGGATTAAATCACTAGATTTTTGGGTTTTCTACCACTTCTGCAGCGTTATTGTATCCAATAATCATCATATCACAAGTATTCAAAAACAATCCTGTTTCCAAAACTCCGGTTATGCTTTTTAGTTTTTCATTTATACTCTTAATGTCAAACCCTTTTCCTATATGTAAATCCACAATGTAATTATGGTTATCTGTAACGAATGGAATATCCTCTTTTACTCTCAAAATCGGATTTAAGGACAGTAATTTTAGTTGCTTCAATATATGCCGATATCCGTAAGGAATTATTTCTACAGGGAGTGGAAAAGTTCCTATAGAATCTACTACCTTACTTGAATCCATAATCCAAATAACCTTATCAGCAATACTTGCAACCATTTTTTCTCTAAACAAGGCACCACCGCCACCTTTAATTGCATTAAAATTACTATCTATTTCATCGACACCATCTATAGCTAAATCTATTTTTTTAACATTATCTATAGATACTAATGGAATATTTAGTTTTTTGGCAAGACTTGCTGTACTTTGAGAAGTAGCAACAGCTTTGATGTTTAATCCTTGTTTAATAAGTTCTCCAACTTTCTCAATCAAAAAATAGGCTGTAGAACCTGTTCCTAATCCCAGTATCATATTATCTTCAATATATTCAGTTGCTTTTATTCCAGCAATTTTCTTTTCCAACATGCTGACTTCTCCTCTTCCAAAATAGAATTCATCCGTTCCCTAATATTCAAATAGTGAATCAATTTAGGAGCTATTTATATATGCCCCCTTCTACCTTCAAAAAAATCATTTACAGCATCATCGTGTTGTTGTACAAATAATTATATAACTTTATATTACACTAGTTCCTAACTTCTATAACCTCATGTGCTACCTATTCAATATCTCCTCATAAACAAAACACTCCCTAATATGGTCATTGACCATGCCTGTAGCTTGCATAAACGCATAAATTATGGTTGTACCAACGAACTTAAACCCAAATTTCTTTAAGTCCTTGCTTATTTCATCAGAAAGAGGCGTTCTTGTAGGCACATCCCCCATCTTCTCCCAATGGCCTGTAATAGGTGTATAATCCACATATCCCCATATAAATTTATCAAAGCTTCCGTATTCTTCAGCAATTCCTAAAAATGCCTTGGCATTGCTCACAGCGGCATTAATTTTTAGGCGGTTTCTTATTATTTTCTCGTTTGCCATGAGCTCCTGAATTTTTACATCGCAGTAATGAGCCACCTTATTAGGATCAAACCCATCAAAAGCCTCTCTAAATGCTTCTCTCTTATTAAGCACGGTTATCCATGTAAGGCCTGCCTGCATACCTTCTAAAATAAGCATTTCAAACAGCCTGACATCATCATGTACAGGCCGCCCCCATTCGTTATCATGGTAATTTATATAAATGGGGGTATTTCCTGCCCAAGAACATCTTATTTTTTCATTCATAAAGCATGTCCTCCAATTGAAATCTAAATAATTTCTATCTACTGACACAAGCAAAAATTCTGATACAGCTGTTCCTTGTATAAGATTAAAAGCTGTAATCTCACTAGTATAATATGATACTATGTTTATAGTTAAATATTGATTTCTCTAATCGTATCACATTTAACCTGACGACACCTTGTCATATTATAGGATATGGATAACATCAATCGTTACCACTCTATTCGGTTTCGAAGTATAACTTCTATTTCAAATAATTCATGGTCCGGCATAACATCTTAATTTTCTTCTTTAATTTGATTATTATAACGCACATCCAAAACTGAATATATGTAATAAATTTTAACTTATCCTTTGAAAATCTAATAGTATTTCTTTGCTTATTTTTTTATAACTAATCTACAATAAAAAGTTTAGCTCCCTTTTCTGTATATGAACGATGTGGATTTACATTATCTGCTACGTGATAACTAGTGCCTGGAGTTAACGTGAACTTTCTGCCATCGTTTAACTCAGAAACCAATTCACCATCTAAGCGGAGTAGTACATGCCCTTTATTACACCAATGGTCCGCTACTTTTTATTGAATGTGCGGTAATAGAATTCTTCTTGGTATATAAATATTGTGAATAAATATAAATACAACCTAAGAATTCTTGCCTAAAAGCCTTTCTGCCTCTGCCATATTTTTGATAATTGATACACTAAAAGGGCAGCGGCTTTCGCAGTTACTACAGCTAATGCAATCTCTTCCACTGTGAGTTAAGCTTAAATAGTGAGATTGAATGGATGGAGGTATATTGAATTGATCTAAGCGAGCAATGTCTAAATACTTGTTGACAGTTGCAATGTCAATCCCCACTGGGCAAGGCTGACAGTGACTACAATAAACACAGTTTCCTTTAAAATCATTGCGCATCGTTCCAAGAATCTCAGAATAATCTTTCTCCGAATCACCAATTTCAAAATATCGCATAGAATTTAATATCTCATTTGCTGTCTGGCAGCCTAGTAATACGCTTGCAACTGCCGGTCTTGACAGTGCATAATTAACACATTGAGGCACGGTTAGCGGTTTTGCAAACGGAGTGTGTTCAGGTAAAATCAATTTACCCCCGCCCAGAGCTTTCATCACAGTAATACCAATCTGTTTTTGTGTACATAGTTTATATAGTTCAGCTCGCTTGGGGTCAATTCCTCGAAACAATTCAGGAGCAAAGCCATTTTGAAAGTGATTAAAAATATATTCTTCAGAGGGAAGCATATCAAATGCAGGGTTTATGCTAAACATTAGCACTTCTGGAATTCCTGTATTTATTACTTTAATTGCCGTCGTCGGATTATGTGAGCTAAAGCCTATATGACCAATGTAGCCTTGCTTTTTCAAGTGTTCTACATATTTAATGAAATCTGTTTCAAATACATTTTTATAATCTTCATCAGAGTCAATAAAAAATAGCATTCCTAAATCTATGTAGCCACCAAAAATACGCAAAATGTCGTCAAAGTATCGCCTTACTGTAGGCATATCTCGGCTTATATCATACTGTTGCCTAACATCTGTTGAACCTATATGTCCTTGTATCGCAACTTTTTTACGTCTATCTCCTAAAGCTCTAGCAATGTTTTCTCGAATTTCTTTCCCAGGCATAAACACATCAAGAATATTTATACCATTATCAAGAGCAACATTAATTGTTTCTTCAACCTGTGAATATGGCTTACCGTCAAGATTTTCGCACCCTAGGCCAATCTCACTGACATGTAAACCCGTTTTGCCAAGTTCTCTAAATTCCACCTAAACCTCTCCTCCTTTTTATTTAACTCTATGGAATGCTATCAAAATAATCTTCCGTTCGCAATAATAACAATCCTAATTTAAAGTAATTCATTACAAATAATACTACATCTGGAATATTTCCGTGTCAAGTTTCAATCCTTACCGCACTATCAGTTTTCAAAGATCATTTATTTATTCCGTTACTATCTATTCATTTCACAAGTCATTTTTCCTTTATAAAATCAACCTGTGGAGATCCGAAGTCGCTGTAATTATCCAACTGCATTTCTGTATCTTTAATTTATCTATAGCTTTTCGGAAACGAGAACTTTTTTTGTTAATAGATTAGGGTATTCAATTTGCTTAGCAAATTCATCATAAAATATACTAAGTTCCTCACCTGTTTTTCCTTCACCTACAGCTTTAATAAATTCGAATGCTATTTCAAGATTCCCGTTTTCCATTTCACTCTCCTATTCTAAAACCCAATCTTCCATTTGAATAAATCAACTGTAAATACAATTCTAACCACTTTGCCATAATCAAAGGCCTTACATCAATACTATGTTTGGAATTAACTATTCTCCAACCTTACCATCTCCATCACGATCATCCATGTATTTATATAACCAGTGGTCCTTAGTAATTGGCATTTTGTACCCGGCCGCTTTAGCTTCAGCTATCGTCACCTTACCATCGTGATTTTTATCAACTGTAGCGAGGTTTTCGTTCTTACCCTCAGTAGATGATTTGGGTGTAGCCTTTGATGCTCCTTTCGGTTTCTCGTTCAATGATTTATTTACCTCATCAGGGTTCACATTATCAAAATCCTCCTTGATGATACGCCCGTTTATCGTATAGGTGTAGTGATAATGACTCGGTATTTGTGTCTTGGTATTAGGGTAGGTGATTATTGCTTCAAAATCTGTGCATCCACCAGCATCTCTAATAGTTTTTTCCATATATGCCTGATCTCCATGGCGGTTCAATGTACTGTTCTGGGGTGTTATGTTGTAGGCATTGGACACACCACCCAAGGAGTCTGCTATGACATGGCCTTGGTCCAGGTCTTCACGTTCGGTACCAGGAACCTTGGCTTCATCAGCATAGTAGCGTCCATTTTCCAGCACCGGCTCTGTAGCAGCATTCTGTAGAATAATCTTTTTTGCTGTAACCCTTATCAATTGACTATACTCATTGGTGTAGGCCCAGTATTCTCTGCTACCGAATCCAACATCAACTACTACCAAGGGCTTTCTAGTTCCGCTGAGATCTCCCCCATTCACTTCAATTTTCTTATACTTGCCGTCGGTAGGAGCCACTTCAGTTGATTTACTGTTTGAAGCTTGAGTTGTGGTCTTACCCTGTTCTTGTGTTTGCCTTGTATAGGGAGATACAGATTGAAGCGAAGCACTGCTTTCGGCATAGGTTGAACCTGTTTCCTTCTGCTCTGGAGGGCTCTGCACTGAACATCCTGTCAGTAATGCTATTATCAATAAATATACAATTAAATATTTTCTCATAACTAGTCTCCTTAAGGTTCATTATTATGAATCTGTAACATATATAGTCCTTGTTTCTACATCTAGCATTCTATTCACACTTATTAACAGATGTGAATATTTCCGCGAATACATACTATATTAGGATAACCTTTAGCCAACTATTAATTCTGTATCGGAATATTTAGCTATATTTGGTTCCAAATTACAATTTTGGGTTTAGAAAACTTACTCTGTACAACAAAAAAGCACATCCTTGTATTGAATGTGCAAAATATAAAATAAACCAAAGTCTTAAACATATGGTGTTTTTCATAACAACACCATAAAAAGAGATTATTTCAGTTGTACACCTTTATTGTCTATATATGCTAGAATGAGTGGTAATTTTTCAGGCTGTGAGTCACTTAATGAAATTGCCTGTTTTAATAGACTACAGGCTTGCGGCAGCTTTTCCTTCTTGTTAGTGTAGAGAGTAGCAATTACGTCACCCTTCTCTACTTTATCACCTGTTTTTTTATTTATATATATACCCGCAGCGTAATCTATTATACTTTCCTTGGTTTCCCTTCCCGCTCCTAATTCCAGCGATGCTACACCGATGGCGTCAGTTTTCATATGACAGATATAACCTGATGTTTCGGCAACTAAATCTAATTTATGTTTTACCTGCGGGAATACACTATAATCATTAATAACAGCCCTATTTCCGCCCTGTTTCTCAATCATCTCCGCAAATTTATTTATAGCCTTTCCGCTTTCTACAGCTTCGCGGACCAACTCCCGGCAATGCTCAAAGTCGCCCTTTCCGCTCAGCTCCAACATTCTTGCCGCCAGTTCAAAGGACACCTCTGCCAAATCCTGTGGTCCTCTGTTTTTAAGTGTTTCAATAGCTTCAATTATCTCCAGTGAATTGCCGACTGCTCTTCCAAGGGGTATATCCATTTCAGTAACGACTGCAACAGTGCGTCTGCCAGTATTCTCACCAATCTTAACCATGGCCTGTGCCAGCTTAACAGAATCCTCCAGAGTTTTCATAAAGGCACCGCTGCCAGTCTTAACATCAAGAACTATTCTATCGGCGCCTGATGCCAGCTTTTTGCTCATAATACTGCTTGCAATAAGCGATATATTATTAACCGTAGCGGTTACATCACGTAACGCGTATATCTTTTTGTCGGCAGGCGCCAGATTACCGGTTTGGCCTGCAATTGCGATACCAATTTCTTTTACATTCCGAATAAAATCTTCTCTTGATATACTTGTATTAAAACCGGGAATCGCTTCAAGTTTATCAATGGTTCCTCCGGTATGACCAAGACCCCTACCAGACATCTTTGCAACAGGTATTCCGCAGGCAGCAACAATGGGGCCAAGTATAAGTGTAGTCTTATCTCCGACACCTCCGGTACTATGCTTGTCAACTTTTATACCAGGAATTTCAGACAAGTCTATCATATCTCCCGAGTGTGCCATTGCATCAGTTAGCTGTGCTGTTTCCTGCTCATTCATGCCCTTCAGAAATATGGCCATCAGAAGTGCAGAAGCCTGATAATCGGGAATATTATTACTGCAATATTCTGTTATAAAATATTTTATTTCTTCAGTGGATAATTCCAAGCCATCCCTTTTTTTCTCAATGATATCGTACATTCTCATATTAAAGCCCTCCGAATTATTTTTTCTATTTAATTCAATTGTGTTACTTTTCTGAGTGCAATTTATGTTTAGTGTAATTGACATAGGAAAACATACATGTAATCAACACAGTCATTGCTGATACCGCTATAAATCCGATTATCCCTATTAATCTGCTGAAAAAAGCAATTATGAACGACAATATTCCCGCTGCTACTAACACATATCCAAATCTATGAGTATTCTTCCACACCTGTTCATTTCGTAAGGTCCAGGGTGTCCTTATTCCAAACACGGAATTTATTTTTACCCTGGGTTGATAGTTTCCCAAAATAATAAATAAGACCCCCATTGCCAAGTTTAGCAGCCGAATAATATCAAAGTCTAACCCAGGCTGTATAATACAAACCACAAGTTAAGTGTCGTCCACGACCATCTGAAAATTTCTATGAGGTATTTTCTCAGGTATAAATGGATAAATTATGATATTCCCAATAATTGAAACAACTATTAAAAAGACAAGCTTCTTATTTATCTTCACCTGTATTATCTCCCATCTACGCGCATGGCACGAACACAAATAGTAATGAAAAGACACGTAATGGCTTCTCGCTGCGTGAAAGTCATTGTGACTTTCCACATGTACTATTCACGCTACTCCTGTCTCTAAAATCAAAAAACCATTCAATAATTTCCTGAAATACGGTGGTATTTAATGAGTAAACAATGTTCTGCCCTCGCTTTTCAGCCATAACAAGATTGGCATGTTTTAATGCATTTAGATGATGACTTATTGAAGGCTTGCTCATATTAAAATTATCAGCGATTTCACCCGCATTCATATCTGCATCCTTCAGTAACTTTAAAATTTGCCGTCTTGTGGGATCAGATAGAGCATGAAAAACATCGTTCAAACTATTCACCTCAAGAATTATTAAATAATTAAATAATTATCTAAATATATAATACTTCCATTTAATACCTCTGTCAATTCTTATCCGTCAAAAAAGCTACGTTAAAAAAAGCCGCCCACGTTATTTTTCAATAACAATTGTGGCGGCTCCCCGGTCAGGTTTAATATCATGCTCTGGGATGAGTTTTCTTGTAAATTTCTTTTATTTTATTCTTTGCAATCTGTGCATAAATCTGGGTTGATGAAATGTCCGAATGACCCAGCATCTCCTGTATAGACCTGAGGTCTGCACCATTTTCCAGTAAATGAGCAGCAAAAGAATGCCTTAAGGTATGCGGTGTTATATCTTTGTTTATATTCGCTTGGTTTTTGTAATGCTTGATTATTTTCCAGAAACCCTGTCTTGTCAATCTTTTACCGTTAACATTAACAAACAATGCCTCTTCGTTTACATTTTGAATAAGAAAATTCCTGGATTTTAGAAGATATTCATGTACAGCAGCCACAGATATGGATCCTATAGGAATACTTCTTTCACGGGTGCCTTTATTACACTTGATGAAGCCTAATTCAAGGTTTATATCAGAAAGATTGAGTGAAATAAGTTCGGAAACTCTTATACCTGTTGCGTAAAGCAGTTCAAGCATTGCTTTATCTCTAATACCTTTTAAATCAAGACATTTAGGTTGATCCAGAAGGAGTTCTACTTCCTGAGTAGATAATATCTGAGGTAACTTTTTTTCTACCTTGGGTGATTCCAATTCTGATGTTGGGTCTATCTCTATAACTTTGTTCTTATGCAGGTATTGATAAAAAGATCGTATTGAAGCCAGATTTCGAGATATGGTAGAGGTTGCCCTTCCTTTCTTTTGAAGATGTAGAAGATATGCTATCACAGTTGTTTTATTCGTAGAAGAAATATTTGTAGCATTTATCTCCTTAAGATATGTAGTATACTGCTCAATATCCCTCTTGTAAGACTGAAGAGTATTAAGAGACAATCTCTTATCCTTTTCAAGGAAATTAATAAAATTTTCAACCTGAACTTCCATTAAAACGACTCCTTTTTTAAAAAAGCATTATTTACCTTTTTTTATATAATCAGACTTAATCTTTATCCTATATTCTATAACAAATATTTCTATATTAAAAGAACATTTTTGAATTTTTATCTATATTTAACATAATTTATCCATATAATTGTTTATTTTACCACTAAATGTCCTATATACTAATTAGTTTAAGTGCGCCTGATGATATAAATCCCTCGATAAAAGTAGCAAGCAAAATGAAAAAAGAGAAAAAAGCTGCTACAAAACTATACGGCAAAAACCTTTCCTTAACCCAGTTGTCCCTTGGTGCAGATTTTTTCAGCCAGCTTCTCAGGATGTTTCCGGATAACTTGATTCCATTAATACCAAGAGCTATCAGGCATGGAACTAATACTGCCTCCTTCGGAACAAAGCAAACAGCTGATATATAAATCCCCTTTGTCCCCAATACCCCCATAATGATTCCTGAACTAAAACCAGTACTGAAACCTCTCATACCAATAATTACGTAATACATTGGAAAGCCAATAACAGTAAAACCCAGTAGCCAGAATAAAACAATAATTTTTATGTTATCAACCAATGATATTTTAAACAAATTAAACTGACTGAAATTATTGGTTTCCAGAAGCTTGGTAAAACCATTAAAAAAAGTAACTATTTCATCTTTTTGTTGATAGTCAAGATCCTTAACGGAAGCGGCTCCAAGACATATACCTATAATGTAAAACAAAAACAGACTTATGTATAAAATCCTATTTCCGTTAATATGATCCTTGATAATATTCCCTATTTTCTTAATAATCATGTGTTCCTCCGGCAATTTTATCAAATCAATGTAAAATTTATTAATTCTCTGACAGTAAAAATATATGCCGGATAAACATAAGATATTACAATAAATGTGCTGCTTATTTAGATGTCATTATCTCTTAATTTTCTTTCTGCGAGAAGTACACCGATAATTGTTTTCGCATCTGTTATTTTATGTTCAAGTATCATATCAACAAGCTTTGAGACATGGATTTTCTCAACATCCAGAAATTCATCTTCATCAGCGCAGGCTTCACCTTGCGTCAGTCCTGTTGCAGTATACATATGGATAACTTCATTGCAGAAGCCAGGTGTAGTGTGAATGCTGATTAAATGATCTATCTTTTCCGCCCTGAGACCTGTTTCCTCCATCAATTCTCTTTCGGCACAAACCCTTGGATCTTCTCCAACAGAGTCCAGTTTACCAGCCGGAAGTTCAAGAGTTGTCAAATCAAGGGGTTTCCTAAACTGTTTTACCATGTAAAGTTCACCGTGCTCGTTAATTGGAATTACTACAGAGGCTCCTGGATGTAAAACTACATCCCTTGTAGCTTCCTTACCATTTGGAAGACTAACCGTGAGATTCTGAACCTTTATTATGTTTCCTTTATATATCTCGTCAGTTTTTAGTGTCTCTTCAAAATAATCCATTTCCGTACCTCCATACAAAGATATTTTATCTGATTATTGAAAAACTATTCTACTTGCCTCTGGCAGAAGCCTTCTTTATTTCATCAGTAGCCAGTTTATCACATCGGTTGTTCATTTCATTATCTGCATGTCCTTTAACCTTTATCCAATTTATTTTATGATAATCAGACAAGCGGACCAGTTCCTGCCATATATCCACGTTCTTTACTTCCTCATTTTTGTTTCGTTTCCATCCTGATCTTATCCACTTATCAATCCAGCCCTGTGTAAAGGCATTTATTAAATAGGCACTGTCACTGTACAAGTTGACCATGCAGGGTTCCTTTAATCTTTTTAAGGCCTCAACCGCTGCCGTAAGCTCCATTTTATTGTTTGTTGTTGCCTCCTCATATCCCGACATCTCTATTTTATGTTCACCATATATTAGGACAGCTCCCCAGCCCCCTGCTCCGGGATTGCCTGAACATGCTCCATCTGTGTATATCTCAACCTTTTTCATAAGTAAATTCCATCCAGCCTTTCATAACATAAAATAATTCAGGTTTACATCACCTGAATCGTAGGAATGCAATTCTATTATATCTTATAACTCGTGTATTAAATAGAAAAATTTTCGTGTATTAGTTAAATTTTCTTACCATAGTTCATATTTCCTAAACATTTGGTAATTGATAATTTATCTATTATCGGTTTACAATAAAAGGTTTACATATCCTTGTCTTATATTATTCAACTCATTTCAGATATTGATTATAGTCAACAATATATTCTTCCATAGATAGTTAAATAAAAGGCACAAGTATCTAAAACTCTGTGCCCTTAACATATTTATTGTATTTAATTTATTCATTACTCATTTACTCAAGTGATTTATCCTATTACAACTATTTATAATTTAGTGCTTCTTATAAACAGTTCAAAATAAACTACACACTAAGCCCTATTTTAAGAAGAATCAATGCATATATTGAGGTAATAAGCGTTAGTAGAAGGGCAAATACAAAAGCGATTCTAATAACCTTGTTTTCTTCTCCCAGCTTATCTATAGAGGCTGCTGCATTCTGAAGCTTGGCAGGTGATATAACACTTGCAAGACCGCCGCCGAAGGCCAACGCTGCTGTGGCAATAATAAGCCCATTCAAACCAAGATTAAGGTTTTTTGAAGTCTCCATGGTATAATTTGCGAACATAGCGATAGTAGATGCTTCACTGCCTGTTATAAACCCACCGAATAGTCCGATAAAGCCTGTTATAAACCCATATGCGCCACTAAAAGCGTTTGCCGATACATCCGCAAGAACCTTTATCATACTTGCTGCCTGATATTTCATTGTTGCCATACTCCAATTTGAATAATTCATAATTTCGCCTATTGAGAAAAATATGGCGGCTGAGAAAACAGGTCTGGGAGCTCTCTTCCACCAAACCTTGAAGCTCTCCTTTACCTGAACAGCTTTAGGTCTTATTATCAGCATTGATAAAACAACTGCAACTGCAATCCATGTATAAGCGTTCCATAATGCTCTTGTTGCAATACCCTTTCCATCTACGGCAACACCGTTTATAGGAAGTTTTAGATTATAGAGGAAATCGTAGGCCGGTTTTGGAAGATTCAATACAAGTATCAAACCTATTAAAATAATCCATGGACTTAAGGCTTTCCAAAGAGGATATTCCTTTTCATAAGCTTTCTCATCTTCAGTAAGATTACTTCTGTCAATTACGTTTTTACCGGTAACTTTCAGATATAATGCCATTACGATGATAACGGCTAGACCGCAAAGTACACCTGTAAGTGTTACAAGATTGTCAACCCTGTTTGTAAAGTACGATACCACACCAATAATTCCGCCGGTAACAATACACGGTATAAATCCCTTCCTAATACCATCCCACTTATCAACAATATAGAGCATGCAGAAGCCGATCAATGTGGAAACAATTGGTAGAAACATATAGAAAACGCTGCCGGCCTGGGAGGGTGTAATTTCATTACCAGGACCTAGGAATCTATTTGCAAAATCAACAAAGGCAACAATTGGTGCACCCAGCAAAGCATATGTACATAAAGCATCATAACCTATTGAAGGAAGCGCAATGGCAACGTAGGTTGAATACCCCATAGCTAATAGTATGGGTGGTAAAAGGGAAACCGGAGTTGCCCCAACAGCAACCATCAAAGTTCCAAAGCCTATGTTTATCATCATAATCTGAACCGCTTTATTATGACTGGATATGGTTTTGATAAAAATGATTATCCTTTTCAGGGCTCCCGTCTTTTCCATATAGGCCATCATGAAAAGCGATGTCAAAACTATCAATGATACCGGGAAAGATCTGATAATTCCAGAAACTGTTGATCTTAGAATTACTTCCAGCGAAGTATTAAAGAATAGAAACGCAACAACCGAAACACAAAGCCAACCAACAATACCGCTGATATCTGCTGACTTTTTGAAAATTACAAGCATACAGACTATTACCAAAATCGGTAATAGTGTTAATAAAAATGACCCTACCATTCTAACCGTCCTCCAATAAATATTAAATTAGTTAAACACCATTCTACCTAAAGAAACAACCAGCATCCCCAACTACTCTGATAAAGCATTTGACAGACACAGATAGTCACATTTTAGCTTCAGGAAATATTTTATTACATAATATAAAAAAAATAAAGTGTAATTTAGCAAATTACACTTTATTTAGTCTTATTTATTAACAACTTATAGAAAACCTAATATTTATTAATAGAGATTGAACATTAACAAATACAAATGTTGCTTCGGCTAGTTCAATGAATCTTCCTCCTGCAACCTGTAGTAATCCTTAAACAACTCATAGTATCTGTAGGTTTCCAAAGCATATGTTTCCTTGGTCTTTATAGGACCGATATTAACAGATACTTTTGAAAGATTGTAGTTTTCAATAACCTTCTTAAGCTGTTTTTCACTTAGTGTATTCAGATCAATATCCGAATCCCCTGTTAACCTTATTGCTCTGGCTCTAAGCTGTACAGCACAAAAATAAACCGCATGTTTCGGGTTTTGAAGCATTGTTTTAATTTGATCGTCAGATTCACTCAATATTAGTGATTTTTCACCATGAACAATCTGTTCATTAAATCTTACATTCTCTATCCCGATCTGACATATCCCTATTGACTTTCCTCCTATAATAGGAAGTCCATCAAGTAAATCCTCCTGACCAAGAAACATCATTTCACGAAACAGTACAGCAGACAATAAAGCCTTGGGTACCTTTTGAGCAGCTGATATTCTATCAATAGAATTATTCAATTCCGCTAATGCATTCATAGTGTAATCATATGAGAATACATAGTAAAAACCTAGTTTCTTATCCCTGTATGAATCCTGATTTATTTGGTTTTCAAGTTTATCATGTATTGAATTGTATTTTGACACATTCTCAATAATAGCTACAATTGATGTATTTTCTACATATTCATTTTTGTCAACTAACAAATACTCCGGTGTATTATTATAGTTATATGCTATCCCCTGTCCGAAACTTCCGCTTTGACCTAACCGACTGCTGTAATCTAATATATCAGAATTATTGTAATACTTATCACCTGAAAAATCATTCTGGCCATACATATACTTCATTTCGCTTACTTTTAGCATTTGGACTTGCTTATTTATGTACCCGGTTATATCAAAAACACTATTTGCATAGTAAAACATTGTACTGCACAATAATAACGCAATTAAAGAAAAAGTCGCTTTTTTCTTTAATTTAAGAATATTCATATTATGTCCTCCGAATGGCCGGAAACATTTATTAATGCTTCTTTGACCAAGCTGTGTTTATAATCCGAAATTGTAATATTACCTTCAATAACATCATTTTTATATCCTTTTAAGTTATACAAACTTTCAAAAAAAATGTCAATTATTCAATTGGTTCAAAATTCCCAAAAAATATTAATTACTCTAGATTATACGGATATACTTCCTGTTTTGTATGAAATGGTATGATTTCCTTTTACCTGGTCAATATTTCTTAACACTAGCAATTCCAAGGGTTTGAAAGGCATAAACATAACCAAAAAGCAATGAGGAATCTCATTGCTTTTTGGTTAAAATTGATAAAATTTAATTTTACATATATATAAATTTTTAGAAAATAATTTTATTTAAGCGCCTCTACAATAGACTTTTCCACAAGTTTTAGTTTAGCTGAAACTTCATCAATTTCAACATCAGATTTTTCCTGCTTAAGGTCTCCTTTTAAAATCTCAGCCAACTCTTCAAATTCTTCTCTCAGAGTCTCAAGCATTTCAACAACAGCCAGTCTCCTAAATCTCCTTTGAGCATCAAAGTTTGAAGCATTTTCATATATGCTGTCAGCTGTTACAACATAAGAATCTCCTCTCGCCGGAATAATAGATTGCAGGCCGAATTCGTCATTTAGTGTTTGTGCAAACTCATTCATTACCTCTTGTTCGCCATGAACAATAAATACCTTTTTAGGTTTCTTTGCAATACTACCTATCCATGACAAAAGTCCGGCCTTGTCAGCATGACCTGAAAACCCGTCTATTGCTTCTATTCTGGCATTAACCGTTATCTCCTCACCAAATAGCTTAACTTTGGTTGCTCCATCCAGTATTCTCCTTCCAAGAGTCCCCTCAGCCTGATAACCCACAAAAAGTATTGTTGATTCCTTTCTCCACAGGTTATGCTTCAGATGATGCTTTATTCTACCGGCATCACACATTCCGCTGGCAGAAATTATTATAGTACTCTCTGTTTTTTCATTCAGCTTTCTGGACTCTTCCGGGGATTGAGTAAATTTCAAGGTTGGGAAATCAAGAGGGTTGTCACCGTTTGCAATGTATTCCTTTGCTTCTTCATCAAAGCAATCCAGATTCTCCCTGAAAATTTGAGTGGCTGAGGTTGCCAAGGGGCTATCCACATACACTGGAACATTCAGTATTTTGTCAACCACATCTCCGAAAACATCCATGTATTTATTCAGATCATAAATTATTTCCTGAGTTCTGCCCACAGCGAAGGACGGTATTACAACATTACCACCTTTTGCTATAGTATCTGAAATAATAGTTATAAACCTTTCAAGCTTATCCTTTTCCTTTTTTAAGGTATGATGCCTATTGCCGTAAGTAGACTCGACAACAAGATAGTCTGCATCGGATATCACTGCTGGGTCTCTCAAAATGGGTACTCCCGTATTTCCAAGGTCTCCGCTGAATACGATCTTTGTATCCTTACCGTTTTCTCTGACCCAGACCTCGATAATGGCGGAACCTAAAATGTGCCCTGCATCATTGAACCTGACACGTATATCATCTGTAATGCTTACGGCCTCGCCATAGGCTACTCCCTTAAATAATTCCAAGCAATCTGTAGCTTCTTTTACCGTATACAGAGGTTTTACTGGCGACTTTCCGGCCCTCTGCCTTTTTCTATTCAGCCATTCATTTTCAGTTTCCTGAATATGACCGCTGTCCGGCAGCATTATTCCGCAAAGCTGAACCGTCGGTCTGGTTGCATAAATAGTCCCTTTAAAACCATCCATATATAGCTTTGGAATTCTTCCGCTGTGATCGATATGAGCATGGGTTAAAAGCATAAAATCCAGTTCTCCGGGATTAAAGGAAAAAGGCTCGGCATTTAATATGACCTCATTTGCCCGTCCCTGAAACATACCGCAATCTACAAGAAATTTTTTATCCTTGGTCTCCACAAGATAACAAGAGCCTGTAACAGTTTTCGCAGCTCCAAGAAAGGTAATATTCATAACAGCACCCCATTTCAATAATGATTTTGACCCACATATATAAAAGAGTACTTACTTCTGAGTATAATTAATATATATTTAACCTATGTATATTTATTCTATGAAATATCTACAAAATCCTGCTTATTTGTACTTAATCCTTTTTTTTCGACAGGTAATAAGTGTAAACGCACCTAAATGTTACAGCCGTTAATACAATACCTCCTCCTATAAGGGAATATACCCCCGGTATTTCATAAACCACCAGTGCTACCCATATTGGGTTTAAAACAGGTTCAATGATTGGAATAAGCACAGCCTCCAGAGCCGATACATTTTTAATTGCTAAGGAGAATAATATATATGAGAATCCAAGCTGAAAGATACCAAGCAAAATAATTCCGGTTATGCTTTTTGAATCAGGTACTGTATTGAACATGAAAGGAATTGCAACAATAGCAGTCATTACGTTTCCCCAAAATATTCTGTCCAAAGGGGAGTCATCCTTCTGAAATCTCAATAATAAAGCTACCAGGGCAAAGAATACTCCACTGATAATGGCAAGTATATTTCCAAGCATACTACCGGGTGATATTTCATCAATAAAAAAGAGTATCATACCACCAAAAACTGCTAATATAGTAATAACGTCATACCATCTTACCCTCTCCTTTAAGAATACTGCTCCAAAAATCGCTACATAAATAGGTGCTGTGTATTGGAGAATAATTGCATTTGCAGCTGTTGTAAGTTTATTTGCATAAACAAAAGTTATAACCGTTGCAGCATATACAAATGAAGCAGCAAACTTTGCAATTGTAAATCTGAAATCAGGCTTTTTAATAAAAAACAATATTAATACAGCAGCTATAAGGCTCCTGGAACCCGCTATAGCAATAGGGTTCCAATCTACCAGTTTAATCAACAGACCTCCCAGACTCCATAATACCGCCGTTAAAACAAGAAAAAACAACGCCAAATTTCTCTTTGGCGTCATATCAGATAAGTTTATTTTAGACATTATTCCACGAATCCTAGCCTTTGTAATTTTTAATAAATAAAGCCGTAAGCTTTACACAGTTCTCCAAATCCTCGAGACATACCATTTCAGAAGGAGAATGTACACTTCTGCAAGGTATTGATATACCTCCACAGGGAACTCCCACTCCCGTAGTCTGTATTGCTCCGGGATCACTGCCTCCTCTGTCAAGAAGCTCAAGAGTATACGGAATGGAATTATCTGCGGCCAGTTCCTCAAGTGTTCTTCTTATTGTGGGATTTGCTATATATGCGCTGTCTTTAACTTTAATTGCGGGGCCCCCTCCGAGTTTTACCTCTCTACTATTGCTTTCCGGGGTATCACCTGTAAGTGTAACATCTATTGCAACGGCGCAGTCAGGCATTATGCCGAATGCAGCGGTTTTTGCGCCCCTCAGACCAAGCTCCTCCTGTGTAGTAAAAACAAAGTAAATTTCATTATCTGTTTTGGGAAGCGCTTTAATCAGTTCGATTAACACTGCGCAACCACTTCTGTCATCCATTGCCTTTGATATTGCGTAATTTCCCTGTATAACAAAATCACCTGCAAAGTTGGCCGTATCTCCTACTCTAACTAGCTTTTCTGCTTCTTCTCTGTTTTTACAGCCTATATCTATATACATTTTTCCAAGCTTCAGACCTTTCATATCCTCTAGCTTTTCTTCTGCATTTACAGTACCTATTGTTCCGTTCCGGAATTTTACACGCTGTCCGAGGGAAGTAAAGGATGAAACTCCTCCCAGATTGGAAAATCTGATAAAACCCTTATCATCTATAAAAGTAGCTATAACACCTATCTCATCCATATGAGCCGCAAGCATTATCTTTTTCTTTTTTCCTTTTTTTATAGCTATCAGGTTTCCCATTGCATCTACTCGTATCTCATCTACATGCTTCTTTATCTCATTTGTTATGACTTCTCGTATTTCATCTTCATTTCCGGAAACCCCGAATACCTGGGTAACCAATTTTAATGTTTCCTGCATATTAACCTCCATGAGCCGCATAGCAGCCATAAAATGTAATGAAATTTGTATACTCCCATATCCGCTATAAAGCGAATAAAGGAGGTTAATTGGCCATGTGCGCTTTCAAAGTATTTATAAATACTTTGGTATTGATAAATACTTTGAATATTTCGCACGGCCATAAATTCATAGGTTAGTTTGGAAGACAAGCTTTAGTGAAGTCTTTCAAGCTAACCTCCATGAGCCGCATAGCAGCCATAAAATTTAATGAAATTAACTTGACTACTGTTTTTTCAAAACTCCCTTGTCGATACTGATTTGGTGCAGCGCAGTAATTGTAAGCCTTTCAACTGCTTCATAATCACTTCTGCTCATTACCGAAACAGGTGAATGTATATATCTGCAGGGAACGGATATTGAAGCAGTTTTTACACCCGTTCCGGTTCTTTGAATTTGACCCGCATCATTACCCCCGGTTGTGGTTTGTTTATACTGAACCTTAATGTTGTTTTGACTCGCCACATCGTATAGATATTGAACCAGTTCCCTGTCACAATAGCAGGTTCTGTCCATAATGGTAAGAGCAGCACCATTTCCAAGTATAGTTGAATACTCATGCTTTTCTACGTCAGGTACATCTGCACAGGTTGTTCCCTCAATTATTAGTGCCATATCAGGCATTACACCGTATGCGGCCACTTGAGCACCTCTGAGTCCTACCTCCTCCTGAACGGTAAAACATGCATAAAGATCGAAGTCATAGCTGTGCTTAAGTGCTTCAATAAGAACAGCACAGCCCACCCTGTCGTCAAGAGCTTTAGCTTTTATACAATCGTAGCCCAGATTAACAAAATCACTGTCAAAGGCAATGAACTCTCCCAAAGGTGCCAATTTTTCGGCCTCCTCCTTTGAGTCGGCACCAATGTCAATATATAGCTGCTTGATTTTTGAAATTTTATCCCGTTCTTCTCGTTCCTGTTGATGTATTGGCTTTATTCCAATAACCCCACTTATTTTCTTTTTCCCAATAACCACCTTTTTCCCGGGAAGTATTCTATCATCAATTCCGCCTACAGCCTTAAACTTTATAAAGCCTTTATCCGTATGGCCGGAGACAATGAAACCAACCTCGTCCATGTGCGCCGACAGCATAACCTTTTGCTTGCTTCCGCTACCTCTTTTATATGCAATAACATTTCCGATGGAATCTATTCTATAGGAATCGCATAGGTTTTCTATTTTTGAGATTATATACTCCCTTACTTCATTTTCATTTCCCGATACACCATTTAAAGCAGTTAATTCTTTTATAAGCATAGTAATTCCCCCAACTGTTCACTGCTTTGTTTTGCAAATTCCGAGACCAATCTAGCAGTGAATTTTATATCTTCCAGGTTTACAGTTTCTACAGTAGTGTGCATGTATCTTACTGGTATGGAAAGCAGCGCTGTTGGTATTCCGTTGGCGCTGACCTGTGTTGCCCAGGCCTCTGTTCCGGTATCTCCTGCTTCAACCATTTTCTGAAACGGAATACCATTTTCCCTGCCTATTTCAAAAAGCTTTGAAACAAGCTTTGGTTGTAAATTGGGACCTATAGAAATTTCAGGTCCTTTACCGGGCGTTGAGGAAACCTCCTTCGAAAGGTCAGGAATATCTCCGTGACATGTGTCTATAACTATTGCAGCATCAGGTCTAAGGGCATATGATGCAGTCATAATTCCGGCCAAACCTGTTTCCTCCTGGGAAGATGCTACCAAGACCAAATCATTTTCATGATTAACGTCCTTAAGAAGTCTTAATATTTCAAGCATACATGTTATGCTGGCTCTGTTATCCAGTGACTTTCCGCTGGCTTTCTGTTCATTCATTATTGTTAGTTTAGATTTCAGAGAAACTGTATCCCCAATGGAGATATACTTTTTTAATTCTTCACCTGAAAATCCAGTATCAACTTTGAGATCCTTAAGCTTTACAGCCTTTCCTACATCTTCAGGCTTTAATAAATGAGGCGGGGTGGCTCCAATAACACCGATAATATCCTGACGTCCGTGTATGATAACTTCCTGTGCCAAAAGTATCTTACTGTCTATACCTCCTACATTTGTTAAACCAACAAAGCCCTTGTCATCTATGGAATTTACCAAAAACCCGATCTCGTCAATGTGTGCAGTTATCATGAGTTTTCTTGCGGCCTTGTTATATCCCTTTTTTATACAGATTACATTAAAAAACTTATCAACACTAACCTTATCGCACCAGTCCATAAATAGAATTGCGCATTTTTCAGCTGCATCCTTCTCATAACCAGGTACTGCAACAAGCTGTGATAAGTACTCCAAATTTTTTATTATTCCCATGAATTTTGTTCCAACCCTTTTCCCATATTCTTCAGTAATTCAATTTTATCAAATAAATTGAGACTTTCCTAGAATAGTTTATGAATTTTAGAGAAAATAAAACTGACATTTTGAAGAAGTTTTTAATCGTAAGCTGGTCATTAGTTTTATTTTAAATAAAAAATATTTATTTTTTACTATTGACTAAAATTTGTTTTTTTATTATACTAAAAAACGTCCTTTCGAGGGCCTTTAGCTCAGTTGGTTAGAGCAACCGGCTCATAACCGGTTGGTCCGGGGTTCGAGTCCCTGAAGGCCCACCACAATTTATTTGAAAAGATTACTTTTTTAACGGCCTTTCTTCGCTGCCGCGAAGATAAGAATTGCTTACAGCAATTCCAACAGGGACTCTCGAGCTACAAAACATGCTACCAGCATCTTTTGCTTAACGCTCTCGTCTGAAGGCCCACCACAATTTATTTGAAAAGATTACTTTTTTAACGGCCTTTCTTCGCTGCCGCGAAGATAAGAATTGCTTACAGCAATTCCAACAGGGACTCTCGAGCTACAAAACATGACCAGCATCTTTTGCTTAACGCTCTCGTCTGAAGGCCCACCACTTGCCCAGATAGCTCAGTCGGTAGAGCAGGGGACTGAAAATCCCCGTGTCGCTGGTTCGATTCCGGCTCTGGGCACCAAAAAAAGAAATATGATTTACATCATATTTCTTTTTTTCTTATGCTTTCAATGTTTAATTATATCTCCTTCTTCTTACTAATACTTCAACTGATTAACTAAATTCAATATCAGCCGTTCTCTGCACAGATGATCAAATATAAATTATCCCTTTAGCCAGAACTTCACAAGAAACCATATTAAAAAAGTAAACACCGCAATTCCGATCAGTATGAAAGGCAGTAATATCTGGACTATTGAGAGTATCAATGCTATGACATCTTTAAATGCCAGCGTGTTCTCGTCTGTTATCAGATTCTCCTTTTTCTTATCTCTGAACAATTTTTTCTCCTTTAATAACTGTATTAGTGTGAAAAAGCATTTTTTTTGCTTTCGAACGAGCAGGAATTGTTATAACCATAATTTCTTACTATGTCATATCAGTTCGTAATATATACTATTTTGTGCTTCACTAATACTTTCGCCGGCAAAGTGGCACGCTACCATATGGCCGTTTCCTGCATCTTTCAGTTCGGGCTGCTGCTCACTGCAAATATCCTTGCATATGGGGCAACGTGTATGGAAACGGCAGCCTGAAGGCGGATTTGCCGGACTTGGTATATCGCCAGTCAGAATAATTCTTTCCTTTTTAACTCTTGGATCTGCAACGGGCACCGCCGATAATAAGGCCTTTGTATAGGGATGCAGCGGATTTTCATACAGTTCGGATTTATCAGCCGACTCCACAATTGACCCCAGATACATTACGGCAACTCTATGAGATATATGTCGGACAACACTTAAATCATGAGATATAAACAAATAGGAAAATCCGTATTGCTTCTGCAAATCACCCAGGAGATTTATTATCTGGGATTGTATTGAGACGTCCAGAGCCGATACCGGTTCGTCACATACAATAAACTCAGGATTAAGCGCCAGCGCCCGTGCTATACCTATTCTTTGACGTTGTCCCCCTGAAAATTCATGAGGATACCTGTCTATGTGAAGCGATAGGAGACCACACTGATCCATGATTTCCAGTACTCTCTTCTTTAAATTCCTCTTGGTACACAAACCATGTTCAAGCAACGCTTCACCAATTAGGTCACCAACGGTTAATCTTGGATTAAGCGAGCTATACGGGTCTTGAAATACTATCTGCATTTTTGGTCTTAAGCTTTGCATTTCACTTTTCTTTAATTTAAAAACATCAGTTCCGTTAAAAACCACCTGCCCGCCTGTACTTTCGTGAAGTCTCAAAATCGTTCTTCCCACTGTGCTTTTACCACAGCCTGATTCCCCAACCAATCCGAGGGTTTCACCCTTTCTCAAAGAAAACGACACGTTTTCTACTGCTTTAACATGTCCAACAGTTCTCTGAAAGATACCACCTTTGATCGGGAAATATTTTTTTAAATCTTTTACTTCAAGCAATGTATCACTCATTATATCTCCTCCCCAATCCTTTTACATGCAACAAGATGATCCTTTTCTACCTCAACGGCATCAGGGAATCCATTTTTACATTCTTCACGGCATTTTTCACACCGGTCACTGAAATAGCATTTATCAGGAAGATCTATCAGCACCGGTACCTGTCCCGGAATAGTGTACAGTCTTTCGCTGACAGCGTTCATCTGGGGTTTGGATTTCAGGAGACCTATGGTATACGGGTGTGTGGGCTTTAAGAATACATCGTTTACACTTCCCTGTTCAATAATTTTACCCGCGTACATAACAATTACATAGTCCGCCATTTCCGCAACAACGCCTAAATCGTGTGTTATAAGAATAATAGACATATCAAATTTCTCTTTAATGTCCTTAAGCAAATCTAAAATTTGCGCCTGAATTGTTACGTCCAGAGCTGTAGTAGGCTCGTCCGCAATTAATAACTCAGGGTTGCAGCACAGGGCCATTGCTATCATGATTCTCTGCCTCATACCTCCTGACAGTTCATGCGGATAAGAGTTGAAAATCTGCTCCGGTCGTGATATTCCGACAGTAGTTATAAGTTCAACAGCTCTGGTTTTTGCCTCTTTTATTGAAAGCTTTTCATGAAGCATAAGTGCTTCCGAGATTTGATTTCCCACTGTAAAAACAGGATTTAAAGAAGTCATCGGCTCCTGGAAGATCATCGAGATTCTGTTACCGTTTATTTTTCTCATCTCACTTTGTGAGAGTTTTATTAAGTCAATGTCATTTAGTATAATTTCTCCGTCAACTATTTTCCCCGGATTTTGAATTAGCCGCATCATGGATAACGACATAACACTTTTACCGCATCCGGATTCTCCAACGATACCTATTGTCTGTCCCTTTTTTACGTTAAAAGAAACGCCGTTAACGGCTTTAACGACACCGGTATCGGTATAAAAATATGTATGAAGGTTTTTAACCTGTAATAGCTTATCAGACATATCTTTCAACCCCTTTACTTTTTCATTTTTGGGTCGAAGGCATCTCTGAGTCCATCACCCATAAAGTTAATTGCTAATACTGTTACAAATATGGTCAAACCAGGCGGTACCCACATCCAGCTTCTTAGCATGAAATCATTGGTATCTCGCACTGCCTGTACCATATTTCCCCATGACGGATATGGCATTGCAACTCCCAAACCTAGAAAGGACAGGGCTGATTCTGTCAAAATAGCATTACCAATCTCTAAAGTAGCTGTTACTATCATTGTCGGTATTACGTTTGGAATAAGATGCCTGATTATTTTATGTCTGTCCTTTAAGCCTAACGCTTCGGCAGCAATCATGTACTCCTGTTCACGCAAGGACAGAATTTGTCCTCTGACCATTCTTGCCATTGTAGGCCAGAATAAGACACCGATAATTATCATTACGAAAAATACCCTGTTTTGAGGAGAGACATTTAAATCCGACATTACAGCACCTAAAATAATAACTACCGGCAGGAATGGAAGGCTCAGGAATATATCTACTATTCTCATTAGAATATTATCGATTTTCCCACCATAATAACCCGCTATACCTCCAACAACCGTACCTATAAGAATCTCAATCAAAACTACAACAAAGCCGACGGCTATGGATATTTTTCCGCCATACATAAGTCTGGTCAAAATATCACGTCCGCTGCTATCTGTTCCTAAAATATGCGCCCCATTAGGTTTAAGTTTAGCGTCAATAATATCTGTCTTTAACAAGGAATAATCGGAAAACACCGGGCCATAAAAACAAACGATAACCAGCAGAGTTATAATTACAGCACCTAAAATTGCCAGTTTATTTCTTCTAAACTGCTTTATGGCCATACTCCAGGGGGTCTGTATATTATTACCTCTGTTCCTTTCGGCGCTATCCAGCACTTTCAAAACCAATACTGAAAATAAAGATAAAATGCTGAAAATAACAAGCAGTCTGGCTCCCAGACCGGTATGTGCAGCAATTTCACTTGATTTGAAAATTGTTTTCCCATCCCCTGTTTTGGTTGCCAGCAGCATGGTTCCAAAAAAATCAGTTATTGAAGTCTGACTGTTGGAAAGCTGAATCCCATAAAATACAACACCTGCTGTAATTGATGCGACTGCACCTGATATAACTTTTGCACTTTTTTTGACCAGATAATAAACCAACAATCCAAGGGCAATAAGGAAAAAAACAAAAGTAAAAAGCAAAAATATGGAATGGCTGTTAAAAACATAAGTTTTTGCACTTTGTGATAACTTTTCCAGCTCAATTCTCCTATATAAATTTGTTAGCAAGCTTAACCCGTTTATGGATTTGTAATCCTTAAAAGTGAGAAATGGCAGAAAAAAACAGGCTGCTGATAATACTACTAATACTATTAATAAATACTTTATAAATTTTTTCATACTCCACCTCACTTCAGCTTTACTCTTGGGTCAACTACCGCATACAGAATATCTGACAGCAGATTGCCCAATAAGGTTAAAACGGCAACAAACATCGAAAATCCCATTAGCAATGGATAATCACGCTTTGTTACAGCGTCCAGTGCAATTTTTCCGATTCCTGGTATACCAAATATACTCTCGGTTATTATTGCACCTGCAAAAAGGGATGGCAATGAAATTCCTATATAAGTAACTACAGGAATGAGTGCATTTCTTAGTGCATGCTTGTATACAACCACCTTTTCACTAAGCCCTTTAGCTCTTGCCGTTCTGATATAATCCTGCTTTATAATTTCCAAAACTGAAGTTCTGGTATATCTCATCAGCTGACCAATACTTAAGAAAGCTAATACCAATGAAGGCAAAATTACATGCTTTAGCCTATCAATTAAAAACTGAAATCCGGTAAAACTCGTACCCGGAGTATCCAGACCCGCGAGGGGCAGCCATTTCAAATCTACGGCAAAAACTTTTATTAAAACCAACCCCAAAAAAAAGGAAGGCAAAGATATTCCTATCAGGGCAATCACAGTGAAAAAATAATCCGTCTTGGAATATTGATGAGTAGCACTGATAACGCCTATTGGTATTGCTATCAACAATTCCAGGAAAAATGCAATTATAGCAATCAGGAATGAATTCCATACAAATGTACTGATGACTTTGGAAACAGGCTTCTGATGGGTAAATGAATCACCAAAATCACCATGCACCGCTCCCGATATCCATTTTACATATTTTATGTGAATAGGATCGTTAATTCCATACAGATCCTTTAAATGCTGTATTTGTTCCTGTGACATATGTGATGCCTGAGCTTTAGCGTCTATAAAATTTCCAGGAACCAAATTTATTATAAGAAAAATTATGATGGAAACCCCAATTACAATAGGAATCATCTGAAGTAATCTTCTGGCTATGTAATTCCACATTCTACCAATTCTCCTGTCGTTATAAAAATTTAAAAGAATGCCCGGAAAAAATCCGGACATCTTTTAATCAAAAAGACATAAATATTCATTTATAGTTGTTGGTAAATATTATTTTACTTCGCACTTGTAAATGTTATAGAAGAATTCTCTGAATGAAGAAGTTTCATAACCTTGTATTCTTGCATTAGCTACCCACATATCACTTCTTTGGTAGATGTACAGGAATGGAAGGTCATTATTGAGTATTTTGTATATCTCCTTATAAATTGGCTTTCTGGTTTCAATAGTCAACTCAGCCAAACCCTTTTCATAAAGTTCATCAATTTTAGGATTATTGTAGTTGTTATAATTCTGAGGACCTTTTGACTTAAATACATTAGCCATTGAGCTGTCAGGATCCGGAGTTAAACCGGCAGCCATAAAGAAGGCTTCCAGCTGCTTCTTTGAAGATTTTTCCTGCAGTGTAGGCCAGTCAAGATTTTCAATTGTTACATCTATACCGATTTTTGCGTAGTCATCCTTCATGACAGGTACCATTATATCTGTAACGGCATTTTGAGGCATACATGAGAATTTGATAGTAAATACCTTTCCGTCTTTCTCGCGCTTTCCGTCTGCATTAAGTGACCAGCCTGCTTCATCAAGCAGCTGTCCCGCCTTATCAAGGTCAAAATCATATGTATTGCAGCCCTCGTCATCATATGCCCAGGATACGTTTGACTCAGGTATGTTAACTACATTTGCATATTCACCGTAAACTTTTTCAACAACGGCTTTTCTGTTAAGAGCATACATTAAAGCCTGTCTGACTTTTACATCATTAAATTTAGGATCAGCCTGATTAAATGAAACATAACCGAATCCGTTAGTTGGGAATCTCATTATGTCTATGAAACCAGCATCTTTAGCAGCCTTCATATTGTCAGGTGAAACTGTTGCCATATCTATATCGGTTTCTCCTGCCATAACTCTTTGTAATTCCTGACCTTCCGGAGTTATAGAGAATATAAGATTCTTAATTTTAGGAGCACCTTTGAAATAATTTGCGTTTGCTTCCAGTTTTAATTCCTGGCCTGCTTTATATTCAACAAACTTGTACTGACCTGTTCCCATTGGAGTGGAAAGCTTTTCCTTTACCTTTGCAATGTCACCTTTCTTAAAATCAGGAGCATAGTGAGCCTTTTCCATCAAAGGAACCTGCAGGTTGAATATAGCAGCTCCGCTTCCCTTGTCACAAGTGATTTCAATAGTCTTGTCGTCAACAACCTTTATACCTTCGATATTTGTTGCATTGCCGTTTTTATAAGCATCCAATCCTTTGATATACGCCTTGGTAATATCACTTGGTCCATCATACTTTGGGTCTGCCAATAAATAATAAGCAAATTCCAAATCCTTTGCAGTTGCAGGATTTTCATCCCAGAACTTTACTCCGTCCTTGATGGTAAATGTATACTTCAGACCATCATCGGATATCTTAAAATCAGTTGCAGCAGGAATTGCCTTACCGTCAAAGTCAGGATCTATGTTAAAATCAAACATAGTGTAGCACATATACCAGTCATATGTGTTATCGCCAAACATTACACTGAATATGCCTGTGGTATCGGAAACGCCGATAACCAATGAGTCTTTTCTGTCTAACGCCACTTTTGGACTCTTAGACACATCGGTAGCCTGAGTGTAGTCTACCTTGTACTTTGCAAAGTCAAAACCTGTTGTTGCAGCGCTTGTACTTGAACCAGCCGCACTCGTTGTACTTCCCGAAGAGTCTCCGGTTTTGGAATTACCACCGCAGGCAGTAAGTGACATTACCACTGCTAGCGATAATGCCAGAATAGTTAACCTTTTTTTCATTTTTTTAAATCCCCCTTAAGATAAAATAAAAATTAATACACAGCCATATCAAATAAAAAATTTTTTATGGTACTGTTATATCCAAATTAATAATTTTGGGTTTCATATTATTTTTGTAATGATTTTCAATCTAATTTCTTATTATCTATTGTGAAATTCATGTAATCTCAAGCTACTGAGAAACCCTTATATCTTTTAATTACTAATATACTAAAATATACCTGTAATATTTGTAATATTTTATCATATTAATTTAAAATTATCAATTAGGGGAAGAAATGTACTTAAATCTTCTATTTTAAAGTTTCACAAAAGTTTTCGTACTAAATTTTTAAAAAAGGTTGACAATTCTCTATATTTCCTGCATAATCTTATTTGTTGCGAAAAACTTAATATCTGGAGGGGTTCCCGAGTGGCCAAAGGGGGCAGACTGTAAATCTGTTGTCAGTGACTTCGATGGTTCGAATCCATCTCCCTCCACCAAAAAAACCTTTTACACATGCATTAACGCTGTGTTCAAGGTTTTATTTTTTGTTTACTTATATTATACGTATCCCGGTATATTTGCTTTCCTCGTGTAAAAACAATATCTTCCACCCATAGAAAAATTGTTCTTTGCTTATAACACTTTCGTTCTTTAAATTAAAGCTTCTGGCATACAGGACAGAAGTAAATGCTTCCCCCAAGGTATGCTTCCTTTTTTATTATTTCGCCGCATACCGTGCAGGGCTTGCCGGCAGTATTTTTACTAAGTTTTGTCTTGTACCCCCCATAACAGCCAAACAAATCTTTTTCAGTATCTCTGCCTCCCTGGAAAGTCATTTCGGCCAATGTATTTTTTACTGAATTGAATAAATTTGATTTATCCTGCTCTGTAAAGGTTTTCACTTTCCTTTTTGGATGAATTGAAGCATTATATAAAATATCCTGTAAAACACCATTACCAAGCCCCGGTATTCTTTGATCGGTGGCAAGCAGAGCTTTTGCACTTAAACCGCTATTTTGAGGATCAGAAGCAATACTTTCAAAATAAGCTTGGTTAAACTGCTCTGAAAGCGGTGATATTTTCTCCTGAGCGACAGAATAGTACTGGTTTTCAAATTCCCCCTGCCGGAAACAGAACAGTCCGCCATACATTTGAATTGACCCACTTAGTGCCGAATAATCATCAAATTCAATAAGGAGTTGATGTTTCAGCGGACGTTTTTCAGTCTCACCATGAAATCTGACAGCAACTCCTTCACTGAATAGAATAATCGCATCCTCTGCCTTTATTTCCACCATGCTTCCAACACCTCTTGCTACACCGATGGTTTTTCCGGTTAGCAGCTCGTGATAAAGAACAGGATTTCCATGATACCAGGCAAACTTATGAGGACTTTGGGCAGCAGTCACATTAATAATTTTTTTGCCGTGAATACTTTCACTTAATTGCCTTGAAATCTCGATTGCTTCAGGTAACTCGATCATATTAGCCTCCATATACCACATTTGTGACCATAATAATTTATGTTATGGGTATAGACAAATTTCTGACCTTAATAATTAATAAATTCTAACCTCTAACCTTCCATCTTTTAAGTTGTGGAAACATCTCCAGCATAGCTTCTCTTGCCGTTTCTTCATCTGACCATGGATTACCCTTTGATACAAAAGGTATGCAGGATTCTATCATTTCCTCCATAGTTTCTTCCTTTGAAAAGGAACCATCAATAAAACAGTAATGGCAATAATCCTCGTTTTTTGTGCCATCAGCATTTTTTCCGTGTACCTCAGCATTCTCCATGGGCATTCCACAACTCTGGCATAATTTCACTTCAATATTATTCATAATATCTCCCTCTACGCGCATGACGCGTTTATAAATAGTAATGAAAAGACATGTAGTGGCTTTTCGCTGCGTGAAAATCACGATGACTCACCACATGTATTCTTCACGCTATTACTTTCCTTCTATTATTCTACTATTAATTTTATGATATAAAATAGGACAACAGTATGTCATATTAAAAGTTCAATTATATAATTTTTATACTATTTTTGTATTCTTATGGGAAAATAAGGCACCTATTTTTACAAATTCATTACAACTATTGACAGGACAGGCACCAGTATAATAACATATCTTGGTAAGTAAAAACTAATCTTGGTGAAAGGAGTGTTTATAAAAATGTCATCAATTAAAATTAACGAGGTGTTCGGTAAATAATTGAATATTGGACCTGTTCAAGTAAGCTATTCGTTTTTGCGTACTTGTTAGGTCAAACACTTAAGTAACCGTCATTATTTTTGAAATATTAAAACTAAATATTTTAAACACGATGCTATGGTATCGTGTTTTTTTATTTCACTTTTTTCAGCACCTCGAGACATTAACTAAATATGACGATTATTTAAGACATTACTAAAAAAGGAGAGTTATATATGCAGCCTGGAAATAAAGGCAGATTTAAAATGCTTTATTCGTTTATAAAAGGTTTCCGATGGTTTTACATACTTGCAGTAATTTTTACAATGCTGGCAATTATTTTTAACTATCTGATGCCTCAGATTATTAAAATAATAGTGGATAATATCATAGGAACTGAAGAATTGAAATTGCCCAAGATTATATTGGACCTTGTAAATAATAACGGTGGTGTACTCTATCTAAGAAGCAACCTCTTTATTTGTGCTTCATTAGCTTTGCTTCTGTCCATCTTGTCCGGTATTTTTACTTTTCTCTTCAGATACTGTATGGCCAAAGCCTCGGAAGGAACTATCAGAAAGATGCGCAACCATCTTTTCGATCATATACAAAAGCTTCCTTACAGCTGGCATGTTAAAAATCAGACAGGTGATATAATTCAACGCTGTACCTCAGACGTGGAAACTGTAAAAAACTTTCTTTCCTTACAGTTTATCGAGATGGTTAGAACAGTATTTTTGGTTGGGTTCTCACTCACCCTAATGTTTATGATGAACGTCAAGCTTTCTCTTGTTGCTCTGGCGTTTATTCCTGTAGTTGTTGCTTATTCGGGAATATTCTTCAAAAAGATTGCCGACAGATTCAAGTATGCAGACGAGGCTGAAGGTGCGCTATCCGCCATGGTTCAGGAAAACTTTACCGGAGTAAGAGTAGTTCGTGCCTTC
Source organism: Bacillota bacterium (assembly GCA_023415305.1). GTDB lineage: Bacteria > Bacillota > Clostridia > Acetivibrionales > DSM-1351 > Ruminiclostridium. Next base: position 37,905 of record JAEZKZ010000031.1, read on the forward strand.
GGACGGCAGGCTTATGAAATAGATAATTTTGATACAAAAAATGATTACTTTGCAAACTATTGGATCAAACTGGGACTCCTGCTTAGCAAGTATTGGGGTATAGGTGACCTGGTATCCGGACTGCAGGTAATGACTATCATTGTATTGGGTGCTGTCGAAGCTGCCGGAGGAGTCATTACTCTTGGAGAATTTCTTGTTTTTGTATTCTACAATTCCATGCTTGTATGGCCGGTAAGACAATTTGGTCGAATACTCTCTGAAATGAGTAAGACAAGTGTTTCTCTCAGCCGTATTAAAGAAATAATATCAGAAGAACAGGAAAAAGATAATCCTGAAGCTATTACTCCTGATATGAAAAAAGATATTGAATTCAAGAATGTAACCTTTGATTATGAGGGACAGAAACCAGTACTTAAAAATCTCTCCTTCAAAATAAAGGCCGGAACAACCTTTGGAATTCTTGGAGGAACTGCATCGGGAAAATCTACAATAATGTACCTGCTTGACAGGCTGTACGAACTTCCTGATGGAAATGGTTCTATTGAAATAGGTGGTGTTGATGTAAGGCAAATTAAGCTGGAACATCTTAGAAGCAATATAGGCTTTGTGCTTCAGGAGCCCTTCCTCTTTTCAAAAACAATCCACCAGAATATTGATGCCTTTGCTGGAACAAACAGTATTGAAGAAATCCGTCACTTTGCTGAAGTAGCTGCCGTTGATGATGCTATAATGAACTTCTCAAAGGGTTATGACACCGTCGTGGGAGAACGCGGCGTTACATTATCAGGTGGACAGAAACAAAGGGTAGCAATAGCAAGAATGCTTATGCAGCGCTCCCCCATTATGATTTTCGATGACTCCTTGTCAGCTGTCGACTCCGAAACCGATGCCAAAATACGTGGCTCACTTAAGGATAATACTTCCGGTAGTACAGTTATACTTGTTTCACACAGAATTACCACTCTTATGAATGCAGATGTAATAATGGTACTGGAAGATGGACAGATTTCCGAGATAGGAACTCATAAGGAATTACTTGAAAATGAAAACGGAATCTATAGAAGAATTTACGACATTCAAAGCAGTCTGGAAACGGAATTAGTGGACTCGCATCAGAATGTTTCAATTGGAGGTGATAAATAATGTCATACTTTGAAGAAGAGGAATACAAAAAGCCCTTTTCCATTAAAATTTGGGCCAAAATAATTCCTTTTGTAAAGTTGTATAAAAAAGTCTTTATACTGGCTATGTCGTTCCTGGTCTTGGTTTCGATAATTGATGTAGTCTATCCGCTATTTCAGCGCTATGCCATCAATAATTTTATCGTAACCAAGTCTACGGCAGGAATCGGAAAATTCGCTGTTGCGTATGGCTGCCTGCTTTTTTTACAGGCAATGTCCGTTTTATTTTTTATAAAAAATGCAATGAAGGTCGAGCTTAATGTCGCAAAAGCTATACGTAGAGCTTTGTTTGTCCATCTTCAGAAGCTGTCCTTCTCATACTACAATACTACCCCTGTAGGTTATATGATGGCCAGAGTAATGAGTGATACCGGGCGTATTGGTCAGATGGTATCCTGGGGAATTATAGATATGTTGTGGGCTGTGATTTATGTAATTGGTGTGTTTATTGCAATGCTGATTCTAAATGTAAAGATGGCATTACTGGTTATGTGTATTATCCCGGCAATTGCAATAATAACTATGTATTTTCAGAAAAAAATTCTGAACATCAACAGAAAAATCCGTAAGGTAAATTCAAGGATGACAGGTGCTTTTAATGAAGGTATCACTGGTGCCAGAACCTCCAAGACTCTTGTTATTGAAAATAAGAATCTTAAGGATTTCTCTGAAATAACTGATAGATACTATAATTACACCATTAAATCAACCTTACTTAATGCTGTGTTTATACCAATTGTTCTGACCTTTAGCACCCTTGCTGTTTGCTTTGTAATAGTCAGCGGCGGTAATCTGGTAATAAAAGACCCATTTTTCTTCGGAACTTTTTCGGCTTTTATTACATATGCCATCAGCATATTTGAGCCTATTCAGCAGATTGCCCGCGTATTTGCAGACTTTGTTTCAACTCAGGCTAATATTGAAAGAGTAACCGGACTTCTTGAGACAGAGCCTCAGATAACTGATACACCTGAGGTTATTGAAAAGTATGGGGATAATTTTTACCCAAAGAAGGAAAATTGGGAGCCTCTTAAGGGTGACATAGAGTTTAAGGACGTTTCGTTCAAGTATCCTGACGGAGATGAATATATCCTTGAAAACTTCAATCTTAAAATACCTGCAGGAACTACTGTTGCAATTGTTGGAGAAACAGGTGCTGGTAAAAGTACCCTTGTAAATCTGGCCTGCAGATTTTTTGAGCCTACCAGCGGCCGGATATTTATTGATGGAAGGGACTATAGAGAACGTTCTCAGTTATGGCTTCACAACAACATAGGTTATGTACTTCAGAGTCCTCACCTGTTCTCGGGTACAATACGCGAAAATATCAGGTACGGTAAGTTTGAAGCTACAGACGAGGAGATTGAAGCAGCCATCAAGGTAGTTGCCGCAGATGGAATCGTTAAAAATATGGAAAACGGTCTGGATACAAATATCGGTGAAGGCGGCGACAGGTTGTCTACTGGTGAAAAGCAGCTTATATCCTTCGCTCGCGCCATAATTGCCAATCCGCGAATTTTTGTACTGGATGAAGCCACTTCCTCCATCGATACTCAAACAGAGCAACTCATCCAGGAAGCGATAATGCATATATTAAAGGACAGAACCTCCTTTCTGATTGCTCACAGGCTTTCCACCATTAAGAAAGCAGACCTTATACTGGTGGTCAAAAACGGAAAGATTATTGAAAGTGGAACTCACAAGGAGCTCCTGAGGCAAAAAGGCTATTACCACTCCCTCTATCTCAAACAGTTTGAGGAAGAGACAGGAGCAGCTGTGCTGAATAAGAAGTAAATAGTTCTATGATATTTTCTGAAGTTAATTGAGTATTTTTATTAAAAACCCTGGGAAGTCTGTTTATATATACAGACTTCCCAGGGTTTTTACAACTCAATCTATCTCATACTCCATCAATATCTATTCATATAAATCGCCGGCCAATTAAGCCTCACTCGAAACTGCTGTCTTTCCAAATCTGTTATACAGAACCTGTTCCAGTGTGCTGAAAAGTCCTGTCGTTACCCAATAAATTCCTAGTGTCACCGGAGCTTTTATAAAGAATATCATGCTAAAACCACCCATAATCAATAGTTGAGGCCAGCGTAAACTATTTTCTTTGGCGTTTTTAACAGGTGCATAGGTAGTAATAGTATTGGGCAGAAGCTGAATCAAAACAGCTATTAATGGGATAATGTGATAGGCGTCGGGTAGTTTTATGTTGCTAATCCATGGAACTATTACACTTCCTACCTGAGTCGGCATTTCAGAGAATACTCTATACAACGTATACATTATTGGTATCTGTAATATAGTAATCAGACAGCCAACCATAACTTTCATGCTTTCGGAAGAGAGCTTCGCTATCTCCTCCTGCTGCTTTTCCTTATCATTGGCATATTTTCGTTTTATTTCCTCAATTTTTCCCGAAAACATCTGCTGCCGGGACATACTTTTTCTTTGTTTAAGTGACAATGGGAGCAGGCAAAGCCTGATTAAAAGTGTAACAAGAACAATAGCTATTCCCCAGTCACCAACAAAGGAATATAACTCGCTCATAATCGCGTTTATAAAATTAAATAAGATGCTCATAAAATCTCCTATCTACGTGTAAAATTATTTCTGGTACGCGGGTACAATGTATATCCGCTCCTACAGAAAATATACTAGTAACGTACATAAATTTATAGGTTTAGAGCATCACTTCTAACTAAATCGGTATTTCCTCCAGATTTCAAATTTATGATAGCAATTATAATTAACTACATAAAGACTTCTTTCATACAAAACAGCTGCATTGATATAAAAGCTGATTGCTGAAATAACTGAAACTGTTTTTAAGCAACGGAAGTTCTGAACAAAACTGTATGCAAGCAAAAAAGTTACAAATAATATAATTACCATTTGTATTACCTGTATTATTTCGCCCTGCAGCATTCTGTTCACCTCCACTAAATAATAAATTACTACTGCTATAGCATTTTATAAATGTAAGCATACTCTTAGTTATTTGGTTTATTTACTAAAGTATGTAGATATGTATTTAAATTTTTATCTTTTCAGGTAAATATACAACTTCACAGCCGTTGCGAATGTAAATCATACCACTAAATATAGGATTAGTATAGATCTGACCCACGGCCCCATTAAGCAATTCTTTCAGTGTAAGCTTCATTTCATCTAAGAAAGCTGCCGGTAATGGTTTTTCAGCATGACCATTACAAATAATATCAAAATCGGGTAAGTATTTATCCAGAGCATCCAAGGTTACAAGGTATTCCTCAATGGTGCTTGAATGGGGTATATGCAACCAGATATGATTGATCAATCCATCTCCAGAGAAAAGTATCCGGTGTTTTCTGTCCAGGAAACCTATGCTTCCCGGGGTATGTCCTTTTAAAGATATTACTTCCAGCTTGTTTTCACCTATATCAATAAAATCTCCTGCTGATATAAAATCAATCTTTTTGGGTTTTGCATTTTTCCACAATTCTAAATCTTCAATTGACAGCCCCGACTCTTCGACAGTCTGGTTCTGCCTGAATTGAGAGTGTTCTTCAAATATAGGAATATCAGCCTCGTTCATATAGACACCCTCGAAGTGATGCCCTCCAAATGCGTGATCAATATGACCATGAGTAAAAACTACAATTGCAGGCTTCCCGGTTATTTCCTCAACCCTGCTTCGTAAATCTAAGAGACCATAGCCTGTATCTATAACTAAAGCCTTCGTTTTGCCCTCAACAACGAATATGTTTGTATCTTTATCTCTAATTAAAGTAACTTCTGGCATGATTTCAAAAACTTCACATTTCATGTAAACCACCTCCACTAATGTAAATTATAACATATATATTAAGGTTTTCAACTTTCAGAATAGCAAAAAGCCATGCCAATTTAGACCCACAATAATGTTATTTATAGAATTATTCCTTTTATTTGCTTATTAAATCTGTATAATAAGGTTATACAATAACTTTTTAGGTTAATGGAGGTTAAATGAAAGTACTTGGAATTGTTGCAGAATACAACCCCTTTCACAACGGACATATTTATCACATTGAAAGATCAAGGGAATTAACCGGCTGCGATGCAGTTGTTTGTATAATGAGCGGTAATTTCATACAAAGGGGTGAACCTGCAATTATTAATAAGTTCGCAAGAGCAGAAATGGCCTTAAATTGCCGAGCCGATCTTGTAATTGAACTTCCTCATCCCTACGCCATGTCAAGCGCGGAGTCCTTTTCCTATGGAGCAGTTAAAATATTAGACAGTATCGGCATTGTGGACAGTATTTCCTTTGGGAGCGAGCATGGCAATATTGACGCGCTGAATTTCATAGCAGGAATATTAGACGCTGAACCTGAAGCCTATAAACTCGAACTGAAAAAACAGCTGGAGTTTGGGCATTCCTTTCCGGTATGCAGACAAAATGCTCTAAAGAAGTATCTGCAGGATACAAACCTGACTCAAAGTAAAGGTATCGCCTTCGGCTTATCAGATATTTCAGAGCTTCTTGAAACTTCTAATAATATTTTAGGCATAGAATATCTGAAGGCTTTAAAAAAGATAAAAAGCTCAATTACACCATACACTATTGGGAGAGTCTCAAACAGCTACAAGTCAACAGAACTGACCGGCACAATTTCCAGTGCTACGGCAATAAGAAACAGTATTGTTGGGAGTATTGAAACCAATGAAATTCTGTCAGCTCTGTCCGGTGCTGCTACTAAATCTAATTATGAGATATCCGAACTCACTGCACAAACTCTCCCTCAGGCATCGAAAGCAATTATCGAGAGGGAATTTTTCCAGGGCAGGGGTCCAAATAGTATAAAGAATTATCAGGAAATAATACTATCACTTGTCAGACGGATGAAACCGGAGCAGCTCAGAGAACTGCCCGATGTTTCCGAAGGTCTGGAATACAGAATTAAATTTGCCGGGGAAAACTCAGGAACATTTGAAGAACTGCTAGAAAATATCTGCACAAAAAGATATACTCAGACACGTATTCAGAGAATCCTTTTTTCACTTCTTACCGGTCTGTCTAAAAAGGATAAAGAACTATTCTTTGAATACGGCGGCCCGCAGTATGCCAGGATTCTGGGCTTCAATAAGATCGGCCGCCTGCTTCTTTCTGAAATGAAGAAAAAATCGTCAATACCTGTTATAACCAAAACGGCTGACTTTAAGAATTCCTGCAATAAGCTACTGGTCAAGATGCTGGAAATCGAAGCGCAAACATCGGATATGTATGTCCTTGGATATAAAAATCCGGCCTTTAGAAAGGCCGGACAGGAATTTACACATAATTTGGTAATAGTAAGATGATTAGTAATATTACTCTGTATGCTTGTTTCTCTTAAAGAATCTTTGGTATATTAGTACTAAAATTAATCAGATAACAGATTTATATTTTTATTTTCATATAAATTTGTGCATTTAAAAGCTGCTTCAAAATACTGTATTCCACGTTCAGTCAGGTAAACATTTCTTAAATATTCATCGGTATTGTAATGCAGCCCTTTTTGAAGCTTTTTTATTATTTGAAAAATATCTTTAAACACATTCCCATCTTCAGAAATGTCGGTTGCAATAACAAGCGGTATTTTTGCTTCGTCTATCAAAATAGAATCTGCTTCGTCAACTATTGTAAAGTTGAATGGGCGGTGTACAATATCGTCTTTTGAATAACATAATGAATCTCGTAAATAATCAAATCCTGCTTCTTTTGCTGTTACGTAGGTTATATCACAAGCATATGCACTCTTCCTTTGATCAATATCCATTCCTTCATTTATATACCCAACACTAACGCCAAGAAGACTATAAACAGGTTCCATCCATGCAGCATCTCTCTTTGCAAGATAATCGTTAAAAGTAAGAATATGGACACCTTTACCCGACAGAGCAGCAAGATATGCTGCAAAAACAGCTTAAAGCGTTTTGCCTTCGCCAGTCTGCATCTCAATGATTTTATTGTTACAGAGATGAATACCTGCAATTAATTGACAATCAAATGGCTGAATACTAAGTGCTCTGTAAACTGCTTCAAAGACTAATGCGAATGCATCAACAAGTATATCTTCGTTCGCTACGCCTTTACAGACATTTTTTTTAAGTTCCTCTGTTTTCAAACTAAATTCTTTTTCTCTTATATAGCTTAAATTAATATTTTTTATTTTATATATCAACGCATCTACTGTACTATTTTCTTTGTGAACTGATTTTTTTCTTTGATTTATTTCTTTTCTTATTTTGCTATACATAATAAAACCTCCTCAGAATTCTCTTAAGATTTGTTTTAAGCCAACACAAAATTAACTGTCGGACAGGGAATGACAGTCTGATTGACCATATTGAAATAATCTTGAAATTGAACTTGGACTTTAAAATCAGAAATTGAGCTGAGGATCTTTTAATACATGATACCTTACGAGAATCAACATATTTATAAGAAAAATAATAATTAATAAAATTGAGCTGATTTTTGAATAGCCGAAAATAACCATACTGCTTATCAGGCTGATAAGTAGAAATAGTCTAGAAAAATGACACACTTTTAATATGGGAGTAACGCTGTTAAATCTTGAATACCCGGACAAAGCTTGTAATGTATTAAATAGAAACCTGCAAATCAAGGTTTGAATTGAAAAATAGAGGCTAATAAGCATTTTTTTTATACAAGCTAAATCTTCTGTTAAATTCATATACTCTCCAGATACTTATATAGTTTTATACACTTATATGTATTCTATAATTTCATGCTCATTGTTGTCAATCTTTGTATTAAATGGAATAAGCAAAAGGGTATGCCCATGAAAGAGTATACCCTTTATATAAACTACAATATCCTTTACATTATAACCTAGATCTCCATAATTATAGGAAGTATCATAGGCTTACGTTTAGTCTTTTCATATATGCGATCCTTTAGGGCTTCTCGAATTGCTGATTTTCTTATGGACCAGTCACCGTGATTTTTACCGTTACACTTATTAACGGCTTCCTTTGCAATTTCCTTCAGTTGGTCCATAAGGTCCTCGGATTCACGAACATAAACAAAGCCTCTTGAAATAATATCTGGGCCTGCTACAACATTTCCGGTATCACCTTCGATGGTTATTACTACGACAATCAATCCATCCTGGGACAAGTGCTTTCTGTCCCTCAAAACAACATTTCCTACGTCTCCCACACCCAAACCGTCTACGAGGACTTTGCCTGCAGTTACACTTCCATTTATCTTTGCAGAATCGCTGGTCAACTCAAGTACCTTACCAATATCAAGTAAGAAGGTATTTTCCTTGTTCATTCCCATTTTTACTGCCAGGTCGGCATGCTGCCTTAAGTGTCTGTGTTCACCGTGTACTGGCATAAAGAACTTTGGTTTGACCAGGCAGTGAATCAACTTTATCTCCTCCTGACAGGCGTGGCCCGAAACATGAGTGTCTGCCAGAGCTTCATATATAACGTTGGCACCCTTCTTAAACAATTCATTTATAACCTTTGAAATGAGCTTTTCATTTCCAGGTATGGGGGAAGCAGAAATAATTACTGTATCGCCTGGAATAATTTCAACTTTTTTATGTTCTGAGAAAGTAATCCTTGTCAAGGCTGACATAGGCTCACCCTGACTGCCGGTAGTAATTATAACAAGTTTTTCCTGTGGAACCTTATCCATGTTTTCCATATCAACGAGGATACCTTCCGGAACATTCAGGTATCCAAGTTCCATAGCCACATTAACAACATTTATCATGCTTCTGCCTATCACCGTTACTTTTCTTCCGAATTTAACGGCGGCGTTAAAAATCTGCTGTACTCTGTGAACATTTGAAGCAAAGGTAGCAACAAGAATCCTACTCCTGCAGTTCATAAAAATCTCGTTGAAAGTTTCTCCGACAGTGCGTTCAGACATCGTGTAGCCTTCATTTTCAACATTCGTGCTATCACACATCAAAAGAAGCACACCCTTTTTGCCCAGTTCGGCAAATCTTGCAAGGTCCATTGGCTGGCCTTCAATTGGGGTATAATCAATTTTGAAATCTCCTGTATGAATAATTGTTCCAACAGGGGTAAAAATGGCAAGTGATACCGCATCGGCGATACTGTGTGTTGCCCTTATAAATTCAATTTTAAACATTCCCAGTTCAACAGTCTGACCAGGCTCAACAGTCTGCAAATGAACAACATCCAAAAGCCTATGCTCTTCAAGCTTATATTTTACAAGACCCAAGGTTAATTTGGTTCCATATATCGGCACATTCAGATCTCTTAGTACATAAGGCAGAGCTCCGATATGGTCTTCGTGTCCATGAGTCAGTATAATTGCTCTCACTTTTTCCTTGTTTTTAACCAAATAGCTTACATCCGGTATAACAAGATCTATGCCAAGCATTTCATCCTCCGGAAATGACAATCCGCAGTCTACAACTACAATATCATCTCCGTATTCAAATGCAGTAATATTCTTACCTATTTCCTGTAAACCGCCAAGCGGTATTACCTTTAATTTCTTTTTTGTTTTTGACACAATTAATCCTCCAATTTTTAGTGTATAAGTTTTTCTCTTTTTATGGTGTCACTTATTCTCAGCTGTTATATTGTGAAATAACATACCTGTACTCATCCAAAATAGTTTCGGTAATATTATCCCAGTTATAAAGCCTATGTACTTTCTGTAATGCAGTATTTTTAATTTTTTCCGATAAGCTCTTGTTTTTTAACAATTCTAATATACTATCCGCCAAGGAATTGGAATTTCCACTGTAAAACTTCATTCCATCCTCCCGGTGGTTTACTATTTCACCTAAGCCTCCCACATCAGAAACAACTACAGGAATGCCCGCTACCATTCCTTCAAGTGCAACTATTCCGAAAGGCTCATATGTGCTGGGAAATACAGCTATATCAGAACATTTATAAAGCTTCAGCAAAACCTCCTCACTTACATAACCCGTGAAATATACCCTGTTGGTAATATTCAGTCTCTGGCTTAGTTCAATTAAATTATTTAAACACGGTCCTTTGCCCGCAATTACAAACTTTACGTCATTATAGTTTTCTAATATCTTTGGTATTGCATTTAGTAAAACGTGAACTCCCTTTTCATTCACTAGTCTTCCCACAAAGAAGACGATTTTTTCATTGATAGCAGCATAATTTTGTCTGAAAACGTAGTCTGTGGCTATATTGTCAAACTTTCTCAAATCCACACCGTTATTTATTACCTTTATTTTATTGATATCGGAATTAAAGATTGAAATCAACTCATTCCACATATAGTTACTATTTACAATTATTCGGTCAGATTCATTAATAAGCCATTTCTCTACATTATTTATAGTTCTCTGCAAGTCATTATGTATTCCGCAATTTCTCCCATACTCAGTTGCATGAATAGTCGTTATAAGCGGCAGGGAAAAAGATTTTCTCAAAACTCTGGCAGCGTAAGCAATAAGCCAGTCATGCCCATGTATTATATCAAATCCAGATTTTTTTACAAGTCCGACCGCATATTCAAGCATGGCAAAATTGAGCTGCATTACCCATTCGACGAAATTGTTGGAGGCATTGTTATATACATGTACTCTATGGACATTTACATAATTATCCTGTTCAAATTCTTTTGTACCCGGTTCCCAGCAGGTTAGAACGTGAACTTCATTTCCATTTTCGCCTAAGTTATGAGCCAAATCATAAACTACACGGGAAATACCTCCTATTATTCTGGGGGGATATTCCCAGGACAGAATCAAAATCTTCATAAATAATTCCTCTAATTAATAAAACAAATACGAAAAATAGTACAAACATTCTTGAAAATATAACCTACGAATATAATAACTATTATACATAATATTACAATTGCCTTTATTATTCTATCATACAGATAAATCTTTTTCAAAAAACATTTATAATTAATTAACATTGAATAATATTACTTTACCAATATATCAGTGGTTGAAACTATAATTATAAATATATAATATTATTGCCCGTAAGCTCAAATTATGTATTGACACATATTCTATTTGAATTTATAATGATACTACTATTATTGACGATCTCTTTTGTTTTACCCGGACGATTAAACGAAAAAGATATGTAAAAGCAGATGTGAGAGCATCTGCTTTTTACATTAGTCAAAACATATCTGCTGTTTTACTTCTGTTCTTTTACTTCTGCTATTTAGTTTACTATCTGTTGCCGTATTTATTTTCTCCTTATTACTACCAAGTTATTATTTTCAGGAAATGAAAAGAATAAAAAAAGTATTTCAATTCTTTAAATTGAAATACTTTTGGCTGCGGGTTAAGGATTTGAACCCTAACAAACTGAGCCAGAGTCAGTCGTGCTGCCGTTACACAAACCCGCAACGCTCTCGAACAAAAAGTATTTTAGCACAGGTTCAGTAATTATGTCAATACATTTTACGAATTATATTTATATATTTTCAATTATATTTTTTCAACTATATTTTTCTTAAATAAAATTAGTTTTATACTATTTAAACTCAACTTCCTTTTAACTGAATAAAATAAACGCCTAAAATGACATTTTATTTAGTTCAACCTAAAATTCAGTGTCAGAATTTTTGAGTCGGGCACAACCCTTATGCAGGTCTTACGTTGGTCTTACGTTGGGCTTATGTAGGTCTTTTGTTCAACTCAAATTTCAAGCAACTCACCGGTAGAGAACAAGTAAATATATCGGTCTTTTACCTTCATGCCTGTAAGCTTTTCCAAAGCTCTGGAATAATAAGATAACTGTATTTCATATCTAGCTTTTACCTTTTCAGAATTTCCGGGCTCAACATAATCTGTCTTATAATCAATAAGAACAAGTTCCCCATCTTCCTCAAAGTAACAGTCGATTACCCCTTGCAGCAATATTGTGTCTTCAGAGTTTATCTGTTCGTTCTGCCCATCATATAGTTCTGTATATGGCAGTTCCAAATTAAAAGGTATCTCTTTATAAACCTTTTTGGCAGCTGTTATTCTCCGGTATATATCCGATTCCATGAATCCGGTAATTTTTCTGATACTTACGCTATCTGCCTGTTGTCGGGTAATTAAATGTCTTTCAACCAGATCTTCAAGCTGATTTTTGATATTTCTGTCTTTTAAGTCTAAATGCTGCATTACAAAATGCAAGACTGTACCTTTTTCTGCCGGAGATAAACCCTTTTTTTCCTGGAGAAATGTCGGTTTTCTTATTCCAGTATGCTTTAAGACAGTTCTATCCTCTCCCTCATCGTTCAAATTAAAAAATCTTTTTATCTCAGTAACAGAGAATTTTGAAGGAAATTCTGTCATTTTAATATAAGGATACTTCCAGGAAAGACGCCTAATTATCTCGATAGCAGTACTTTTGTCACAGCTATTACTGTTTTCAAGCCAGTCCTTTAAATTGAAGCCGTCTTCTTTCTCCTCACCCTCTCCTTCAAGCATTGGTGTGACTTTTATATAGTCATTCTTACGGATATACACCGTCCATAAGGACTCCTTTCCTACCTCAGGCATTTCAACATCAACTCCTGTTCCCCCGGCCAAACGGAGGCCAAGTGCATTTTCATGCCTCATGACAGCCGGACATATCCAGTCCAGATAATTCTGAGCCTTTGCCATTTCGTGAGCAGGAAACTTATGCTGTTTAATCCCGGCTACCGAAAGCCATTTAGCTGCAGCTTTTTCAATACTGTTGACAGCCCCTGTAAGAATTAGTTTTTCCCTTGCTCGGGTGAGGGCAACATACAGAATTCTCATTTCTTCGGACAGTGTTTCAAATCTGACCTTCTGGGCTATAGCAAGCTTTGGAACCGATGGATACTTGATTCTTCTTCTGTGGTCTACGAAATCAGGACCGAAGCCCAGCTCCTGATGAAGTAAAATACTTTTATACATGTCCTGAAAATTGAATTTCTTTCCGCAGCCGCTGACAAAAACAACCGGAAACTCAAGTCCCTTGCTCTTATGTATACTCATCATTCTTACAACATTATCGTTTTCACCCAGTACCTTGGCACTTCCCATGTCACCCTTGCTGGTCTTAAGCTTGTCAATAAAGTTTATAAAGTTAAATAACCCCTTATAGCTGGTTTTTTCAAACTGAAGGGCACGCTCGAACAATATTCTGAGGTTGGCCTGCTTTCTCTCACCATCCCTCATGGCTCCTACAATGCTGAAATACCCTGTCTCGTTGTATAACTGCCATATTAGCTTGTGAGTAGACATGTACATTGACATGGCTCTCCATTTTTCAAGTCGTTCAAGAAATTCTACTGCCTTGCAGGAAGTCTCTGAAGGGCTGTCTGCCAATAGCCGTAATGCCTCAAAAAGAGGCGCTTTGCGATCCGATAATCGGAGTTCTGCCAAATCTTCAGTGGTGAAATTTGCAATCTGTGATCTCAATACTGAAAGCAGCGGAATATCTTGGTACGGATTATCAATAATTTGTAGCAGAGACAATATCACCTGAATCTCAGGGGTCTTAAAGAAACCACTTCCTGTGTCGGCAAAAACAGGTATCCCAAAACGTGAAAGCTCCTCACAAAATACTTCTGTCCAGTTTTTAGTGGTTCTTAACAAAATTACAATATCTTTATACTGTACTTCTCTATATCGGCTTAAAAGCCTGTCATAAACGCAAAAACTTCTACCGTCCTTATCCGGCTGCATAAGAGCATTGATTCTGGCGGCAACCATACGGGCCTCTTTTTGAATATTATCCAGTATTTCTTCCTCTTCAATATCTCCGGCTTGCTCCTCCTCATCCTCCAAATCATCTTCATAGCTTTGAACTGATGAGGTTTCTACCAAGTGAAGCTCAACATCACCGCCAACTATGAAATTTTTTTCAAGATTATCAGGGAATATTGCTGCCGGATTAAGTTTTTCCTTCTCATCGTAATCCAGCTCTCCTACGCTCTCTGACATTATTTGTTCAAATATAAAATTTACGCCGTCAACTACTTCTTTTCTGCTTCTGAAGTTTTTAAACAACTGTATTTTACGATACAGTCCATCCGATACACTTGAATAGCTGTTATATTTTTTCATAAACAATTCCGGTTTAGCCTGTCTAAACCGATATATGCTCTGCTTTACGTCGCCAACCATGAAAACATTGGGATTACCCCTGTCTTCTCTGGATAACATGTTGATGATTATTTCCTGAACCATATTGCCATCCTGGTATTCGTCCACAAGAATTTCAGAGAACTTGTCCTTATAAGCTGCTGCCACCGGAGATGGAGCCGGCTTTCCGTTCTCATTGACTTCGGTCAGTATTTTAAGGCAAAAGTGTTCAAGATCATTGAAATCTACTGCGGCCTTCATTCGCTTCCTGCTCGAGTACCTTTTTTCGAACTCTACTACAAGACCTGACAAGCACTCCAGTAAGGGATACATTTGCTTAAGGTCTGAAATAATTTCCTCCGATTTCTGGAAGAACACCTCATCCTTTAGTCCTTTAATATACGTTTTAATTTCATCTCGTGTTTTTTTGACCTGCTCCTGTAATTGTTTATCGGCTTCCTTGCCACAGTTGGGTAATCTTCCGAATTCGTAGTTTGAAAGATAATTATATATTTCATCCCAATTTACATAACCATATTCCCCTTGTGAGTCCAAGGGTTCTCTCCCGGAATTTCCTGCATTAAAAAGCTCCAGCAAGCCAGTCAGCTTATCTGAATCCTCATAAAATACTGGAAGGTATTTCTCCAGACCGACTGCGTACTTCAAGCTGCTACAGGCTGTTTCAAGGATGGATTTAAAACCCTCAAGCCGAAGGCCAGCCGTACTTATTATTACCCTTCCCCATTCAGTACTGCCAAAATCTCTTGTAATGCCTGGATTAAAATATTCGGTCTGCTCAAGCAGCCATTGTTCCGGCCAAGGATAACTCTGTATATAACTGTAAATATTCAGAACCATTTCCTGAAGCTTCTCATCATCTCGGTTTGTTCCATAAGCTTCAAGTAAATCAAAGAAAGCCTGATTGTTTTCCTCATCCTCATATATTTCTTCAAAGAGCTCATTCAGTGTTTCAAGCTTCATAAGAGAGGCTTCGGTTTCATCAAGTATCCTGAAATTCGGATCAATATCAATACTCTGAAAATTATTTCTGATAACCTCAAGACAAAAAGAATGTATCGTTGTAATAGAAGCCTTGTTTAATAATGCCAGCTGCCTGTTAATATTCCTTGAGGCTTTTTTTTCGTCTATTGCTTTTGAAATTGCAGCACCTATTCTCTCACGCATTTCAGTTGCAGCAGCATTTGTAAAGGTCACCACAAGCAGAGAATCGATATCAATAGGATTTCTATCGTCAATAATTTTTTGTATAATTCTTTCTACAAGGACAGCAGTCTTTCCAGCCCCTGCAGCTGCTGCAACCAGCAGATTGCAGTCCTTTTCCCATATGGCAGCCTGCTGCTCTTTTGTCCAATTTGTGTCAGCCATAATTCCATAGCCTCCTGTTATTTATCGGGATAACTTTGTTCCAAGATGTCAAACATAAGCTTCCAAACTTCATCATTTTCCCTGTCATGAAGTTGCTTAAAGCTGTTTTCATTCTGTGTCAGATCAAACTGGCAGATTGAGGAGTAGCTGCAATACTGACAGGAGGTTATTTTTTTCTTTTTATAAGGTTTTATGGGCACATTGCCCTTCATAATTTCAGTACACAAATCCTTAAGCAGCTGCTTAACATAACCCCTTAAAACGGTGAACTGTTCCAGGGTAGCCACAGAAGACTTTCCAAGTGTATCACCCTTATTTATCCTTGCAGGAATAATCATTGAACTGCCTTCAATTTCATTGTCCATATGCTTGATCAGCTGAACATCTGCAAGCAGCAAGCCCTTCATTTTCAGTTTTTTCATGATAGAAGCTTCGACTTCTTCAGGGGTAATTGCTCCTGAGCCCCTGACTATGGGGTCGTCCAATTTGAAATACAGCATACCGCCCGGATACACGCTGCCTTCGGTTTCCCTTTCTGAGTTCTCCCATAGGGCATCCATATAGGTTATAAGCTGCATCTGCAGGCCGTAGTAAACGTCACTAAGCCTGAAATCCTTCTGACCCGATTTATAGTCTATAATTCTTAAATAGGTTCCGTCTTTGGTTTTAAGGGCATCCACCCTGTCTATCCGACCAACCAGGGTTATTTTTTCTCCTGAATCCAATTCTATGGTTATGGGAGGAAACTTACCTCCTTCGCTGAAATCAACCTCGTAGCCTATGGGCTCAAAGCTGCTCCTCCTTATATGCTCTGCGATAAGCCATACTGCTCTGGTAACAACTCTTTTGAGTCGTACAGTCAAAGCTCTGAACCTCTTTGAGCCTCCCAATATGGTGTTTCTCATATTATGAAGCTGGCTGTCCACTATTTGTGATACCTGCTCAGCACACCATTCCTTTGTAAACGCCCGCCAGGAAATCTCCTGTTCCTCCACCATTTTTGAGAATCTTTCGATAATGGAATGCATAAAGGTACCCACATCAGGCGGGCTCAGCCGGTATATTCTGCGCTCCCTTGCACCGAGACCGTATTGTACGTAATAGGCAAAGGGACAGGAGGTATACTTTTCCAGTCTGGATACGCTGGAATATGCATTGCTGCCATATAGCAGTCGTACCTTCTCCTTGCTTACCGGGAGCGCAATATTCTTGTATTTGAAGGCATTGCCCATCAATTCGCACTTCAGCTTCCACTCAGGCTGAGCTGAGTACCACTCATATACGGCCCGCCAGAGCGGACTTATTTCAGCACCGTTATTTCTGTCTCTGAGAGCCAGTACAAGATGATTAAACACCGGCTGAGGTGAAGTGATAAGGTCAACATACTCCTCTGAATTTACCGGCTTAATAAGATTACTTTTCCAGCTCACCTGTGGGAACAGCTTTTTTATTCTGGAAATAATTATTGAAGGCCTCATGGTTTTTCCTTCATGATCGGCGATGGGCCAGCTCACCCTCAAATATTTCTTAGGTGTTGTCAAAGCTCTGTAAATAAGGTTTTGCTCATCAAATACCTGTGTTTTTGTATCGCTGGCCAGCTCGATTCCCTTACTGTTGAGTACAAGTCTGTCCGCGTCTGAAAGAATTCCTTCGTTCATTCCTGTTGACGGAAATATTCCGTCATTTGTACCCAGTATATATAAAGCTTTTATTTCATGACTCTTAGAATGCTCAACACTGCCTACAAGGACTTGATCCAGAGAAACGGGTATTGTAGAAATTTTATACTCTGCCAAACCTATTTTTAGAATATTGGTAAATCCCTCAATTCCGATTGTATCCTCCCCAAGTACCTCTACCACCTGATCAAAAACATCCATAAGAGTATTCCAGACTTGTTCATATTCAGATGCAAGTCTGAGCTTTCCTGTTTGATTAAAGAACTCTATGTATTGCTCTATCTTTTGATCTACACCAAGTTCTATCAGGTAATCATACAGACACGTGCAAAAATCAGCTGCTTTTCTTCTTCCTCTGGTTTTTTCCCTGAAACGTAGGAGAGGCTCGCAAATCAGTTTTCGGGTTTCATTTATTTCAAAAAGCAGCTGATCTGTTTCGTTGTCAAGCCTATCCTCAGGCAACAACTCCGGAGTCATGGTCCAATCTGCATTTTGAGTCCATTTTGATCCCCTGATCCCACAGGCCAGAACATAATTCTCAATTTTATCTACTATATTCTTATCAAAATCCAGCAGACCGGATTTTAAATATCTGAAAACCGACTCATAGGACCAATTATCAATAAATATTTCAAGCATGGACAGAACAAGCCTGATAAGCGGATGATTTGAAATTTCAGCCTTTGAGTCGATAAAGCAAGGAATTTCATACTCTTCAAAAATCGCTTCCATAAGTTCCTGATAGCCTGCAAGATTTCTTGTTACCACAGCTATATCCTTATATCTGAGACCGTTATCCCTGCACTGCCTGATAATATCCCTGGCACATTCTTCTATTTCGGTGTATATATTAATTGCTTCAAAAAGTTCTATATCCTGTGTCGGTTTTGGAAAAGCCCTGTAGGGATGCTCAAAATAATTCTCCTCAAGACTGGCAAGCTCCTCACTGTTCTTGAATCTGGGAGAAGCTTTTTCACAGCATTGTACCGGCGGAAGTACATTCACAAGATTAGCTCGGGCAATATTTATAAACTTTCTGTAAGTTTTTTTTGCAGAATAGAAGACATCAGACAAATCTGAATTCTCATCCTCCAGAACATCGGTACACATGGCAATATAGACCATACTCGCCTTGCCCATCAGTTTTGAAATTACCTCAAACTCTTGGGGAGTAAAGCCTGAAAAGCCATCAATCCAAATTTCTGCATCATCGTACATATTTGTACTGTCAAGTTTCATTGATAAAAGCGTCAGTTCGTCGTCTGCATCTCTGTAACGAGCGGACAATAATTCTTCGAATTTTGAATATATAAGCTTGATTTCTGATATCTTTTTATGAAGATAAGAATCTCCTTCAATACTTTTGAGAATATTCTCCAAGTCACCGGGATGAATATTGTACCTCTTTAATTCGGTTATAAGACTTGAAATAGTATTAACAAATCCTTGACAGCCTGCTGACTTGTGAAAAATGGCAAAATCATCCTTCATTCTATTCAGTATATTAAAAAGAAGCATGCACTTTCCTGCGGGGTGAATATGCGGATATGTTATTCCACCTACTTCGTTAAGGACACGGTAGGCCATTCTTCGGAAACTTAAAACTTCAGTCTTAAGAATCCCACCTGTTTCCAGAACCTTTATCAGATCATACTCGGCCTGATAGGTATATTGCTCCGGAACAAGCAACACCAGACGTTTCGAGTTATCCTCAGCTATTTTTGATTTTATTTGATTCAAGCAATGAAAGGATTTTCCAGAGCCTGCTCGTCCATATATAAATTGAAGGCTCATAGCTTATTTACTCCTTTAATTTTTAATTCGATTTTTTGCTTGCATATATTTTTAAGGTTATTAACCGGTAACCTTAAGAGTTTTGTCAGTTTTTCCAATTATAAACACTGCAATTATGTAGAATAATATTGCAGTTATAAGTGATGAGACAAAGCCTGCTACAGGATTCAATTCAGAGGTAAAAAATATTGTATTGGTTGGCAAAACACTGTCGGGATAACTGACAATTATAAAGCAGAACAGATTGTTAACCGCATGAACACCTACAGCAGCCTCGAGAGAATTTGTTCTGATTGTTATCATAGCCAGCATCACTCCATATATAAAATAGTTCAGAACCATACAAATTGTGCTGAACACACCAAGCTCACTCGCAGCATAAATCTCAGGATTTGCAAGATGCGGAAGTGTAAAAATTACGCCGGAAATAACCGAAAGGACAAGTCCGTTCTTTATTTTAAGTCCGAAGCTCTGTATCACATAACCCCTAAATACAATTTCCTCTGCAGTAGTCTGAATTGGAGTCATGATTAAAATCACTGGTAACATTACCCAGAATTTATCAGGATCAAAAGATACCGAGTATGTTTCTGAATTGAATATATAATCAACTCCTGTACCAATAAACAGTAATATTCCAAACACACCAAAGCCAATCCAAAAATTTAACCATTTTATTTTTCCTCTATAATTAAAAACTGTTCCCAAAGGTCTATTGTGTATAAATTTAATCGCTATAACAGCACCGGCAAGCATGCAATAAATAGACAAATTTGAAAATATAAAATTTGGAATCGGGCCAACATATTTATCAATAAACCCCATCGGATCAGTCTCCATAATAGGATCAAAAAGGGTATCCCGATTTGTAACCATAGTATATATAATCGGAATTGAGGCTATTATGCCACCGATTATTAAATAAAAATATAATATAACCGCAGCTGATGAAACAAACCTTGATGTCTTTATATTACCGTGTTTAGCAAGTTCCTGATATTTAGTTATCAATGATTTAATCCTCCTAAAACCAATCACATTAACCTATTAATTATAACATTTTGTAACGAGCTTTTAAATGATTTAATTGGTTAACCCTTTTTGCAGTTACCACATTATTACAAAAGTAAATTTATTATTCAATAATTTTTGGGTATATTAATTATAGAATAAATCATAAAATAATGCGAAAATTAATTTATGCCAAAATAGATTCAACTATTGGAGGTAGTATATGTACGATATAATAATCGTTGGAGGCGGACCGGCGGGCTATTCTGCAGCCCTATACAGCTCAAGAGCCAAGTTTGACACACTTGTAATAGAAAGGATGTTCACAGGGGGGCAGATGGCCACAACAGATGTTATGGAAAATTATCCAGGTTTTGAAGAACCTATTGGTGGCTCTGACCTGGCCCTGAGAATGGAAAATCAGGCGAGAAAATTCGGTACTGTTGTTCTTAATGACGAAGTAATTGAACTTGATCTGAATTCAAAGATAAAGGTCGTCAAAACACATAATAACACTTATGAGTGTAAGGCACTTATATTATGTATGGGTGCATACCCGAAAATGCTTGGTCTTGACAAGGAGGAAGCCTTCAGGGGAGCCGGTGTCTCCTATTGTGCTGTGTGTGACGGAGCCTTTTACAAAAATAAAACAGTTGCCGTGGTTGGTGGAGGTGACACTGCTGCAGAAGATGCCTTGTATCTGGCAAGATTTTGTCCCAAAATCTATCTTATCCACAGAAGAGACAGCTTAAGGGCTACAAAAATTCTGCAGGATGAATTATTCTGCAATAAAAAAATTGAATTGGTATGGGATTCAGTTGTCGAAGAAATTATAGGTGAGCATGGAGTTGAGGGATTAAAACTAAGAAATCTGAAATCAAACGTAAGCTCTCAAATAGATGTTGACGGGCTATTCATTGCAATTGGCTTAAATCCCAACATTTCCTTAATTAATGGAAAAATACAGCAAAGCCCGGAAGGATATATTATTACTAACGAGAGAATGCAGACAAACATTCCGGGAGTTTTTGCCGCAGGAGATATCCGTCAAAAGTTTTTAAGGCAGGTTATTACTGCAGCTTCTGACGGAGCAACAGCCTCCTACTCAGCAGAGCTGTACATTACTGAGACCAAATGGTGAAACCTTCCGCGATTTTTTTAAATTTATTCGGGAATTATAATCATGAATTCTTAAAAGAAAGGGTGATTATATGAAAGTTAGAGACGTAATGACCAAAAACGTTGCTTATGTAAATCCCGCAGCAAATGTTGCTGAGACAGCACAGCTCATGCAGCAGCATAACGTAGGATCTATCCCTGTTTGTGATCAGAGTGGTGTTGTAGGTATTATTACCGATAGAGATATAGTTGTAAGAACTGTTGCAACCGGTAAAAATCCTCAACAGACACCTGTAACCGAAGTTATGACTACTGGTGTGGCATGTGTTTCTCCTGATATGGATATGCACGATGTTGCCCAGAAAATGTCTACAAGTCAGATACGAAGAGTTCCTGTTATTGAGAACAATAACCTCGTTGGAATTGTAGCCCTTGGTGATGTGGCTGTTGATGCAAAATATTATACTCAAGTTGCTGATACGCTTCAGAATATTTCGACACCCTCAAGACCGCAGTAGTCTGCTTTTAAGATAATAAAATAATACGAGGCCGACATTTTTGTCGGCCCCTTTTATTTTTAAATGCTTGGGGTTACTATTTCTATCTCAGCACCAATATTTTTGTAGTCAACAGTATGAGTAACATTCAATTCCATACCTGAACCATCTAGTTCCATAGCAGCATTGATTTTAGTTAACTGTTTGATAATATGACCGTTACTGTTAACATAAACATCAATCTTCATGTTAAAGCCCTTGTTATAAATGTCCTCCATTGTCACGCCTTCACCAAGGAGGTCTGAAGGTATTAAAGCATTCAACATTTCTGTGTCGGCTTTAACTTCATACTTGTTTACCTCTCCACCATTTATTAAAGCCTTTCCTGCAAAGTATATCTTCATCTTTCCATAGGAATCAAGCATTTTTTGTGTTTCTTCTTTATCTGCTTCATAATCAAAATACATTATACCCTGTTCAAGAGCTTCTTCCTCAGAAACAATACTCCATATGCCGGATTTCAGATTTTTTGTATATATTTTTTGACCGACTTTTATAACATTAAATTGATTGGAAACTTCTCCATATTGAGGATCAAATGTGGTAACTTTAGTATTCGAAGTTGATTTAGAACCGTTGTTTACTCCTTCCATAATATAGCTTAGGCCCATCAGTTCTTCATAGTTTGATGTCTCAACCATGGACATTTCCATACTTGACTGGTATTCTCCCTTATAATCAAGTAGCTTCATAAATGCGTTGTAAAGTGCAGGATTATTTACTGAGGATGCATCTTTTATTACAATAAGGTTTGTTTTTTCATTCATTTGGATAGTCATACTCATGGCAGAAGTAACTGCTTTTGCCGGTACTAGAACTGCTTGGCCGGATACCTTTGGTGCTGCTGCAAGAGTTATGGCGTAAGCCCCGGTACTGGATTCTTCAAAGGGATTCCCAGTACCGGTATAATTAACATATGCAGTTCTATTATTAATACCTAGATATATGTTTTTATCTCCGACAGAGTTTTTTACCAGAACTCTGTTCTTAGCCTCATCTACAGTTACACTAACTCCCATGTGCACAAAAGCTTCGACAGGTATGAGAATTTCTCCGTTTTCAAGAACAAAAGTTTCGGTCAACTTTATAACATCTCCGTTAAATGATATCAAAGGCTTTCTCAAACTGTCGGCTGCCTGATGAATTCTTTCACTGTTATTAATAAAGTTATGTAAAATAACTGCTATCTGTTCTTTTGTAGCCTTTCCTGCCGGAGAAAAAGTATTTGAACTGGTTCCGCTCATTATACCATTTGAAACTGCAAATTGGATAGAAGGTTTTGCCCATTCCGACATATTCTCTTCATCAACGAATTTAGTTAACGCATTCAGACCCTGCTCTGCAAGAACCGCTTCTTTTGATATAGACAGGTAGTTCATAATTATTGAAGTTACCTGTTCTCTGGTACTCAGGGAATTGACTCCGAACTTGCCGTTTCCTATACCGCTTATGATACCTGCTCGGCTGGCAGCCTCAACATAAGCGTAAGCCCAGTGCTTGGCAGGAACGTCACTAAAGGTAGGAGTTTCAGGTAAATTAGTTATATCAATATTCAACACTTTTACTATTATAGTTACCAATTCTGCCCTGCTGATTTTTTTACCGGGGTTAAAATAACCATATTGGTCTCCACTGATTACTTTATTGCTCACCATCCACTGTACAGCTTCTTTTGCATAAGCTGAAGCCATAGAAAGGTCCTTTATGCCCTCAGCCTGCACAGGTGAAGCACCTGCCATTACTCCGGCAGATAAAACAGCTACTGTAATTATTTTTATCACTTTGCCCACTAACTTTGCCCGCATTTGTCACCTCATAATATTATTAATCTGCAATACTCTTCTCATATTATCAAGATTACTTATGCTGTACTAGCTGTAATTGTTACCATTAGCGACATTACATCAAGGACTATAAAAATATGGAGAGGATCTATAGTGAATATTCAGCTGTATATACGAAAAATTTATTGATTTATTACAGATTACTTAATCATTTGGTATATATCAACACCGCATCTCTCAGGAACTCCGCTGCCCCCTCCTGAATTTTGTCATAGTATTGTTTAAAGCGTTCATCACCAACATACATCTGAGCCACTCCAGCATGGGCTTCCTTGCTGTAGCTGCTCCAAGAATAGGAAAGCCATTGGCGGTGCAGGTCGGCTGCTTTCTGTCCGAGGATCCCGGATGGATCTCCTGTTTCCATTGCTGCCTTCAAGGTTTCATTTACTTCCTGACCAAGCTTTTCAAACTGTTGATATTGCTCCTCTGTCATTTTCAGTAGTTTATTATTGGAATCATTTACTGCTTTATCGCCATACTTTTCTCTACTCTCCCTACCGTATTTATTCTCATTTTCATTTACCAGTTTATGTTTAAAGCCTTCAAATTTCTCTTTATCAGTCATTTTAAGTCTCCCTTCTTCTGCCTTTAAGGTTTTTTCAATATTGGCCAGCAATAGATCTATTTGTTTTCTTTTTGCCAGAAGCTTTATCCGATGATCTTTTAAAGCTTCATTTCTATTATAATCCGGTTGGGATATTATTTCTTTTATGTCTTCCAGACTAAGCTCCAACTCTCTGTAGAAGAGAATTTGCTGTAATCTGTCAACCTCGTTCTGACCATAGATTCTGTATCCTGAAGAATTAATTCTTGCCGGCTTTAGAATACCTATTTCATCATAGTACCTTAGAGTTCTGGTGCTAATATCAGCAAGTGCTGCAAGTCTTTTTACCGTATATTCCATGATCGGGCTAATGCTGTCAGTGAAAACACCGGATATCCATTCAGCATAAGCCTCTTCACCTCCTTCCGGCTATTTCTTATACTTAATTACTCAAATGGTCATTTTACTGTTAAGTAAGCTTAATCAAAATATACTCCTTAACGCTGCGTTAATGTCAATACTTTTGTTTACCTTTGTTTATCTTTTAAACTGTCAAGGTAATCTATGATTAAGTATATATTTGATTACTTTAACACTAACCTTCACTTTTACCTAAAAATGTACATAAAATAAATAAGTAAAAAATTTTAAGAGGTTTTTATGAGTTATACAAACCCACTCGGTCACCCACAGGGTGTACCCCACAAAGTCACCAATTTACTCAGGCAAGTAATGATTGCTGAATTGGTTGCTATTAACGGTTATCAAAATCATATACTCAATTCCAACATAACCGTAATTAATGAGGCCTGGTATCATATAATGCTTGATGAAAAAAGCCATTATATGATTGCACTTGACCTCCTAAGGAAATACGATCCGGTAGAATATAAATATTTTATGACTCCTCATGAATTAAATGTAGGAACTGACTCAATGCAAAATGTACTTAATTTGCATAATACATCAGATACCAAAAGTGGAACAAATGTTCAAAGCTCGTCTAATATTCAAAATATATCAAATACTAAAGGTGTACCGAATACTCCAAATGCATCCAGCGTTCAAAATGCCCCAAATGTTCATTCCGGTCAAGGAAAACATTCTTCGGGTAAAAAATCGCTTGCCCTCTCTTCGCAGGCCGAGAGAATCACTATATACGATAAGCCTTTAATTCTGAATAATGTAAGAGAGGATATCAAAGGGGAATTGGAGGCTATAATTCTTTATGAAGATGAAATTGCAGAAATTCAACAAAAAGACATCCGAATTGCATTACAAAAAATAATAGATGATGAAAAGGAACACACCGAGCATTTGACTCAAGTACTCCTGCATTTCGATCCTGATCCTTATAAAAGTTAGTCTGTGGTTAAACATAATGTACATTATTTAAAGCTATAACCAAAAAAAGGCTCTTTCGAGCCTTTTTTTGGTTTACTTCATATTTTTTTCAGCGTACTCAATCATTTTTTTAACCATGTTACCACCGATCTTCCCGGCATCTCTTGAAGTAATGTCACCATTGTAACCTTCCTTAAGGCTAACACCCTGTTCGGCAGCAGTTTCATATTTCAGTTTATCAAGCTTGTTTGCTGCTTCAGGTACCAAGTTTTTGTTACTGTTATTATTGTTTCCCATAAAGCATCGCTCCTTCTGAAATATATTTGTCCTTTCGGACACTAGTATTATATGCGTTTTTTTAAATAGTACCCTGAAAGATAAATGCAAAAATACCTGTATTGTTCTGTGATAGAATAAAATGATTAAAAATTATTAATCATTCAGACATAAAATTATATAGTTTATTGCTTAATATTCAGAACAGTATCTGCAGCTGTCAAATCAATTCTAATCTGATCACCCGGATCGCTGATATTATAATAACCCTTTTTAATCATAAAACTGAAAATTTTTTCGTGAGTGCTGATTGCCGTATCCAGCTGTCTACGCAGAACTTCCCTGACATGAGGGGATACTGTTTCAGAGATTGCAACAGCATAATTCTGAACCCCGGCTTTGGATGCGATTAAAAAGTCCGTTGCAATTACCTGTTCCGTAATATCCCCCAGGCCAGCTATATTTTGTAAAATACCCAATTTAAAAACCTTCCTTCTTGTTATTTAATCAGTACGTCTCTTTATTTACACAGGCAAACCCGGTGCTTCATCAGGCTTATTCATAAATTGGGATGGCTTCAACAAATCACTCAGTTCCCGTATATATTCCTGTGAAAATCTGAAATCCTGCTGCATGATTTCCCTAAGCTCTTCGTCTTTAACCAGTGCAGCCATCGCAGATGACTTAGTAGCACAAATATTCTTGAAAGTGATTAGTTCGTGTAGTTCTAATGCCTCATGAGGCGCTAATGCCTTTTGTCTTTCCATATATACATCCTTTCAGATTCTATTGTTATTTAGTGAATACCCGGCTGAAGTATAACTTTTATACAGCCATCGGTTTTTGTATCAAAAATCTCATAACCGTGCTTTGCCTGCTCCAAGGGCAGCTTATGAGTAATAATATCACCTGGGTCAAACTTATTGTCGGCAACCAGTTGATATAGTCTAGGGATATATGGAATTACCGGTGCCTGTCCCAACCTTAGGTTTATATTTCTGTTCATCAAGTCCCCCAAGGGGAAGGAGTTATATCTTGCTCCATATACACCTGTAACCTGAATCATTCCACCCTTTCTGACGGCCTGAGTAGCTATAACAAAGCTTCCCAGCGCTCCTCCCTGCAGCTTGAGTCCGGATGCAAGAAACTCCATCGGTGTCATTTTTCCATCCATTCCAACAGCATCTATTACTATATCTGCTCCGCCTTTGGTTATTTCCTTAAGATATTCTCCTGTATTATCATGATGCTCAAAATTAACTGTTTCAACGTTGTTGTATTTCTTCGCATGCTCAAGCCGGTAATCAATATAATCTACAGCAATTACTCGCTTTGCTCCCATCATCCAGCAGAATTTCTGTGCTAAAAGCCCAACAGGTCCACATCCAAGAACTATTACCGTATTACCATTTTTTACTCCTGCATTTTCTACACTCCAAAAAGCAGTCGGTATGGCATCGGAAAGTAATGCAAGCTTCTCGTCCGATACTTCACAGTTTTCAGGTATTTTAAAAGGAGTGAAATTTCCGTACGGAACTCTTATATATTCAGCTTGTCCTCCCGGATAGCCTCCCGCTGTTTCAGAGTACCCGAAAAAGCCTCCCATTCCTCCATGGGGGTTGGAATTATCACATTGACTGGTAAGTCCGTGTTTACAGTAAAAACATTCTCCACAGCTAACATTAAATGGAACAATAACCCTGTCACCTTTTTTTACGTTTTTTACTTCCGGACCGGTTTCTTCAACTATTCCCATTGGTTCGTGACCGATTATATAGTTCTTTGGTAGATTCGGAACCATATCATGAATCAGATGTAGATCAGAACCGCATATTGCAGTAGAAGTCACCCTGACAATTATGTCATCGGGCTTGTGGACTTTTGGGTCATCCACCTCTTTTACCTCTACGTTTTTTACACCTTGAAAGGTTACTGCTTTCATTATCATTACCTCCGCTAAATCAGTAGTTGGGAGTTGCAAAGGTTCCAAGACGGCTTGTATCACCCGGGAAAAGGTTCATTTGCGCTATCCTTAAAGCCGTATCTGAGGATATTTTATCCAGATCAAACTGTCTTTGAGGTTCAAAGGGGTGGAACCAACCCTTTTTTATCATTAAATCTGTAATTTCGGTGTGCAAATCAATAGCTCTGCTTAACATATTTGTGATCTCAGCTCTAGCTTCAATTTCTGCTACCTCCGTCAGTGCAATAGCACAATTTCTTATACCGCTTTTGGCATTTATCAAAAAGCTCATTGCTATGGTAGAATCAACCAAAGCAGGCATCCCTTCCATATTGTCAACTTCAAGATAATCCTTATTCATAGGTTTCTTTATTTCATTTATTGACTTTGTCTCAATAGTCATATGTCCACCTCCCTAATGTAAATTGCTCTTTCTTAATAAGCCTTCAAGGGTTTTAACTGACTGAATTGATTGCTGTACATCTTTATCCAGCAAGGCTTTAAGCTCCTGATCAAAAACAATACCCTGAGCAAGTTTGGATGTGGTCATGCAAATGGTTTTAAAATTTAACAGTTCATGTATTTCCATACTTTCATGAAAGGTTAACTCGTTTTTTGTCATAATTCCCTCCAATATTTCGTCCTCTTATGTATTTTTACCTAATAATATTTTGTTATGTAAAACTTAATTAAGTTCTACTTATTTTTATAGATATAGGGTTTTAGCTGCTTGAATTCTACTGTGATTGATTTATTAAACTAAAAGTATCAGGGTCCCAACTACAAAAAGAATTAATCCCAATGCTGATTTTTTTGATATTTTTTCTTTTAGGAACAAGTAAGAAAAGGTAATAGTAATAAGAATACTTAATTTGTCTATAGGGACAATTATACTTGCCGGTCCATCTTGCAAGGCTCTGTAATAGCACAGCCATGATCCTCCCGTAGCAAAACCTGACAGCAACAGGTATACCCAACTCTTTGTATCTATATTTTTTATTGTGCTCTGCTTCCCTGTAATAAAAACAACCATCCAAGCCATTAATAATACAACAATCGTTCTGATTGAGGTTCCCAGATTTGATTCCACTCCTTGAATTCCAACTTTTCCAAGAATAGAGGTTACACCGGCAAAAACAGCAGAGCCTATCGCATACAGAAACCACATAATACCGCCAGCTGAACCTTTTGATTCAGGTACTTTCTTTGTATAAATCATCAGGTATGTTCCGACTCCAATTAAAAGAATAGATAGCGACTTGATTACAGTTAAGCTTTCACCAAGAAAGATTATGGCAAGGACCATAGTAAGAACAGTACTTGATTTATCGACAGGAGTTACCTTGTTTACATCTCCCAGTTGAAGTGCCTTAAAATAACAAAGCCATGAGGCTCCTGTTGCAATCCCTGATAATATAAGAAATAATAGTGTTTTGCTGCTGATTTCAGAAATTGTATTCTGAGATCCTGCAATAAATACCATCAACCAGGAAAAAAGCAGTACAACAATTGTCCTAAGAGCGGTAGTAACATTGGAATCTGTATTTCTTATACCAATTTTTGATAATATAGCTGTCAGTCCGGCAAATAGTGCTGACCCAAAAGCAAACAATACCCACATAATAACCCCCTGAATCTGCGAATATTCATTCGTATACCGATATGACTATTCTTTTCGATTAAAAATATGATCTTTTTTAAGCTTATTATCAGATTAATTGAAGGCTGTATCTCATAGTATTTATGGATAAATTTCTTTGGCATCTGCCGGTAATTGTGATACGTGTCTTAAGAATTCCAAACTGTTTTTTGACTCATTTTCATTATACTCAACCTTCATTATTCCTGCTAACTCTTCAGCTATCCCATTAAATAAGTCACACATAATAAAAACTGAATTCCATATTTCGTTTACTTCACCCTTAGGATATGTTTTTAATAATGTGTCCCAAACCTCATAGCTCAACCATCTATACATATACTTGCCGGATTTTCCTATACTTACAGTAAAATTTGTGGCAAAGCCGATTTTCCATTCCAATAGGTGAAGCAATTGAGGTCGGATTACAAAATTCAGCATATCCATTACATATGGAACTTCCCTCCGCCATAAGCCTTTGGCAACATTATTCAAACACCACCAGAACTCATTACATGTATCCAAAAATTGGCCCTCGGAAGGCATTTTAACCCAATAATCCTCATCTGTTGCCTCAGGCATTTTGGGAAGGCATTCATCCTTATCAAGCAATATTTTACAAAGCCTGTCTGTCTGAATCCCATTCAGTACATGCCTTAGTGTGCATACATGAAGATCAAGCCTGTTACCGTCTGCAAATTGTATTAACCAGCCATAGCAATTCTCAACATCATGCTTATAAATATAGCCCTCTTCGGGATACTGCATATACAAACGTTCACCAAAACGGTCAATCCAGTTTTTATCCTTTCTAAATGAACCAGTTTCATTTACAACGTATACAATATCATAGTCCTGGAAAATGTCTTTGACTGCATTGGGATTTGCCCGTGACCCGTTCATATATACCCCACGAATTCTTTCATCTTCCTTTGCGGTATTAATTATTAAGTCATACATCTGCTGTTCGGTTCGCATATATCTTCTCCTATAAATGTAGATTTAAACCTCAAGTTAAAAATATTCCTATATTATACCATATCCATATTGATCTTCTGAGAAAAAATAATCTGTAACACTTTATATTTATGTATCATATATTAGTCTTGAGAAAACAAGTTTCTCTCGGCTCAAATAATGAGATACCGAATTTACATAATATTAAATGGAGGTTATTTTTATGAATGATACATTTATTCCGCTGAATTATTTGCCCCTGGGAAAAAAAGCCAAGGTAAAAGTACTGACTTCTGATGGACCAATCCGTAGAAGAATGTTGGATTTAGGGTTAATATTTAATACCGAAATTGAAGCACTGCAAAAAAGCCCATCAGGTGATCCGGTGGCATATAATATTCGTGGTGCAGTTTTTGCACTGCGTTCTGAAGAAGCATCCAAAATACTTGTTGAAGCTTATAATTAAAAACCGGATAGGTATTGCCAAGGGCTGGAGTATATCAGCTCTTGGTTGATATATTTCTAATATCTATAATAACGGGGAGGGTTTTTAAAAATGGGGTTAACAAGCCAATCCACAGGGGCAGGCGTTTTGGAAAATGAGCTTAAAATCGAACGTACCAGCCCTAATGACAAAGTGATAGCACTTGCGGGAAATCCCAACGTAGGAAAAAGTACTGTATTTAACAGTCTGACAGGACTGAATCAGCACACTGGTAACTGGCCTGGCAAAACAGTAACTAATGCTCAGGGAAAATATAAACATATGGATAAAACTTTTATTGTGGTTGATTTACCAGGTACATACTCACTGATGTCCAGCTCGGTAGAAGAAGAGGTTGCTAGAGATTTTATCTGTTTCGGAAATCCTGATGCAACTGTGATTGTAACAGATGCAACATGTCTTGAAAGGAATTTGAACCTGGTACTTCAAACATTGGAAATTACCTCAGATGTAGTTGTATGTGTAAATCTTCTGGATGAGGCTAATAGAAAAAAAATCAACATAGATTTAAAGGAGCTGTCGGCTCAGCTCGGAGTACCTGTCATTGGTACCAGTGCCAGAAGTAGTTTAGGCCTGACTGAGTTAATGAATTCAGTCTATGATATTACTGCTAAAAGGGTTGTGAACACTCCGTTAAAAATTACTTATGATTCGCCGATTGAGGAAGCAATCAGTATACTTGAGCCATCAATAAAAAAACTTCTTGAGAATAAGCTTAACAGCCGATGGGTAGCTTTAAAATTACTGGACGGAGATGAAACCCTTCTAAAAGCTCTTCAGCGATATTTAAATTTTAATTTGTTGGAAGATCACAACTTGATACAGAAATTAAATGAATCAAAGGAACTTTTAAGCACTGCAGGTATCAGCCATGATCTATTAAGAGATAAAATTGTGTCCAGCATTGTTTGCACTGCAGAAAAAATGTGCACTATAGTTGTCTCAATTGAGAGTAAAAAGTACAATAATTTTGACCGTAGAATTGATAGTATACTTACATCGAGGGTCTTTGGTATACCCATTATGATAGGACTTCTAGGGGTTATATTCTGGCTTACCATTGCCGGAGCAAACATACCATCAGAAATGATTGCAACCTTCCTTTTCTGGATTGAGGATCGGTTGACCGACTTCTTTATGTGGGCCGGGGCACCTTCATGGCTACACGGCTTGCTAGTCATGGGCATATATAGGACACTGGCATGGGTAATTTCAGTAATGCTTCCTCCCATGGCTATATTTTTTCCATTATTTACACTGCTTGAGGATTTGGGGTACTTACCCAGAATCGCCTTTAACCTTGATAATTTCTTCAAAAAGGCATGTGCTCATGGAAAGCAGGCATTAACCATGTGTATGGGTTTCGGCTGCAATGCCGCCGGAATAATCGGCTGCAGAATTATAGACTCCCCAAGGGAAAGACTTATTGCCATAATAACAAATAACTTTGTTCCCTGTAACGGTCGATTTCCAACTCTGATTGCCATTATCACCATGTTTTTTGCAGGTTTCGTCGCAGGACCAGTTCAAACTGTGGTCTCAACCTTGCTTTTGACCGGAGTTATAGTACTTGGCGTTGTAATGACACTATTGATATCAAAAATCTTATCAAAAACAATCTTGAAAGGTTTACCTTCCTCCTTTACTCTTGAGCTGCCTCCATACAGGAAGCCTCAGATTGGCAGGGTTATTGTAAGATCAGTTTTAGACAGAACCTTGTTTGTGCTGGGTCGTGCCGTATCGGTAGCCGCACCTGCAGGTCTGGTAATATGGTGTCTGGCAAATATTCAAGTAGGGGATCTTAGCCTGCTTTCCCATTGTGCGGGATTTCTTGATCCTTTTGCAAAACTGCTGGGCTTGGATGGATATATCTTGATGGCATTTATACTTGGCTTTCCTGCAAATGAAATCGTTATTCCGATAATTATCATGTGTTATATGGCTACGGGAAACATGCTGGAGCTGGATAGTCTCAATAAACTTAGAGAACTTCTGGTTTCCCACGGCTGGACCTGGTTGACAGCTGTATGCGTAATGCTGTTTTCTCTTATGCATTGGCCCTGCGGCACCACTTGCCTGACAATTAAGAAGGAGTCCCAAAGTTTGAAATGGACTCTGGTGTCATTTATAGTACCCACAATTACGGGAATTACTATATGCTTTATAGTCGCTAACCTGGTTCGTTTGTTAGGCTTGGTATAGTTACATACTATTGATTATTAATATAAAAGGATATCAATAAAAGATTTTTTAGCAGTTGGTATCCTTTTGTAAGTTAAGAACTACCGTTCTTTTGGTTAAATACTATCAAATTAATTTTGTCATTCAAACACTTTGACCTATCAGCATAAGATCTTCCGAAGCAATTAATCTTCCTGTATCAATATTGGGCATAACCCTTGAGGAAATGATCATGTGCATTTTATCGGGTATGTATTTGAGTAGTAAGTTGATACTTTTAATTTTTTCATAATTATGTATATATTGAAAATCATCCAATATCACTATTATATGTTCATCTAAAGTATTAATAAGATTAATCAATATAGATATATAACGGTTAACATCATCATTATGTAAAGTATAGTAATTCTCTAAATTTATCTTTATTTGAGGAAACTTTTTAGATAAAGACGTCAGAAAGTAACTCCAGAATATATTTAATCGTTATCAAACTCGTCCAATGATACCCAACAGAATGAGGGTCTGCTTTTTGGTAATGAATTTATCCAGGAAGTTAGTAAAGTTGTTTTTCCAAAACCTGCAGGAGATATCACAAGACATAGCCTATAATCAATGATTCTATTAAGCTTTGTATATAATTTTGTTCTCTTTACAATCTTCATATTTGAGTTTGGTATATTTGTTTTGGTATCTATTAGATTTTCCGATCTATACATATTTTTCTCCGATATTTTTCAAATACTTATAAAAAGTTATGCTTCTAGTTCGTTACCAAAATAGCCTCTTCCTTATTAAAAAACTGTTTAAGTAGATATTTTCTATTAGAAACTATACAAGCCTTCAAATTAGTGCTCTAAAATTTATGCCTGCTTTTCTCGCCTGTGCACATAAATATTGCCTTTGCACCTTGTATGTAACATCATCTTTAATAAATGTCGAACCTACCTGTCTGAAATCAAAGTTTACGTTCTTCTTGATACAC